>NZ_OZ246016.1:1977799-2637066 GCF_965230735.1 Motiliproteus sp.
TGCCCTGAGCGCGGTGCTGGTGTTGCTATGTTCAATTGTCGGTTTGGCGGCGACTGTTTTTGCCCGGCGTTATTTCACGGATCTGGGCACCCGCTATCGATTCTGGCCGCTCTGGTGGTTGTTGAACACCGCGATCGTGGCACTGCTGCTGTCCGGTGACCTGTTTAACCTGTATGTCACGTTGGAGCTGCTGGGGCTCTCTGCGGCGGCGCTGTGCACCATTGGTCGCGCCAAGATTGAAGCGCTGCAGGCGGCGTTGCGTTATCTGATGTTGGGCTTGATCGGCTCGCTGCTGTTTCTGGCGGGGGTGAGCTTGATCTACGCCGAGTATGGAACCCTGGATCTCGAGGCCCTGGGAGCGAAAATCGCCCAAACCCCAGCAACCCTGACGGCGCTGTTGTTGCTCAGCAACGGACTGTTGATCAAATGCGCGTTGGTGCCGCTGCATTTCTGGTTACCTGCGGCCCATGGTTCGGCGCCGGCACCGGTCAGTGCGGTGCTGTCGGCCCTGGTGGTCAAGGTGGCGTTTTATCTGTTGATCCGGCTCTGGCTGGAGTTGTTCGGCCCGGTGCTGACGTCGACCTTTGCGACACTGGTGGGGAGCCTGGGAGCGGCGGCGGTGATCTGGGGGTCATGGCGGGCCTTGACGGCCGTCAGGCTAAAACTGGTGGCGGCGTATTCCACCCTGTCGCAGATGGGCTATCTGTTTCTTTTTGTCCCGATTCTGGTGGCGTTGCCTGACGATCAGAGCCGACAGCTGGTATTCGGTGCGTTGGTGTTATTCGCGCTGTCCCATGGTGTCGCCAAGGCAGCGCTGTTTATGGGCATCGGTGTGTTTCAGCAGCGATTCGGACATGACCGGATCGACCAGTTGGCCGGTGCCGCCCGGCAACTCCCCGTGGCCTGTTTTGCGATCGGGCTTGCCGGTGTTGCGCTGGTGGGGTTACCGCCCAGTGGTGCCTTCTTGGCCAAGTGGAATTTGATCAGCCATAGCCTGGTAACCGGGCAATGGTGGTGGATGGTCGTGACCTTGGTCGGGACCGGGCTGGCGGCGGCTTACTTTGTCCGGGTGGTTGGGGCTGCATTTGTCAATTCGGAGCAGGGGCCTTCGGTTGAGGCCCCTGCGGTTAAAGGCGCCAGTTTGATACTGCAGGTGCCGGCCCTGGTGTTGGCTTGTTTGGCGACCTTTGGTCTTGGGTTGGGGGCCGTCTCGCTCTGGGATCTGTTGGCGTTATCACCGATCGGCTTTGAGATCGGCGGGAGCTAGCGGATGAGCTTCAATGAACTTCTGCCGCTGCTGATTCTGTGCAGCTCGTTGATCCCGGGGTTGATCATCTTCGGGCTGAGTGAAGATCAACATCGCTTGCGTACCGGCCTGAATATGGTGGGTGCCCTGACCAAGCTGCTGTTGGTGGTTGGTTTGATCTGGGGGGTATATCAGGAGCAGGTATTCGAAACCCGTTGGACCTTGGCTCCCGGGTTGGATTTTGTGCTCCATGCGGATGCGTTGTCGGTGCTGTTTGTCAGCCTGTCGACGCTGCTTTGGTTGGTCACGACCGTCTATGCGATCGGCTATCTTGAGCATTCACCGGATCGTAGCCGCTTCTTCGGCTTTTTCAGTCTTTGTGTCACCGCCACCGTGGGGCTGGCGATGGCCGGGAACCTGTTCACCTTCGTGGTGTTCTATGAGGCCTTGACCCTGGCGACCTATCCGCTGGTGGCCCACAAGGGCACCCCGGAGGCGATTCGTGGGGCGCGTATCTACCTGGGCTATACCCTGGCCGGGGGGCTGTCGCTGCTGGTCGGTGCCGTTTGGTTAAGAACACTGGCCGGCCCGCTGGAGTTCGCCGAGGGCGGAATTCTGGGGGATATTCCCGGACTGGATCGCGACAGCTTGCGCTGGATCTTCCTGCTGTTGATAACCGGGCTGGGGGTCAAGGCGGCGTTGTTTCCTTTGCACGGCTGGCTGCCCCGGGCAATGGTGGCCCCGGCGCCGGTCAGTGCGCTGCTACACGCCGTGGCGGTGGTCAAAGCCGGCGCTTTCGGTATCGTGCGGGTGGTCTATGACGTCTATGGGGTCGAGTTTTCCGCCGATCTTGGGCTCTTGCTGCCCTTGGGACTGCTGGCCGCGTTCACGATTCTGTACGGTTCGGTGCGGGCGCTGTCGCAGGATCACCTGAAGAAGCGTCTGGCATATTCCACCGTCAGTCAGGTCTCCTATATCGCATTGGGCGCCAGTATTCTCGGACCGCTGGCGACGATCGGCGGGGTGGTTCACCTGGTCCATCAGGGGATTATGAAGATCACGCTGTTCTTTGCCGCCGGTAATTATGCCGAAACCCTGGGGGTGCATCGGGTCAGCGAAATGAACGGTATCGGACGACGGATGCCGGCGACCACGTTGGCCTTCAGCGTGGCAGCCCTGGGGATGATCGGACTGCCCCCGGTGGCCGGCTTCATCAGCAAATGGTACCTGGGATTGGGCGCGCTCGAGGCTGACCAGGGTGGATGGGTGATTCCGGTCTTGCTGGCCAGCAGCGTGCTCAACGCCGCCTATTTCCTGCCGATTCTTTACCGCGCCTGGTTCGTTCCATCAGACCCATGGCCAACGCAGGCCCATCAACATGCTCGGGGTGAAACCCTGCCGACCCTGCAGTGGCCGCCTGTCGTAACCGCCTCACTGGCCCTGCTGATCGGGATCTTAGCGGCAGCACCTTTCAGTCCATTGGAGTGGGTTGAGTTGATCGCTCTGAGGGAGTACCGACGATGAATCTGTTACTGCTGTTGGGCTGGTCAGTTCCGTTACTGTTGATACCGCTGATGTTGGTTACTCGTGCAGTTTTCAGGCAGGGACGATTTCTGCTGTTGCTGGCACCGGTTCCGGCGTTGATGGCGGTATTGCTGCTTCCCGTCGATAGCACGCTGTCGTTGCCCTGGCTGTTGTTGGGGGCCGAGTTGCAGCTCGATCCGATCCGCCGGATTTTTTTGGCGCTGACCTCAATACTGTGGTTTTTCGCCGGTCTATCTACGCTGTTGACCGAGCAGGGGGATCGCCATGCCAATCGGTTCCGTATCTTCCTGTTGCTCTGCATGGCGGGAAATATCGGACTGATCGTCAGCGCCGATATGATCAGTTTTTACGTTGGTTTCGCCACCATGGGGCTGGCCAGTTACGGTTTGATCCTGCACGCCGGTACGGCCAAGGCCAAGGCCAATTATGCCGCCAAGGTCTATCTGGTGATGACGCTGATGGCGGAGTTTCTGTTGCTGGTGGCCTTCTTGCTGATCTTTCAACGTACCGGGGTTTTGGCGCCTTCGGCCGAGCAGCTGGTGGGTAGCGGGGATCTGGAATTGGCACTGCTGTTTGTCGCGTTTGCCATCAAAGCGGGGCTTTTCGGATTTCATATCTGGCTACCTTTGGCGCATCCGGCGGCACCGCCGGCCGCCAGTGCCGTCCTGAGCGGTGCGATGATCAAGACCGCGCTGCTCGGGTGGATCGCCTTTATGCCGCTGGGGGCTGAAGCGCTCCCGGGTTGGGGCTGGTTATTTATCGGACTGGGATCGGTTGGGGCCGTCTGTGCCATCGCTATCGGTCTGCTGCAATCGGAACCGAAGGTGATGCTGGCCTACTCCAGTATCAGCAAAATGAATCTGATGATTGCCGTACTTGGGGTGGCGCTGGTGGAACCGAGGGTCGCCAAAACTCTTATTTTGGCGATTGTCGCCTATGCTTTTTTCCATGGTTTGAATAAGGGGGCGCTGTTTATCGGTGTCGGGGTTATCAAACGTTATTCCGGATCGGCGATGTTGCTGCTACTGGGTATTCCCGCCGCCATTCTGAGTGGCATCCCTTTCGGTGCCGGTGCGGCGGCGAAGAGTATGTTGAGTGATCATCTGGCGGTTGAAACCACGGCGGCGATAACGGTGCTCGGCCTACTCACCCTGCTTGCCTTCTTGACACCCCTATTGATGGCCCGGTTTCTGTACCGGATGGCCTCCTTGCGCGGCACCGAGTCCTTGGATTGGCGGGTCGTCCCCTGGGCGTGTCTTGTTGTACTGGCTGCGACCTTGCCGCTGATTGGATTCGGTCAACCCTCTGCGGGGTCTGTATGGCTTTGGGGGGCGAGTGTGCTGGCGTCAGTGACGGTGATTCTCTATCGGCCGCGGCGGTTGAGACGCCTGATCGGTGCCATCCCGCCAGCAGATCTGTTGGCGCTTCTATCTTGGGCAGGTAGGCGACCGAGGTTGGTAGCGGCTCCAGTCGCTGGGTGGCAGAAAACGGCGGCGGCACTGAGGCAGCAGCTGCGATCTCGGTTGGCTCGATTTAAGCGGCTTGCAGCTCAGCAGCACCGGGGGGGCGATCTGTCACTGAGCGTCTCTTTCCCGCTGTTGCTGCTGGTTTTAACGGCGTCCTTGCTAATCTAAGACTGTGGACACACAGGAGAGCTCAATGAACGGTTTCAGCAACATACTGTATTTCGCCGATGCTGAGTTAGGCTCGACTCCGGCGCTGGAGCGTGCGATTGCGCTGGCTGAACGTCACAACGCACGTTTAACCCTGATGGATGTGGTCGATCGGTTGGCGCCGATCGCCTCACTCAAACAGCAGTTGAACCACGATATCAACGAAATCGTGCAGCAGTTCCAGGTGCAGGCGCTGAACAAGCTGGTGAGCGGAATCGAACCGTTGCGGTATCCCGTTCAGGTGAAAGTGAATTCCGGCTGGGGCTTTATCGAGGTGATTCGAGAAGTGATGAGCGGCACCTATGACCTGTTGATCAAGTCGGCCCATAACGGCTGCGAGCGCCGTTTGAGCAGCGGAGACATGCACCTGCTGCGTAAGTGCCCCTGTCCGGTTTGGATCGATCGTTCTTCAACGACCACGGCCTACCGATCGATTTTGGCGGCGGTCGATCCAACCAGTGAGCACCATGATGACTGTGCCGATCGAGTGCTGGAGTTGGCCGCCATGGTTGCGAACAACGATGGTGCCCAGCTTGGTTTGGTCCATGCCTGGCAACTGGCCGGTGAATCGATGCTGCGGGACGGCTTGCTGGAGTTTGAAAACGCGCAACTGGAAAGCCTGCTGGAGCAGCAGCGCTCGAGTCAGGCGCAGGCGGTTGAGTCACTGTTGAAGCAGCATCAGCTCTCATCGGGTGATGTGGAGGTGCATCTGCAGAAAGGTCCGGCTTCGCAGGTGATCAATCAGGTACGCGAGCAAGTTGGTGCCGATCTGGTGGTGATGGGAACCGTAGGAAGAACGGGACTGCCCGGGTTTATCATCGGCAATACCGCCGAGGACGTGCTTCAACAGAGTTGTTGCTCGGTGTTGGCGGTCAAGCCCAGCGGCTTTGTGTCACCGGTTGAGCCACGCTGAGACTGCGCTGCGTAGCGATAACCTTCCGACTATGCTGTTACGAAGTAGCAGCCAAGCGGGTTACCTACCTGGCGCCAGGGGCAATCATGGAAGGGGGTGGATGAATAACTTTCGCTTTAACTTGAAACACTTGCGTTATTTTTGGACCGTCGCCGGCTGCGGTACCATTACCGAAGCCTCGGAGATTCTCTGTCTGACGCCGCAGACGATCAGCGGCCAGCTACGGGAACTGGAGCATCAGATCGGCGCCAAACTGTTTCGTAAAGAGGGACGCAACCTGGCGCTGACCGATATCGGCCAGACCGTTTTTTCCTATGCCGACGAGATGTTTTCCATCGGGCTGGAATTACAGGATCTTCTCGCCGGTAATCAGGGTACGGTCGAAAACCTGAAGGTTGGGGTCGCGATGGTTGTTCCCAAGTTGTTGGCCTATCGGGTGTTGGAGCCGGTGCTGCAATACGACCCGCCAGTACAGTTGATGTGTCATGAAGCGCCGTTGGTTGACCTGTTGGCGGAACTGGCGGTGCATAAGCTCGACATCGTTATCGCCGACAGCCCGATCAATCCGACCTTGAATGTGAAGGCGTATAACCACCTGCTGGGCGAATCCAGCATCAGCTTTTTCGCCACGCCGGCGTTGGCCCGTCAGCTCGAGCAGGACTTCCCCCAAAGCCTGGATCAATCACCGATGTTGATGCCCAGCAACGGCAGTAATCTTAGACGGGAACTGGATCGTTGGTTGGACCGGCATCAGTTGAGGCCCGTGATAGCGGCAGAGTTCGATGATCGCGCCCTGATGAAGGCCTTCGGTGAGCGCGGTGCCGGGGTGTTCAGTTCACCTAGCGCGGTTGAGCAGGATGTGTTGGACAAGTACGGGGTCGAAGTTATCGGTCGAACCGATGAGGTGATGGAGCGATTTTTTGTCATCTCTGCCGAACGCAAGATCAAGCATCCGGCGGTCAACCTGATTACCGAAAATGCGCGAAATGCGCTGTTTGTGTAGCTAGGCCTGAATGCTTTTCGGGCTTTATCGAACTTGGGCCTGAAGGCTCGATCAAGTCGATGGCTCTGATGAAATCGAGACCTGGATGAAGTCAAAACCTTGGATGAGGTCGAAGGCTTGGATGAAGTTTCATCCTCGGATGAAAAGCTGCGGCTGCTCCGGGAACCGACGGCCAGGACAGGCCTGGCCGTTGCTGGGTATGGCCCCCAGCTGATTTTAGGCTCGCAAATTGAGCTTAGGCCCAGAGATTGAGTTTAGGCTCTTCCGACAGAACCCTGAGAATATCGCCACGGGTCAGAATCCCAGCCAGCTTACCGTTGTCGATCACGGGCATGGCATGCTGGTTATGATCAACCATCACCCTGGCAATTCGTCGAACCGAAGAAACGGGCTCAGTGGTGATCACTTCGTCGGACATGATCGATCCGACTCGTTTGGTAGCCAACTCTTCGACATCCCAGTGATCGTCGAAAATATGCTTTTCGATATCGCGCCGGGACAACATCGACACGATACCGACGCCTTTTTGCACTACCGGCAATTGCTTGATGTCGTACAGCTGCAGCCAGCGCCAGGCATCAGACAACCAATCTTCGGGTGATACGGTATAGACCTGGGTCGACATCACCTGGTGGGCGTGTACGACGGGCTCGTTGACCCGCAGCTTCAGCGCTCGTTTATAGAGCTCGTCGGCTTTCAGGTATCTGGGGGTGTTGCTGGGTTGCTGGGTAAAAGCGACCACGGTTCCGCGGGGCTCGGTTTCATCCCAGAAGGCTTTGGTACGATTGAGGCGAATGGGTGCCGGTTTCTTGTGTTTATTGATCAGTTCAAGGGTACCGCGAAGTTTTAACCCGTGCTTATCGTGAATAGCAAACATTGCACTGCCCTCTGTTAGGTAACCAAGTGCAATGGTAGGTTATTTTTTCCGGTGTGAAATTTCACTTTGTCAGGTTTTCAGATCGGTTTTTTCGAACTATGAAGAACCTTGGGATGGCCGGGCTCTACAACCGAATCATGCCGGCCGAAGAATCAACACATCCCGAACGATCGATTCGCTCATCCGGTGCGCCGCGCTAAAGTCGGTGGCCCGGTAGCCCTGACCCTCAAAAGCCTCGATCATCGCCGCCCGTTTTGGGTTGTTGCTGTTGAATGCCAGGACCAGTGCCGATTGCTGCTTCAGGCAGTGGCGCCACACCGGTGCGCACTGACGAATGACGTCCAGCGGATTACGGGTTTTGTCGGTGGTGAAGTGCTGAACGCCGTAGGGCAGGTCGCACACCAGCAGGTCGAACTTGTCTTTTTTCAGTAGCTGGTCGGCGTCGCGGGCATCGCCGCTGATCACCCGCAGGCTGGTTTGTTCGGCACTGAAGTCGAGAAACTTACCGGCACTCTTGCGTTTCTGGCCGGTAATGCTGCCCTGGCTGAGCTTGTGTTTTTGGCGGTGCAGCTTGGTCCACTTTTTCAGGTTGCGTTGAATGTCGTCCAGCGCCTTGGCGTCCTGTTCCAAGCCCTTGCTGTTAAGTCCGTAACGCATCGCCCACAGCAGGGTGGTGGCACGCCCGCACATGGGGTCGAGCAGTTTGACGCCGCTCGAGGTGGCCGGGTCGATGCCAAGCTCGGCCAGACCCACGTTGATCAGCATCTGGGTCAGGTGTTCGTTGGTCTTGCCCTTGAACTTGCTGCCGAAGACGAAATCCGGATGCAGCTGGAAGTCGGCCTGCTGTGCCAGCGGCTGCAGTCGGTCACCGTCGATCCGGAAAAGTCCCTGCACAAATGACAGACGCAGCAGGGCTTGATGCTCCGATTCCTCGGCTTCGAGTTCAAAGAACTCCAACGGCCCCACGTCACGATAAACCAGCTCACGATCACCAAACAGTTGCTGAAATTCGCTGCGGGCAACGCTCAGGTAATCGGCGAAATAGGCAGAACGGGCTTGAGGGGAGATCAACAGGGCGAGTTTGTTCATAGCGCGGGTCGTCTGTCTCGAAGGCAGGGGTTTCGGGCTGGGTTTCGATGATCGCGGCAGTATACGGCTGCCTTATCGATCAAGAAAGCCCCGCCCACCAACAGCGTTGTGATAGCCACAAAAAAGGGCTGCGCGAGCAGCCCTTTGCGATACACATGCGTTATGGGATCAGTTGTCCCAGCCTTCGACACCGGACATGTCGGGCAGCTGGTGAGCAATACCCTTGTGGCAATCGATACAGGTCTTCTCGCCACTGGCCAGCGCCGTTTCATGCTCGTTGAAGGCACGCTTGCCTTGCTCGGAGTAGTCCATGGATTCGAAGTCGTGACAGTTACGACACTCACGGGAGTCGTTTGCCTTCATCCGAGCCCATTCGCGGGCGGCCATCTCGAAGCGGTGCGCTTCGAACTTCTCACGGGTATCGATCTTACCGGTGATCTTGCCCCAGACCTCTTTACTGGCCTGAATCTTCCGGATGATCTTATAAACCCACTCACGCGGTACGTGACAGTCCGGGCAGGTAGCTCGAACCCCTGAACGGTTGGTGTAGTGGATGGTTTCTTTGAGCTCCATGTACACGTTGTCACGCATTTCGTGACAGCTGATACAGAACTCTTCTTCGTTGGTCTTTTCCAGAGCAGTGTTGAAACCGCCCCAGAAGATGACCCCCGCGATGAAACCACCCAGCAGCAACACACCCAGGGCGGCTTTAGCTGGACTGGTTAAGGCGGACCACATTCCGCCCTTTTTATTTTCACTCATTCCAAACCCCTTCTTCAGTCGTTAGAAAATCCTGACCGTCGGCTTACTTAGCCAGATCGGTCGTGGACTGATAGGTGTTGCTGATCAACGGCTCGGCGGTTGCCTGCGGCACGTGGCACTGCATGCAGAAGTAGCGACGTGGCGAGATATCTGCCAGAGCGTGACCGTCACGGGTCTCGAAGTGAGTCAGGCTGACCTTGGTCGCACCGGACTCTTTGTAGCGCTCCCAGCTGTGGCAGGACAAGCACTTGTTGCTGCGCAGGTCGACCCGGTAGTTACGGATCTCGTGCGGGATCACCGGCGGCTGCTGGATATAGTTACGCTCGACCAGAACATCTGAGTCGTTGTTCTTGGCCATATCCGGCGCCTTGTTGGTGCTCTCTAGCTGCTTAGCGCCGCGCAGTGATTCCAGACCACCGGTGTCGGCAAAGGATGCGTTGGACAGTGCCAGACTGCCCAGTGCTAAGGCCGCAGATAGGACCACGGTTGTTTTTTTCATGGTTGTTTCTCCATCTGGTTGGCAAAGCGACTGCCAAATTCAAATACGTTGACGGAACAGATATCGATACAGCGACCGCAGTTGGTGCAATCGGGAGATTGAATCACCGGCCCATTGCCCTTGGCTTTCCCCTTCAGGGCGGGCTTGATCACATGGGGTTCCGGGCAGACGGCGTAGCAGTCCATGCAGTCGTAACAATCGTCACGCTTGCTGGCCTTGACCTTGAGCGGGCTGCCAGTGCCAATCAGGCGATAGCAGGCGCCCATCGGGCAGACATGGCCACACCAGCCCCGGGGCAGTACAAAGAGATCGAACAGGAACACCGCAACCACCAGCATCCAACCCATCCCCATGCCGAAGATCAGGCCGCGATGGAGCAGGGAGACCGGATTAACCAGTTCCCAGACCACCACGCCGGTGATCGCCGGTAGGATCAGCGTCAGCGCCAGCATCCAGTAACGCAGTTTGCGTGAGACTGAAAAGCGACGTCGGATTCCCAGCTTACGGGCGCACCAGCCGGCCAGGTCGGTGACCGGATTAACCGGACAGACCCAGCTGCAGAACACCCGACCGCCAACCAGCCAATAGAAGCCGGTGACGATCGCCACGCCAATCAGCAACGTACTGATCGGAGCATGGCCGCTGGCCAAGGTTTGCAGAAAAACGAACGGATCGCTCAGTGGTATCGCTTGCAGTAGCTCAGAGCTGGTCAGGTTTCCCTTGAGCAGCCAGTAACCCGCTACCGGGCTGACGATAAACAGGGCCAATGCAAGGATCTGGGTGATCCGGCGTAGTACCAGGAAACGGTACGAAGCCAGGTAGCCTTTCACCTTGATGGCGTCTGTTCCAACCTGCAGGGTCATGATTCACCCTCCGGACGGCGGATCGGCATTTTCAGCTGCTCCGGAATCAAAGATTCGCCCTGGTTGGCGGCCTTCTCTTCCCAGCCCAGCCGGTAATGTTGTCCGATTTCGCCTTTGGCCAATGAACGCGGAACCACCTTGATGGCGGCTTCCTCCAGCACACAGCCCTGCTCGCACTTGCCGCATCCGGTACAGTGGTCCGAATGAACAGTCGGCAGGAAGCGGGCGTGATGGCCGGTGCGGACGTTTCGCTCTCTTTCCAACGTGATCGCCTCTTCCTGAACCGGGCAGACGTCGTAGCAGACGTCGCACCGCAGTCCGAGGAAATTGAGGCAGGTTTCCTGATCGATCAGCACCGCCAACCCCATGCGGGCGTCATCGATATTGTCCAAAGCTTGATCCAGGGCTCCACTGGGGCAGGCTGCCACACAGGGAATATCGTCACACATCTCACAGGGCACCTCGCGGGCGATGAAGTAAGGTGTGCCGTTGGCCACAGGATCGGTGATTTGGGCCAGCTTCAAGGTGTCGAACGGACAATCCCGTACGCAGAGTCCGCAACGCAGACAGGCGGCGAGAAAATCGTCCTCGGGCAGGGCACCCGGCGGCCGCAGCATTTCGGGTGCGTGGGAACTGGCGTTGGTGGCAATCAGCCCCAAGCCCACTCCAACAGCCCCAACACCGCATAGGCCGCGCGCAGTGTCGGCAAAGAACTGGCGACGAGCGCGTCCTTCCTTACCTAGCTGCTTTGGGTTTCCCTGACTCATGGTCGTGTCCTATGTCTCTACCTTGTTACCGGCATTCAGTGGTTTTGCCTTTATCAGGCCTTCATTACCTTGACCGCACACTTCTTGAAGTCGGTCTCTTTCGACAACGGATCGGTGGCATCAAGGGTGAGCTTGTTGACCAGACGACCGGCGTCGAAGAACGGAATGAATACGAGACCTTCTGGCGGGCGGTTACGGCCGCGGGTTTCAACCCGTAGCTTGATTTCACCCCGACGGGAGGCCACGACGGCTTCCTGGCCGCGACGCAGACCGCGCTTCTTGGCGTCTTCCGGGTGCATATACATCAGTGCATCCGGGGCGGCGCGATAAAGCTCAGGTACACGACGGGTCATGGTACCGGTGTGCCAGTGCTCCAGTACCCGACCGGTGGAGAGCCACAGGTCGTATTCGTTGTCCGGAGACTCGGCCGGCGGCTCGTACGGAACCGCGAACATGACTGCCTTGCCGTCCTTCTTACCGTAGAACTGGAAGTCGGTGCCTTTCTTGACGTAAGGATCGTAGCCTTCCTTGAAGCGCCACAGGGTTTCCTTGCCGTCAACCACCGGCCAACGCAGACCGCGGGCCTGGTGATAGGTGTCGAAGTCAGCCAGGTCGTGAGCTTTACCGCGACCGAAGGCGGCGTACTCTTCGAACAGGCCTTTCTGGATGTAGAAGCCGAAGTCGTTGGCTTCCTGGTTGGCGAAGCCTTCCGCCGTTTCAGACAGCGGGTACTTATCAACCTGACCGTTGGCGTACAGGATGTCGTACAGGGTCTTGCCGCGGTATTCCGGCATCTTGGCGAGCAGCTCTTCGGGCCAAACTTCCTCAACCTTGAAGCGCTTGGAGAACTCAACTACCTGCCATAGGTCGGAGCGTGCTTCGCCCGGAGCGTCTACCTGCTGGCGCCAGAACTGAGTACGACGCTCGGCGTTACCGTAGGCACCTTCTTTCTCGACCCACATGGCGGTCGGCAGAACCAAGTCAGCAGCCTGGGCGGTGACGGTCGGGTAGGGGTCGGAGACGACAATGAAGTTATCCGGGTTACGGTAGCCCGGGTAGGCTTCTTCGTTGAAGTTAGGACCGGCCTGCATGTTGTTGTTGCACTGCACCCAGTAAGCGTTCAGCTTGCCGTCCTTGAGCATCCGGTTCTGCAGAACCGCGTGGTAGCCCGGCTTCGGCGGAATGGTGCCTTCCGGCAGTTTCCACAGCTTCTCGGACAGTGCACGGTGCTTCGGATTCTTAACGACCATGTCGGCCGGCAGACGGTGAGCGAAGGTACCGACTTCACGGGCAGTACCACAGGCAGAGGGTTGACCGGTCAGGGAGAACGGACCGTTACCCGGCTGAGAGATCTTACCGGTCAGCAGGTGGACGTTGTACATCAGGTTGTTGGCCCAGACACCACGGGTGTGCTGGTTGAAGCCCATGGTCCAGTAGGACACGACCTTCTTGTTCGGATCGGCGTACAGTTCGGCCAGCTTCAGCAGTTTGTGCTCCGGTACACCGGACATCTTGGAGGCTTTCTCCAGGGTGTACTCGCTGACAAACTCCTTGTACTCCTCGAAGGTCATCGGGGTGGAGCTGCCCTTACCCGGGTTCTTGGCTTTCTGCTCAAGCGGGTGGGTCGGGCGCAGGCCGTAACCGATGTCGGTGGTGCCCTTGCGGATGTTGACGTGCTTGTCCAGGAAGTCCTGGTTGACGCTGCCGCTTTCGATGATGTGGTGGGCGATATAGTTCAGGATCGCCAGGTCGGTCTGCGGGGTGAAGATCATGTCGTTGTCGGCCAGCTCGAACGAGCGGTGCTTGAAGGTCGACAGAACATGTACCTGCACATCCGGCTTGCTCAGACGGCGGTCGGTCAGACGCGACCACAGGATCGGGTGCATCTCGGCCATGTTGGAACCCCAGAGCACGAACGCATCGGCCATCTCGAGGTCGTCGTAGCAGCCCATCGGCTCATCGATACCGAAGGTCCGCATGAAGCCACCTACCGCAGACGCCATACAGTGACGGGCGTTGGGGTCGATGTTGTTGGAGCGGAAGCCGGCCTTGTACAGTTTGGCAGCGGCGTAGCCTTCCCAGACGGTCCATTGACCGGAGCCGAACATACCGACGGCGGTCGGACCTTTCTCTTTCAGTGCCGCCTTGAACTTCTCGGCCATGACGTCGAACGCCTTGTCCCAGGAGACCGGGGTGAACTCACCGAACTTGTCGTACTCACCGTCGGTCATCCGCAGCATCGGCGAGGTCAGACGGTCTTGACCGTACATGATCTTCGACAGGAAGTAGCCCTTGATACAGTTCAAGCCCTTGTTAACCGGCGCATCGGGGTCACCCTGAGTCGCCACCACGCGACCTTTCTGGGTACCGACCAGTACGCTACAACCGGTACCGCAGAAACGGCAGGGGGCTTTATCCCAGCGAATCTCCGCGTCACTCGATTTAGCGAGCAAGTTGGTGGCTGAGGCGGGCACGGCCACCCCAGCAGCTGCTGCTGTTGCAGCCACCGCATTGCTCTTAACGAAATCTCGTCTGCTTAATTTCATTGCATCGTCTCCTGCTTTTGCATGCTTTCATCTTCGGTGTGGTGGTAGACCAGCGAAGTCGAAAGTACACCTGGCATGTTGTTGATATCTTCGATGGTTTTTAAGGCGAACTTCTCGCCGTCGAGCTCTTCGACGGTGACAACGAGGTTGCCCTCATCACCGACGGCGTGAACTTCAACGCCTTTCATTTCCGTCAGCCGCTCGGCTACCGCCTTTGACTGGTCCGGAGCGGTACGTACCACCACACCGGTGATATCGAACAGCTCTTCGGATTGCTCTGACTGCATTACTGCTCAGCCTCCTTATCGTTGTTGGCTGTCATGGATTGGGCGTCCTGGACCAGTGGCTGGTGGACATTAATGGCCTTGGTCGGACAGACGGCAACGCAGGCGCCGCAGCCGGTACAGGCGGAAAGATCTAGTTTCGGGGTGGCGATGCCACCCAGTTGCGGTTTCAGCGTGATCGCCTCGGGTTCGCACTGTTCAGCGCAGCTGCGGCAGACCACCTGCTTGTAGGTCACGCAGGATTGGCTGATGTGAGCTTTGAGATTCCAGGGATCGTGGTCAGTGGAATGGAAGACCGGCGCTTTGCAGACTCGGACACAGTCTTCGCAGAAGGTGCATTCACCGCGGGAAAAGTCGACTTCCGGGAAACCGCCGGAGCCTTTGAAAAGAATTTGTTCGGGACAGGATTGGATACAGTCGCCGCAGCGACTGCAGTCGTTGATGAAAGCAAGCTCTTCCACACTCCAGGGCGGACGCAGAGGGAGGCGCTTTGATCCGGTATCACCCCTCAATAGTTGCCGCCTCGAGGGGTTGAAAGCGGCTTGGGCCATGTTGCTTAAGAGTTCCTGACTAAGAGCAATCCTGCTCAGGGTCCAGACCAATAACGCGGGTTACTAAATGATCGGTTTGGTCTGAATGTCAATAAATGCTGCAAAAGCAGCGATCATTTGGGTCAATCTAGTCCTCCCACTCAGGGCTGTACTTGATGTACATCAAAAAATATAACAACACGTTTTTAAAGGGTTTTAGCTGAATTGAGGTATTTCATCAGGGCTGATGAATAAAACAATTATCGCTTTAAAATCAGTCGGTTATATCGACTTAATACCCGATAAAAACAGTCTGATTTAAGGCTGGCGCAATGAGAATTGATTCGATTTGCGCCAAGCTTTTCAACTAGGCGAAGTGACTCCGTTTCAAGGCGGTTTGATCATGAAACGGAGTCACCGATGGAGCGATTGTTGGCCGTTTTTTTGGTAACAAGGAAGGGTGGCCTTGTTCCGCTAGCCGGTATTTCGCATACCCGCGGCAATACCGGTCATGGTTACCATCAGTGCCTGCTCTACGACCCGGTTGGATCCCTGCCGATCCCGACGCAGCAGTTCGGCTTGCAGGTAGTGCAGCGGATCGATATAGGGGTTGCGTACCTGGATCGACTGGCGGATCACTTCATTGTCGGCCAGCAGTTGATCGGTTTGCTTCAATGTCGGAATCAGTTGCTGGGCCTGGCGCAGCTGTTTGCGAAGCCGGCTACCCAGCTCGCGAAGTTCCGGATCCACCAGGCAGTGTTCGTAATAGCGGGCGATGGCCGGTTCGGCCTTGGCCAACACCATCTCCAGCATGCCGATATAGGCGTTGAAGAACGGCCACTGACCGATCAGCTCGCGCAGTTGATCCTGCTGCTGTTGCTCGCAGGCTTCGATCAGGGCTCGGCCGCTGCCGAGCCAGGCCGGCAGCAGCAGACGGGTCTGGGTCCAGGCGAAGATCCAGGGGATGGCCCGAAGGCTCTCGACCCCTCCATCCTGCTTGCGCTTGGCCGGGCGACTTCCCAGCGGCAGTTTGGCCAGCTCCTGCTCCGGCGTCAGCTGTCGGAAGTAGGGCACAAACTGCGGGTTGTTGCGAACCAGTGAGACATACTCCTGGTGGGCCCGCTGGGCCAACTGATCCATCAGTTCGCACCACTCGGGTTTGGGGGTGACTGGTGGCACCAGGCTGGCTTCGAGTACCGCGCCGGCGTACAGCTCCAGGTTCCGAACCGCCAGGTCGGGGATGCCGAACTTGTAGCGGATCATCTCCCCTTGCTCGGTCACCCGAAGGCTGCCGTCGACCGAGCCGGGCGGTTGCGACAAGATCGCGGTGTGGCTCGGGCCGCCGCCCCGGCCGACGGTACCGCCGCGGCCATGGAACAGGGTCAGATCGACGCCGTGTTGTCGGCAGGTCTCGGTTAGCCCTTGCTGGGCACGGTACTGGCCCCAGCTGGCGGCCAGCGCGCCGGCGTCCTTGGAGGAGTCGGAGTAGCCGATCATGACTTCCTGATGGCCGGCACAATAATCACGGTACCAGTCGACCTTTAGCAAGGTGTCGATGGCGGCGGGAGCTCGGTCCAGATCGGCCAGGGTTTCAAACAGTGGGGCGATCGGAATATTGAACTCGATGCCGCTCTCTTTCAGTAGCAGGGCCACGGCCAGCACATCCGAAGGCGCCGATGCCATCGAGATGACGTAGCTGCCTAACGACTGCGGGTCCTGGCGGGCGACCACTGCGCAGGTGTCCAGCACCTCCTGGACATTGGCGCTGGGGGTCCAGCCCCGTTGCGGCAGCAGCGGCCGCTTACTGTTCAGTTCGCTCAGCAGGTAGGCCTGCTTCTCGGTTTCATCCCAGTCGCTGTAGCAACCCAGGCCGTAGTACTCGGTCAGCTCGTCGAACACTTCGGCATGGCGCTCGGCATTCTGGCGGATATCAAGCCGGACCAAGCTCAACCCGAAACAGGCGATGCGACGCAGGGTGTCCCGCAGACAGCCGTCGGCGATCAGTTCCATGCCGCACTCGCGCAGCGAGCGATCGCACAGCAGTAGCGGCTCAAGAAGCTGGTCGTCCTGTAGCAGGATATCTTCGCCGGGCTGCCAACCCTGCTCGAGACAGCGCTTGGCCCAGTTGCGGGTATTGATAAGTTGCTGGCGTACCCGACGCAGCAGCTTCCGATAGGGTTCATCACAGTCGCCGACCACCTGGCGCAGCTCATCGCTGGCGCGCCCCATCGACAGTTCATGACGCAGTTTGGAGATATCCCCCAGCAGCAGATCGGCCGCCATCCAGCGGGCCAATAGCAGCACCTGCTCGGTTACTTCGGCGGTGACATTGGGGTTGCCGTCACGGTCGCCCCCCATCCAGGAGCAGAACCGGATCGGTGCGGCGTCGTAGGGCAAAGTGGTTCCGTTGATTCGCTGCAGTTCACGGTCAAAGTGGCGCAGGAAGGTCGGTACCGCCTCCCACAGTGAATTCTCGATCACTGCAAAGCCCCATTTGGCTTCATCGACCGGCGAGGGGCGTTCGCTGCGGATCTCGTTGGTGTGCCAAGCTTCGGTGATCAGTTGCTGCAGCCGTTCGGTCAGGTCGTGGGTGCGGGGACTGAGCGGATGCTCACGGTCGAGCTTTTCCAGCAGCTCGGCCATGGTTTCGTATTTCTGGATAAAGGTGCGCCGGTTGACCTCGGTGGGGTGGGCTGTCAGCACCAGATCGATACGCAGCGAAGCGGCCTTATCGGCCAACTGTTGCGGGCTGATACCGGCCTCGACGATCTCATCGAAGACCCGATCCAGCGCCTGCGGATCGGGCCGGGTGACCACCAGTGAATTTCGTCGTCGTATCCGGTGGTACTCTTCGGCCAGGTTGGCCAGATTCAGAAACTGACCGAAGGAGCGGGCCATCGGCACCAGCTCGTGCTCATCCAGTTGTTGCAGCGCCTGAACCAGCTCGTCGGTATCGACTTCGCCGCGGCGGGCGGCTTTGGAAAGTTTGCGGATTCGCTCCAGCTTGGTGAGAAATGCGTCACCCTGATCGCGCGCAATGGTCTGCCCGAGTAGTTTACCCATTAAGCGGACATCGTCTCTGAGGGGGGCTTGCAGGTCTTCCATCGGCTTGTCTCCAGGCTCTGGGGTAGATTGTATCGTCGCAACGGTCGGTGTGAGGGACAAGGGTTCCTTGCTGGCGGCATCAGAGTCGGTACCCGACAGGTGCTGAACTGCTGATGGGTAATTAGGGAGCTATCCAGGTTGTGGTGGCTCGTAATCCGTTCGGATCCCCCGTCGACGGTTTGGAGGTTCGAGACCGGTGATCAAGATTTTCCCGAATACCCCTGATGTACCTCCTTGCAGATCACCTTAAACAACGGCCGCAGCATCAGGCTCATATCGGCGATCACCTTGTTGACTTCCATCTTGTAGGGCGCTCGCGTACCCCGGTGCTCAATCGGTTCGCCGATCTGTTCCAGCTTGCCGCCCAGTTTGCAGAAATGGCGAGCCAGGCCGGGTTCGGTCAGGATGTAGAGGGTTTCGATGCCGTTGATCCGGGCCATTTCCAGTAGCCCGAGATAGAGACCGATCGGTATATAGGGAAAACGCGGTTGTTTCAGGGTGCCGAAGTCGGCGTCATTGATCGAAACCGCCTGTTTCTGTTCATGGGGACGGCGGCGATACTTTCCGATCACCGCCAAGCGGGATACTTCGGCGACCACCTGTCGCCGCTGCTGTTCGGTATCCGGCTCGCCTTCCCGGAGCTGTTTGCAGGCCAGCTGGAACGGCATCGGTGCCATCGGGTCTTCCGGATCCAGCATAACCATGCGGATACAGCCGACGAATTCGTCGTTATTGACGTTCTGCAGCAGGCAATGGTGGGCCAGCTTGTCGAACTGGTCGGTTTCCTGTTCGTTCTCCTGCAGCGGTTCCCAACCCAGTTCACGGCAATAAACCTGGTGGCGGACCCGGTACGCTTGTGCCTGCAGCTCCGGGGTCGAGGCCGGAACAACCCGGAAGTATTGTTGGAACTGTTTGTGGATGCGGGTTAACTCCAACAGCATTCCTAATTTTTGACTCAGACCCATGGCGCAGCTTCCAGGCTGTAACTTGTTGAAGGAATTAGACTATGCAGTTTGGGCCAAGATCGCACCGAAGCCAAGTCCGAAACGGTCGTTTAAGTCTTTTTATCTGATGAGTTCGGGGCTGAGATCGTCGCCGCGTTGTTGCTTTAAGCGGATCTCGGCAATGGCGGCCTGCATTCGAACAAAGCGCTCAGCATTGCCGGGATGGGTGTCGCCGGCGTTGGTGTGGATATGGCTGGGACGGCTGGTGGAAAGTCGGCGCCAGAATTCGGCTCGTCCTTCGAGTTCATAACCGGCTCGAGCCAGGAGATACAGCGCCAGGTAGTCCGCTTCGGACTCGAATTCCTTGGAAAAATGTATCGCTCCCCCGAGGCTGAAGGCCCCGGGTGACGGGATTCCCTGACTGATCAACAGTAGATCGATTGCGCCGCCCAGCAGCGTGTTGCGGGCGGTGGCAGGGACGTGACCGAGCAGGTTGTGGGCCAGCTCATGGGCGATGACCAGGGCCAGGTCGGCATCTTCGGTCGTAAAAGCCAGCATACCGTCGGTGATGGCAATGCTGTGATGATCGGCGAAGGCGTTAACCTGCTCGCTCGGCAGTCGTTTGATCGGATAATCACACAGGGTTTGGGGGCGCAGTTGCCGGGTCAGCGTCTCGCCATCGCGGTACAGGGTGACGGTGATGCTTTGATCCGGCTTGAGGCGCTGCAGTTGTTGGCGAAACAGTTTGGGGGCGGTTCGCGTCGCCGTCTGTCCCGTCGGCAGGGGTTGATCGCCCAGACTAATCAGTTTGTCGCCGGGCTGGAGTCCGGCCTCAGCGGCTGTTGATCCCGGTACAACCGCCAACAGTTGCAGGACTTCACCCAGTTGAAGCTCGCGAATGGCGGTATCACGCATCGAGGTTCGCGACGGGTTGCCGGCCGATTCCTGATCGGAGGATTCGAAGCTGTGACTGTTGGCGTACTGGATGCCCAGTGCCGTCCGGCTTTGCTCCGGACAGAGGTCGGTGGCATTTTGGAGAATCGGCCAACTGACCCGGCTCAGGCGTTGCTGCTGTGCCAGCCGGAAATGCAACGCCTGGGCCTGCTGACGTTCGGCTTCGCTGACGGTCAGCGCCGCTGCCGGCTTGGGCGACTGGTACGTCGGGGTGGCGCAGCCGGCAAGCAGTGCGCCGGTCACGATCAGCATCAATCCCCCGAGCTTGATTCTCATCGTTGCGTTCAGCTCAGCTTTTGCGCCAGTTCATAGCCGTTCTGCACACAGTCGGCCACGGAGATGCCATCACGCCAGTTGGCGCGCAGATGCAACCCGGGCAGTTCGGCTAACTTGGCGTCGATCGCTTCCAAACGCTGCAGGTGGCCCAGCTGGTACTGCGGGATTGCAGCGGGCCAACGGCTGATCTCAATCAGCGAAGGCTCGCCTTGGATACCCAGCAACGGGCGGATATCCTGCAAAACCCGCTGAACAATCTGCTCGTCGTCGATACCGTCGATCTCGGGGTTGAGGCTGCCGCCGATAAAACAGGTCAGCAGATGGCTGTCATCCGGTGCTCGATTCGGGAAGATGCTGGAAGGGAACAATACCCCGAGGGTTTCAACCCCGGTGCAGCGGGGGATCAGGAAACCGAAACCGTCCAGCAGGTGCTCGACCTGCTGCTTTTTGAAGCCCAGTGATACCGATGCCACATGGGGATATTCGATTGCGGCCAACTGGTTATCGAGACCACTGGTCAGCGGCGCAAGCAGGGTTTCACAGGCGGCGGCAGGCAGCGTCATGATCAGCTCATCGGCCTGCCAGTTGCGTTCGCCGGCGCTGGCCTGCCAGCGACCGTCGTCGAGGCGTTCGATCCGATCTACCGTAACGCCGGTATGCAACGATTCACCGAAGGCGTCAGCCAGGCAGTCCGCCAGCTGCTGCATACCCTGGTCGAACGAGATCATGCTGCCGCTGGGGCCGGCGCCGCCGCTGTGTTTGCCGGACAGGGTCTTGGCGATCATGCCGATAAACATGGACCGGTACTGCTGCTCCAGTGCGTAGACCTTGGCGGTGGCGGCGCGGACCGACAGGCGATCCGGGTCGCCGGCATAGACCCCGGAGACGAACGGATTGATGGCGTAATCGAGGAATTCACGACCGAGGCGACGCTGCACAAACTCCGCCACACTCTCTTCGTGATCGGCACGACCGATAAAGGGTTCCAGCAGCAGCCGCCATTTACCGGCGGACTTGAATAGCGGGGTACTGATAAAGGCACCGGGTCCCATCGGCAGCGGGTGGATCTGACCATCGCGCAGGACATAGCGTTTCTTGCTGGTCTTATCGGCTTCAATGGGGCTGATCTTCAGACTGTTGAACAGCAGATCCAATGCCGGACGGTTATTCAGGGTCGAGTTGGGGCCGCGTTCGATCAGGAAACCGTCGCGATGAAGCGTGCGCAGGTTGCCGCCGGCCTGATCCCGGGCTTCGAGCAGGGTGACTTCATGGCCCTGTTGTTTCAGGAACCAGGCGGTTGTCAGACCAGAGATGCCGGCGCCGAGAATCACAAAGGAGCGGCTCATGGGAGGATCCTTAAGCTGGAAAAATTCAGCCCCCACTATAGCCAGCAGGTGATTGAATTCAATGATTTCGTAGCGCTGGCTGTAACGATCCTGATCGCGATTGCCTCTGTGTGAAGATGGCCCAGGTTCCCTAAGCGGCCGTTGGGCAGCTATAGTTGGGCGATACTTGGGTTATGACAAGCAAGAGGTTAAGAGCATCAAAAACGCCCCCACGTTCAACCCCGATGATGTGCAGCTGCTCCAGACTGAGCGACTTCACGACGGCTTTTTCAAATTGGATCGACTGCAGCTTCGGCACCGGTTATTTGAGGGTGGCTGGTCCAATACGCTGACCCGTGAGCTGTTTATTCGTGACGATGCGGTCTGCCTGTTGCCCTATGATCCGGAGCGTGACCAGGTGCTGCTGATCGAGCAGTTCCGAATCGGTGCGCTACAGGATCCGAGCAGTCCCTGGATGCTGGAACTGGTGGCCGGCATCGTCGAGCCCGGGGAGTCGGTGGCGCAGGTTGCTCAGCGCGAGGCAGAGGAGGAGGCCGGCCTGCAGGTGCAGCGGTTGGAAAGGATCTGCTGCTATCATGTCAGCCCCGGTGGTAGTCAGGAGCGGATTCACCTGCTCTGTGGCCAGATCGACAGTCGTGGCCAGGGCGGTCTGTTCGGACTGGCCGACGAGGGCGAAGATATCCGGGCACTGGTGGTCAGTCGAGAGGCGGCCTTTGCGGCGGTCAACGACGGCAGGATTAATAACGCGGCCACCCTGATTGCACTGCAGTGGCTGCAGTTGAATTATCAACGGCTGCAACAGCTTTGGGGCTTTGACAAGAGCGGTGAAAGCGAGAACAGAGCAGACAACCAGGAGACAGCGCAATGAGCTTGGCGGTACGCAAGCGATATGTTCCAGACCTTGGCGCACAGATGGCCTGCTGCGAAGGCAACTATCTGAAGTTGATGCGGCTGATGCCGGATCTGGACGGCTGTGACCTGCGCGAATTCCATGTTAGCTGGCACCAACATCGGACTTGTGTGCAGATTCGGGTCGAAGAGCGCTTTACCTACACCACCACGTTGCGGGTCGAGCAGCGTTACGAAGACAACCAATGGATTCAAATGCCCGCCTTGATGGTGCGGCTGTACCATGATGCGCGCATGGCCGAGGTAATCTGCCGTAAACAGCGGCGCCAACTGGCCGGGCGCTACAGCTACCCCAATGCCCAGATGCATCAGCCCGATGAGAAAGCCCAGCTTAACCGCTACCTGGGTGAATGGCTGAGCCAGTGCCTGGCCCATGGCCACAACAGCGACCAGTTGGTTGAAGCCTGATTCTCCGTTGATGACCCAGCCGACTACCAAGCCCACTATCCAGCCGACTATCCCCGCTGAGCAGCAACTGCACAGCCACGGTGAAATATTGCAATTGGTCCAGCTCAGCGATCTGCACCTGCCCGAGCAGCGAGCCCTGGGCTATCGCGGCCTGGACGTCGATCGGCAGTTCCAGCAGATATTGGCCGATCTGGAAGTACGTTTTCCTCAGCTGGATGCGCTGCTGCTCAGCGGCGATCTGGTTCACCATGGCAGCGAGAGCGGCTACCGGCGTCTGCTGGATTATCTGCAGGATTTCGGGGTGCCCTGGTATTGGATTCCCGGTAACCACGACGATGCCCGGATGATGGCCCGCTTGAGTCCGCAACAGCCTAAGGTGCTCAGCTGGAACGGATGGCGGTTGGTGTTGCTCGACAGCAGTGCCGAGCCGGATGGACGGGGTTCCGGCTCGTTGCCGATCTCCGAACTGCAATTGCTGTCACAGCAGCTGCAACTGGCGCTCGAACAGCAGCAACGATTGTTGGTGGTGCTGCATCATAATCCGGTGAGCGTCGATAGCCCCTGGCAGGATCAGATCATGCTCGGCAATGCCGAGGCCTTATGGCGCACCTTGGCGCCGGCCGATGCAGCCGGAATGCCGGTCATGTTGTTGTTCGGGCATATCCATCAAGGGCGTGGCTTCGCACATGGAATCCATCGTTTATACAGCTGTCCGGCTACGTCGGTGCAGTTTGCCGCCGGCACCGAACAGATGCAGTTGGTAGACGGCGGTCCCCTGGCCGCGCCGGGCTACCGCTGGCTGGAGTTGCGGCCATTTGATTCGGGCGAGGATCGTCGCGATCCGGTGGAATCATGGCTCAGATCAGGTATCGTGCGGCTCGACCTTGCCTAAGCGTTTGTCGATAAGGTATTTTCCGGATAGATTAGCGCCGAACAAACAGCCGTCGGTAACAAGGCGGTAACGGTTGCTCCCGTCCAATACCTGACACTTAAGGCCATCATGAATACGCCGCTGTATTTATATATCCACGGCTTCAACAGCTCACCCCAGTCCTATAAAGCGCGTCATCTGGGCAACTGGATGAAACAGCAAGGCCAGGGTAAGCGCCTGTTGGTGCCGGAGCTGCCTTACCAGCCCGCCGATGCCATCGTGTTGCTGGAAGAACTGCTGGCCGAACAGCGCCGACGTCACCAACAACCGATCGTGTTGCTGGGAAGCTCGCTGGGCGGCTATTACGCCACCTATCTGGTTGAAACCCAGGGCCGCGAGTCGAACCTCAGTGCGGTTCTGATCAACCCGTCGGTGCGACCCTTTGAGTTGCTGGATGTCTGGCTGGGAGAGAACGAAAACATCTATACCCACGAGCGCTACCTGTTGACCCGCGGCCATCTGGATCAGCTGTTGACGCTGAACCGGCAGAGTTTGCACGACCCGTCACGCTACCTGTTGCTGACTCAGACCGGTGATGAAGTGCTCGATTATCGCGAAGGGGTGGAAAAGTTCGCTCAGTCACGCCAGGTGGTCACCGAAGGGGGCGACCATGGTTTCCAACATTTCGACAGCTATTGGCCGACCCTGTTTGAGTTTGCCAACGATGACGCTTTAAAACAGCAGGCTGAAGCCTATCTCAAGGCCATGACTAGTCCGGCGGACAACGCGACTAATCCGGCGGATAACTAGCAGAGAACAACGCAGTAACGATGAGTAATAACTACAACGCCGATGCCATTGAAGTCCTCAGTGGTCTCGATCCGGTCAAAAAACGACCGGGCATGTATACCGAAACCGATCGACCCAACCACCTGGCCCAGGAAGTTATCGATAACTCCGTCGACGAGGCGTTGGCCGGTCACGCGACCCAGATTGAGGTCACGCTGCACCCGGATAACTCGCTGTCGATCAGCGATAACGGGCGCGGTATGCCGGTGGATATCCACCCGGAACATGGTATCAGCGGGGTGGAGCTGATCCTGACCCGACTCCATGCCGGCGGCAAATTCTCCAACGATAATTACCAGTTCTCCGGCGGTCTGCACGGGGTTGGGGTGTCGGTGGTGAATGCGCTGTCGAAACTGCTGGAAGTGCAGATCAAGCGGGATGGGAAACTGTATCGGATCGGCTTTGCCGACGGTGAGAAAGTCTCCGATCTGGAAGTGATCGATACGGTGGGCAAGCGCAACACCGGCACTGAGGTGCGGTTCCTGGCTGATCCGCAGTACTTCGACTCGCCCAAATACTCGGTGGCGAAACTGCGCCATATGCTTCGGGCCAAGGCGGTGCTCTGTCCGGGCCTGAAGGTGATCTTCAATGATCTGTCCGGCAAGGAGAAGGACAAACAGAGCTGGTATTACGAAGATGGTCTGACCGACTATCTCAAAGGGGCCAACCAACTGTTCGAAACCCTGCCGCAGGAGCCCTTTGTCGGCTCGTTGACCGGTGATATCGAGGCTTGCGAATGGGCGGTACAGTGGTTGCCGGAAGGCGGTGACCTGGTGGCCGAGAGTTACGTCAACCTGATCCCGACCGCCCAGGGCGGTACCCACGTCAACGGTTTTCGGACCGGTCTGCTGGAGGCGATTCGGGAGTTCTGCGAGTTCCGCAACCTGCTGCCACGGGGGGTTAAACTGACCGCCGAAGATATCTGGGATCGCTGCTGCTATGTGCTGTCGGTAAAGATGCAGGACCCGCAGTTCTCCGGTCAGACCAAGGAGCGACTGTCATCCCGGCAGGTGGCGGCGTTTGTCAGCGGCACGGTCAAAGATGCGTTCAGTTTGTGGCTCAACAAACACACCGATCAGGGTGAGCTGTTGGCGGAACTGGCGATCAATAACGCCCAGAAGCGGATGCGTTCGCGCAAGAAGGTAACCCGCAAGCGGGTAACCCAGGGACCAGCACTGCCGGGCAAGCTGGCCGACTGTTCCGGCGGTGAGGCGCTCAATTCCGAACTGTTCCTGGTGGAAGGGGACTCGGCCGGCGGTTCCGCCAAGCAAGCCCGTGATCGTGAATTCCAGGCGGTGATGCCGCTGCGCGGTAAGATCCTCAACACCTGGGAGGTCGAGTCGGGCGATATCCTGGCCTCGCAGGAGGTGCATGATATCTCGGTGGCGATCGGGGTCGATCCCGGCTCGGACAACCTCGATGGGCTACGCTACGGTAAGGTCTGCATCTTGGCGGATGCCGATTCCGACGGGCTTCACATAGCAACTTTGCTGTGCGCGCTGTTCGTGCGCCACTTCAAACCGCTGGTGATGGCCGGCCATGTGTATGTGGCGATGCCGCCGCTGTATCGGATCGATGTCGGTAAAGAGGTGTTCTATGCGCTGGACGAGGAGGAGAAGTCCGGCACCCTGGATCGCATCCACGCCGAGAAGAAACGCGGCAAGATCAACGTTCAGCGCTTCAAGGGTTTGGGTGAGATGAACCCGATGCAGCTACGGGAAACGACCATGTCGCGTGATACCCGTCGGTTGGTGCAGTTGAGCATCGAACCGGGTGACGGGACCCACGAGATGATGGATATGCTGCTGGCGAAAAAACGCGCCGGCGATCGCAAGGAGTGGCTGCAACAGAAAGGAAATCTGGCACAGGTGTAACGGCCTGAAACCATCGCCGACGAGTTCAGCTCATCCGATGGCACAGGGTCACAACGGGCCGCGCTAGAGCAACATGAAGGAACAATAACAATGCTCGACTATTCAAAATTGCGGTTTCTGATTATTGAGGATTTTGCCCATTTCAGCTCGGCCTTGCGGGGCATGGTGATGTTCTATGGGGTTCCCCTGGAGAATATTCAGATCGCCAAGGATGCCGAACAGGCGATACCGCTGCTGAAGAAGACCCGCTACGACGTGGTTCTGTCCGATTACAACCTGGGCGAAGGGCGTAATGGCAACGATATCCTCGAAGAGGCCAAGCACCACAAACTGCTCAAGAGCGCCTGCCTCTATATTATGCTGACGGCTGAAAACTCGACGGATATGGTGATGGGAGCGCTGGAATACCAGCCCGATGAATACCTGACCAAACCCTTTACCAAAGAGGTGCTGAATGCCCGTCTCGAGCGCCTGATTGCAAGACGCGATGCCCTGTTGCCGATCTATCGGGAGATCGATAAGGGGCATCCCGTCAATGCGGTGAAACTCTGTGCCAGTCTGGCGGCGGAACATCCGCGCTATAAAGGCTATCTGCTCAAGCTTCGCTCAGAGTTGTTGATGGAGCTGAAGGCTTACGACAAGTGCGCCGAGCTCTACGAGTCTTTGCTGCAGAACAAATTTGTCCCCTGGGCTGAATTAGGGCTGGGCAAGTGTTTCTTCTACCGTGACGATTTTGCTCGGGCCGAAACCCATTTTCGCAACATCCTCGATCAGAATTCGCGCTATGTGCAGGCCTACGATTGGCTAGCCCGGGCACAGCGGGCCCAGAATGATCCGGAAACCGCGCAACAGACGCTGGAGAGTGGTGCGGCGATCTCTCCGCGCAATGTCCGGCGCCAGACTCTGCTGGGTGAATTGGCATTGGCTAATGGCGATCTAGCCGTTGCAGAGAAAGCTTTTAACCAGAGTATCAAAGTCGGAAAAACGTCGGTTTTTCGTGACCCCAACCATTATTTTAACCTGACCGAGGTGATCGGGGAGCGGATCAAAGAAGCGGATCCGCGGACTGCCAAGCGGATGCAGATTAAGGTTGGGAACCTGATGGATGAGGTCCGTAAAGAGTACAGGCGGGATTCGTCGGTTGGCGTAAAATCCCATCTGTCTGAGAGTGAATTCTACCAGGGCCTGGGCGATAGCAAGATGGCTGAACAGGCATTGCAGAAGGCGTACGATGCCTGTGTTAAAAAAGGCGCCGATGTCAGCAGTCGAGTTAAGGAGCAGCTGCTGAACTCGCTAAATGACGCCGGTAAAGCGGAGCAAGCACAACAGTTGCTGCAGCAGATGGAGCGTGAGGAGTCCGCCTACAACCATGAAGCGGTGGAGCATTACGCTAAAGGTGAAATCGAGCAGGCGCTTAAGTTGCTGCAAAAGGCTCTGGTCGATAAGCCCCGCAGTTTCTCGATCAACCTGAACTTTGCCCAGGTGGCGCTTCGACAGATGAAAGAGAAGGGCGCCAATCCGAAACTCATGGCGCAGGTGGGGCAATGTTTTGAGCGGGTCGACAGCCTGTCACCAGACGATAAGCGCTATGTGCACCGACAGCAGCTCAAGGCCCTGTATGAGAAAATGGGAGGCGCCCAGGCGTGAGCAATGATGCGAAGCTGGATTTCGCCACCCTGTTGGCCTCCAGCGTCCACGATATGAAAAACTCGATTGCACTGATGATGCATCAGATCAATCAGTTACCGCCTCAAACCGACGACTCCGGCGTCGATGTCGGGCGGCTTCAGTTGGAAGCCAACCGACTGAATAATTCGCTGATCCAGTTGATGATGTTGTACAAGGTGGAAAACCAGCAATATCAGTCACTGTTTGATGAGCATTATCTGGATGAATTTATCGAGGATGTGGTGCTGATGAATCAGCCGACCCTCGAGCCCTGGGGGATCGCGATCGAACAACAGGTAGATCCCGATCTATGCTGGACCTTCGACAAGAACCTGGTGGTGGGGGTGTTGGGCAATATCGTTACCAATGTGATCCGCTATGCCCGCTCCAAGGTGCTGATTCAGGTCCGCGAATCTGATGGCTTTCTAAGCCTGGCGGTGGAAGACGATGGTCCCGGCTATCCGGATCCGATGCTCGGCGAGCTGGAGAAGCGCCGGATGGGAGTGGATTTCGGTAGCGGCAGCACCGGCTTCGGGCTCTATTTTTCGGTGCTGGTGGCCGAACATCATCGCCAGGGGGATCGCTGCGGGCGTGTGCGGTTGAGCAATGGTGGCCAGTTGGGCGGAGGCTGCTTCGAATTGATTCTGCCCTGATTGATCGTATTGAATGGTCTGCGCCTGGTTTGCCGGGCGGGGGTCGAGTCTTATCTGCGGTTTTTGAAAACCGAACTGAATTTTGTAGTAAGGGTGACTGCCGACTATGTCAGCCAGTGTTGAGATCGACGAAGGCGTTGAACGCCAATCCTTGAAAACCTATACCGAGAAGGCCTACCTCGATTATTCGATGTACGTCATTCTCGATCGGGCTCTGCCCCATATCGGTGACGGCCTGAAGCCGGTACAGCGGCGAATCGTCTATGCGATGTCGGAGCTGGGTTTGAGGGCCGGGGCCAAATTCAAGAAATCGGCCCGTACCGTCGGTGATGTGTTGGGTAAGTTCCATCCGCATGGTGACAGCGCCTGTTACGAGGCGATGGTGTTGATGGCGCAGCCGTTCAGCTACCGCTATCCGCTGGTCGACGGCCAGGGTAACTGGGGTTCGCCGGACGATCCCAAGTCGTTCGCAGCGATGCGTTACACCGAGTCGCGTCTGACACCCTACAGTGCGCTGCTTCTCAACGAGTTGGGTCAGGGCACGGTTGACTGGGGACCGAACTTCGATGGCACCCTGACCGAACCGCTGACACTGCCGGCCCAGGTTCCGAATGTGCTGCTTAACGGCAGTACCGGGATCGCGGTCGGTATGGCCACTGATATCCCACCTCACAACTTGCGTGAGACGATCAATGCCTGTCTGCACCTGCTGGATAATCCCCAGGCCGATGTCGATGAACTGTGCGAGCACCTGCCCGGTCCGGATTTTCCGACCGAAGCCGAGATTATCTCGCCGCCGCAGGAGCTGCGTAAGCTTTACCAGACCGGTCGTGGTTCGGTGCGAATGCGGGCGGTGTACCGCAAGGAAGATGGCGAGGTGGTGATCACCGCGTTGCCGCACCAGGTCTCCGGTGCCAAGGTGCTGGAGCAGATCGCTGCCCAGATGCAGGCCAAGAAGCTGCCGATGGTGAACGATCTGCGGGACGAGTCGGATCATGAAAACCCGACCCGCCTGGTGATCGTGCCGCGCTCGAATCGGGTTGATGTGGAGCAGATGATGGCGCACCTGTTTGCTTCCACCGACCTGGAGCGGACCTACCGGGTCAACTTCAATATGATCGGCATCGACGGGCGTCCGCAGGTCAAGAATCTGCGAATGATCCTGGGGGAGTGGCTGCAATATCGAACCGATACGGTGACTCGCCGGCTCGAGCACCGGCTCGAGAAAGTGCTCGATCGGCTGCATATCCTCGACGGTCTGTTGGTCGCGTTCCTCAATATCGACGAAGTGATCGAGATAATCCGCACCGAGGACAAGCCCAAGCCGGTGTTGATGGAACGTTTCGGTATCACCGATGTTCAGGCCGAAGCGATTCTGGAGCTGAAACTGCGCCACCTGGCCAAGCTCGAAGAGATGAGGATCCGCGGTGAGCAGGACGAGCTGAGCAAAGAGCGTCAGAAGTTGGAAAAACTGCTGGGTTCCAAGGCCGCGCTGCGCAAGCTGATCAAGCAGGAACTGACGGCGGCGGCGGAGCAATACGGCGATGAGCGCCGTTCACCGATTGCCCAGCGCGAAGAGGCCAAGGCCTTTAGCGAGGTCGATCTGCTCGGTTCCGACCCGATGACCGTGGTGTTGTCGAAGCAGGGTTGGGTCCGGGCTGCCAAGGGATTTGATGTCGACGCCAAGGCGTTGAACTACAAATCCGGTGACGATTACAAACTATCGGCCAAGGGGCGGATGAACCAATCGGCGGTGTTCCTCGATTCGACCGGGCGGGCTTATTCGCTGCCGGTGCATACCTTGCCTTCGGCACGGGGGCAGGGTGAGCCGCTGACCGGGCGTTTATCGATCCCCAGCGAAGCCAATGTGGATGCGCTGCTGGTCGGTGCGCCGGAACAGCGCTATCTGCTCGCGTCGGACAGCGGTTACGGCTTTGTTTGCAGTTACGAAGACCTGCTGGGTAAGAACAAAGCCGGTAAGGCGGTGCTGAGCCTGCCCAAAGGTGCCAAGGTGTTGGCGCCACAGTCGGTGACCAACCAAGACGAGCAACTGCTGGCGGCAGTCAGTAATGAAGGACGCTTGCTGCTGTTCCCGGTTAAAGACCTGCCCCAGCTAAGTAAGGGTAAGGGTAACAAGATCATCAATATCCCGTCGGGCCGGGTGGCCTCCCGCGAAGAGTTCGTCGTCGCGTTGCAGGTGCTCGAGCCTGGGGCGTCGTTGCGGATCCATGCCGGCAAACGTCATCTGACCCTGAAGGCGGCTGATCTTGAGCATTACCGCGGTGAGCGGGGCCGTCGAGGCAACAAATTGCCACGGGGCTTCCAGCGGGTCGATGCGCTCGATAGCCCGGGTACCCAAAGCGATGGTGCCGATGAGGAAAGCGGCAACGGTGACAGCTGAGGCTGAGCACCAAGCCCAAAGCTTTGCGCCGGTTATCGATGCCGGCGCAAAGCTGTTAATACTCGGCTCGATGCCGGGACAACGCTCGCTGGAGCAACAGCAGTACTATGCCCACCCGCGCAACGCCTTTTGGCCGATTATGGCTGAGCTGTTGGGCTTTGATGTCGATTTGCCTTACAACGAACGACTAGCGCAGTTAACGCGCCATGGCATCGCGCTCTGGGATGTCTTGGCCGAGTGCCGGCGCCCCGGTAGTCTCGATTCATCTATCGTCGAGCAGAGTATCCGGCCCAATGATTTTGCTGCGCTGTTGGATTTGCATCCGACCATCGGCGCGATCTTCTTTAACGGCGCTAAAGCCGAGCAGGCATTTAAGCGCTATGTGCTTCCAACGCTTTCCGATCGACAGCAACAACTAACACGACAACGTTTGCCGTCGACCAGTCCGGCCCATGCCGCGATGAAGTTGTCACAGAAAAAGCTTTTCTGGAAAGAGCAGCTTGGAAGTGTTCTATAAACGGCTATCTGCTGCTGCGTTGATACCCGTGTTATCGGTCAGGATTCGGAATTCTAGCCGTTCTGCTTCAAAAAATGCTCGGCTTGGCGATCAATCAGGGTCTGATAATCACGATTCAGGCTGGCGATCAGTAGGGTGTCCTGATCGAATTTGCGGTAGCTGGCACTGTCGAGCAGCCGTTGTTGCAATTCATCGATCTGGTACAGCTCGGTATGGGTGATCAGATCGTTCTCCTGAATCTGATCGCTCAACAGCAATGCGTCCTCGGCCATTCGGTCAAACTCACGAATCGGACCGCAGAGCAGCACCAGCTTCATATTCAGTGCCGGAGAGAAATTGTGGATCGCTTGGCTGTTGATACCGCGGTAGAGGGCGTTGAACAGCTGGGCGGCGCACAGGGCATTGATACCGTGGCTCTGATCATCGGATAACGGCGCGAAGCGCACGCACCAGTTACCCAGCGCATCATCTTCCAGCAGACCTTTGTAGAGTCGGGCGACCTGTTGCAGCGAGTTGTAATAACGTGTCAGCAGCTGTTCACGCTCGGTCGTGGTCAGGGTGTCGCTGCCACCGACATGGTGGTTGACGTAAAACAGGTAGCCGCGGGGGCCTGTGTCCACGACTTCCGCTTTGTCGGTGTCGGTGTCGGTGTCCTGTCCGATCACCTCAGCCTCCGCCGCAGCATGGGGCGGGATCGACTCTGCTGACGGATCCGCCGTGGTATCGGTTTGAGCAGGCTTGGGTACGCCATCGTCCAGGATGGCGTCAGCCGTTAGCTCCTGAGACGTCTGCTTAGCTGTGTCCTCTGCACTGTCAGGCTGAGGATTCTTGTTGGTCTTGGTGCTGTTCTCCGCCGGGTCTTCGATACTTGAACGGGGCTCGCAGAAGTGCTGGTTTAACAACTGCATCATCGGCGCCAGCTCATCATGGCGCTGGTGCTCAAGCGCTGGCGGGCGGTGGCCGTGGTTAATCTGCACGATGGTATGGACCAGCGCCTTGGTCGGTCGCCCCAGATGGCGTCCAAGCCAGATCAGCGCCAGCAGCAGAAAAATCAGAGCCGCCCCTAGCGCCGCCAGGCTTAGCGGTAACAGTTCGCTGATCTGGTAGATGGAGCTGCCGGGGTTGAGGTGCAGTCTCAGGCTGCCTAGCTGGGTTTGTTCGGCCCGAATCGGTAGGCTCAGACTCATCTCACTGGGCTTGCCGACCTGGGATAGGTAGTCGCCGTTGCTGTTGAGGATCTCTGCCCCCTGGATCTGTTCCAGGCTGGTCAACTGCTGCAGGATGATCGACAGACTTAGTTCATCATCGGCCAGCATCAGTGGTGCGGCGCTCTGGCTGGTTTGTTCGGCCAGGGCCTGTCCCAACGTCATCAACTGGTGTTCGCTGAAACTGCGCTGTTCGTGGCTCAAGGCGACACTGAACAGCAGAACGCCGGCCAGCAGCGCGGTACCGACGGCTAACCAGATTTTGCGGCTTAGGCTCAGGTGTTGTAGCAGCGGGGCGAGCAGTGATGAGGGTGAAAATTTCATGCGCGAAGGCGGCATCCTGATAACGGGCGGCAAAAGCGTAGCGGGCATCATAACAATTCGTTGCCGGTGGGTGTAGCACGGCTGGCGTCAGTTGTCGTTCGTGCTGGGATTGGGAGGCTTTCGAGCGTGAAATAGCCATGGCGGCTCGCTATAATGGTCCGTTTTACACCGGCAAGAGAGAAACCATGGACGTCAAACACTATATGGCGCAGCTGGGAGCCCAGGCGCGTGAAGCGGCGGGGCTGCTGTCCCGTGCCGATACCGGCGCCAAGAACGCTGCGCTGCTGGCGATGGCACGGGCGATCGACAGCTCGCGCGAGGCGCTGATCGAAGCGAACCAATTGGATTTAGAGAACGGCCGCAACAACGGCCTGGACGCGGCGATGCTGGACCGCCTGGAACTGACACCAGAGCGGATCGATACCATGGTTGAAGGCCTGAAGCAGGTGGCGGGATTGCCGGACCCGGTGGGTGGCATTACCGACATGAACTTTATGCCGTCCGGTATCCAGGTCGGTAAGATGCGCGTGCCGCTGGGGGTGATCGGGATCATCTACGAATCACGCCCGAATGTAACCGCTGAAGCGGCCAGCCTGTGCCTGAAGTCCGGTAACGCCACGATCTTGCGCGGTGGCTCCGAAGCGATCCATTCCAATCAGGCGGTAGCCGCCTGTATCCGTGCCGGTCTGGTGGAGGCGGGGTTGCCGGAAGCGGCGGTGCAGGTGGTCGAGACCACCGATCGTGCCGCCGTGGGTGAGCTGATCACGATGCCTGAGTTTGTCGATGTGATCGTCCCCCGGGGTGGTAAGGGCCTGATCGAGCGGATCAGCAACGACGCCAAAGTCACCGTGATCAAACACCTGGACGGCATCTGCCACGTCTATATCGACGCCGAAGCGGATCCGAAGAAGGCGCTGGATATTGCCCTGAATGCCAAAACCCACCGCTACGGCACCTGCAACACCATGGAAACCCTGTTGGTGAACTCGGTGGTGGCCGATCTGATGTTGCCGGAGCTGGCCAAGGCCTACGCTGAAAAAGGCGTTGAGTTGCGTGGTTGTGAGCGTACCCGTGAGGTGCTCAACGATGCCGTGGCTGCCACCGAAGAGGATTGGTCAACCGAATACCTGGCACCGGTACTGGCGATCAAGGTGGTCGATTCGATTGACGAGGCGATTGCCCACATCAACCGCTACGGCTCCCACCATACCGATGCGATCGTGACCGAGAACTATACCCTTAGCCGCCGTTTCCTGACCGAGGTGGATTCCAGCTCGGTGATGGTCAATGCGTCGACCCGTTTTGCTGACGGCTTCGAGTATGGCCTGGGCGCCGAGATTGGTATCTCGACCGATAAGATCCATGCCCGTGGTCCGGTTGGACTGGAAGGGCTGACGTCGCAGAAATACGTGGTGCTCGGTGACGGACATATCCGCCAATAATTCGCCGGAACAGGCATCGCCATCCAACTCGGTGGCGATGCTCGGCGGAACCTTTGATCCGATCCATCATGGTCATCTGCGGATGGCGTTGGAACTGCGTGACCGATTGGGCTTTGCCCAGGTTCGGCTGGTTCCCTGTGCCTTGCCGGTACATAGGGAGTCCCCCGGCTGTAGTGCCGAACAACGTCTGGCGATGGTGCAGCTGGCCGCTGATGAAGAGGCCGGGCTGCTGATCGATGATTGCGAGCTGCGTTCAAACCGACCCTCGTACAGCTTTGACACCCTCAGTTCGCTACGAGCCGAGCTGGGAGATGAGGTCAGTCTGACGATGGTGATCGGTACCGATTCACTACGTTCGCTCGACAGCTGGTATCGCTGGCAGGAGCTGCTGGGACTTTGCCATATCCTGGTGATCGCCCGTCCCGGCTGGCATCTCGAACCGGAGCATCCGGTGGCGCGCTGGCTGCTGCCCTATCAGGCCGAATCGGTTGAACAGCTGCACGCAACGCCCAGTGGCTCGGTGCTGCTGCTAACCCTGGCCGGGTTGGAGATCTCCGCCAGCGAGATCCGGCGCCAGATCGGCATCGGTCATTCGCCGCGCTATCTGTTGCCCGATTCGGTCTGGAACCATATTCGTCAACAACGGCTCTACCAAAAGGTGGATCCCTCAATAAACCCTGAACTGCCGACGGCAGACTCTATCACTGAGAAGTAACCCCAATTTATGCAAACCCAAACCATGACTACTGAACAACTGCTGCAACTGGTCGAAACCGCGCTGGAAGACAACAAGGCGCGTGACCTGGTCTGTCTCGATGTTCGCGGAAAAAGCAGCGTCACTGACTTTATGGTGATTGCCAGCGGTTCATCCAACCGTCACGTCAAAGCCTCGGCCGACAGCGTCGTGCAGGCGGCTAAGCAGGCGGGCCTGCAGCCGTTGGGTGTCGAAGGGATGGACAGTGCCGAGTGGGCGCTGGTCGACCTGGGTGATGTGGTCGTGCACGTGATGCAGGTTCACGCCCGTGACTTCTATGACCTGGAGCGCCTCTGGGGACCGGATGCGGTCTCTGAGTCGGATACCGAGCAGGACGCTGCTCGGACCGGCGAACCTCGCCGTAACTGAACCGCGGAACTTTCACTATGCGGATTCGTCTGATCTGTGTCGGCACCAAGATGCCTGCCTGGGTGGAAACCGGTTATCAGGAATATGCCAAGCGGATGCCACCGGAGATGTCATTGGAGCTGCGCGAGCTGCCCCTGGGACATCGCGGCAAAGGGGCCGACCTGAAACGGGCGATCGCCAGCGAGGGCGATGCGATGCTGGCGGCTATCGGCAAAGGGGATCGGGTGATTGCGCTGGATGTGTTGGGAAAACCGATCAGTACCGAGCAACTGGCCAGTCAACTAGCTGATTTTCAGATGGAAGGCGGTAACCTGTCACTGCTGATCGGTGGTCCGGACGGGCTCGACCCACGCTGTCTGGCGTTGGCCGAGCGCAAGTGGTCGCTGTCGAAACTGACCTTGCCGCACCCGCTGGTCCGGGTGCTGCTGGCCGAGCAGCTTTATCGCGGATGGACCGTGTTGCAGGGACACCCTTACCACAAATGAACCGCCTGATTTTACCCCCTTCGATCATTAGCTGCCCAAGCCCCGATGCGTAAACCGGTCGCCTTAAAAGATCACCAGCGCGAGCGCCGTACGTTTCGGTTCCGTTCGTTGCTGGCGTTTGTCGTGGTAGTGCTGATGATGCTCGGCCTGATCAGTCGCTTGGTCTACCTGCAGGTGGTAGAGCATGAGCGTTACCGCTCGCTGTCGGATCAGAATCGGATTCAGCTACAACCGGTGCCGCCCAACCGCGGGCTGATCTACGATACCAACGGCGTGCTGCTGGCCGATAACCGGCCCAGTCACAACCTGTCGTTGGTGAAGGAGCGGGTGCCGGACCTGGAGACCACGATCGACGAACTGTCGAAGCTGGTTCAGATCACCGAACGGGATATCGAAGGTTTTCAGCGCCGGCTCAATCAACGCCGTCGCCCCTATGAAGCGGTGCCGCTGCGTTTTCGACTCAGCGAAGAAGATATCGCCCGGGTGGCGGTGAACTTCCATCGCCTGCCCGGGGTTCAGATTGATGCCGAATTGATCCGTTATTACCCCTACGGCCAGTCGCTGGTGCACGCGTTGGGTTACGTGGGGCGGATCAACCAGCGTGAACTGGGCGAAGTGGATCAGCAAAATTACTCCGGCACCCACCATATCGGAAAACTCGGAGTCGAACGTTTTTACGAAGACCAACTGCACGGCCGGGTCGGAGTTCAGCAGGTTGAGACCAACGCCCGAGGCCAGGTGTTGCAGGTGGTCGAGCGTGATGATCCGACGCCCGGGCGGGATCTGACGCTGTATCTGGATCTTGAATTGCAACAGGCCGCCGAACAGCTGCTGGGCGAACAGCGGGGCGCCGTGGTGGCGCTGGACCCCAACACCGGCGGCATTCTGGCGCTGGTTAGTACCCCTGGCTACGACCCCAATCCTTTCGTCACCGGTATCAGCGGGCGGGATTACCGTGCCCTGCAGCAGCACGAGGACCTGCCGTTGTTCAACCGGGCATTGCGCGGACGCTATCCGCCGGCCTCGACGGTTAAGCCGATTATCGGGTTGGCAGCGATCGATTCCGGCACCGTGGGATTGGGCCATAAGGTCTGGGATCCGGGCTGGTACCAGATCACCAAAGAGGGGCGCTTCTATCGTGACTGGAAGCGGCAGGGCCACGGAATGGTGAATTTGCGCGATGCGATCGCCGAATCCTGTGACGTGTTTTTTTACGATATCGGTCACCGGATGGGGATCGATCCGATGTCGGATTACCTCGGCCGATTCGGTTTCGGCAAGATCACGACCCTGGACCTGCCCGAGGCCCACGGGGCACTGCTGCCGTCGCGGGATTGGAAAAAGGCGGTGCGTGGACGCTCCTGGTATCCGGGTGACTCACTGAACCTGAGTATCGGGCAGGGCTTTATGATCTCGACCCCGATGCAGCTGGCCACCGCGACCATGGTGATTGCCAACCGTGGGAAATGGATCAATCCGCGGATGCTCAAGGCGATGTCCGGCGAGGATGAGCAGGGCAATCCATTTGTGCTGGATGTGCCTGAGCGTAAGCAGATGCCGGATATTGAGCTTAATCGTGACAGCTATTGGGACTATCTGCGCCGCTCGATGGTTGAGGTGATGCATGGCAAGAAGGGCACCGCAAGGCGCAGTGCCAAGGACAGCCCCTACAGGATCGCCGGCAAGACCGGTACCGCCCAGGTGGTACGGATCAAACAGGATGAAGAGTACGATGCCGAGAAGCTGGCTGAGCGGCACCGAGACCACGGCCTGTTTGTCGGCTTCGCACCGGCGGATAAACCCGAGATCGTGGTGGCGGTGATCGTCGAGAACGGCGGTGGCGGCAGTAGTGCGGCGGCCCCGGTGGCTCGGGAACTGTTCGATAACTATCTGCTGCGTGAATCACAGCTCCAGTCTCAGGAACAGCTGGCCGATAACGGAGGGGCGTCCTGATGGGCGGGCAGGATTTTCAGCGCACCATGCCCGGTGCCCAGGTTCATTTCAGTCGCCGCCGTACCTGGTGGTCTTATACCCACCTGGATCCGATTCTGACCCTGCTGCTGCTGATCCTAGCCGGTTACGGCCTGTTCGTGTTCTACAGCGCCTCAGGCCAGAGCGAAGCGGCGGTTCAGCGACAGCTGATCCGCTACGGCGTCGCTTTCGGCGCGATGCTGGTGATCGCCTGTACCTCACCCAGACTGCTGCGGCGCTGGGCACCCTGGGTATTCGGGCTCGGAGTGCTGATGCTGGTCGGCGTGTTGCTGTTCGGTGTCGGTGCGAAAGGGGCGCAACGTTGGCTGCAACTGCCGGGGCTGCCGCGCTTTCAGCCCTCGGAAATAATGAAGCTGGTGGTGCCGATGACGTTGGCCTGGTACTTCGCCGACCGGCCGTTGCCACCGCGGCTCAAACATACCTTTACGGTGTTGGCGATACTGATGCTGCCAACTCTGCTGATCGCCAAGCAACCGGATCTGGGAACCTCGTTGCTGATCGCAGCCAGCGGTATTTTTGTGCTGCTGTTGTCCGGAGTACTGTGGCGTTATGTGTTCAGTGCGATCGTACTCGCTGGCGCCTGTGTTCCGCTGTTGTGGATGCTGATGCGTGACTACCAGAAACAGCGGGTGCTGACCTTCTTGAATCCCGAAAGCGATCCGCTTGGGGCTGGTTGGAATATTATCCAGTCCAAGACCGCGATCGGCTCCGGAGGTATTCACGGCAAGGGTTGGCTCAACGGTAGTCAATCGCAACTCGACTTCCTGCCCGAGAGTCATACCGACTTTATTATCGCGGTGATGGCCGAAGAGCTTGGGCTGGTTGGGGTACTGCTGTTGCTGGCGATCTACCTGTGCATCATCGCCCGAGGACTATGGATTGCCAGTCAGGCCCAGGATACCTTCGGCCGCCTGTTGGCGGGCAGTTTGACACTGACGTTCTTCGTCTATGTGTTCGTCAATATCGGTATGGTTAGCGGTATCTTGCCGGTGGTTGGGGTGCCGTTGCCGCTGGTCAGTTACGGGGGGACCTCGATTCTGACCTTGATGGCCGGCTTTGGGATGATCATGTCGATCCATAGTCACCGAACCATGGTGACCCGTTGATGCTGATCACGAATAGGGTAAAGTTGCAGGCAGCTACTGAACCCTTGGCTGCGATTAAGGACTAAGTCGGATAACGCAGTTTTATATCAGCAACAAAAGCAACAAGAGCAAAATGCCGATGATGGATGCAATTCCGGGGATTACCAAGGCGCGCAAAGCGCTACTGAGCGCATGTTTGATCGGGGTCGGCTTCGGCGCGACGCAACCGGTACTGGCTGCCGCCACCGATTACAAGGATCACCCTAAGGCCAAGGCCTTTATCGAGGAGATGGTCGAGAAAGGACTGGATCGAGACTTTGTTACCGGGTTGATCCACGACGCCAAACATCAGAAGTCGATTATCAAGGCGATCTCCCGACCGGCGGAAAAGCGCCTGACCTGGGGCGAGTACCGGAAGATATTTCTGGGACAGAGCCGTATCGATCAGGGCGTTGAATTCTGGAATCAGCACCGTGATACCTTGCGTCGTGCCAGCCAGCAGTACGGTGTCCCGGAAGAGATTATCGTCGCGATTATCGGTGTCGAAACCCGCTATGGCCGTCATGCTGGCAGCTATCGGGTCATCGATTCGCTGGCGACATTGGCATTCGACTACCCACCGCGCAGTAAGTTCTTTACTGGCCAACTGGGCGAGCTGATGCTGTTACTGCAGGAGCAGCCGCTGGATCCGAAGGCGATCAAGGGCTCCTACGCCGGCGCCATGGGGTTCGGACAGTTTATCCCCAGCAGTTATCGTCATTACGCGGTGGATTTCGATGCTGACGGCAGCATTGATCTGCTCAACAATCCGGTCGATGCGATCGGCAGTGTGGCCAACTATTTCAAGCGCCATGGTTGGCGCAGTGGTCAGCCGGTGACCTTAAGCGCCGCGCTGGATAAGCCGATCGAATCCGATAAGCTGAGCAAAAAGTTGAAGCCGATCGAGACACTGGCTCATTGGCGCAACCTCGGATTGACGTTTGATCCGCAGCTGGCCAATGAGCTCAAAGCCACTGCGATGCGACTGCAGGCAGTCGATGGCGAGCAACATTGGATCGGACTGCATAACTTTTATGTAATCACCCGTTATAACCATTCGCGACTTTATGCGATGGCGGTTTACCAGCTGAGTCAGGAAATTGCCGCGTTGAAGGCGAAACAGCAGCAGGTTGCCAACGGATGATCGGATTGCACCGGGTCGGATTGGCGTTGCTGGTGCTTGCCCTGGTCGGCTGCTCCGGCAGCGGATCGTCACGCTACAGCATCAAGCAGGATCATGGCCCCAGCGGTCATGTCGATCTGTCCCATGTGCCCGATGCGGTTCCCCGCGATGAGCCTAAGAGTCGCGGCGGCAACAAATCTCCCTATACCGTATTGGGCAAAAAATACTATGTGATGGACAGCGCACTGGGCTACAAGCAGCGTGGTACGGCGTCCTGGTACGGGAAGAAGTTCCACGGCCATAAGACCTCCAATGGCGAGGTCTACGATATGTACGGGATGAGCGCGGCCCATAAGTCGCTGCCGCTGCCGACCTACGTGCGGGTCACCAACCTGGCCAATGGTCGGCAGGTGATTGTCAGGGTCAATGATCGGGGGCCATTCCATGGCGCAAGGTTGATCGATCTATCCTACGCCGCCGCCTATAAGCTGGATATGCTCCGTCAGGGCACGGCGCGGGTTGAGATCGAAGCGATCAGCAACACCAATTATCGACCGGCAACCCAGGCGTTGCACACTGCGCCGGTCAGTAGTGTGTCTCAGCCGGCCGCGGCCAGCCGCTATATCCAGGTGGGAGCCTATTCGAGCTGGAGCGCCGCCCAGAGCGTCAAGACTCGGGTCGAACTGTTGCTACAAGGTCAGAAGGTGGATATCAGTAAGCGCGAAGGGGTGCCGGTGTTGTACCGGGTGCGCCTGGGACCATTGGGAATCGCTGCCAACCCCAGCGGGCTGTTAGGTCAGTTGGCACAGGAGGGGTTCGCCGATGCCCAGGTATTGGACTTGCCTTGATCCATTCGCTAACCTTCATCGGCTTTAGAGCGCCACAATTTTTCAGTTATTGTTTGTTTCCAAAGTAGAGTCATTATGAGAGTTTTTGTCACCATTCCCCGCTTGATCCGTGCCGCCGTCTGCCTGCTGGTGCTGGGGTCAGCATCCACTGCTGTTTCTGCCGCCGTCCTGATACCTGCGCCACCGTCCTTGGCGGCCAGCGCCTATGTGCTGATGGATGCCAATACCGGCAAGGTGATCATTTCTCAGAACGCCGACCAGCGACTGCCGCCAGCCAGCCTGACCAAGCTGATGACCAGCTATATCGCCGATTATGAGATCGCCCAAGGCAATATCTCCAAACAGGACCGGGTATTGGTCAGTGAGAAAGCTTGGCGTACGCCGGGCTCACGGATGTTTATCCGTGAAGGGACTCAGGTGCTGGTGGGGGATCTGCTGAAAGGGATCATAATCCAGTCCGGTAACGATGCCAGTGTGGCGATGGCTGAGCATATCGCAGGTAGCGAGGATGCCTTTGCCGACCTGATGAACCAGCATGCCCGTCAGCTGGGGATGAACAACAGCCAGTTCCAGAATGCGACCGGCCTGCCGAAAGAGGGCCACTTTACCACCGCTAATGACCTGGCGTTGCTGGCTCGTTCCATTATCCGCGACTTTCCCGATGATTATCCGATCTACGCCGAGAAGTATTTCACCTACAACAAGATTCGTCAGCCCAACCGGAATAAATTGCTGTGGCGCGACAGTCGGGTCGACGGCCTGAAAACCGGCCATACTGAGGAGGCGGGTTACTGCCTGGTTGCCTCTGCCAAAGATAAAGGCATGCGCCTGATCTCGGTGGTGCTGGGAACCAACTCTGAGGAAGCCCGAGCGCAGGAGAGTCAAAAGCTGTTGTCTTATGGCTTCCGTTATTACGAGTCGGCGGATCTTTACCAGGCCGGTGAAGTCCTCAACGAAGCCAAGGTCTGGGCCGGGACCCGTGATAGCCTCAAACTGGGTACTGCTGAATCGATCTCGATCACCATTCCGCGCGGCCAGAGCGATGCCCTGGGCGTTACGCTGGATCTGGATAAGGTGATCCAAGCGCCGGTCACCGAGGGAGCTAGTTACGGCACCCTGAACATCACGCTAGGTGACGAGCTGTTACAGCAGGTACCGGTGGTGGCACTGGAGTCGGTTGAACCGGCCGGCCTGGTGAAGCGGATCTGGCACAGTATTGTACTGTTCTTCTTGTCGCTGATTGGATAACGCCTCAGTGACATGATCAGGCGCCGAAAGGCGCCTTTTGTGTTTCTGGCATGACTGTATGACCGAAGAAGAAACAACAACTTACGCTTATCTAAACGGGCAATACACGCCCTTGGAGGAAGCTCGGGTTCCGGCCATGGACCGCGGCTTTCTGCTTGGAGATGCCGTGTATGAAGTGATCCCGTTCTATCATGGCGTCGGCTTCCGTTTACCGCAGCATTTGACTCGACTGCAACGTAGCCTTGATGCGGTGGGTATCGAGCTCGATCCGTCGATCGATCTTGGGGCTGTGTTTGAGCAGCTGGTGGCGCGTAATCCGGGGCGGCATCAGGCGATCTATTTGCAGATCAGCCGGGGGGTTGCTCCACAACGCAAGTTGCGTTATCCGGCCGAGTTGCGACCCACGGTCTTTGCCTACAGCTACCCGATCCAGCTGGCGCTTGAAGGCCCATTAGATCAGGTCCAGGGGATTCGGGCCGTGACCGTGGAAGATCAGCGTTGGCTGCGCTGTGATATTAAAGCCACCGGTCTGTTGGCCAATATTCTGGCGATCCAACAAGCGGATGCCCATGGCGCCGATGAGCCGTTGCTTGTCAGCGAAGGCCGGGTCACCGAAGGAACCTCCTGCAATCTGTTTCTGGTTGAGGACGGAGCCATTGTAACCCCGCAGCTCGAACCCCATATTCTGGGGGGCACCACCCGTGGGTTGATTTTGGAACTCGCCCAACAGGCGGGGCTGCCGGTTAAGCAAGAACAGGTTGCGCAGTCCCGTTTGGTCCATGCAGATGAGCTTTGGATCAGCAGTTCGACCCGTGGTGTGCTACCGGTGATACAGGTTAACGGCCAACCCGTCGGCAAAGGTGTACCGGGACCGTTGTGGTTTAAGGTGGCCGCGTTGTACCAGCAGTATGAACAGCAACTACTGGGCTGAGCCTCAGGCGCCCGGTGAGATGAGATGTGTTAATGACCCAGCAAGAACCCCCGAAGATTGAATTTCCCTGTCCCAACTATCCGATTAAGGTGATTGGCCAGGCCGGCGAGGGCTTTGTCGATCTCGTTATTGAGATCATCCAGAAGCATGCGCCGGATCTGGATACCTCCATCATCACGACCCAGCCGAGTCGAAACGGCCGGTTTTTGTCGGTGCGGTTGAAAATCACCGCAACCGGTGCCGATCAGCTGGCCGCCATCCATCAGGACCTGAAAGATACTGGCAAGGTCCAGATGGTGATCTGATGGCCGAAATGGAGCGCACCTTGAAGATCCGGATGCTCGGGCAGCAGCCCTATGAGCCGATGCTGGAGGCTATGCAGTCGTTCACCGCTGAGCGGACCGCTGACAGTGATGACGAGATCTGGTTTTTAGAACACCCACCGGTCTTTACTCAGGGCCAGTCCGGCAAGGCGGAACACCTTCTGGCCCCGGGCGATATTCCGGTCGTGCAGGTGGATCGGGGTGGACAGGTGACCTACCACGGTCCGGGGCAGCAGGTGATCTACCTGTTGCTGGACCTGAAACGGCTGGGAATGGGGGTACGGGAACTGGTGACTCTGATCGAGCAGACCGTGGCCGAGGTGCTCGAATCTTACGCGATCAACGCTTACCCCAAATCGGATGCCCCCGGAGTCTATGTCAGTGATACGCTATCTGCCGAGGCCAAGATCGCCTCGCTGGGATTGAGGGTACGCAGGGGTTGCACCTTTCATGGTGTGGCGTTGAATGTGGCGATGGACCTGACCCCGTTCGATCGAATCAATCCCTGCGGCTATGCCGGGCTGGCGATGACACAGATCAGCGACCTATGCCGCCAACAAGGGCAGAATCCCCCCTCCTTGGCCGAAGTCGGCCAGCGGTTGCAACAGGTTCTGGTGCGCCGCTTGGGTTATACTCACACATCCACCACAGAGCAGTTAGGTTAGACCAATACCGATGTCGCAGAACAACTCAGACTCCGCCCCGCAAACAGCAAAAAAGAATCCAGTCAAAGTTGAGCAGGGGGTCAAACTCCGGGGTGCTGACAAGCTGGCGCGGATCCCGGTTAAGGTGGTCCCGACCGAACGGGAAAATATGCTGAAAAAGCCGAGCTGGCTGAAGGTCAAGCTGCCGTCGTCGAATCAGGTCAACAAGATCAAAAACCGGCTGCGCAAGGGCAAGTTGGCATCTGTGTGTGAAGAAGCCAGCTGTCCGAACCTGGGCGAGTGCTTCAGCCATGGTACTGCGACCTTCATGATCATGGGGGATATCTGTACCCGTCGCTGTCCGTTCTGTGACGTGGCCCACGGTCGTCCCAATGCCTTGAATGAGAACGAGCCGGCTGAGCTGGCCGAAGCAATCGCCGATATGCAGCTCAAGTATGTGGTGATTACCTCGGTGGATCGTGATGACTTACGCGATGGTGGTGCGGCTCATTTTGCCAGCTGCGTCACCGAAACCCGTGCTCGGATTCCCAGTATCGAAGTCGAGATCCTGGTGCCGGACTTCCGGGGACGGATGGAGATCGCGCTGGACGCGCTGGAGCAATCGCCGCCGGACGTTTTCAACCATAACCTCGAAACCGTACCGCGGCTTTACAAGCAGGTTCGTCCGGGCTCCGATTACCAATGGTCGCTCGACCTGCTCAAAGCCTATAAACAGCGCTGTCCGGATGTCACCACCAAATCGGGGTTGATGGTTGGGCTGGGTGAATCGATCGAAGAGATCGAAGCGGTGATGGAGGATCTGCGCGCCCATGATGTCGATATGATCACCATCGGCCAGTACTTGCAGCCGAGCCGTGACCACTTGCCGGTGGATCGCTATGTCCACCCGGACGAGTTTGCCGCATTGGCGGATAAAGCGACCGAACTTGGCTTCAAACACGTCGCCAGCGGGCCATTGGTTCGTTCCTCCTATCACGCCGATCTGCAGGCCCATGGCGGCGTAGTACGCTAATCGACCTGAATTGCGTTAATACAATGGCTGCTGTTTGCAGCCATTTTTTTGTGCTTTGAAGCTGATCTAATACCGATTAAGGGGTGGTGCTACCCAGTACCCGATCGATTTCCCCGGTTGCCTGTAGTTGTCCAATAACGGAGTTGATCTGTGGAATAAGCAGATGAGCATCGGTCTTTTTTGAAAAACCGATGTAGAAGGGCTTTTCGTAAAGACTCTGGCTACTAGCCCTAAAGCTGCTACTGACGCCTAGCTGCTTCAGGTACTCCTGACCGACGATTTCATTGGTAGCAACCAGATCGACTCGACCGTGGATGAGCAACCGAAAACAGTCCTCGTCACTGTTCATCTTTTCAACCATTAAAGGCACGCCCAGGGCGATTTGTTGATCAAAGGTCTCGGCAATGCTGAAGGAATGTTGTACCGCGATGTTGAAGTGGCTCAGGTCCTGATAGTTCTTCCACCGAATGCCGTTCGGATATTTTTCCATGTTGTAGAAAAAGACGGTCCTGGCTGGGAACAGCGGCTCCGAAAAGAGCATGTAGGACTCTCGTTCCGGGGTTTTGAACAACAGTGGAATACCATCGAAGTGTCCTTTCTTGACTCCATTGAGCGCTTTGCGCCATGGAATCAGTAGGATCTGGGCATCATGATTCTCCAGCTGTTGGAAGATCAAGTCTATCAGCTCAACGGCAATACCAGCCTTCGCCGGGGAGCCATCTGCTTCGTCACCAAGAACATAGGGTGGCCAAGGATCATTGGCCATGGTGATCGTCTCTGCCGCCAAAGACGGAATTGAAAAGCTCAACAGAGCTAGAAAAGCCAAGCTACGTAACATCAGAACTGCCTATCTCATGAGTCTACCGATAATCATAGTTTGGCTCTGAGTGAGCTACGTGGGTTATGCCTCTGTGAGTAATTCAAAGGGTCTCTTGAATATCTTCTCGCTTCGATAATTTAGAGTCAGAGATACTAGTCTGTCCAAGTCGCCTCGCCAGCGCCTATCGCACCGTTGTCGTCTCTGTCCCAGCTCTTGATACCTGTATTGGCAAGTTCAAGATAACCATCTCCATCTTGGATAGTCCCAGCGATTGGAGTGGCCCGTAAGGTATAACCGTTGTTATCGGCGGTCTGGATGGTCAGGTTATAGCGTTTATCGCCACTGTCGATCGGAGCTTGGGACGGATAGATGGTACTCAGAGGTGGGTTCGGATAGCTGGTACCACCGGCCTGGGCGTTGTCGTAACTATTGGTGTCGGTACGGTGCCTTTCCATTGCAGTGGAGAAGGCCAGTAGCGCGTTCTGTGCATCGGTACGGTTACTGTCGATCAGGTATTGCTGATAGCTGGGATAGCCGACGGCCGCGATGATGGCGAAGATCGCCACCGCGATCATCAGCTCGGTTAGGGTCATCCCCCGCTGGCGCTGGTCTTGACCGGCGCAGCGGGGCTTTCTAGCGATGACGAGAGGGATCATTCGTTCACCTCGATCCAGTAGGTCCGTACCGATTCAACATCGGTATTGACCTGATCCAAACGCTCCGGCCCTACCCATACAGTTGGCTTGCTCTCGAGTGTGTCGATGACGGTGGGGGTGGCCGGAATCGAGCCGATCTGCAACTGGATCACCCGGTCAGCGGCATTGGTGTTACCGTCGCCATTGATGTCCAGCATCGGCGTGGCATCGAACAGACTGACCAGATAGGCCCGGCTTGTGCCTTGAGCGGGATTACAGGAACCCGAATTGGGTGGAGTCGGTTCGTAGGTGGTGAACACGATCTGATTCTGGATCGTGGCACTGCCCGAGAGTACCTTCTCACCGGTATTGGTCATCCGAATCATCCAACCATCCTTGCGCGCTACATCGTGGTTGGACAGCGCCACTGCCGCTTCGTTTTTCTGGGTGGCGTCCCCTTCGCTGATGTAGTTGTTAGTGGCATCGTACAGATCCGATTCAGTCAAGGTCGTCCAGCTGCTCGGCTTAGTATGCGTATCGAACAGCTTGATCATGTAGAATCGGTCTTCGATCGCAGTGTTGAGCGGGTGAGCTCGATAACCCGAACCGATCGCTAGGGTCAAGTAGCGATCACTACCTTCAACGGCCAGCGCCAGATCGGGGGGGTAATAGAAGCGACGGTTATCAGCCGACTGGGCCGCGATGGCGCCACCATTACTATCGTAGCTGCCGGCCAGGTCCGCAATCTTGGTGATATAGCCAAAGTTTTGCAATTGCGTCGCCGTATTATCCAGATCGACTCGCCAGATCTGACCACCCATATCACCAACGTAGAGTTGGTCGGCCATACCATCACGATTCATATCGATCACGTTGACCTTGGACGGGATGCTGTAATCCATATCGGCATGGCTTTCATCGTGACCGTTATGGTTACCGGCGGACCAGATCAGTGCACCGGTATTGGCATTCACGATGTAGATGGCGTTACCGATGCTATCGGCGGTGCGGACCGAAACGTTGTCCTGATTGGTGTCGTAACCACCACCGAAGATCAGTACGTCATAAAGCGTGCCGCCGAGTTTGATCTTGCTCTTCACCGGCTGGGACCAGGTTTGACCGAGATCGACAAAGTCGCCGTTGCCACCACTGATTTGCCATTTGAACGTCGGTGTGTTGACGTTGGTGACATCCAGGGCGTAATAGTTACGACCGCCGCGACGCATGCCTGCATAGAGGTAGGTGAAGTCGCCGGTGTCCTTCAAATCGCCATCTTTATTGTGATCGCGGGTCCAAAGGGTAATACCACCATCCATTCCGTATGGGCGCGGATCAACGCTGGCATTGGTGTAGTAGGTATCGAGATTGCCCAGCAACTCCTGAGGTATAAAGGCGAACTGCTCGATACCGGTGTTGATATCGACCGCGTGGATAAAGCCTTCGTTGGTGCCAAAGAAGATGGTTGACTCGATCGGATCAGTTAGGCCCGCGTAGGTGACCAGCTCAGGGCGGGAGTGGAGTGGATCACCCAGTTCGTAGCGGGGGGCGTCGTTTTCATCTAATCCGCGGGTCCACTTCAGCAGATCGGTCCGGTAGTCGGCGTTTTTGTCGGCCACGTTGAGCATGCCCGCAGTGATCAGGCTGTTGGTTTCGTGAACCTTATTATCATCCGCCGTTAAGGCTTTAGTGCTGTCGACCAGCGTGTAGATCTTGCGGGTTGTCGGCAACTTGCTGGCAGCCCCGCCTTTCTCAACCTGATTACCGTCCTCATCTTCGGACCAGAAGCTCTGTGAGTCGATGGCGAAGAAGCCGGTAGACGGATCGATCGCGGGTTCTTGCGGGTTTTGGTTGTCGTAGAGTGTCGCCGGATTTCCTTTGAGCTGATACTTCTTTAGGTTACCGAACCACTTGGCCGTTTCCATCGGCTTGAACAGCGCAAAGTAAACATCGTCACGGTGGGCGAACCGATTGAACTGGTTGATGGTGACACTGGGTTCAACGAACGTGGTGTTCGCTGCTTTGATCGACTTGATAATGGTGTCGAACGCGCTGGTCAGCTCATTAGCTGACTCGGCCCGGTAGAAGGAGCCTCCACCCGCTTCGGCGAGGTCGGTGAGCCAGGTGGTTTCAAACTCCAACCCAACCGTGAACGTCTTGACGGTCTGGTCTTGGGACAGCGCATTGGTCTGGTCGACCGTGTGGAGGAATTTAGCCAGCTCAATACCACACTCTTCGTCGGAATCATTGCCAACACAGCTGGTATCGCCAGTCATGTTTTTAATCTTCGTCTCAGAGTGGTTGTTGTTGGCAAAACCATCGGTCAGCAGCACGATATAGTTGGCTTGGCAGCTTTCCGTGATTGGAGAGGTGTAGATCGGGCTACCATCGATGTACTCTCCGGCACAGTCGCTTGAGCCTGGATTTTCGGCGCTACAGCCATCAGGGCGAATGACGGTGCCGCCGGTATAGGAGTCTGGATGTGAGATTCGCTTGAGGTGTTTGTTACCGCCGTCACCGCGACTGTCACCGTACTCGAGCGCTTCACCGCGGTAGTAACGGGCCGCTTCGTAGAGGGTATCGACGATTGGTGTCCAGCCATCGTTGGGTAGCCCCTGAACCGCCTGAATCATTTCGCTACGCACCGTACCGGCTGCCGCGGTTACATCACTGGGCTTGGCATAAATCACCAGTCGAGGTGCTAAATTAGAACCGTCGTAAGATTCTGAATCGCGCTTGCCGCTACCTTCGATGATCAAGGCCAGGCTGTTGCCGCTGGCCCAGTCCGTCTGGGCGGTCAGCTCGTTGATGACGGATGCAATGTTGGGAGTCTGGTTGGTTTCACCGGCAGAATTCCAGGTATCCGGTGTCCAGCTGATGCTGGCGCTGGTCTTACTCCGGTTGCTGATATTGTTGCTACCGGTATTGAACGTGGAAGGGTTAGCGGTCTTATGACCCTTGATGGTCAGGTTGGTCGCCTCGCTGTCAGAGCCGTCAGCGGTGAACTCGATATAGGCGTTGGAGATGGTACTGTTTTTTGCCAATGGAATATTGGTGTAGCGCAGGCCAACCTTCTTCTCACCAAGATCCAAGTCGGAGCTATCCAGATCCATTGATGAACCATTTTGTTCGGCGTCATCGCTATAAGAGGCGATGTTGAAACTGTACTTCTGGTAGATACAGGCATCGGCACCGACGCTGTCGGTATCGTAGCTGATCTCCAATTCGGCAGCTGTATCGACATCATCTTCAAACGCCCGAATGACCCGCTGCGCGTTACCCTCAACGAAGAAGGTCATGCTGTTACCACCACACCAGCCCGACAGATTAACGATCTCCTGCGCGATAGTCTTTAATTCAGGCGAGGTGTAGGTGCTGCTCTCGCTGAAGCCGGGAGTGCCGGTCCAGCCGACGGAAGCGGTAGTCCGCGTACGGTTGCTAATGTTGTTGCTGCCGCTTTCGAAAGCTTCACTTTGGCCAACCCGTTCTCCCCAGAAGGTCAGGGTGGCTGACTCAGCATTACTGGCACCTCCGGTCAGCTTGAGCTTGGCGCTGGTAATCGTCGCTCCCTGGGGGACTGTAATGTCGTTGAAGCGCAGGCCAATTTTTTGAGCCTGTCCTGCGCCACTGCCGGTGGAGTATTCGACATACAGCTTCGGTCGCTGATTCGTATTCGAAGTAGAGTCGTAACTGTGGAATTGGCGTTTATCGCTGCTGCTGCCACTGACCTTATCGATGATAAAAGCCATCTTGTTGTTGGCCGACCAGCCGCCTCTATTGACGATCTCCTGAACGATCGAAGAGATATCGGGCGTCTGCATCTGGTTGCCGGCTGATGGGTTGTCTGATGTCGAGATGGCCCAATTGACCTTGGCACTGGTTTTGTTTCTGCCGGTCAGGTTGTTGTTGAGGGTGTTGCCTTTTTTAACGTTTTTGAAAACACCGGCGTTATTCGTGTCATGTCCCCAAATTCGAACATCCAAATCTCCGCCGTACTGTTGTTTGACCGTGAACGTCAGGTAGGCGTTGGTGATGGTAGCGCCCTTGGGGATATCCACGTTTCGAAAGCGCACCCCGACCACCTGCTCGGTGCTGCCTTCGTACATAAACTCCAGGTCGGTGCTGTCCAGGTGGGCAGCGCCACCGAGTGGCTGCTCGGCATCATCGTTGGAGTGGGAAACGGTTCGGGTAATGGAAGTGGTGCTACCGGGGTTGAGAATCTGTAGTAGGTTGGCATCCACCCGCATGCTGCCATCTGCCAGTTGTGTAGCATCATCGTCACCACTGTTGACGCGAACGTCGACGCTACCGGTGGCGAGTGAACTGCCGCCGCCACCGCTGACAACCTGGTCGATATCCCGCATTGGATAAAGCACCGGGCCACCCGGGTTGGTGAAGCGCATCAAGCCGACATTGATGTCCTCCGCATTGTTGAGCACGTTGGTCAGTGCCTGCTTCATCCGGTCCATCCGGCTGATATTGCCGCCGTCCTTTTCCTTCATCGAGCCGGAGGTATCAAGGATAAAGAGGACGTTGGGTTTGACGGTGACCTTGGCACTGCCACCGAAGTAAATTTCAGTATCATCGGCCCATACAGGGGTCGCGATCAGCCAGCTGCACATGAAGCTGCCCAGTACAGTCCGTAGGTTGTGATTGAAGACTTTCATAACATCTCTCCAACCGGGAACCTCCCGGTTATTGGTCATCCGTGGAAGCAACAAAACTGACGCGGTAGTAGCCTTGTCGGATCAAAGTGCTGGCATTCATATCGGTCATCTCGCCGGTACCATGCACTTCGTACATATAAGTCGAGGCGGTACCAATCGAGTTACCGGGGGCGATGCCTTCGCCGATAAATTCAGTCTGGGCGGTGGCACTAACCCCCGATGTACCCATCGACACGGTCACAGTCGACGAGAGACTGTTTGTGTTATCGATTGCATCGAACATCATCTGATCATCGTCGATGGCAAATTCGACGGCGCTTTCAGCCGCTTGAAAGGTGCGGTTGTAGGTCTGCGCGTTAGCCGCCATTTTCTCTTCAAAACTGGAGGTCTTGGTTGAGGTAGCGGCAATCAGGGTCACTACAACGATAACCAGCAGACAAACCACCAGCACGACGCCTTGCTGTCGCATTCGATAGGGTCGATGGTTTGGGATACGACTCATTGTCGGTTCCTCAATACGATGGTGCTGTTGAAGGCCAGTCTTAGGCGTCGGTCCACGGTATGGGTGGCGGTGGCGCCAGCTGTTCCTAGCGGTTCGATATCGGTGCCAGGGAGGCGGTATAGGTTGTTGTCAGGATCCGTCAGAATTTCCTCTGATGAGCTAACTAACAGACCGATCCGGATCGCATCAACCTCGGCAAAATCCAGATTGCCATCGGTCGCGTCAACAAAACGCAGATTGCCATCAGTTAGGCGTTGGCCGTACAGAATTTGCAATTGCTCGATGCCTTCAACCAGTTCTTGTTCCAGCCCAGTAATGTAGGTGCCGGTACCGCTACCGTCATGAAAGGCGCTGTCGAACTGGTACAGGGAGTAGATCGGATTGCCCCGGTTGGTATCGCGACCTGTGTCCTTGGTATAAAACGCCAATGCCTCGAAACTCATCACTTGGGCATCATCACTGTAAGGTTTGCTGAGGTTGTTGCTGCTGTTATGGGAGTTGGAGTGGGCCAGGGTGGTTTTGCCGTCGGTGTCTTTGGGCAGGTTGACGATTCGGAACATGTCGGCATTTTCGCAGTCGGACACCACCGCAATGTCGTACTTATTCAGGCCGATGCTGTTGTCTTCGATCTTGATATTGGCATTCACGGCCGAGCAGGAATTGCCACCACCGTCACAGATCACATTGACCCCAGTGGGGGACACGTACTGCACATAGACGACATCGCTGCCTGAGTGGACCCCGCTGATGTTGTCCAGAAAATCGTTACGATTGGCCACCGTCCAGCCGCTGTGCTGGCTCTCATAGCCCCAGATGGCTTGACCGGTTAAATCCCCCGTTGGGGCGTTGTCGGCAATCACATTGAGATCGACGATCTCGCTGTCGATACAGCCCTGGTAGCCGGCCATACGGATATGGCGGGTCAGCATATCCATCGCCAGCCGGCCGTTCTCCTGCACCCGGGCATAAGCGTGTGCAACGCGGTCGGTTCCACTGGAGCCGACGAAGATTTCAAATACCCCCAGCATCAGCAGTGAACTGACCACTAGGGCGATCATCAGCTCGACCAGGGATAAACCCTGCTGTTGCTGTCGAGATCGGTGTGATTTGGGCTGGAGTCTCTGCATAACTACCTCGTGGCGGTAAAGTCCAGCGTGAAGGTCTTGGTGGTATCGGCTTTATTGCTATCAGAACTGACATTCCAGTCCAGCTCCTGCCAGCTGACTTGGACCGAGAAACTGGAGCCGCTGGCAGTAACGACACCCGCGCCACCCGGTAACAGGTTACGGTAGTTGCCGCCATCTTGGCCGACGCCATTAATATCAATAAAGTTTTCAGCCCACTCGCGTAGGTCGATATTCCGGATCTGTTCGGCGGTGCAGCCGGCAACGTTGGTGGCGCAAGTGCTGCCTGAAGGGGTTGCCATGCTGCTAGTGCTGATGCTGTAACGGTCGTTGTCACCGGTGGCGTAAACCGCGTTGAGTCGAATACGGTCGGCGATATCGTAGGCCAGCAGGCTGGCCTGGGTCCGGTAGTAGGCGCTACGGTTGGTCTGCAGCCCGGTGATCTGCAGGGCAGTGGCTCCGAGCAGGGTGGTGACCAGCAGTACTAGTGCGATCAGCACTTCCATCATGCTGACGCCGCGTTGTTGATTGATTCGATTGAATCTTTTCAGTCGCTGTAGTGAAGGGCGGGCTGAGATCAGCATGAGATCTCCCCGGCTGCGCCTTGGTGGTTGTTGAGGGTGTTGTCGCCATCTTCATCGACCGCTAGGCGGGAGACGCCGGAAATATTGACCACGATAGCGCGGGCTTCGGAGACTCCCCGATCGTCACAAAGCGTAAAAGTGCCAGCGCTGGAGTCTGTGTCGAGCAAAAAACCGGTGGAGGCAAACTGAAGTCGGCCAAGATTGGTGCCGCCGAAGCCCGAAGCGCGCAAGCTATTTCCACCGATCAAAGGCTCCTGGTAAAGAAGCAGTTGATCGTCGCCATCGATCACGGCATTACCGCCGTTGTTGCTGTCGGTAAACAGGATCCAGCCGGCTTCCCAGTTAGTGGTGTTGCAGTTGCTGCCGTTGTCGCTGGCACAAAGGGTAACGATACCGCGGCGATTGGCGGCTTCGCCACGAGCCATATGGATGACACCGATCAGGGTGTTGATCTGGCTGGTTAAGCGGTTGTCCTGAATAAAACTACTAAAGCCGGGTGCGACCAGGCCTGCCAGGATGGCAATCAGAGATACGGTGATCAGCAGCTCTATCAGTGTGAAGCCTTTTTGCACGGTCTTATTCCAGGGTTTGGGCACAGTTGGGGCTATACAAGCTAAAGGGTAGCGGCTAAGTCGTTTTCAAACGTTGATCTGGCGCACTGTCTACCGACTAGGCCATTGAGATAGGTCAATAAAACGTTTGTTTGAAAGTGTTGAGGATAGTGCTGAGGCTAGTCGGTCAGGTCGGCTAGGCAGGGCTGCCCACAGAGCTGAAGGCTCAATTCGGCCAGTTGTTGCCAAGGGTCTTGATTACACATTCCCTTGATCGACTGGTCGATGGCCGCGCAAAGCTGGAGCATTCGATTGAGCTGCAGAGGTTGCAGGCGTTTTAGGGCCTGACCAACTAGCGCCTGTCGCTTGCCGAAGATTCGCTGCTTTTTGAACAGTGCATCGTTCAGAGGGCCCGGGTGCTGTTTGAGTTCACTCAGTTTACGAACTTCCCAGCTAAGGCTGCCGAGGATTTGGATCGGCTCAACGCCTTCGCCGCGTAGTCCCTGCAGTACCCTGAGGCAGCGACTGCTGTTACCCGCCAATGCTGCATCGACGAGCGCAAAGGTATCGTATCGGGCGTTGTTGGCAACACCTCCGCCGACCAGCTGTTCGCTAAGGCTGTTGTCGGGGCTGAGTAGTTTGAGCTTCTCGATCTCCTGCACCGCCGCGAGCAGGTTGCCTTCGACGCGATCGGCCAGAAGTTGAGCGGCATCCGGATCGATGGATAGTCCCAGACCACGACAGCGCTGCTGGATCCAGCCCGGCAGTCGATTGGCTTCCACCGGCCAGAATTGCAGGATCGCCCCGGCTTTATCGATCGCTTTGAACCAGCTGCTGCGTTGTGCGCTGGCATCGAGTCGAGGGCAGTAGATCAGGATCAGAGTGTCTTCGGGAGCTGGCGCCAACAACCGGTTGAGGGTTTCGGCACCTTTGGTACCTGGCTTTCCGTTGGGAATATGCAGCTCGATAAGTCGTCGCTCTGCAAACAGCGATAGGCTCTGGCTGCTCTCGAGCAGACTGTCCCAGCTGAAGCCGGGTTCGGCATGAAACACCTCGCGCTCGCTGAAACCCTGCTGGCGGGCGGCGGCGCGAAGTTGATCTCCCGCCTCCTGAACCAGCAGGGGTTCATCACCGGTCAGCAGGTACACCGGTTGCAACGGTTGCTTCAGGTGGCTGCCGAGCTGCTCCGGTTTGAGTTTCATGGCGCGTTATCAGCGGCTCTGCTGTTCGGCCAGGCTCAGATAGCGCCGAACCAGCTGGCCAGCCAGAGTTTGACGCATCTCTTTGCGTAACAGCGCCTCTTCGGCCTCTTTGGCGTTAACGCTGTTTTCGTCGTAGTCGTAGGTGCGCTCGGTATAGAGTTCGGTTTCTGGAATCGCGACTTCGCCTTCACTGTCCAAAATCTGGTAGCGAAGCCGGGCGCGCAGTTCGTACTCTTCCACTTTAGCGCGAGTATTGAGCGAGGCTGAACGGCGGTCGAGGCTGTCGGAGATCAACTCGATTGTGTAGGGCGCTTGCTGGGCCGAGTCGACCAGGCTTACGCCGCTACTCTTCAGGGTCCGTTCGACTGTCTGATACATCGCACTGCGCTCATTACCCTGCAGATGCAGGGTTCTGAGTTCGTCTGGGATCGGAGTCACACCACGCAGCTGGAAGCCGCAGCCGCTGAGCATCCCCAGCAGCGTCAGAGTAAACAGCGTTTTTACGGCGATTTTGAGCATACTTAGCCTACTACGATGTTGACCAGTTTTCCGGGCACCACGATAACCTTACGGATGGTGGCATCCTGGGTGAAACGCTGAACATTTTCATCGGCCAGCGCGGCATGTTGGACCAGATCCCGGTCGGCATCGGCGGCAACCTGGATCTTGCTACGCAGTTTGCCGTTGACCTGAACTACGATCTCGATGCTGGAGCGAACCAGAGCTCCTTTATCGACCTGCGGCCAGGCGCTGTCCAGCAGCTCCGATTCATGACCCAGTTCGCTCCAGAGCTGATGGGCAACATGGGGAACGATCGGTGACAGCAACTGAACAGCCGCTTCCAGCGCCTCCTGGACGACCGCTCGACCCTGTGGGCTGACGTCGATAAAGCGACTGACGGTGTTGGACAGTTCCATCACCGCAGCGATGGCGGTGTTGAACGTCTGACGGCGCTCGATATCGTCGGAAACCTTCTGAATAGTCTCGTGGGTCTTGAGCCGCACTTCGCGCTGCTTGTCGTTGAGGTTAGCTTTGTCCAGTGCTTCCACCGGACCACGGCTGACATGATCGAACACCAGCTTCCACAGACGCTTCAGGTAGCGGTGTGCGCCTTCGACGCCGGAATCAGACCATTCAAGTGATTGCTCGGGCGGTGCCGCGAACATCATGAACAGGCGCACGGTATCGGCGCCGAAACGATCGATCATCACCTGCGGGTCGATGCCGTTATTTTTCGACTTCGACATCTTGGTGATCCCGCCGAACTGGACCGGCTGGCCGTCGCTGCTCAGGGTCGCGCTGGTCAGTTGGCCTTTGTCGTCCCGTTGGACGCTGACTTCCTGCGGCGAGAACCAGCTCTGGCCGCCTTTTTCGTCTTCACGGTAGTAGGTTTCGGCCAGTACCATGCCCTGGGTCAGCAGGCGCTCGAACGGTTCGTCGGAATCGACCAGGCCCAGGTCGCGCATCAGCTTGTGGAAGAAACGCGAGTAGAGCAGGTGCAGGATCGCGTGTTCGATACCGCCGATATATTGATCGACCGGTGCCCAGTAGTTGGCCGCATCGTCGAGCATTGCGTTGTCGCAGCTGCGTGAGGCGTAGCGGGCGTAATACCAGGACGATTCCATAAAGGTGTCGAAGGTGTCGGTCTCACGGGTTGCCGGCTTGCCACACTTCGGACAGCTGGTTTCGTAGAATTCGGGCATCGACTTGATCGGGGAGCCGGAGCCATCAAAATCAACATCGGTGGGCAGTACCACCGGCAGGTCTTTCTCCGGAACCGGAACCGAGCCGCAGCTGTCGCAGTTGATCACCGGAATCGGGGCACCCCAGTAACGCTGACGGGAAACACCCCAGTCGCGCAGGCGGAAATTGACCTGAACTTCGCCGCGACCGGCGGACTTGAGGTGGAAGGCGATCGCCTTGAACGCATCTTCCGACGTCAGGCCGTCAAACTCACCGGAGTTGACCAGTTCACCCTTGTCGGTGAAGGCCTCTTTGCTCAGGTCATACTCGACGCTCGGGTCGATCGGCTGGATCACCTGCTTGATCGGCAGGTCGTACTTGGTGGCGAACTCCCAGTCGCGCTGGTCATGGCCCGGTACCGCCATGACGGCGCCGGAGCCGTATTCCATCAGGACGAAGTTGGCCACGAAGACGGGGACGGGTTCGCCGGAGATCGGGTGGATCGCTTTGAAGCCGGTATCCATGCCTTTCTTTTCCATCGTCGCCATATCGGCTTCGGCGGTCTTCATGTGGCTGCACTCTTCCAGGAAGGCAGCCATCTCGGCATTGTTCTCGGCGGCTTTGAGCGCCAGTGGGTGTTGCGGCGCGACACCTACATAGGTAACGCCCATCAGGGTGTCAGGGCGGGTGGTGAAGACGGTCAGGTCGCCATCGCCCTCAACGTGGAATGACAGCTCAACCCCTTCGGAGCGACCGATCCAGTTGCGCTGCATGGTGCGCACCTGCTCGGGCCAGTGTTCCAGCTTGTCGAGGTCGGCCAGCAGCTCGTCGGCGTAGTCGGTGATCTTCAGGAACCACTGCGGAATCTCTTTACGCTCGACCAGTGCGCCGGAGCGCCAGCCGCGACCGTCGATCACCTGTTCGTTGGCCAGCACGGTCTGGTCGACCGGATCCCAGTTGACGATGGCGTTCTTCTTGTAGACCAGGCCCTTTTCCATCAGCTTGGTGAAGAACCACTGCTCCCAGCGGTAATACTCGGGATGACAGGTCGCCACCTCGCGGCTCCAGTCGTAGCCAAAACCCAGCGACTTGAGCTGGTCTTTCATGTACTCGATGTTTTCGTAAGTCCACTTGGCCGGGGCGACCTTGTTCTTGATCGCGGCATTTTCGGCCGGCAGGCCAAAGGCGTCCCAACCCATCGGTTGCAACACGTTTTTGCCCTGCATCCGTTGGTAGCGGGTGATCACATCGCCGATGGTGTAGTTGCGCACGTGGCCCATGTGCAGACGTCCACTGGGGTAGGGGAACATCGACAGGCAGTAGAACTTCTCTTTGTCCGGTTGTTCGGTGACCTCGAAGCTCTTGTTCTGCTCCCAGTGTTGCTGGGCGTTGGCTTCGATCGACTGCGGGTGATACTGTTCTTTCATGTGCCTTAAATAACCGTGGTTTACGACTGTTACGCGCCGCTTGGATCGGGCGTAGAGAAAAGCGGCTAGGATACAATAGATAGGCTGTGGCAGATAGGTTTTTTGCCCGTTGGAGGAGAGGATATGACTGATAAAGATCCGCAAAAGTCCGGGCCGAAGTTGCCCGATAGCGCTCCTGAGGTTTATAACCGCCTGTTGGAGCGGGTTTACCTGTCGATCGGGAAAGTTGAAGAGCATTCCTGGCCCTATATCAAGGAGCAGATAGAAGAAGCGGCCCGGATCGAGCTGGCCGCCGAAGAGATGACCCGTGAAGAGTTGGACCTGCTGCAGGCTTACCTGCAACGGGATCTTCGTGAAGCGGGAACGGTATTGCACAAAACCGGTGAGGGGTTGGCCAACTGGCTCAACTTCGATCTGCAGGCGCTGGAATACACCCTGGTGGAGCGGTTGTTCGGATTGGCCGATCAGACCCGTGTCGATCAGACCGAGCTGCAATTACGACTGGATCATGGTCCGGAGGATTACCTGGCCGGCGAGGTGGCGGCGGCTGGACAATTGCGTTGTCTGGAGTGCGGTGCCCTGGTCAAGCTACCTCAGACGACACTGATTGAGCCTTGTCATCAATGCAGTAACCGCTTTTTCCATCGGGACAGCGGCATATGGAATCAATAATCGGATCATAGATCGATCGATGATCGGTGACCCAAACCCATAGAGCAAAAAAGGCAGCCGAGTTGGCTGCCTTTTTTGTTGAGCTACCAGCTGATGATCAGAGCTTGGTGTGCAGGCCGCACTCACGGTTGGCCAGGGCCTTGGTGGGGTCAAAATACTTGATCACGTTGGGTAGGTCGTTCTCTTCCAGATAACGCTGCATGTCGGCTTCTTTCCAATGCAGCAGCGGAGCGACCTTCAGGACGCCGTTGGGGCCGGTGCCGACAATCTCCATCTCCTGACGGAATGCGGTTTGCTCGCTGCGTACCGCCGTCAACCAGACATCGGGCTGGTACTCGTTCATCGCTCGGGCGAAAGGCTCCAGCTTGAACTGTTCGGTGAACTCGGCATGGCGTTCATCGTCGACGCTGGGGATACCGCCCAGAGCGGCATCGCAACGAGCTGCGCTGACCTTGGGAGTGTACACATCGATATTCAGGTTCAGCGTGTCGATCAGTTGTTGAGCGACCTTGTAGGTTTCGCGGGTGTTATAGCCGGAGTCGATCCAAACCACGGGGATATCCGCTTTGACCTGAACCGCCATATGCAGAATTACCGCTTCAAAGGGCCCGAAGTTGGTGGTGGTGATCGGGTTTTTTGCCTGCTTAATCGCCCATTCAATGATCTGTTGCGGTGACGCATTAAGGAGTTCTTGATTGGCCTTGGCAATATCTAGCATCTTGGGTTACCGGTCGCTGAATAGAATGGATGCGAGATATTAAGAGGCTACCGGGTAAAATGCAATTAGTCGTAGGAATAACGATATATTGGCGAGTCATTAGGGTGTTGACTGGTTGTTATTCTTTTAAGGATATTCCAGGTTGTTATAAGAGGCGGGAGAGAGAAAAGGGGGTGAAATCCCAATAAAAATAATTCAAAGGAGGATAGGTTATTTGTTCTCTTGGCTTTTATTTAAAATAAAACTCGCAGTATTTAATTCGATGCTGATTTAAATGCTTTGGTGATTTATCGAAATTAAAACTTATCCTCTTGGTAAATAAAATATTGGTTCCTACCCATCTCTTTAGCTTTGTACATGGCTAGATCAGCATAACGAAGCAGTAGATCCCCATCGTGGGGGTAGTCAGGGTATAGGCAGATACCGATACTGGCTGAAACCGCGACCATCTTTTTGTTGGGCAGGCTGAACGGGTGGGTGATCGAGACCAGTACCCGCTTGATAACCTGTTCCAGGTCGGCGTGACTCTTTAGTTGCGTCAACACCAACGCAAATTCATCGCCGCCCAGGCGTGCTACGGTATCTTCTTCACGGATGCACTCGTTAATGCGGTTGGCGATCTCAACCAGCAACAGGTCTCCAGCCCGATGGCCGAACTGATCGTTAACCGGTTTGAAGTTGTCGAGGTCGAGAAAGCAGATGGCGATGGTGTTTTGATGCCGCTTGGCGTTTGCCAGGGCCTGAGCCAGACGATCAGACAGCAATGTGCGATTGGGTAGCCGGGTCAGGGTGTCATAGTAGGCCAGCTGTTCCACCTCTTCGTGATGACGCATCAACGCGGTAATATCGGTCAATACCCCGATAAACTGGCTGATGCTTCCATCCGGGCTGGCAACCGCCTTGATGGTGGTACGACAGGCAAACAGTTGACCATCTTTACGGCGATTCCAGGTTTCTCCTTTCCAGACACCCTTAGTACGTAAAGAATGCCACATCTGGGCAAAGAAACTGGGATCGTGATAGCCGGATTTTAGAAAGCGGGGGTTGGTATTAATAATCTCTTCTTTGGAATAACCCGATAAACTACAAAACGCCTCATTAGTTTCAATAATCATACCGGAAGCGTCGGTAATAATAATGCCTTCGCTGACGTTATCAAAGACGCTGGCCGCAATTCGAAGCTGCTGCTCAGACTTATAAGTATCAGTAATGTCGCGGCTAATACCGAAAATACCATCGACCTTTCCGGATTTGTCCAGCACGGGCCATTTGTTGGTGCTGACCCAGCCTTTTTCTCCCTGCTCATCAAAAAAAGGATCGACTCGATCCAGCAGGGGGACACCCTGTTTAAAGATGGGCCGCTCTTCCTCGGAATAGATTTTTGCCATCTCTTCGGGAAAGACTTCTGAATCATGCTTGCCTATCATCTCTCGCCAACTGGTATGGCCGGTGATATTGGCTAATCGTTGGCTGCAGAATCTGAATCGGCTGTCCTTGTCTTTAAAGTAGATAAAATCTGAGGTGTTCTCGAGTAATGTGATGAAGTCCTGATTCAGCGATTTCAGTTGCTGCTCGGCGGCATAGCGGTCGGTGATGTCATGGATAATCGAGAACAGGAAATCCTGCCCATCGATCTCGACTTTACCGGAGTGCACTTCAACATGGCGCAGGTCTCCGCTGGCCAGCTGGTGTACAAAGAAAAAGTGGTTGCGCTTCTCGGCCATGGCCCGGCGCATTTCCAAGTTAACCTCTTCCTCGGTGTACTGGTTGATTTCACTGATTTTCATCGCCGTAATCTGCGCACGATCGTAACCGTAGTAGTGGCATGCACAATCATTGGCATCAATGATCGCCCCGTCCGTTGGGTCGATCAGCAGCATCGGTACCTTGGAGTCGCTGAACAGAACCCGATAGCGGTTGCTGAGCCGATCTGCTGTCTGATCAGTTCCGCTGCTCTGCGTGGATAGGGGCTGCGCTCGTTCCATGGTGGGTGATTGTCAGTGATTTATTAAATGTCAGGATTTATGGGGCGAGTGAATGTTACAACCTCGTGAAAGTTAACTGCAAATTGGCCTGTCCCCTTGATATTGGAATCTCAAGGGGACAGGGCGACTGGGGCAGCAACGAGGTTAACCGCTCACTTGGAACCTGGCGGTAATCTGCTTCAGATCGATAGCACGGGTAGCCACCTGCTGGCTGGCATCGACGATGGCGCTGGACTCTGCCGAGCTTTGATCCAACGAGCCGGATACCTGCTCCATGTTTTCGGCGATCTCCTTTACCGTACTGGCCAGCTGTTCAATCGCAACCGCAATCTGCTGGGTTTGATCGGAGGCGGTCTCGACCTGGTCTTCGATAGAGCGAACCGCTTCGGCCGCTTCAATACCATACTGGTTGCCACGTTCGACGCTTTCGCGACCGGTCTCGATCGAGGTGATGGCGTTGCGGGTGCCGCTTTGCAACTCATTGACGATCTCGGTGATCTCGTTGGAAGCACCGACGGTTTTCTCGGCCAGGGTTCTGACTTCGTCCGCCACCACGGCGAAGCCCCGTCCCGCTTCACCGGCCCGGGCTGCTTCGATAGCGGCGTTCAGCGCCAGCAGGTTGGTCTGCTCGGCGACGTTCTTGATCACCTCGATCACGACATCGATTTTCTCTGATCGACGGCCCAGCTCATGCATCTGTTCCACATTTTGATTGACCACCTCGGCGACGTCGCTGAGTGCTTCCAGGGCGCGGGAAATAACCTGCCCGCCCTCATTGGCGGCCTGGTGGGCCTGCTTGGCACCGTCGTTGACCTTCAGCGTGGTTTGCGCCACTTCGGCAACGGTCGCGTTCATCTGTTCGGTGGCGGCGGCCATTGAGGTGGTCTGCTCCGATGTGAAGCTGTTGCTGGTGGCGATATTCTCTACCGCCGACGACAACGAGCCGGACATGCCGCTGAGCTCATTACTGGTCGTGGTGACGTGGCTGACAATGCCGTGCAGGTCGTCGGTCATCTGGTTCACTGCATCGGCCAGTTGACCGAATTCGTCGTCCGTCTGCTTTTCCACTTTGACGGTCAGGTTACCGCCAGCGATCTGGTTCAGCGTGCTGATGGTTCGATTGAGACCGCGAATCGCACCGATGCCGGTCCAGGCCAGCAGCGCTATCACCACTGCCAGCACCAGAATACCGACCCCAATCATGGTGGCCTGGGCGCGTTCGACGGTCTGCAGCGAGGCGGCATTGGCCCCTACCATCACCTCGTCCTCGATATAGTGTTCGGCTTCACCGGCGGCGACGATAATGCTGCCGACCTGATTGATCAGCTGTTGCTCCAGCTTCAGCACTTCTCCATAGCTGGCGGTTACCTCGTTCAGGGCGGCTTCGTATTCCTCGGCGACTTTGACGTAATTTTCGAATCCAAACTCGGTCAGATTGGTTTTCAGATCGGTCAAGGCTTCCAGTGCCAGCTGCGATTTTTCGGGGTCGGCCTCGATCAGGAAGTCTTTCTCGAATTGTCTGACCTCCTGCATGATTCCGGCTAAGCCGGAAAAATTCGAAACCAGGCCGTTGAGTTGCTCACCCACCTGGTTGAGCTTGCCGTGCAGACCCAGGTCGGAATTCATCCCAAAGGTTGTTTTCAATTGAGTCCAGTTCGCCAGCGTTTGAAGATGCTCGCGTACCAGAGCCGGAATGCCGGCGGTGTGTTGTTGAACGCTGTCTTCGGTCTTGCTGCTGGCCTGCTCCAGAGCGGGAACGAAGACCGACAGAATCTGCTGTTGATCCTGGCTGAAGCGCTCGAGATTATCGGGCGTCAGCTGTGCCCGCTGCTCGACCAGCGCATAGAGTTCTATCTGTAACTCCATCAGTGCGTCGGCGACATCACCGAGTTGGCTGACCTGTTCAGATGAATTGGTGACGGATTTAAGTGATAACAGCGCCGTTAGACAGAGGGCGATGGTACCGGCGGCGGTAAGTGCAATCGCCAAGGCGATCTTGCGACGGAAGGTAAGGTTCAGGCCCATGTTCCTTAATCTCCAAACTGCGGGACTAGGTTTATTATTCTTTAGTAGGGTGGCTAACAGTATCTTGGCAGACGGGATAAAGCCAGTATGAATAAGGGTTTTACCTAAGCTTTTTGATCTCGGTCTAGTTTTCGAATTTCTATTTGGTCAGTAGATCCCACCGCAAGCGTGGCTAAAACAGGAAAAAATTTGGTTAGATGACCTCGATTCAGAAAGAGTTTTGAAGCCGCGGGAGGGCTCAGACGGCGTCTTTAGAGTGGGGCTTTGGCAGAGGAGTCCTGAATTGGAGGAGTCCCAACAGCAGCAGGCAAAGCACCAGAACCGGGGTCGACCCCAGGCGGGTAAAGGGGGTGAGGCCAATCATCGGTTCGGCGGTTAGCTGAAGCACGTCGACAACAAATTGTGGACCTTGAAAGAGCAGTTCGCCCTGGGGGCTGACCAGTGCGGAGATGCCGTTGTTGGTAGCCCGTAGCAGGTAGCGTCCGTTTTCCAATGCGCGCATTCTGGCCATCTGCAGGTGCTGGTGGGGCGCCAGGCTGTCGCCGAACCAGCTGTCGTTGCTGATGGTTAACAACAGTTGGGATTGTTTGGCACCTGAGGCGATCAGGTCCGGATAGACGATCTCATAGCAGATCGAAGCCGATAGCTTGATGGTTGTGTCAGGTTGAGCCAGTTGCAGGGCCGGTTGCTGCTCCGGTCCCAGCGAGAAACTCGACATCGGCAGGTCGAAGAAGTCGATCAGGCCCCGCAGCCACTTCTCCAGAGGCACATATTCACCGAAAGGCACCAGTCGTTGCTTGTGATAAAGCCCGTCGGCACTGCCCAGTGCCATGATCGAATTATGGAATCTGGGTGGCGTATTGGGTTCGAGGGCCGAGCGGTAGGGAATGCCGCTGATTAATCCGGTTCTGCTGCGGCTAAGCTGGGCATCAAACCCTTGCAAGCGCGCCCGGGCTTGATGGTAAAGCAACGGGATGGCGGTTTCCGGCCAGATAATCAGGTCGGCTTTGTCGGTACCTTCCTCCAGTAACGGCTCGCTTAAAGAAAGGTAGTGATCGATGATCGAATCGCGGTAATCGGGATGCCATTTCAGCTCTTGGGGAATATTGCCCTGTACCAGCGCGACGCGAATCGGAGCCGTGGGGGCGGATTGGGTCCAGCTGTGTTGTTGCAGCAGCGCTCCGAGTGCAAAAGGTAGCAGGCTCAGCCCCAGACGCAGCAGGCTTTGCCGACCCGGATAGCTAACGATCAGGTAGAGGGCGGCAGCCAGCAGGGCGCTGAAGCCGCTGAGGCCATAGACCCCGGTTAGAGGCGCCCAACCGGCAAGCCAGTTATCGATACCGGCATAGCCCAGCAGCAGCCAGGGGAATCCGGTCAGAAACCAGCTGCGAAACCACTCGGCAAGCACCCAGAGTGCGCCAAAGCCGAGCCATATGCTCCAGGGGGAACGGTTGATCAGACGTCGGTGCAGATAACCATGGAGACTGAAAAACAGCGCCATCGCCATCACAAAGGCAGCGGTAAGAGAGCCGGCCAGCCAGGGCGGTGCGTTACCGAACTGGTTGATGCTGACGTAGACCCAGGATACGCCTACTCCGAAAAAACCGACCCCGTACAGCCAGCCGATCCATGCCGCTTGGCGCGGTTTCGGGCTAGCCTGCAGGCAGGCCAGCAGCAGTGCGCAAGAGAGAATGCTCAGCGGCCAGATCTCGAACGGCGCAAAACCCAAGGGTGCGATCGCGCCGGCCAGCAGCGCAACCAAGCCTCCCATCGGGCCGCTCAGTCGCCATTCTGGAAACCATCGAGGACGGCTGCGGTTATCCAAGCTGAATGAATCCGTCAGTTATTCGATTGCAGTCGTGAGACCTGTAAAAGCCGGATCCGCCGGTTGTCGGCGTTGAGCACCTTGAAGCGGAAGCCCTCGAAGTCTACCTGGTCGTCCCGTTGCGGCAAGTGGCCGAAGCAATGGGTGACGATACCGCCGATGGTATCGAACTCGTCGTCATTCAGGTGGGCGTTGAAGTAATCGTTGAAGTCTTCGATCTCGGTCAGGGCCTTGACGATATAGGCATTCTCCTCGATCTGCTTGATCGGGGTGTCTTCCTCTTCGGCGTCATATTCGTCTTCGATCTCGCCGACGATCTGCTCCAGCACATCCTCGATGGTGATCAGACCGGCGATGCCGCCGTACTCGTCAACGACGACTGCCATATGGCTGCGGGTGGCACGGAACTCGCCCAGCAGGGTGTTGAGGCGTTTGCTCTCCGGCACGAAAGTGGCCGGGCGAAGCAGGTCCTGAATATTGATGCTGTCGATGCTTTCGCGAAGCAGGAACGGCAGCAGATCTTTGGCCAGCAGGATGCCGATCACTTCGTCCGGCGATTCACCAATGACCGGAAAGCGCGAGTGAGAAGCATCGATCATCTCCGGGAGGAACTGCTGAGGGGTCAAGGTGGAGTCGATAACAACCATCTGTGGACGCGGAATCATGATATCGCGAACCTGCATGTCCGAGACCGCCATGGCGCCTTCGATGATGCCAAGCGCTTCGCTGTCCAGGACCTGGCTGTCTTCGGCACTTTTCAGCAGTACCAGCAGATCATCACGGTCGCGGGGTTCATCGGAGAAGGCTTGGGTGATTCTATCCAGCCAGGACTTGCCGCCCTGACCGTTGGTCGATCGATCTTCGCTCATGCAGTTGATGCCTCACTTTGCATCGTCAGTTTGCCTCGTCGAATCCCTCGGGCTTCTGCCCGCGGGGGTCACTGGGGCGCGTAGGGGTCTTCGATTCCCAAGGCGGCCAGTAGTTCGGTTTCCAGCGGCTCCATCTCGGCGGCCTGTTCATCACTGATATGGTCGTAACCGAGCAGGTGCAGAATACCGTGGATCAACATATGTGCCCAGTGGTGCGACAGCGCTTTGTGCTGCTCATCGGCTTCCCGTGCGACCACGGGAGCACAGATCACCAGATCACCGAGCAAGTCTAATTCGATTCCGGGCGGCGCTTCAAAAGGGAAGGATAAGACATTGGTCGGCTTGTCCTTGCCGCGATATTCACGGTTCAGTTGCTGGCTCTCCGTTTCGTCGACGATACGAATGGTCAGCTCCGCCTGCTCTCGGCGCCCCTTGAGTGCGTGCTCGGCCCATTGCTGGAACTGTTCGTCAGACGGCAATCCAGCCGCATCGCTGGCCAGTTGCAGATCCAATTCGATGCTCAAGATTCGGTCTCGCTCTGGTGCTTGTCGTAGGCACGGACGATCCGCTGCACCAGCGGGTGGCGAACCACGTCCTTGGCCTGAAACTGGGTGAAGCCGATGCCGTCGACATTGTCGAGCACCCGCATGGCGTGCTTGAGGCCCGATTCGGTGCCGCGCGGCAGGTCGATCTGGGTGATATCACCGGTGATTACTGCGCTGGAGCCGAAGCCGATCCGGGTCAGGAACATCTTCATCTGCTCGCGGGTAGTGTTCTGGCTCTCATCCAGGATCACGAAAGCATGGTTGAGGGTTCGGCCGCGCATATAAGCCAGCGGGGCGACTTCGATGACGTTGCGTTCGATCAGCCGGGTGACGGTGTCAAACCCGAGCATCTCGTAGAGTGCATCGTAGAGCGGGCGCAGGTAGGGATCGATCTTCTGGGACAGGTCGCCCGGTAGAAACCCAAGCTTCTCGCCCGCCTCGACCGCCGGACGAACCAGCAGGATACGCCGGACCTCGTCGCGTTCCAACGCATCGACGGCGCAGGCTACGGCCAGAAAGGTCTTACCGGTACCGGCCGGGCCGATGCCGAAGTTGATGTCCAGCTCGCGGATGCTGCGCACGTAACTGTTTTGGTTTTCCCCGCGGGGCTTGATCAGCGCCTTGCGGGTTTTGATCTGAACCTGGTCCCGGGCTTTAGCCGCGGCCTTGGTTTCCAGATCGGCCTGCTGCAGCGACAGGTGCACCAGATCCGGGGTCAGCTGGGTGCCTTTGCCGGCTTCACGATAGAGGTCGCGCAGCACTTCAGTGACGGCCTGGGTGGTCAGGTGGTCGCCGATCAATTGGAAGTCGTTGCCGCGGTTGCGGATCTGGATGCCCAGGCGCTGCTCGATCAGTTTCAGGTGTTCGTCGAGCTGGCCGCAGAGGTTGGCCAGGTCGGAAGGGTTGTCCGGTTCGAGGGTGAAGCGGACGGCGGTATCGGTAGTCAAGGGGGTTACTGACCTCAGGTTGCTCCAGGCTGCCGCCGGCACGGCGGCAGCCGGTGAATTAATGACAGATCGTTAATTAAGTATGATCCAAAAGCAGTACGGCAGTTATGAATTCTGATCCAGTTCGCTGCTGATCAGCTCACCGGCCAGGCTGTTCGGGAACGCCTGTAGAATCCGAACGGTCGCAAAGTGACCGATCAATTCCGGATCGTCGCATTGGAAGTTGACCACCCGGTTGTTCTCGGTGCGTCCCTGCAGCTTACCCGGATCGCGCTTGGAGAAGCCGCTGACCAGAATCCGCTGCTCGGTATCGACCATCGCGGTGGAGATGTCCATCGCCTGGGAGACAATCCGGCGCTGCAGAATCTGCAGGCGCTGCTTTTTGGTCTCCTCGTCGGTATCGTCGGGGAGCTCCGCCGCTGGTGTGCCGGGACGCGGGCTGTAGATAAAGCTGAACGAGTTGTCGAAGCCGATCTCATGGATCAGATTCATGGTGGCCTCGAAGTCCGCCTCGGTCTCACCCGGGAAGCCGATAATAAAGTCGGACGACAGAGAGATATCCGGCCGTGCCTTACGCAGACGGCGAATCTTGGATTTGTACTCCAGCGCGGTGTGGCCTCGCTTCATCGCCATCAGAATTCGGTCTGAACCGCTTTGTACCGGCAGGTGGACATGGCTGACCAGCTCCGGAATCTCGGCGAAGGCCTGGATCAGACTATCGCTGAACTCGACCGGGTGGGAGGTGGTGAAGCGGATTCGATCAATACCATCGATGGCGGCGACGTAGCCGATCAGTTCGGCCAGGTCGACATTTTCAATTCCGACGCCGTCGATATCGCCCTGACCCCGATAGGCGTTGACATTCTGGCCCAGCAGGTTGATCTCGCGAACGCCCTGTTCGGCCAGTTGCTCGACCTCAAGCAGGATGTCACCGACCGGACGGCTGACCTCTTCGCCGCGGGTGTAGGGGACGACACAGAAGGTGCAGTATTTACTACAGCCTTCCATCACCGAGACATAGGCTTCGACCCCTTCGACGGTGGGGGCGGGCAGACGATCGAATTTTTCGATCTCGGGGAAGCTGACATCGACATGACCGCTCTTGCCCTGGGCGGTCAGGTCAACCATCTCGGGCACCCGGTGTAAGGTCTGGGGGCCGAAAACCATATCGACGTAGGGGGCGCGTTCGCGGATGGCGGCACCTTCCTGGCTGGCGACGCAGCCGCCGACACCGATCATTACTTCGGGGCGATCCTGCTTCAGTTTTTTCCAGCGGCCCAGCTGATGGAACACCTTCTCCTGCGCCTTTTCACGGATCGAGCAGGTGTTGAGCAGCAGCACGTCGGCTTCGTCGGGGTTCTCGGTGAGTTCCATCTCATGGCTCTCGCCCAGCAGGTCGGAGATCCGTGACGAGTCGTACTCGTTCATCTGACAACCGTGGGTTTTGATATACAGCTTTTTGGCCATGAAGGTAGTACCTTTAAACAATACGCCGGGCGGACTCGTGAATAGGTTTTGCGGACCGACCCGGTGGTGAACACAAAACGCGCAATTATACCGCCTTGCTTAGGTGGATCGCCAGCGTTGAACTCCCTTGCATTCGCTGCCGATTATCCCTATTTTTGCCGCCGATCAAGTTTGCCGGATTGTGGTGATGAAGGAATCCAGTGCTATCTACCGTGTCCTGTTTGTCAACCAGGATGAATTATTCGAAGTTTACGCCCGCCAGGTCTATCAGGCCGATATGTACGGCTTTATCGAAATTGAAGAGTTTGTGTTCGGTAGTCGTTCGCAGATGCTGGTTGATCCCGGTGAGGAGCGGCTCAAGAGCCTGTTTGGCGATGTACGCCGCAGCTTTATTCCGATGCATGCGATCGTGCGTATCGATGAGGTCGAGAAAGAGGGGGTCAGTAAGGTCAGCGAGGCCAAAGGCCAGGTCACCCCTTTTCCGGTCGCTCCCGGTCCCCGTAAGGAATAATCCCCTCTCTTAGTCCTGATCTCCTGCGTTAGCGCCGATTTCAGCCTTTATTTTTCGCCAACGATCGTCGAAGATGAAGGTTTATCGAAGCTGATGCAGGAGTGCTACATGCCCAGCCTTGCCCGGATGCAGCGGATTGTTCAAGACGTTAATACGGCCGCTTCCCTCGACGAAAAATTGCGGATGATCTCATCCCAGGTCAAAGAGGTGATGGGGGTCGATGTCTGCAGTATCTATCTGTTCGATACGGATCAGTCCGAGCTGGTGTTGATGCACACCCTGGGGTTGGACGCTTCCTGCGTCGGTACCATCCGAATGCCGTTGGGAGATGGCCTGGTGGGGATGGTCGGTGAACAGCAGCAGCTGCTCAATATCGAAGACGCACCCAAGCATCCCCAGTTTCACTACTTCCCCCAGGCGCAGGAAGAGGCTTTTCATGCGTTTCTGGGCGCGCCGGTCATCCACTATCGCAAGCTGGTTGGGGTGCTGGTCGTACAACAGCAAGCCACGCGCCGATTCGACGATGAAGATGAAGCCTTCCTGGTCACCATCGCGGCCCACCTATCCGGAACCCTCAAGGATGCGATCAACAGTGGCAAGATTGCCGAGCTGATCAAAACCAGTAAGAAAAGTAACAGCTTCGTCAACGGCATTATCGGCTCTACCGGTATCGGTATCGGCCGCCTGGTGGCCGCCGGCAGTACCCTGAGTTTCAAGGATGTCGAGGATATCTGTGCGCTGGATCCGGCCGCCGAACAGGAGCGTTTTGGACATGCCGTCAAGCTGGTGCACGAAGAGCTGGACAAGGGGCATGAGCAGATGGCCGGTACACCCGGCGATGTGCAGGCGATCTTTGATGCCTATCGGCTGATTCTTGACTCGGCCGACCTGCAGGATGCGATCCGACAGCGAATCAGTGACGGCGCCGATGCGGCGGCGGCCTTGAAGGTGGTGATTGAAGAACACGCCGCCATTTTCGAAGCGATGGAAGATCCCTATTTCAAGGCCAGAAGTGAAGATATTCGCAGCATCGGTCTGCGATTATTGAAGTACTTGATGGAGCCGGATGCCGAAACGATCAGCTATGACCAGCCGATCGTGCTGGTCGGAAATGTGGTCGGGGTCTCCGATATTGCCGAAGTTCCCCGCGACAAGCTGGTCGGTATCATCTGCCAGCAGGGCTCGGCCCTGTCCCATACGGCGATACTGGCCAGTGCCCTGGGTATTCCGGCGGTGATGGGGGTGGGTGAGCTGCCGCTGCGACGGCTGACCGGTAAGTCCGCGATTGTCGATGGTTATCAAGGACGAGTGCATTTTCAGCCATCTTCTGCGCTGCGTGCCGAATTTACCCGCCTGGCTCGACGAGATAATGAGTTCGACCGCTCGCTGGAAAAGCTGAAGGAGTTGCCGGCGGAAACCCTGGACCAGCATCGGGTGACGCTGATGGTCAACACCGGGTTGTTGTCGGATATTTCGCCGGGGCTGGAGAAAGGGGCTGAGGGGGTCGGGCTTTACCGCACCGAGATTCCATTCATTATCCATGACAGCTTCCCCACCGAAGAGGAACAGTTCCGCATCTATCGTAAGGTGTTGAAGGCTTTCCACCCGCGGCCGGTGACGATGCGAACGCTGGATATCGGTGGTGACAAACCGCTGCCGTACTTTCCGGTGGAAGAGGATAATCCGTACCTGGGCTGGCGCGGGATCCGTTTTACCCTCGATCATCCGGAGATCTTCCTCGGTCAGATTCGGGCGATGCTGCGGGCCAACGAAGGCCTGGGTAACCTGAAGATCCTGCTGCCGATGGTCAGTTCGGTGGATGAGGTGGACAGTTTCTTCGAGCTGCTTCGCAAGGCCTTTAAAGGGTTGCAGACCGAGGGGGTGGTGGTTGAGAAACCACCGGTCGGGATCATGGTTGAGGTGCCTTCGACTCTGTTCCTGCTCGACTATATGGCCTGGCGGTTGGACTTTATCTCCATCGGTACCAACGACCTGACCCAGTATCTGTTGGCGGTGGATCGCAACAATCAGAGCGTTGCCAATCTGTTCTCCCGGCTGCATCCGAGCGTGGTTCGAGCGCTCAACTATGTCACCGAGCAGGCTTACAAGCATGGTTTGGAGGTGAGTCTGTGTGGCGAGCTGGCTGCTGATCCGGCGGCTGTGTTGCTGTTAATGGGAATGGGGGTGAAGTCGTTTAGTATGAATGCCCACAGTTTGCCGCGTATCAAGCACGTGGTGCGCTCGGTGACCCACGAGCAATCGATCGGGCTGGTAGAGAATGCTTTGCGGATGCAGAGTGAAACCGAAATCCGCCAGATGTTGAATCGGGCGTTGGAAAATGCGGGCCTGGAGGCTCACTTGCCGCGTTCAAACCCGGTGAGGGCCTGAGTCGGCCGATAACATCTTTTGCTGCTTGATTGGGGTAACAAAAAAAGGCGCATCTTCATGCGCCTTTTTCATTACCAGCAAGGGGTGCTGATTACTCTTGCAGAGCCTGTTCGGCCGGAACGTAGTCGTAACCCAGCACATCGGCGACGGCTTTGTAGGTCACCATGCCTTTGTGAACGTTCAGACCGTTCAGCAGGTGCTTGTCGCTCAGCAGAGCCTGCTTGGGGTTCTCAGCCAGGGCCAGCGCGTACGGCAGAGTGGCGTTGTTCAGGGCCATGGTAGAGGTACGAGCTACGCCGCCAGGCATGTTGGCCACACAGTAGTGAACCACATCGTCAACCACGTAGGTCGGCTCCTGGTGAGTGGTAGCCTTGGAGGTTTCGAAGCAACCGCCTTGGTCGATCGCAACGTCGACAACAACGGCGCCTTTCTTCATGCGGCTGATGATGTCGCGAGTCAACAGCTTGGGAGCTGCTGCGCCCGGGATCAGAACCGCACCGATGACCAGGTCAGCTTCCAGCGCGTACTCTTCGATCGCATTGCCGGTGGAGTAAACGCACTTGGCGCGACCTTCGTAGTCGGCATCCAGTTGACGCAGACGCGGCAGGGAGCGGTCAAGGATGGTAACGTCAGCGCCCATACCAACAGCCATCGCGGCTGCGTTGTCACCAACAACACCACCACCGATAACCAGTACTTTAGCCGGAGCAACACCCGGTACGCCGCCCAGCAGGACGCCGCGGCCGCCTTCGGCCTTCTCGAGGTGGTGAGCACCGGCTTGGATGGACATACGGCCGGCAACTTCAGACATCGGTGCCAGCAGCGGCAGGCCGCCGCGCTCGTCGGTTACGGTTTCGTAGGCAACACAGGTTGCGCCGGACTTAACCAGCAGCTCGGTCTGCTTGGGGTCTGGAGCCAGGTGCAGGTAGGTGTAAAGCAGCTGGCCTTCACGCAGCATTTCGCACTCTTGCGGCTGGGGCTCTTTAACTTTGACGATCATCTCAGCGCGCTCGAATACTTCGGCGGCAGTTTCGACGATCTCAGCACCTGCGGCAACGTACTCCTCGTTGGAGAAGTCGATACCGGCACCGGCGTTGGTTTCAACAATGACCTGATGGCCACGGTTGATCAGCTCCTGAACGGAAGCCGGAGTCAGGCCAACACGGTATTCGTGGTTTTTTATTTCTTTAGGTACACCGATCAGCATGTTGTTTATCCTCTGGTATGTCTTGCGTAGTTATGTTGCGTGATCAGGAGAAATTCTAGGATAAAAGCTTCGATAGATAGTCTCGAAGTTTTGTTTTTTTCGACAAAAAATGCTGTTTTTTTACAGATGTGCCAGTTGTATAAATTGGTGCAATGCAGAAATAGCAATAATATGTTCTATATTTTAGGTGGTGTTTTGGGGCCACTTTACCCCCTCAAATGGGGCCAGCAAGTTGTTACTACAGCCCTTTGAGGGTCAGGCTTCTGGTGTTTTTATCTGTATGTATGTACAGTTGTTTGAGGTCTGTTGTACCCAATTTCAGGTGTGGTTGCGCTATGCAGCGAAAAATTATTCATGCCGATTGCGACTGTTTTTTCGCCGCGGTCGAGATGCGCGATGACCCGTCGCTCGCGGCGATTCCCTTTGCCATCGGTGGCGACCCCAGTCGACGGGGAGTGATTGCAACCTGTAACTACCCGGCGAGAGAGTTTGGTGTCCGTTCGGCCATGGCCTCGGGTTTGGCGCTTAAACTCTGTCCGCAGCTACGGATCCTGCCCGGTAATATGGAGAAGTACCGCGAGGCATCGGCCCGGATCGATCAGATTTTTCGACAGTACACCGAATTGGTGGAGCCGTTGTCGCTGGACGAAGCTTTCCTGGACGTCAGTCAGAGTGAGCAGTGCGATGGTAGTGCGACCCTGATGGCAGAGCAGATTCGCCGGCAAGTCGCCGACGAGGTGGGGATCACGATCTCGGCGGGGGTGGCGCCAAATAAATTTCTGGCCAAGGTCGCCAGTGACTGGCAAAAGCCCGATGGCTTGACGGTGGTGCGCCCCGATCAAGTGGATGATTTTGTCCGCCAGCTGCCGGTTAAGAAAATCCCCGGTGTCGGCCCGGTGACAGCGGCCAAGCTTGCCGAGAAGGGGGTGGTCCTCTGTGAGGACCTGCAGCGCTACTCGCTCTTGCAACTGCAGCAGTGGATGGGGAGCATGGGCGAGCGACTCTATCAGCGCTGCCGCGGGATCGATCCGCGTGACGTTCAGCCGACTCGAGAACGCAAGAGCCTGAGTGTCGAACACACCTTCTCCACCGATCTACCCGATATTGGCACCTGTCAGGAGCCGCTGGCGGTTCTGTTTGAAAAACTGCAGCGACGGCTTGAGCGTAAGGGGCCAGACAAGCTGATTGCCGGGGTGTTGTTGAAGCTGAAGTTTTCTGATTTCACCAGCACGACAGTAGAAACCCGGATCGACAGTTGCGGTTATGATCGAATCAATCTGGCACTTTATCGGCCGTTGCTGGTTCAGGGTTTTGAGCGGGGGAAGCGCCCGGTGCGGTTGTTGGGGGTTGGTGTTCGCTTCAGTGATGAACCTGTGATGGCCGATCGGCAGTTGGCACTGCCTTTCTAACCCGCCGCCTATCGGTTTGCCGCGCAGTCTTTCGACTCCCCACAGCCTCTTTTCCTGCGGCTACCCTGTGGTATGTTTGCTATATCCATCGCCGGTCGGTCCGGCAGCAAAGGAGGGCAGCTATGCGCACCGAGAGTTTTCTGTCACTGAATCCGCAAGGATTCCACCGGGTGGTCTATCACGAGTGGGGCGCGGTCGAGAACCAGCGTGTGCTGGTCTGTGTCCATGGGCTGGCTCGCAACAGCCGTGATTTTGATGAGCTGGCGCTGGCACTGTCGAGGGACTTTCGGGTGGTCTGTCCGGATATTGTCGGTCGCGGTCAGAGCGATTGGTTGCCCCCGGGTAGCCCTTACGAATTGACTCAGTACCTCAATGACATGGTGGCGCTGCTGGCCCGGCTCAATGTAGAACGGGTGGACTGGTTGGGAACCTCGATGGGGGGCTTGATCGGAATGTTGATGGCGGCATTGCCGAATTCACCGATACAACGGCTGGTGTTGAACGATATCGGTCCGTTTATCAGCCGCTCCTGCCTTAAACGAATCGGGGATTATGTCGGCCTCGATCAGCGCTTCGGTTCGCTGGAAGCGGTCGAGAATTACCTGCGTGAGGTATATGCCGATTTTGGCCAGCTCGAGGATCGGCAATGGCAGCATCTGGCCCAGCATAGCGCGCGACAGTGTGTTGATAAGGGGCGTACCGAGGACGAAGAGCAGTGGGCGCTGCATTATGATCCGGTCATCGGCGAATACAGTCGTCAAGCGGCAGGTGACGATGTCGATCTGTGGGCGCTGTGGCAACAGATCCGTTGTCGTCAGTTGTTGATCTGGGGAGAGCGTTCCGATGTGTTGGAACGATCCACCGTGGAGCGGATGCAGCAGAACCCGAACCTGGCATTACTGAGCTACCCTGAGCTGGGGCATGCGCCTTCGTTGATGGAGCCCGAGCAGATTCAAGCGGTTATCGAATGGTTCCGTAACCATCCAGTTGATTATTGAGTCTGTTGCCGCCATCTTGAAATTATTCCTGTTAACTACCTTCGGAGTATGAAGTGACCCTGTTGACCCGTTGGCCTGAAGATCAGCTGTTTCGAGACCCGGCCGACCGCCGTCGAGCGGTCGAAGCGGTTGAAGCCGAGTTTTCCACCACCCTCAAGAGCCTCAAGGTCGATATCGGTCTGGTGGAGATGCTGGAACGTATCTATGTGCCGTTGGCTTCTTGGCTGATGGAGTTCAAGCGACGCCGGCCAGGGCCTTTGGTGATTGGGATTAACGGGGCTCAGGGTTCGGGTAAATCGACCCTGTTCAACCTTCTGGAGGTGACGCTCTCCTCCGGCTTTGGTCAGCGAGTGGTTGGTTTCTCGTTGGACGATATCTACAAAACCCGTGCAGAGCGCCAACGTCTGGCGGCGGATGTCCATCCGCTGTTGGCGACACGAGGTGTTCCCGGAACCCATGATGTCGGCTTGGGGATCGAGCTGATCGAACAGCTGCGCCTGGCCCACGGCGGAAGCGTGGTAAAAATTCCGGTGTTCGATAAGTCGATCGATGACCGCTGCCCGATGTCGGTCTGGCAGGAGTGGTTCGGTGCCGTCGATGTGGTGGTGTTGGACGGTTGGTGCCTGGGGGCCGAAGCTCAGTGTGATGCGGCCTTGATCGAGCCGGTTAACGAACTCGAAGCCAAGGAAGATCCGAACGCGATCTGGCGTAGCTATGTTAATGACCAGTTGAAGGGGCCCTATCAGCAGCTATTCGGGATGGTGGATCTGTTGGTGATGCTGAAAGTCCCCAGCATGGCGCAGGTGTTCGAGTGGCGTACGCTGCAGGAAAAAAAACTGGCCGAACGAATTCGGCATCTGCATGAGGCCGGGCAGCCCGATGGTTTGCGGATCATGAGCGAGGCGGAGATTCGCCGCTTTATCATGCATTACGAGCGCCTGACCCGGATGATGCTGGATGACATGCCGGAGCGGGCGGATGTAACGCTGTTTTTGAATGAGAATCACGCCTGCGATCAGATCCGGGTCAACAAGCCGATTCGCTAGCCGGATTGGACCCGCATCCGGGATTCAGGTTTAAAACGGGATTGGCAGGAAGGTGGTCGATGCCACGCTGTGGACGACCGTGTTGATGGTGCGGTTGTTTCGATCGGCTACGACCTTGGCCATCATATCCTGAATCAAAATCATCTTGCCGAACAGGCGTTCGAAGCTCAGATTGGCGATACCGTCCTGATAGCCGTTGCTCAGCAGCAACAACTGACCTTTATTATTACGGAAGTTGTTCAAGCGCCAGTTGGCGATCTCCAGGTTTCGGGCGCTGTTGTACAGCAGTTGCTGGTTTAATTCATCAAGCAGGAACAGTTCGGTCTTCATGCTGTAGGAGGCGTGCAGCATGCTTTTAATCCCGACCACCAGTGCGAACACCCGGTCACCGCGAAAATCAGCATCGAAGGCCAGTCGAAGGGCTGCTTCGCCGACACGGTTGTCCAGCTCGGCAAAGCGATAGTTGGGTTGCTGTCCCGGCGGTGGCAGCTTCACTTGGCGTAGCCTGGATTCGATCGTGTTGCCGGGATGTTTCTTCAGCTCACGGGGATTGCGTTTGTAGAGTTTGATCAGCAGTTGGCGGTTCAGTTGATTCAGCTCGGCCAGGTGCAGGTCGACGATCATATCGACATCGCTTTTGGCCAGGTTGCGGACATTGAAGTCGTTACAACCGACCAGCAGCAGGCTTAACCCGAGCAGCAGCATCGGTTTCAGCAGACCTTGATATAACAATCGGATAAGCATGGCCCGATTGTAGACAGGCCTGGGCGTACAGGGAAGCCTCGGCTTCGGTTGTCGAGGCTGGTTTAACGGATGCTTAGCCAGAAGAAGGGGGAGCTAAGCATCCGTGATCTTTACGCCTCCAGTTGCGTCTGCAGTTCGTCGGCCCCACCGATATGCTCACCGTTGATGAACACCTGCGGTACGGTCAAACGACCGGATACGGCTTTGAGGCCGGCGTGGTTAATGTCGCGTCCCAGTACCACCTCTTCGAATCCCAGGCCCCGCTCGCTCAGCAGTGACTTGGCGCGCAGACAGTGCCCGCAACCGGGGCGGGTGAACAGAATAATGCTGTCAGCCTCTTTCTGTTCCGGGTTGAGATACTTCATCATGGTATCTGCGTCGGAGACTTCGAAGGGGTCGCCGGGAACATCCCGTTCGATAAACATCTTCTCGATGATGCCGTCATTGACCAGCATCGAGTAGCGCCAGGAGCGTTTGCCGAAGCCCAGGTTGTTTTTATCGACCAGCATGCCGAGTCCTTCGCTGAACTCGCCGTTACCGTCGGGCAGTACTTCGATGTTGTCGGCCTTCTGGTCATCCTTCCAGGCGTTCATCACAAAGGTATCGTTGACCGACAGGCAGTAGATGGCATCAACGCCCTGTTCGGCAAATTGTTCAGCCAGCTGGTTATAACGCGGCAGGTGGCTGGAGGAGCAGGTGGGGGTAAAGGCACCGGGCAGGGCGAATACGATCACCTTCTTGCCGTTGAATAACTCCTCGCTACTGCGATCAACCCATTGATCGGCAACGCGGGTGTGAAAGATGACCTGGGGAACTCGCTGGCCTTCACTATTCTGTAACATGATGATGTCCTGTCTTGGTTATAAGATGGAATTTAGAATAGTCGGGCATCGTTGTTTAATAAAATTAAATATTTCTTAGTTGGTGATAGCTTTTAGCAATCAACAATCGATGAGGTCAATATGAATTCTGAGGATTCAAACCTGGATCTGACCCGGATCCGACGTGAGTATCTGGCTGAAAGTTTTGATGAGGGGGATCTGCTGGATCAACCCCACCAGCAGTTTCAACGTTGGTTCGAGCAGCATCGTCGGTTGGATCCCGCCAACGCCACCGCGATGGTACTGGCTACGGCTTCAGAACAGGGGCTGCCATCGGCCCGTATTGTGCTGTTGAAGCATTTCGATCAGCACGGCTTTTGCTGGTACACGGATTATCGAAGCTTGAAGGGGCAGCAGCTGGCGCAGAACCCTCAAGCCGAGCTGCTGTTTTACTGGCCAGAACTGGATCGTCAGGTACGCATCGGCGGGCATGTGGAGCGGCTGGATCGCGGTAGTGCCGAGCAATATTTTTCCGAACGACCGCGGGGTAGTCAGCTCAGTGCGGCGATCTCCCATCAAAGCTATCCGGTGGGCAATCGGCAACAGCTGGAGCAGCAAGTTGAGGCGCTGAGCCGGCAGCTGGATGGTAAAACCGTTGACTGTCCGGACCAGTGGGGCGGCTATCGCCTACGACCGGTCCGTTATGAATTTTGGCAGGGTCGGGAAAACCGGCTGCATGACCGGCTGGTATTCTGCCTGGAGCAGGGCAACTGGCAGGTTCAGCGCCTTGCGCCCTGAAACAGGAGCACGCTCGGTGCTCCCTGATGTAGCCAGTGCTCCGGCATTTCAGAGTGCCCCGATCCAGAAGATAAAGGGGTACATCAAATTGGGGGGAGCTAGCGAGGTGCCGCTTGCAGCAAATCGTTGAGACCGCCGCCATTGTGCAGAGCCTGGTAGCCGGCCTCGCTAAGCATCTTATAGGCAATTCCCGAGCGGTTGCCGCTGCGACAGTAAAGCACCACCGGCAGGTCTTTGCGGATCTCCATCTGGGTAAAGCGGGCAACGATCTCCGGATAGGGAATATGCACTGAATTCTTCAGGTGGGCCTGGGCGTATTCCTCGGTGGTACGCACGTCGATAATCAGTGCGCCCTGTTCAATCAGTTGCCAGGCTTTGACTTCGCGGCTGCTTTCGGCGTTGGCTCCGTTGCTCAGAAGAGTCAGGGCGATCAGGGGAAGTAGAAGGCGCAACAATGACATAGAAGATCCTATCGTTGAGGGGGGGCTGGAAGGTTTTGTGGTCGATCAGCAGCCCCGGGGCTTGCCGACCGATTCGGTTCGATCATGGGAAGCCCAGGCACTACAGTACACCGACGCACTACAGCACACCGACTCAATTGAAGCAGCGCTGTTACAAATCTCACCGCGATGAGTGCGATCAGTTACCTAGTGTAACCAACCTGCAGGGACTCGGAATCGACGGAGTGATCGGGAAGTTGCCCGGCAGCTAACCGGGCAAAGATAGGGTCAGAGCGAAGCGACGTCTTCGGCCTGGAGTCCTTTAGGTGTCGTGATGACGCAGTATTCGACCTGCTGACCTTCAGCCAGACTGCGATGGCCCTCACCACGGATTTGGCGGTAATGGACGAAAACGTCTTCTCCGCCGTCACGAACGATAAAGCCAAACCCTTTGGCGTCGTTAAACCACTTTACAGTGCCGGTTTCCCTCTGAGACATCATTTACACCTTGCTGTTGTACAAAATAAAGCCACTTGATCATAGTGGTTATTAGCAGGTGTGTGAAGCGATTGCAGGCAAAATATCGACTAACGAATAACAACTAACCGGTTGTTTTAAAAGAATATGCTGACTTATATCACCGGTTGATATATGTCGTTTTATCGGACGGTCTTCGGCTCGTTTTCGAGGGGGAAGTCTGTCCGAACAAGGTCGTTTTGAGAAAGGAGCGGCGCCTTAGCGGAGTGGTGCGTCATCGGGATGGTGCTTCGAGTTGGGACTGGAACTGCAGCAGTTGATCCGGAGAGTTGAGGTTGGTGAAACTGTCGGGTTGATCGCTGAAATCGACGATCGCAGGGTTCTGTTGGTGCAGCCACTGTCCCAATTTGCGTCCGCCGCTATCCAGGTAAGACTCTAAGCCTGGTTGCAGCTCTCGATGCAGCAGGTTGAAGGCGGGTTGCAGATAGCGGCCATCGTGGGCAATGGCGGCACGACACTGCTGTTGTTGAATGGCACCGCCCAGTCGTTCTGCGAGATCCAGCGGCAGTGCCGGGCTATCGCAGGGGATCACCAGCAACCAGGGAGTGGTGCAGTGTTTCAGTCCTTCGTTGATTCCGGATAGCGGGCCCTGAAAGTTTTCCAGCCGGTCCGGCAGCACCGGATAGCCGTAATTCTGATACTGTTCCAACGAGCGATTGGCGCTGATCAACAGCTGATCCACCTGAGGGCGAATCCGTTCCAGCACATGTTCGACCAGTCGTTGCTGTTGTAAGGCAACCAGCCCCTTATCGACACCGCCCATTCGCAGGCCACGCCCTCCGGCAAGAATCAAGGCGGTCAGTGGAAATTGCTCGCTCATTTTGGCCAGTCTATGGTGAATCAATCGGCAGAAAAGGATCAGGCTCGGTACTCTAGCCGAACTTAACGACAGCAGACATAACCTTCGTCAAGGCGGGTTAGACTGCCTCGTCCGGCATCGAGTCGTAGATTTCGGCAAAACGCTGATGGTGCTCTCGGAACAGGTTCAGCAATTTCGGATCGAAATGGTTCGGATCGGTTCGACCATCCCCTTGGGTGATGACTTTAACCGCTTCGAGGTGGCTGAACGCCGGTTTGTAGCGCCGCTTACTGCGTAGCGCGTCATAGACATCGGCAATGGTGACCAGACGACCGAAAATCGGCGTCTCTTCTTGATGCAGGCCGTCGTTGTAGCCCGTGCCGTCCCAGCGTTCGTGATGGGTCTTGGCGATACAGGCGGCCGTATCGATCAACTCTGTCCCGCTACCGGTCAGCATCGAGAAGCCGATATCGGTGTGGCGCTTCATGATTTCGAACTCTTCGAAACTCAGCGGCCCCTCTTTGAACAGGATATTGTCGGGGATTCCGATCTTGCCGATATCATGGAGAACGCCGGCCAGTCGGACCAGGTGTTGGGTATGCAGATCCAAACCGGCCAGTCGAGCCAGTAGCTCGGCATTGAGGCCGACCCGGACACAGTGTTCGGCAGTCTCGACATCACGGTATTGGGCTATAACCGCCAGCCGGTCGATCAATTGCTCGTCGGCTTCATCCAGGAAGCGGGCCTGTTGCAGATTGGCCACCTCCAGTTTACGCATCTTGGTTTTTTCATGATCACGCTGCTCCAGACGATCCTGAGCACCTTGAACCGCTTGCTCCAAATCGGCGCGATCGATCGGTTTGTCGAGAAACTCCCGGGCGCCCATACGCATCGCCTGAACGGCATCGTGTTTTTCGCCGTCTCCGGTCAGGACGATAAACTCGAAGTCCCGCTTGTACTTCTGCGAGGCCCGCTGCATAAACTCGAGCCCGTTGCAGTGTGGCATCCGCAGGTCCGACAGCACCAGTCGAATATCGGGATTCGAGTCCAGCACGCTGAGTGCGTCCAGACCATCGCAGGCCTGTTGGACATCGTAGCCCCAACGGCTGAGCATACGGTCCAGCAGGTTTCGGATTGACGGCTCGTCATCGACGATAAGTATGGTTTTATCCATATCGACAGCAGATTCGTTGATAACTATGGTTGGGAGGTCAGGAAGCAGATGACCGGTTTGATCGGATGGTATCAGAAGCCTTCGGCAGCGAACACCGAAAAGCACAAACAAATCAGGGCTATATTTGATGGAATCATCGGGGAAGATGTTGCCATTAAAGTTGGTTGAGCTAGTCTAGGGGCATTTCAGCCGATCATATAAGCCGCCGGAGTTGTGCGACTGTGAGTCCGATGAATCGATTATTTCCCGAGCGTATTTCCTTCAAGTTAGGGGTAGCCACCTTTGTGGTGGGGGCGGTGCTCGGTGCGCTGGCGTTACTGCTGATCACCTATTTCGATCTTCGCTCGGAAACCCACGATGTGGATGAGCAGCTCGACACCATTATGACTGTGTCGCTGCCTTCAGCACGGCGGGCCGTTCACCTGTACGATGAAGCGCTGGCCGAAGAGGTTGTGGTCGGCTTGCTTAACTACCCGTTCGTTTCTGATGTGGCAATCTACGATGAATTCGGCGCCGAGCTGGTGCGTCGACGTCAGGATGTCGATAGCAACCCGCATTTCTTGCAGCGCTGGCTGTTCGGCTCCAACGAGCTCAAGGTCAGCCGGGATATTCAGCTCCAGCATGTCACTGAAGACATTGCTCTGCAGCCCGGCCGCTTGGTGCTCCGGGTCGATCAGTCGGTGATCTATGCCCCGTTCTGGGATCGGACCCTTCGCCATCTATTACAGATTTCATTGCTGGCGGTCATGCTGTCGGTCGTGTTGATGCTGGTGTTCTATCTGATGGTGGCTAAACCGCTGTCGCAGTTTGCCGCCAGCTTCGCCCAAATCGATCCCACCAACCCCGGCGCAGGCGGGCTGGATGTGCCTTCGAGGCATCGTCGGGACGAACTGGGTCTGGTGGTACAGACCACCACCGAGCTGCTGCAGCAGATAGGTGAGCATATTGATGCCCGCGAACAGGCCGCCCAAGAGCTGCGAAATAAGGATCTCTATGTCCGACAGATCCTGAACGATAGTCCGATCGGGATTACCGTGGTCAACCGACAGCACCGTCCGGTGTTCGTTAACCGCCGAATCGTTGAGATGATGGGGGCTGGCTCGGAGCAGCAGTTGATCGAATCCGATATCTCCGACAGTTTCGTTTATCCCGAAGATGCCTCCAAGGTGTTGGCGCTGGAAGGGCTGGGCCGGGTTACCCAGGATAGTTTGCAGATGGAACGGCGCCGCCTGGATGGCAGCTCCTGGTGGTGTCTGATGGATATCAGCCGGATGGAGTTCGATGGCGAGGATGTATCGGTCAATTATCACTACGACATCACCGAACGGGTGAAGGCGGAAGAAGAGAATAAGCGGCTGGAACATCGCCTGGAGCAATCGAAACGTCTTGAGATGGTGGGGACCCTGGCCGGGGGAATCGCCCATGACTTCAATAATATTCTGACGCCGATTCTCGGCTACGCTCAGATGGCGATGGATGATCTGGCACCGGACAACCCGCTGCATGGTGATCTGCAAGAGATTGAAAAAGCGGCTAAACGCGCCAAGAAACTGATACAGCAGGTGCTGAACTTCAGTCGTAAGCGCTCCGGAACCCATTCTGAGGTGGTTCTGGAAGAGCTGATCATGGACGGTGTCAGCCTGATCCGAGCGTCGATGCCGAAGACCATCGAGTTGGACCTGCAGTTGTTGACCCCGGGTTTGAAGGTTTGGGGCGACCCCTCTCAGCTTGATCAGGTGTTGATGAACCTGCTGACCAATGCGGTCGATGCCATCGGTGAATCGCCGGGGCAACTCACCGTGGCGCTGGAAGATTATGTGGTCGACCGGGATTTTGCTGCGACCCATCCTCAGATCAAACCGGGTCTCTACGCCAAGATTGCGATCACCGACAATGGTTGTGGTATCGATCCGGCTACCCAAGAGCGGATTTTTGACCCCTTCTTTACCACCAAAGAGCCGGGTAAAGGATCCGGTATCGGGTTGGCCACCTGTCATCGGATCACGACAGATCACGAAGGCCTGGTAACGGTCTATAGCGAAGAGGGCCAGGGCTCAACCTTCAGCGTGCTGCTGCCGACCTATGATCCCAGCCAAAGACCTGAAGGCAGCCGATTAAACACCTCCGAGGCGATTGCCGCGATTCAGGCAGAGGCCCAGGGCCGCGGGCGGATCGTCTATGTTGACGACGACGATAAGAACGCCCGGTTTGCCGAGCGGCTGCTGTTCCGGCTCGGTTATGATGTCACGGTTTATACCTCGCCCCGGTACGCCCTGGAAAAAATCCGTAGCCAACCCCAGTCGTTGGATTTGCTGATCAGTGATCGTTCGATGCCGGATCTTTCCGGCTACGAACTGATCGAGCAGGTTCGCGAGCTGCGCCCGGACCTGCCGGTGATCCTGGTATCGGGCTTCACGGTTGGTGAAAATGACCAGCCGAAGGACTTGAATATTTCAGGCTTTATCAGCAAACCCTTCGAAAAAGATGAAGTGGCCGAGATGCTGGAGCGCCTGCTTAATCCCGCCGATGAGGCCTAGGTTTACGAATGCAAAACACTGTCGCGGTTGCTGCGCTGCGGCAGAGTTTTCCCCGTTATTCCGTAGCCTGAGTGATCGGCATTTGAAACGATTATCCCCAGCGTCCTGTGTATAACTGTGTGGGTTGTTTTTTGATCGCTAGACATCCTCAGCGATCGTCTATGCTATTAATCCTGAGTGTTGCGCTCAGGTTAAATAATTGTAAATCAGTAAGATAGATGCAGGGGCTTAGCTCTGGACGGTATGGATCAGCCTCTGTTTAAGGATTGTACTGTTCAAGTTTTAATCTGTGCATAAATCTTGCCAAGCTGGATCCATTTACTTGCCTTGCCCAGCAGGCGGTGACCGATACGGGTTCCGGTCTATGTTCAATAGGGCGGTTAGCAGGTTTAGCTAGCTACCGACGATTTCGAGGTGATAGACGATGTTTTGGTTGAGTTTTGTGGGAGACCGACTGCTGGTAGACGAACAGCGCTCCCCGTTACTGCGTCAACGCCCTGACCGACTGGAGCCGCTGATTGAACTCCAGGTCGGTGAATATCAAGGTGGTTCGGTCCGGCTGCTGTGCTTCGATGCCGAGTTGCCGGCCACAGGCTGGGAAGATGCCGGATTGCGTTCGCTGATGCTCGAAGCTGAGCCGGAGGTGGCCCCGTTGCTGGGCCGGGCGGCTCAACTTAACAGCTGGTATCGCAACCACCGTTTCTGCAGTCGCTGTGGCGAGCATACCCGCGCAGATTTGAGTGATTATTCAGCCCGCTGTGATCACTGCGGTTACCATCAGTATCCCAGAATTTCACCCTGCATCATTGTGTTGGTGACTCGTCCGGGTGTCGACGGCAAACCCGAACAGTGCTTGCTGGCCCATGCGGCACACTTCAAGCAGGAGCGGTACAGCACCTTGGCCGGCTTTATCGAGGCCGGTGAAACGGCTGAGCAGGCGGTGGCTCGGGAAGTAATGGAAGAGGTCGGTATCGAGGTGAAAAACATCCGCTATTGGCAGAGTCAATCCTGGCCTTTTCCCCATTCACTGATGTTGGGGTTCTATGCCGAATACGCCGGCGGTGAGATTCGGCCCGATGGGGTTGAGATACTCAAAGCGCAATGGTTCGATGCCCAAACCCTGCCGGAGCTGCCGCCGAAGCTGGCCATATCAACGACCCTGATTGAAGGCTTTTTGGCCGGTGTTCACCACCGGCTTTGAGGCTCGCCGGTGGTTCGGATTGCATCGGTTCAGCGCTTGAACAGTTTTCCCAGTTGGGTGGCCAGCATCACATTGCCTTCGGCCCGTAAGCGACCGCTCATATAGGCACTGGTGCCTCCGAGCTCGCCGCTGATGATATCGACAAAGGTTTCACCGTCCATCAACAGGGTCACGTTCGGGTCGTCATGCTCGCGCTCTTCGACCTGGCATTGCTGATCCTCAATGGTCAGGCAATAGTGAGCCTCGTCATCGATGATAAATTGAAACACCACCTCCAGCCCCTCGGCGGCTTCGGGTTGGAATTTTTTGGGAAGTTTAAACATCACTTCGCGGACGGACTGCATAGGAATTCCCATCGTGCGGTAAATAAATCGTGCGATAACACGCTGTGCATGTGAATAAAACTGCGTCGATGGTAGCAGTTCGACCGGGGTGGGCCAAACCCATCGGCGCGGGTAGATAAAAGGCGTTGGCTGATTGCAGTTGCCGAGCAGAAAAAGCTGACCGGACAGGGAGTTGTTTTTGTTACAATCGCGCCTTTAAACAATCCGCACGGGCAACCCCCGTCGATTGCGGAACCTGTCTAGGGGTTCCCGAACCGAGCTATTGGAGAGCAGGGTGCTGGAGTTTTTTTACGAATACGGTCTATTTTTGGCCAAAGCCGCCACGCTGGTGGCTGCTATTTTGGTGGTGATCGGTGCGGCGGCTCAGCTGGCGGCCCGTAACAAGCGCGATACTGAGGGCCATATCGAGGTCCATAACCTCAACGAAACCCTCGAAAATATGAGCCATGCGCTACGTGAGCAGGTGCTGGATAAGGCGTTGTACAAGCAGCAGCTAAAGCAGGAGCAGAAGCAGCGCAAAGCCGAGGACAAGCAGAAAGCGAAGCAGATCAAGAAGGGCGAAGATGTCGAAAAAGAGCACAAAAAACGTCTGTTTGTGCTCGATTTTGATGGCGACATCAAGGCTTCTGATGTGGAGCCTCTGCGCGAGGAAATCAGCTCGATACTGACCCTGGCCACCGAGCGGGATGAGGTTTTGCTCCGGCTTGAAAGTGGCGGAGGCATGGTTCATTCCTACGGTCTGGCCGCGTCTCAGCTGCAACGAATCCGAGACCGCAACATTCCGCTGGTTGTGTCGGTAGACCGGGTGGCGGCAAGCGGCGGCTATATGATGGCCTGTATCGCCGACAAATTGATTGCGGCGCCGTTTGCGATTCTGGGTTCGATCGGTGTGGTGGCTCAGATCCCTAACTTCCACCGTTTGCTGAAGAAGAATGAGATCGATGTCGAGGTGCTGACGGCCGGCGAGCACAAACGCACCCTGACCATGTTCGGCGAGAACACCGAAAAGGGTCGGCAGAAGTTTATCGAGGATCTTGAGGATACCCACGAGCTGTTTAAGGAGTTCGTGGCTGAGCACCGTCCCCAGCTCGACATGGCCGAAGTCGCCAACGGTGATGTCTGGTTCGGCCGACGAGCGTTGGAAAAGCAGCTGATCGATGAGATCTCCACCAGCGATGAATACCTGATCAACGCCTGCGAAGAGGCGGAGGTATTCCAGGTGCGCTATGTCGAGAAGAAGAGCATCAGCGATCGGCTCGGTACCATGGTCAGCGGTTCGCTGGATCGGGTGTTGCTGACCTGGTGGGAGCGACTTCAGCGCAGCCGATATTTTTCGTAAGCTACTGTATCTGATCAACCTCTGGAAACAGGAGTCAAGCTTGGCTAAGTCGACCGTCAAACGCATTCTGGATACCGCCGTGGAGCTTTTTGCCCAGAATGGTTTCGACCAGACCTCCGTTCGTGATATCACCCAGGCGGCCAACGTCAATCTGGCCGCGATCAACTACCACTTCGGGTCCCGCGATGCGTTGATCCAGGCGGTCGCCGAGCGTTATTTGACCCCCATGTGCCAGTTATTGGAGCGTCAGCTGGATGATCATGACAGCCTGGAAACCGAACTCAGTCTGGAGGATCTGCTCGAACTGCTGATCGCCGCCATGCTCAGTTCGGTCGAAAAGGATCGTCAGGGGGTCAGCCTGTTTATGCGTCTGGTGGGGCAGGCCTATCTGAGCTCCGACAATAATCTGCGGGCTTTTTTACAGCGCCGTTACGGTCCGCTGTTCGGCCGTTTTCTGAGCCAGATGAGCCAACGGGTACCGCAGATGAGTCAGAGTGAATTCTATTGGCGCTGCCACTTCATGATCGGTACGGCAGTGTTGTCGATGGCTCGCCACGGTATGCTGGCTGATCAGGAACGCCTGTTCTTCGGCAGCAAGGCTTCGGAACCGGAAGTGTTCCATCGATTGGTCAGTTTCCTGGCCGCCGGATTACGTGCCGAACCGGATATGGTGACCGAGCAACCCTTGCTGGACGTACCCGAGGCGTTCCCGAAACAGAGCAACAACGGTCAGCTGCCTGAGATCCAGAACCAACAGTCGGATCAGGGTGAGCTGCCTCCGGGGAGCAAAGGGTGAATCCGGGGCATCCCCGAATCGAAATCTCCATCAGCCAGCAGTGTTTAACCCTGTTACAGGGCGAGCATGAGCTGCGACGCTACCCGATCTCTTCAGCCGCTAACGGCGTTGGACAACAGCAAGACAGCGGCTGTACCCCGTTGGGAAGGCATCGGGTTCGAGCCATGATTGGAAGGGACTGTCCGCTCAACTCGGTGTTTGTCGGTCGGCGGCCAACCGGTGAGATCTACAGCCAAGAACTGGCTGAACAATACCCCCGCCGAGACTGGATCCTGAGCCGTATCCTGTGGCTGTGCGGTTGTGAACCGGGCTATAACCGCCTCGGGACCGTCGATAGTATGCGTCGCTATATCTACATTCACGGCACCCCGGATTCTGAGCCGATGGGCGAGCCCCGCTCCCATGGCTGCATCCGGATGCGCAATCAGGACCTGGTCGAGCTGTTTGAACATTTAGCACCGGGTACCGAGGTGCTTATCAAGGCTTAATCTTCGATCGGAATCTTTGTCATGACGTCTTCCTATCCCCCGCTTCCGGCTGGGCCCTTGATGCTTGATCTGGCCGGCTTTCAACTCACCGATGATGAGGCCGAGCTGCTACGTCGCCCCGCCGTCGGTGGCGTGATCCTGTTCAGTCGCAACTATCGGGATCCACAGCAGTTGATCTATCTGACCGAGCAGATTCGGAGCGTGCGTCCCGAACTTCTGCTGGCGGTTGATCATGAAGGGGGGCGGGTACAGCGTTTTCGAGCCGGCTTCACCCGGATTCCCGCGATGGCCCGGCTGACCGCTTATTGGCAGCAGGATCCGGCTGCCGGGCTGGCGCTGGCAAGAGATTGCGGGTGGCTCTACGCCTCAGAGTTGCTGGCTCACGGACTGGATATCAGCTTTGCCCCGATACTGGATATGGATCGGGGGATCAGTGAAGTGATCGGTGATCGTAGTTTCGGCGCCCAGGCCGAGGTCGTCGAAGCCCTTGCGGCAGAGCTGATGGCCGGGATGCACGAAGCCGGTATGGCCACCACTGGAAAACACTTCCCCGGCCATGGCGCCGTTGCTGCCGACTCTCACCTGGAGATGCCGGTCGATGAGCGCGAATATGCCGTTATTGAAGCCGAGGATCTGCGTCCGTTTGCCCGCTTTGCCCGCCCGGAGTTCGCGCTGGATGGCGAGCCGGCTCTGATGGATGCGGTGATGCCGGCCCATGTGGTTTACTCGCGCTGTGATTCCCAGCCGGCGGGCTTTTCCCACTTCTGGCTGCAACAGGTGCTGCGGCTGCAGCTGGGTTTTGACGGCATGATTTTCAGCGATGACCTGAGCATGGCCGGTGCAGAGATCGCCGGCGGTTATGCCGAGCGGGCCGAGGCCGCACTTCAGGCCGGCTGCGATATGGTGTTGGTCTGTAACCAACCCCAGGCAGCCCGCGAGGTGCTCGATTGGCTGGAGCAGCAGGGCAGGCTGCAAGCGCCTAGGGTGCTGCAGATGAAGGCCCGGCGCCACCCCACGATGGATCAGTTGCAGGACGAGCCTCGTTGGCAGATTTGTCATGGTAAGCTGCAGGCGTTGGTGGATTGATCGTGGTATCCCTTGAGTAAGGAGTCGAAATGGAGATCGAACTAAAGGCGTTTTGGGACCAGCTTGGGCTGCATACTCCGGAGCGGTTCTGGATTATCGAAGTCTTTATCGTTGTTTTTGTCACCCTGCTGGCCAGCTTCTTTCTGAGCCGGGTATTTGCCCGCTTGGCCACTAAGCTGGAGCAAACCCGAAATATTTGGGATGACGTTCTGCTCAATGCGATCCGTCGACCGGCCACCTTTATGATCTGGGTAGTGGGCCTGGGCTGGGCTGCGCAGATTATCGACGAGCGAACCCAGACAACGCTGTTGGTGATGTTTGAGCCGGCCAGGGATGTGATCGTGATCGCATTGTTGGCCTGGTTCCTGTTGCGGTTGGTACGCGGCTTTGAGCAGGGCCTGATTGACCCGGAACGGTCGAAAAAACCGATGGATCAAACCACCGCCCACGCGGTGAGCAAACTGTTGCGGGCCTCGGTGATCATCACTGCGGTGCTGGTGGTGCTGCAGTCGTTGGGCTACAGCATCTCGGGGGTGCTGGCCTTCGGTGGTATCGGTGGTATCGCGGTGGGTTTTGCCGCCAAGGATCTGCTGGCCAACTTCTTCGGTGGCTTGATGATCTACCTGGATCGCCCCTTCGCGGTGGGGGATTGGGTTCGTTCACCAGACCAGGAGATTGAGGGAACGGTGGAATATATCGGCTGGCGTCAGACCCGTATCCGCACCTTCGATAAGCGTCCGCTCTATGTGCCCAACTCCACCTTCGCCAATATTTCGGTGGAGAACCCGTCGCGGATGACCAATCGGCGCATTTACGAAACAATCGGTATCCGCTATGACGATGCGGCCCAGGTCAAGCAGGTGGTCGACGCGGTTCGACAGATGTTGCGCGAGCATCCGGATATTGATACCGGGCAGACACTGATCGTCAATTTGAACGCCTTCGCGCCTAGTTCGCTGGACTTCTTTATCTACTGCTTCACCAAGACCACCAACTGGGTGGAGTACCACGGAATCAAAGAAGATGTGATGCTGCGGATTATCGACCTGGTCGAACAGCATCGTGCCGAGATAGCCTACCCGACCCAGACGCTGCACCTGGTCTCGCCGCAGACGGCGGGATTGGAGACTGAAGCTCCGTTAGCGGTGGCGGCAGCCCCTCACTCGGTAAGCGAGACCTGATCAGCGTTTAGCGTCTTCAGCACGGGATCGAGGTCGGTTCAGGCACCGACCTCTTCGCGTAGGATAACTTCCGGCTCGGCCTGACCGGCGGCGATCCACTCCTGCAGCAACGGATTGGAGAGCTGCAATTTCACGTACTCACGGCTGTTGTGGGCCAGGCTCAGTTGGTAGCCGTTAAAGCGGATGGCCACCGGGGCGAAGAAGGCGTCAATAATCCCGAAGCGGCCGAACAGCCAGGGGCCTTCCTGGGCGTGGTGTTCGATACATTGCTGCCAGATCTGCTCAATCCGAGCGATATCGGCCAGCGCCGCCTGACTGGGTTCGATCTGGCGTTGGAGGGCACGACAGTTCATCGGCAGTTCAGCGCGCAGGGCGGTGAAGCCGCTGTGCATCTCACAGACGTAGGCCCGTGCCAGGGCTCGCTGATAGGGCTCATCAGGCCATAGCAGCGGGTTGCGTTCCGCCAGAAATTCACAGATCGCCAGGCTATCCCAGATGCTGCCTTGATCGTCCTGATAAACCGGTACCCTTCCGGCCTGGCTGTAGCGCTTGAGTTCTCTATGAAAGTCCGGGCTGCCCAGTGACAGGCGGACCTCTTCAAAATCCAGCCCCAGATGCCGTAGTACCAGCCAGGGGCGCAGCGACCAGGATGAATAGTTCTTGTTGCCGATAATCAGTGTTGGCATGACGTCGTTCTCGCCCTGGTCATGGATGAACTCATTATTGAAACCGATTATTCCTGCAGAAGAGGATGGTTGTCGGGCAGGTTACGGGAGATCCACAGGGCCAACTTGTGACGCATGTGGGGGAGATCGACCTGATCCTTAGCCAGCGGCTGGATCAGGTTGTCATGGACCAGCAGCTTGTAGATCGCAGTCACCTTCAGATCGGCACCGTCAGTGGCTTCAAATTCTCCGGCACCACGCTTCTTCAAGTAGAGGCCACCGACCCGGATCGCTTCCTTAAGTAACTCATTCTCGTGCTTGAGCTTTTTCATCTGAAATCTCTATCCCATCGGATTGGTTGCCCCTGAGTATAGAACGGCGTTGCGGGGTAGGGAACCGGTGGATAAGGCGACACCGGCAACCGGCTTTCAACTGGGTCCGCGATGGATTCAGCTGGCGATGCTGCAGCGGCTTGCTGGTCAGCATCCATGGATACAGGGCGTCATTCAGGGAAGTCAGCTGGGAGGAAGAGCGTTAATCCGCGCGGTTACAGATTCTGACCGGTTGTCGCTGAGCGCCCCAATGCCCGGGGTCCGCTTCGAAGCGTCCGGCGATGGTCCGACCGCAGTCACGGCATCCCCCCCGTCCGTTGAGTCCCCAGTGACCGAGCTGATACCAGTCCCGTTCGATTAGTAGTGCGCCGCAACCGGGGCAGAAGGTACTGCCGCCCTGGCGATCGTGAACATTGCCGGTGTAAACGTAATGGAGGCCGCAGGCAAGGCCGATCTCGCGGGCCCGGGTCAGGGTGGCTGGTGGAGTGGGCGGGGTATCCAGCATTTTGAAATCCGGATGGAAGGCGCTGAAATGCAGCGGCACATCGGGACCGAGTTGCTCGACAATCCAGCGGCACTGCGCCTCGAGTTCGGCGTCGCTGTCATTTTGATCGGGAATCAGCAAGGTGGTGATCTCAAACCAGACATCGGTTTCCCAGCGCAGGTATTGCAGGGTTTCCAGTACCGGCTGTAATTCGGCACCGCAGAGTTTGCGATAGAAGCGCTCACTAAAGCCCTTCAGGTCGATATTGGCCGCGTCCATCGCTTGGTAGAACTCAACCCGGGGCTCGGGACAAATGTAGCCGGCGCTGACGGCCACGGTCCGGATGTCGCGCTCATGACAGGCGGCGGCGACATCCAGCGCATATTCCATAAAGATCACCGGGTCGTTGTAGGTGAAAGCCACCGAGCGGCAGCCGTAGCGTTCGGCGGTTTCAGCCAGCGATCTGGGGTTGGCCCGATCGGCCAGGGTATCCATCTGGCGTGACTTGCTCATGTCCCAGTTCTGGCAGAATTTGCAGGTCAGGTTGCAGCCGGCAGTGCCGAAGGAGAGCACCGGGGTGCCGGGCAAAAAATGGTTGAGCGGTTTTTTCTCGATCGGGTCGATGCAGAAACCGCTGGAGCGGCCCCAGGTATAGAGTTTGATCTGCTGGTTTTTGCAGCCCCGCACAAAGCAGAGGCCACGCTGGCCATCGCGTAACTTGCAGTAGCGAGGGCACAGATCGCACTGTACCCGACCATCGTCGAGCTGATGCCAGTAGTGGGTTGGATAGCTAGTTAGCTCGGTACTCATTGCAGTGATCCCGTGGGCTCACTGCAAGTATAGGTAGGTTGGATCTCAGGGGTGGCGACTAGCGGGGAATGCCACCCATCAATTTCACAAATTTCTCGAACAGCTCTTTGTTGAAATGGTCGGACATCTGCGACTTCATCAGTTTCAGGGCCTCGAACGGCGGCATCGCTTTCTTGTACGAGCGCTCGGCGGTTAGCGCATCAAAAACATCGGCGATACAGCAGATCTTGCCGTAGATATGAATTTCACGATCATGCAGTTGCTTCGGATAGCCGCTGCCGTCGGCACGCTCATGGTGCTGCAGGATGATGATCCGGCTCTCTTCGGTCAACTCGCCGGTCTTTTCCAACAGCTTGAAGCCCTGGTAGGGGTGGCTTCGCATATGGCGCATCTCGGCATCGTCGAGTCGACCGGGCTTGTTGATCACCTCCTGGCGGATATTGACCTTGCCCAGGTCGTGAAGAAAGAATCCGGCCCCCAGCTCATGCATGTCATGCTGGTCGGACTGGCCGAACAGGGCCTTGGCCACCATGATACTGGTGACGCCGACATTGACCGAATGGGTATAGGTATAGAAGTCGTGATCGGTGATCCGCAGCATGTTGATCGCCGTGGCATCATCGCTGAGGATCAGGTCGGTCACCGAGCTGATCGCCTGTTTCGAGGCCTTCAGGTTCTCGGCTGTGGGGGATTCCAGCAGCCGGTTCATCAGCTCCCGAGAATGGCTGTAAACCGCTTGGGAGCGCTTTTCCGGCGGCATCTTTTTATCGTGAAGTGACTCCAGCAGCTGCTCGGGTACCAACGTCTCCGGATTCCACTGCGGCAGGTCGTCGCTGAGCTTGGGATCCTGCGGCGTCGGTTCTTCACTTTGTTCGACCTGGGGTGCTTTAGGCAGCCGGCTGCGTTCCAGATCCACGCGAACCTTGTCAAAGCCACAATCTTGCAGTTTTTTCAGTTGGTCTGAATCTTTAATCTGAAACTGATTGCGTAGAAACGGATGATCCATCCAGCTGCTGGGCAATACCACGTACATACCCACTTGCAGTTCGTTGGCGGCGACGTTGGTCAAATCGCGGGTTTGGCTCATGAGCGTCCTTGCTACTCGGGGCTAAACAGCGACTTTGGGGCGCCACATTCCGGGCAGACCCAGTCATCCGGAATATCTTCCCAGGCCGTTCCCGGCGGAATGCCTTCATCCGGGCAACCGACGGCAGGGTCGTAGACGTAGTCGCATATTTCGCACTGATATCTCTGTTCCATATTATAGGTGCTGATTCGTTGTAGAAGGATGACAAGACCAATTGTTGTACGACGATTCGACCATCGGATGGTCGATCCCGCTTTGCCGCGTAGCTGCCAAGTGGCTCTGCAGGGCTGCCTATTCCGTTAGGTTGCCGTCGGGAGTCGATGTTCCATTATAGTGCTTATCCTTGGCACTGAAACCCGCAGGATGGGTGCGTTTGGCGTTAGGATTCAGTGGATCCTTGACCCGCATCATCCCTGTGCCGATGGGCTACCCTATAAGCAGACCCATTTAAGCAGCTTGGAGCTACGTAACTAGCCCTGAGCTGCGTAACCAGTCGTTCACCTGCCTACGGGGTACTTAACCATGGACTCCGAATCTTCTGAGACCCGCTCCAGCCGAAATCGACCCGGCACAACCCGCGCGGCGGCCGTGGCCGGCCTGTTTTATCCCGCCGAGCCGAGCCGGTTACATCAACAGGTGGCGACTCATCTGCAGCAGAATCCGGTTCCGGCCGACTCCTCCGTGCAGCAGGACAGTCGTTTGAGCGCCCTGATTGTGCCCCATGCCGGGTTGGTCTATTCGGGGCCGATAGCCGCAACGGCCTACAATCTGCTGACGACTCTGGCGGACGAAATTCAGCAGGTTGTGCTGCTGGGACCGGCACACCGGGTGCCATTGCAAGGGGTTGCACTGAGCGGCGCCGCGTATTTTGAGACGCCGTTGGGAAGGCTGCCGCTAGACCGGGAAGGCGCGGCGGAGCTGGCTCGGTTGCCCGGGGTCAGCTTTAACGATGAAGCTCACTTTGAAGAACATTGTCTGGAGGTCCAGCTGCCCTTTCTGCAACAGCTACTCGGTGAGTTCCGTATCCTGCCGCTGGTGGTCGGGCGAACCCCGGCAGCGTTGGTGGCGGATCTGCTGGAACAGTTCTGGGGGCGAGCCGGTACGTTGCTGTTATTCAGCTCCGATCTGAGCCACTACCTGGACTATGCCCATGCCCAACAGCGAGACCGCGAGACGTCAGCACAGCTCTGTCGCCTGGAGGGTGAGCTCAGTGGTGAGCAGGCGTGCGGCTGTTATGGGCTCAATGGTTTGATGGAGCTGGGGCGTCGTCGACAGCTAAAGATTGAACTGCTGGATCTGCGAAATTCCGGCGATACCGCCGGAGATCGGCAACGGGTGGTCGGTTATGGTGCCTTTGCCGTCCACTGATTGGCCTCAGGCGCTAAGCCGGCAACAGCAACAACAGCTGCTGATGATGGCCCGCGCTGCTATCCGCTCTCGATGGGATTCGTCAGGGCCTGAAAGAGCCGCAACCGCCGATGCTGCCAGCTTAGCCAGCGAGATCCTGCCGGATTCAGCCGACCTCAATACACCACCCTGGAATCGACCGGTAGCCTGCTTTGTGACGCTGCATCAGCGCGATGATCATCAACTGCGGGGCTGCATCGGAACTCTGGACGATGAGCGGACCCTGGCCGATGCCGTGGCTTACTATGCCAGGCAGGCCGCCTTCCACGACCCTCGCTTTTCACCGATGCGCGCCGATGAGTTAGCAGGCATTTCCATTGAGATTTCGCTGTTGTCACCCCTGCAACCGCTGCGGGTGGAATCAGAGGCCGAATTACTGCAGCAGTTACGTCCGGGGATTGACGGGCTGAAGCTGGAATCGGAGCTTCATCGGGCGACTTTTCTGCCCCAGGTGTGGGAACAGTTGCCGCAATCGGATGACTTTGTGGCGAGGCTAAAAGCCAAGGCGGGCTTGGCGCCCGACTACTGGAGTGATACCTTGCGCTGGTCGGTCTATCAGGTTTGGCATTTTAGCGATAATACCGAGTGCTGACGCTCGTCCATCTTCCAATATTCCCGTTTTGAGTTTATCCATGCAGCAATCTTCGGCGGGTGCCGATACCCCCGTCTCGACGCCCTCCTCTTCCATTCCCCCGGCCATGGCTCGTGGTCGACCTGGGCCTGACTATGCGCAAGATCCCAAGGCACGCTGGCTGGCGTTGATCAGTGTCTGTCTGTCATTGATGGTGACCTCGCTGACGCTGTCGGCTGCCAGTATTGCGATTCCGGCGATCGCTGATCAGCTTCAGGCCAGTGCGGTGATGGTGAGCTGGATTCCGACCGCGCTGCTGTGGGGCAGTATCGTATTGATGCTGCCGGCCGGACGGGTGGCAGATATCGTAGGGCGTAAGCGGGTTTACCTGGTCGGGGTAACGCTGTTCTCGATCTCGTCGCTGCTGATCTTTACGGTCGGAAGTATCGAGGCGCTGCTGGGGCTACGGGTGATGCAGGGGTTGAGCAGCTCGATGGTGTTCGGCAGCGGCTTGGCGGTGGTTGGCTCGGTATTTCCGCCCAAGGCTCGCGGCCAGGCTCTGGGCTTTGCCGCCTCTTCGGTCTATCTGGGGCTGACCGCGGGGCCGTTGATCGGCGGCTGGCTGACCGAACTCTACGGCTGGCGCAGTGTGTTCTGGATGCCGATCCCGTTAACGGTATTGGCGTTGCTGCTGGTGGCGCTGTTCCTCAAAGGTGAATGGAAGAGTGAGACCCCCGAGCGGCTCGACTGGGTTGGCAGCCTGTTGTTCGCCGCCTGGGTCAGTGCCGCCTTTCTTGGCATTTCCGGTTTGCCGGAGCCGGAATCAATTGCCCTGGTTGGCCTGGGAGGGGCGCTGCTATGGTGGTTTATCCGCCACCAGAACCGGGTCGAGTATCCACTGATACGGCTGCAGGTGTTGCGCCAGAATCGACTGTTGCGGCGTTCGATCAAAGCCAGTCTGTTCATGTACGGCGCCAATTTTCCGATCGTGTTTCTGCTGAGCCTCTATCTGCAGTATATCCAGAGTATGTCGCCCAGCGAGGCGGGGCAGTTAATCCTGATCGAGACGCTGGTGATGATGGTGCTGGCTCCGTTGGCCGGGCGGCTGTCGGACCGGTTTGAAGCACGTATCATTTCGACCCTCGGCTGTCTGTGCTTCGCGTTCGGATTCGGACTGTTGATCTGGTTGCAGATGGATACCAGCAAACTGTTTATCGTGATCGCGCTGGCAATATTGGGATTGGGTTTCGGACTGTTCTCCACGCCAAACAACAGCGCGGTGATGGGGGCGGTACCCCGCAGCCGGATGGGGATCGCATCGGCGATGTTGAGCCTGTCCCGCACCCTCGGAAATCTGGTCGGTACGGCGCTGGTGATGATGCTGATCTCCTGGTCGATCGGTGAAGTGGCGATCGAACCGGAACAATATCCGCAGTTGCTGTGGGTGGTGAAAACCTCGCTGGCGCTGTCCGGGTTGGCGGCCTTGGCGGCCTGTTATTACTCCTTTACCCGCGGTTCGGTGCATCAGCCTGCGACACCGCCGCAAACATCCGCACCGGCTGCCGATACTAAAGGGCATTCCGGCGGCAACAGTTGATCTCGCGAGGGTTGAATTAGCGGCTTAACAGGTGGCTCATCAGGGCCCGAAGCTTGCCGGGTTTGATCGGCTTATTGAGGCGCTGTAAGCCGCGCTGCTGAAGCAGTTGGCGTAACTCGATACTGCGATCGGCGGTGATCATCAGCGCCGTCGGTCGCGGTTGTTGCTGCTGGTCGCACCAAAGGTACAGCTCATCCAGGACGTCGAGTCCGGTGAGTTCGTTGTCCAGATGGTAGTCCGCCAGAATCACTGCCGGAGCATGCTGTTGCAGGCATTCCAGGGCCTGTTGTCCGTCGGCAGCGCAGCTAACCTGACAACCCCATTGCTGCAGTAGTGCGACCATTCCGATCTGGATCGATTCCTCATTTTCGATAACCAATACCGACAATTGCTCTAGATCACCGCCGACGGCAACCGCGGGTGCCAGCCCCGTGATCATCTGGGGCTCGCTGACGTGTCCCAGAGGCGCCTGGACGGAAAAACAGCAACCCCGACCAGGTTGTGAGCGTACCCGAATCGGGTGATCCAGAATGCTGGCGATTCGATCCACGATTGCCAGGCCCAGGCCGACACCCTGGCCGCTGGTGGCGTTGTCGAGCTGGTGAAACTCCTGATAGATCTCATGCAGACGATCGGCTGGGATTCCCGGCCCGGTATCACAGACCAGCAACTCGATCCCCGGTGGGTTGGTGCCGGTTAACCGTCGCCGACAACCGAGCAAGATGGCGCCGCTGTCGGTATAACGGATCGCATTGCTGAGAAAGTTTCTAAGAATCCGGCTCAGCAGCCGGGCGTCGGAGTAGATCCAGCTGCGGCAGGGCACGAGCCTCAGCTCCAGCCCGGCCTCTCGGGCTACGGGTTCAAATTCGGTGTACAGCTGTTGCAGCAGTTGCTCGACGCAGAAGTGGCTCGGATCGGCACTGACCGCGTTGGCGTCGAGACGGGCGATATCGAGCAGGTCTCCAAGCAGTGACTCGGCCCCTTCCAGCGCCACGTGGGCCCGCTCTACCAGTTGGCGATTATCGTCATCGTGCTCGCGGCCCTGCAGCGTCGACACTAACAGCCGCGCCGCATTAAGCGGTTGCAGCAGGTCATGACTGGCGGCGGCCAGGTATTTATCCTTGGAGCGGTTGGCGGCTTCGGCTTCGGCTTTGGCCTGCTGCAGCTGCTGTTCGATCAGCGTCCGCTCCTGGATCTCCTGGCGCAGATGCTGATTGAGCTCGCTCAGTTCGCGGGTTCGCTCGCTGACGCGTTGTTCTAGTTCCGCGTTGAGACGGTTGAGTTCGGCCTGGGCTCGTTTACGTTCGGTAATATCCTGGACAAAGGCCTCTATCAGACCTCTTTGCGGGTCCTTGAGCAGCACGTTGGTGGAGATATGGACCTTGTTGCCCTCGGCGGTCAGCAGCTGGGTTTCGAATCCGACCCGTTGGCCGTGACGGCGCAGTAGCTTGATCAGGTTGAGGTAGTCCTGCGGGATGGCGAACAGCTGCTCGCCGATATGGTTGATCTGCTCGAACTCGGCCGCCGAGGAGTAACCGCAGATTCTGGCGATGGCCGGGTTGGCGGCGGTTACCTGGCCGTCAATGCGGGCCTGGAAGATCCCGTGCAGGGCGTTTTCAAATAACCACTCGTAACGCTCTTTTTCCCGTTCAATCTCGTCGATCTTGCCCAGAAGCTCGGGGTAGTAGCTCTTGCGTGACGAGAAATCCCCCAAACCGATTAGATTTTGCAGCAGCGCTTCGTCACCCTGTTTGATTTCGCCGTCGACGTCGCGCTCAGCGGCGGTACTCGGGCGCTCCAGTTCGGTCGGATTGAAGCCGTCGGCCGGTGCCGGGACGCTGCTAGAGCGCTTCCTCATACACCACCTCAACATCACGCTTATTGGATTTTCGGGGGTTGGTCAGGATGCACGGATCTTTGATCGCTTTGTGGGACAGCATCGGGATGTCGCTGCTGCTGACGCCCGCCTCCTTGAGCCGTTGAGTGAGTCCGACATCGCTCTTCAGGGTGCTGACCCGCTGAATCAGTTCGCGCCGAATCCGGGTCGACGGCATACCACGGGTATCGATGCCGAGGGTGTCGGCCACCACCTTGAACTTGTCTTCGGCCGAGTTGTAATTGAAGTCGATCACGTGCTCGAGCAGGATCGAGTTGCACAGCCCGTGGGGCAGGTCGAGGTAACCGCCCAGGCTGTGCGACATGGCATGGACTGCGCCGAGTATCGCATTGGAGAAGGCCAATCCCGCCTTCATGCTGCCCAGCATCACCTGTTCGCGCAGTACCAGGTCATTTGGATTGGCTACCAAGGCCGGTAAATTATCCGATACCAGTTTGATCGCCTCCAGCGCGTGCATATCGGTCAACGGCCCGCTGGCGGTGGAGACAAAGGCCTCGATGGCGTGAACCAGGGCGTCGACCCCGGTGCAGGCGGTCAGGAACGGGTCCATCGTCACCGTGGTTTCCGGATCGATCAGTGAGACATCCGGCACCACCGCCTTACTGATGATCGAGATCTTATTGCGGCTCTGCTGGTCGGAGATGATCGCGAACTGGGATACGTCCGCCGACGTGCCGGCGGTGGTCGGTATAAAGATCAAGGGTGGGATCGGTGCGTGGATCTGGTCGACCCCTTCGAAACTGAGGATATGGCCGCGGTTGGCACTGACGATACCGATCCCTTTGGCACAGTCCATCGGGCTGCCGCCACCGATGGCGACGATGACATTGCAGTTTTCACTCAGGTAGCGTTCGGCGCCTCGCATCACCTCTTCGCTTCGCGGGTTGGGGCTGACATCGGTGAACAGACGGTAATCGATATCCAGTTCACGCAGGCTGGCTTCGACATCGGCGACCCAGCCGGCGGCCAGCACCCCGGGGTCGGAGACGATCAGGACGCGGTTGGCGCCGAAGGTGCGGGCGAAATTGCCGACGGTTTTGCGGGCACCGGCGCCGAAGATGATTTCCGGCGAGACGAACTTGCGCAGATTGGAGATGGGACTGCTCATCCAGGTACTCGTTGATTGTTATCGTTGTTCTGAACGTGACTCAGGCACTATAACAATTCTGACCGGGACTGTTGCTCCGGATTCCCGGCTATAAGACCAATTAAGGGGGCGGCGGCCGGGGATGCCGGCCGCCGGCAGTGCGGCTGTTGAATCAGCGACGGAGGAAGTCGATCAGGCGGGGGTCGTTGAATAGCCGGGTCAGGGTCTCGGACATGATCTGATTGATGATCTCGGCATTGGTGGCTTCGTTCGGGGCCTTGAAGAACTTATGAACCTTGGTGGATTCGTAGCGGGAGGCCTGCTGACTGCCGTTTTTGTCGGCGATGGCGGCGATCTGTGCGCGTAGCGTGATCTCCAGCGGCAGCGTCTGGGTGTCGGCCACCTTATAGCTCAGCTCCTCGACGATCAGGTTCAACTGCACCGGTTGGGGGCTGGGCTGATCGACGCGGATTCCCATTTCGGTCAAGGCGGCTTCGGCGGTTGGACGAAGGCTTCGGCTGATGGGCTGCGCCAGCGTGATGTGGTTGGAATCACGATAGACGCCCCCGCGGGTACCCAGGCTCTGGCTGGGGCGTTTGTCGGTGATGCTCAAATGAACCGTCGGTTGGTTTTCAACGACGGTATTGACGCTGATGACCGGATCCAGGCGGACCTGCTGGGGGCTCTGGGCGCAACCGGCCAGGGTTAGAAGGGCGGTGAGTCCGAGCAGGAATTTTGTCGCGGGCTTCAGCGTGGGCATAGGTGGGCTTCCATTCGATAATTAATGATTAAGTCGCTGTTCTTAGTATGACTTCGACAAAGTTTAGGGGAGCGTTGGGCGCCTGACCAGTCTGCAACCTATTGAAAGCTTCCGGGCCGCAGTTGTTGGATAAACGTCGCCAACGAGTCGGCGATCCGATCACTGCCCTTGCGGCCCGGCTGTTCCAACACTACCGCGCCGCTCTGGTTGTCTACCGCCAGGACATACTCCTCCGGTTTGGTACAGCCGAAGAACAGACTCAGGGGTTGTTTCAAGCGACGCCGTCCCAGCGCATGGCCGATAAGATTGGCTCGCAGACGCTCCAGATCCTCTTCGCTCCAGGCAAACAGAAGATCGAGTTCGCCCTGGGCTGAGTGTGCCGGCAGCGGATCGGACCAGTAGCTGAGGTAGTAGCTCTTGATCGATGGGTGAATCGGTTCTTCCAGTGCCTGTTGCAAGCGTTCAAACATATCGCTGCGTTGCTGTTGGCGGACCGGTTTCCAAGACACCGGAACCGCCTGGTCGGCCTGGTCCTGATAACAGGGAGATGGCCACTGCGGATCAAACTCCATCTGAGGCAGTTCGGACCAGCTGGCGATGCTGGCTTCGATGAATCGATCCAGGGCTTGTTCCAGCGTGGAGTCGGTTGCTGTTGTTGGGTTTTCTGAGTTGGAGGCTGGTGTAGTCAAAGAGGAACCTGAAAAAATACAAATGACTTTTGAATTATAGAAAGCGGCGGGGCAGGGGAAAATCCCCTCGAGCAGATTTATCGAGACGTTTTTTGACCACCGGCGTGTTTGCTTTTTGAACAAAAAGTCGTTGATTTGATCGCTTTTTATCCGTTTTTTCACTAATTTCTAAAAACCTGAATTTTTTTAGAAATTAGGTTTGACAGCCGGTTCAAAAGGCGTAGAATTCGCAGCTCCTGATTCGGGGCGTGTAGCTCAGTTGGGAGAGCGCCACCCTTACAAGGTGGATGTCGGCAGTTCGAGCCTGTCCACGCCCACCACGAATCGGAAGCTTATCGAAGCACAATGGAGCGGTAGTTCAGTTGGTTAGAATACCGGCCTGTCACGCCGGGGGTCGCGGGTTCGAGTCCCGTCCGTTCCGCCACTTCGATTAGCATGGCTGCTCCTCAAATAGGGAGTACTCCTGACTCGGGAGGCTAAATTTGAGTGATTGCAGGGCGTGTAGCTCAGTTGGGAGAGCGCCACCCTTACAAGGTGGATGTCGGCAGTTCGAGCCTGTCCACGCCCACCACAACCTCGGTTGTGGCTGCAATCAAAACCGACGACCTGGTCGTTGGTGGTATATCGCTGCGGAGCGGTAGTTCAGTTGGTTAGAATACCGGCCTGTCACGCCGGGGGTCGCGGGTTCGAGTCCCGTCCGTTCCGCCACTTTATCAAAGCCTGACTTTGATAAAATAAGCGAACACAGGTACCACGTTAGTGGGCGTGTAGCTCAGTTGGGAGAGCGCCACCCTTACAAGGTGGATGTCGGCAGTTCGAGCCTGTCCACGCCCACCACTTTATTGACCTGGCCTAAGATGGCTGGAGTCAATTCCGCTGCGGAGCGGTAGTTCAGTTGGTTAGAATACCGGCCTGTCACGCCGGGGGTCGCGGGTTCGAGTCCCGTCCGTTCCGCCATTTCTCTTCTCTCTCCAAATTTCGATCCTGTTGTTCTATCGCTAGTTTCGGCTAAGTCCTCCCGCACCCTGGGTTTCTGCGCATTTTCCAATTTCGATCATCAAGGTGTCGCGGCAGTGCCGCATTCAGCCCTATAATGCCGCATCGGCCTCTATCGATTGTTGGTGGAGCAGTAGAGCCAAAGAGAGCTGTTAACCTGATGGAAAACTTCAGAAATATCGGTCTGGTAGGCCGCCAGGGCAGTACCCCGGTTATCCAGTCGCTGGAACATCTGGTGCCGTTCCTGCAGGGACGGGGGCTGGAGGTGTTTGTCGATGATCGTATCGCCGACCTGGTTCCGGCTCGGGAGATGAAGCACAGCACCGTCAAAATGATGGGGCAGCATTGTGATCTGGTCATCGTGGTCGGTGGCGACGGCAGTCTGTTGGGCGCGGCCCGTCAGCTGGCACACTCCGGCGTTCCGGTGTTGGGGATTAATCGGGGCAACCTGGGCTTTCTGACCGATATCGCCCCCGATGAGATTGAACAGAAAGTGGGCGAGGTGCTGGATGGGCATTATCACAGCGAGCAGCGCTTTCTGATCGAAGCGGAGGTGTTCCGTGACGGTGAAAAGATCGGCTTCGGCGAGGCGCTCAACGATATTATCCTGCACCCCAACCAAGCAGCCCGGATGATCCGGTTTGAACTCTATATCGACGATCAGTTTGTTTATTCTCAGCGCTCGGATGGCTTGATCGTGTCGACTCCGACCGGCTCTACCGCCTACGCGTTATCCGGCGGCGGTCCGATTATGCACCCCAAGCTGGATGCCTTGGTGCTGGTGCCGATCTTCCCGCACACGCTGAGCAGTCGGCCGATCGTGATCGACGGCAATGCGGAACTCAAGATCGTGGTGGCCGAGCGCAACGATACCCACCCGTTTATCAGTTGTGACGGCCAGCACCAGATCCCCTGCCTGCCCGGCGATGAGATCAGTGTGCGTAAGAAACCCCACCCGCTGCATCTGATCCATCCACTCTGTTACAACTATTACGAATCCTGCCGCTCCAAGCTGGGCTGGGGTTCGAAGCTGGGTGAGTAACTGAGGCGAATAACGGAGGCGGAGTACGGCGGACGACGGTGGATTTCAGCGGATACGATCTGATTGGTGATGTGCACGGTTGTGCCCGGACGCTAAAGCAACTGCTGCAGCGGCTGGGGTACCAGTGCCGCGGTGGCTGTTATCGTCACCCGCAGCGCCAGGCGATTTTTATCGGTGATATCGTCGACCGCGGAACCGGAGTGCGTGAAGCCCTGCTACTGGTGCGCGAGATGGTCGCGCAGGGGGCGGCCCAGATCGTACTCGGTAACCACGAATACAACTGTATCGCCTATAACGAGCCGGCGCGGCCGGGCTCCAAACACCAGTATCTACGTGATCACAGTCCGCGTAATCAACGCATGCTACGCGAGACGCTGGAGCAGATGGAACCCTATGCCCAAGAGTGGCAGGATCATCTGCGCTGGTTTCGGCGGATACCGCTCTATCTGGAGATGGAGCATTTCAGGGTCGTTCACGCCTGTTGGGATGAAAACCTGATTCAGCGCCTGAAACAGCTGCAGGTTCAGGATCTCAGCGACGACGATTTTCTGCACCGGACCGTCGAGCGGGACAGTTTCGAGTGGCTGGTTGCAGATCGACTGCTGCGCGGAACCTACCTTCGCTTGCCCAACGATGCGGTGATGGAGAGTGCCGAGGGCTTTCGGCGTTATGTCTACCGGACCAACTTCTGGAGTCGCAACCCGCAGCGCCATGGCGATGTGGTATTTCAGCCCGATCCGTTGCCCGAACATCTGGCCTGCCTGCCGTTAACCGAAACCGAGCGCGAAAAATTACTCCACTACGGGCCGGAACAGCCGCCACTCTTTATTGGTCATTACTGGCGCCAGGGTATTCCGGCTCCGATTACCCCCAATATCGCCTGCTTAGACTACAGTGCGGTGAAAGCCGGACGCCTGGTGGCTTATCGGATGGATAACGAGCAAGCCCTGAGCGCCGATAAGTTTGTCTGGGTCGATGTCGACCCGAGGGATCTGGCGGAATAAACGGACGAAAACCGATGATACAACTCTTTGAGCTGCCGCCTGATATCGATTTGGGGCCTTTTGCCGCCTTCCTGTGGCGTCAGCGAATCCGGCATCGCATTACTCATCTTCAGGGTCAGCAGCAGCTGTGGTTGGCCGATCCGGCCGATGCCGACTATGTGATGGAGCAATTTAATCGTTGGCAGCGGGGCGAGGTGCTGGAAGAGTCGGCCAATCAAACCTCGAAGCGGACTTCCATCCCCTGGTGGCGATTGCCAATCACGCTGGTACTGATCGGTTTCAGCTTGGCGCTAACATTGCTGACTGGGTTTGGTAGTCAGTATGAGCTATTACGTTGGTTCAGCTTCGTCAATTTTGAGCTTCAAGGTCAATCTTACATACCGCAAAGCTTTTCAACGCTCATCAGAGTGGGAGAGTGGTGGCGATTTGTGACGCCAATCTTTATCCATTTTAGTCTGCTCCATCTGGTCTTTAATCTACTCTGGACCTGGGAGCTGGGACGACGAATCGAACTGACCCGTGGCTCAATTTTGTTATTGTGGCTGACTCTGTTTATCGGGGTCATCTCCAATGCGGCCCAGTTTTTGATGACCGGACCGCTATTCGGTGGTTTGTCCGGGGTGATCTTCGGTTTGATGGGTTACACCTGGCTGTCCGACCGACTCAGGCTCGGTCCCGGCTTCGGTATGCCGCCGGCGTTGATGACCTTTATGTTGATCTGGTTGGTCCTGGGCGTCAGCGGAGTGATCGAAAAGCTGGGGTTTGGGGCTATCGCCAATACCGCCCACCTGGTCGGTTTGTTGGCGGGGCTGGTGTGTGTGCTGCCGGTCTGGCTGCGGCGAAACCGTCCCTAGCAGGGCGTCGTTTTTCTTTTTCTTCAACACCGGTCTGTCATGGCCCGGTGCTTCGATCCTATTCTGGAGTGTTCCATGCTGGCTTTTTTTGAGCGCCTGACGCAGCCGTTTCCTCCCGAGGAACCCGGTCAGCCACCGCGCGATATCTATGCCTTTTGTCGTCACTATACCCGGGGGATGGAACGTTCGCTGCTGTGGATGACGCTGCTTACCGCCACGCTGGCGATCCTCGAAGTGTCGCTGTTCGGCTTTATGGGCCAACTGGTCGATTGGTTGGGTGAGCGGGATCCGCAGACCCTGTTCGAGCAGGAGGGGTTGCGGCTGCTGGGGATGGCGCTGCTGGTGCTGTTGGTTATACCGGCGCTGGTGTTTCTGCACTCGGCCTTCGTTCATCAGGCGTTACTGGGAAATTATCCGATGGCGGTACGGTGGCTGGCCCACCGATACCTGCTGGGGCAGAGCGTCTCCTTTTATCAGGACGACTTTGCCGGACGCCTGGCCACCAAAGTGATGCAGACGGCGCTGTCGGTGCGCGAGGCGGTGATGAAGCTGCTCAATGTGCTGATGTATGTGCTGGTCTATTTGCTGTCCATGTTGGTGCTGCTGGCGCAAGCGGATTATCGGCTGATGTTGCCGATGCTGATCTGGCTGGTGGGTTATATCGGACTGCAGCTTTACTACATTCCGAAGTTGAAACGGGTCGCCACCGAGCAGGCCGATGCCCGTTCCACCATGACCGGCAGGGTAGTGGACAGCTACACCAATATCGCCACCGTCAAACTGTTTGCCCACACCCGTCAGGAGGCCGACTACGCCCAGGAGGGGATGGAAGAGTTTATGGATACGGTTTACCGGCAGATGCGGCTGGCGACCGGTATCAATGTCGGGGTCCAGATCAGCAACTACCTGCTGGCGTTTGTTATCTCGGTGATTTCGATCTGGCTCTGGTCGATCGAGGCGGTCAGCATCGGGGCGATCGCGATTGCCGTGAGCCTGGCTTTGCGGCTAAACGGTATGTCGCAGTGGATCATGTGGGAGGTCAGTATGCTGTTCGAGCATATCGGCACCGTGGCCGACGGCATGGCGACTCTGGCGCAACCGCGGGAGGTGCAGGACCGGCCCGGGGCACCGGCGCTGAAGGTTTCCAGTGGCCAGATCGATTTTGACCAGATCCGCTTCCACTACGGCAAGGGTGAAGGCGTGATCGAGCAACTGAATCTGAACATACGTCCGGGAGAGAAGGTGGGCTTGGTTGGTCGTTCGGGCGCTGGAAAATCGACCCTTGTGAATCTTCTGCTGCGATTCTACGACCTTGAGGGCGGAAAAATCCGGATTGATGGTCAGGATATCAGCGCGGTGCAGCAGGAAACCCTAAGGGCACAGATCGGGATGGTGACTCAGGATACGGCGCTACTGCACCGCTCGGTGCGGGAGAATATTCTCTACGGTCGCCCCGATGCCAGCGAACAGGCATTGATCGACGCGGCCGTTAAGGCGGAGGCGCACGGGTTTATCCAACAGTTGGCCGACCCTAAGGGCAACCAGGGCTACGATGCCCAAGTGGGCGAGCGCGGGGTCAAACTGTCCGGCGGCCAGCGGCAGCGTATCGCGATTGCGCGGGCGCTGCTCAAGGATGCGCCGATTCTGGTGCTGGATGAGGCAACGTCAGCGCTGGATTCGGAAGTCGAAGCCGCTATTCAACACAGCCTGCAGCAGTTGATGCAGGGTAAAACGGTCATCGCCATCGCCCACCGTCTCTCCACGATCGCGGCGATGGATCGCCTGATCGTGCTGGATCAGGGGCGGATCGTCGAACAGGGTACCCATCAGGAGCTGGTCAACAATAAGGGCATCTATGCCCAGCTTTGGGCCCATCAAACTGGTGGTTTTTTGGGCACCGATCCGCAGGGAAGCTAAACTCAACCTATGATTGGGGTGCTTAAGGCTTTTATAGTAGTGACAAGTGCTTACTTGTAATTTAGCCTAGTGTTTCTTTAAATCGGCATCGGCACCGAAAATTCGCGCGTCTGTTTCATCCGTTTAAAACGACCGCTTTAAAATTGCCGAGTAGTACCTGATCAGGCCTGTCGACCTAGACGTCGGAGTGGTCCAAAGGGAGTCATATCATCGCTAGGGACTTGCAGATAATGCGTAGACCACACCTGAGTTTTCGGCCGAACGGTCAGTTGGGTAAATGGTTGTGCTGGCTATTGCTCTGTTGTGTATGGAGTTTTTCAGTCGCGGCAGAGAAGCCGGCCGGACCTTCGATCGCTGTTTACACGCACACCGATGTGCCTTCGGTACAGCTGTCGAGTGATCTACTGCGCTCAATCTTCGGTATGCGCTCCACGATCTGGCCGAATGGTCAGCGTATCCAGGTCTTTGTTCTTCCCGATAAACATCCTTTGCACCGTCGCTTCAGTAAGTCGGTACTGGGACTATTCCCCTATCAATTACGCCAAGCCTGGGATCGGGCGGTCTTTTCCGGTACCGGTGAAGCACCGGTACAGGTAGCGGATGAGCAAGAGATGTTGCAACGATTACAGACGACTGCCGGTGCGATCGGTTATTTGCCCCTTGAATTGGATCCAAAGGGGGTGTCACTTGTACAACAGCCATAAATCAAATCGAGGACGATTAGCGATGGCAGCGGGTTTGGCAGCGCAGAAATTGCGCCGACACTACAACACTTATGCCGTGCTGGGTTTGCTTCAGCTGCTGCTGTTGTCGCTCCCCAATACGGCGCGGGCCGAATTTCGCTGGGATGTCGGTGGATTTCTGTCGCAGGGCTGGGTGACCAGCGATCACAACTCCTTCTACGGAGATTCCAGTGGCTCGGGTGGTACCTTTGATTTCCGTGAACTGGGGGTAAACGGTTTTATCCAACTCGATCCCCGTTTGAAGCTAAGCGGCCAGCTGTTATCCCGTCGAGCCGGAAAAATCAGTGATGGAGACCCTCAGGTTGATTATCTGTTTGCCGATATCTTTGCTGTACAGCAGCTGCAACGGCAGGCGGGAGTCCGCGTCGGACGGATCAAGAATGCACTGGGTTTCTTCAATGAAACCCGGGACATGGCCTTTACCCGACCGGGCTTGATACTGCCGCAGTCGATCTATTTTGATCAGGTTCGGGAGCTGCAGCACTCGTCCGATGGTGTGGCGCTTTATTATCGTCAAGGCAACAGTCTGGGGGAGTGGCAGCTGGATCTGCAGTATGGCCGCTTACAGACCGGTGAGAACACCGAAGCGCTGTTTCTCGGGGGCGTAATGAACGGCGAGTTCGGCAACAGCATGTTGGCGTTGGCTCGGTTGCAGTTCGAGCCCCAGGCAAGCCGTTGGCGCATGGGATTAACCCGTGCTCACCTCGATCTGCCGTTCAACCCCGCAGCGGGTGATCCGCTGACCAAGGGCGAGTTGGACGTTGAGATGACGGTGCTGTCCCTGCAGCACAACCGTGAACGCTTGAGTTTTACCGCCGAGGCGATGCTGGTGGATACCCGCTGGAAGAACCTGGGAATTCTACCGGACCATAAGACCCTGCAGGCTTACTACCTGCAGGTTGACTATCGCTTTACCGATCAATGGCAGGCGATGGTGCGCTATGACGATCTGGTGTTGGATAAGGATGACCGCGATGGGGTCGCCTTCAATATGCTGACAGGTCGCCCGGCACACCTTCAGTTTGCCCAGGATTGGAGCCTTGGATTGCGTTACCAGCCCAGCCAGAACTGGGACTTGCGAGCTGAGGTACATCGGGTGGATGGTACCGCCTGGCTATCCAAGAAAGATAATCCAGATGCGGAGTTGCGCCGACGCTGGAACATGTTGTTGGTGCAGGCTGCGTATCGTTTTTAAAGGACTGCCTGCCGGTGGCCGTGAAGGCCGCTGCCGGCCGGTGTTGGCTACAGCCTGAAGGCTAAGGCCTGCCAAAGTAGGGACGTCATGCAAAGACGCTTTTTCAGCTTAAAGTGGAAGTTGCTGCTGTTGATGACCGGGGTGCTGTTTGCCCTGGGATTGGCGGTGTCCGGCATCTCTTATCTGCACGAAGAGAACCTGCTTGAGAGCGAGCGTCAAAAGCAACACCGTGAAAATGTGGCGGAACTCGAGCGCCAGATCCGTGCGGTACAGCAGCAGCTGATCAAACGACTCGAATACCTCACCCTGTTGATCCAGCCCGATGACAAAGCGCTGACCATTACCCAGTTGCAGCAGAAGCTGGAGCGCCACTACTCCTTCGTTGAAGTGCTCTGGGGCTTGGAGTCGTTGCAGGCCAACAGCTCCAGTCAGGGCGTCCTGCTGAGCCGGGGTAGCGACAATCCGGTATTGCGTGACCAGAACCTGCAGGCGATTCAGGATGAGCAGCCGATGGTTGGTCTCAGCTGCGATGAGGGATGTCGTGCTCTGGCATCGGTGCCGTTGATGCTCTCCGGTGCCGAAACCGGCAGTCTCGGGGTGGCGACGTCGCTGGCGGAAGTGGTGCTGCAGTCGCAGCAGCGCACCGGCTGGGATACCGGCGTATTGATCAAGAATGAGGTGGTTGAACCGGCGACGCTGCCGAATTGGCAGCTCAATATCGTCGCGATGAGTAATATCTCGCGGGTGCTGCCGCAGCTGCGGGCTCTGACCCAGCAGCAGAGCTTCAACGGTCCCGGCTCCTACCTGCTGCAGCAGGATGGTCGCAGTATCGAAGTCTCGCTGACCCCACTGCAGGGGCTCGACGACCGCCAGCAGGCCTACTGGGTCCTGATCGCCGATGTCAGCAGCGGTTATGCCGATATCCAGAAAACTTTCATTATCCAGTTGGGCATCACCCTTGGGGCGTTGTTTGCCAGCGGATTCCTGATCGTCAGTCTTCTGAACGCGCCGATGCGAAAACTGGGACAGGTGGCGACGACCCTGCCGTCGTTGGCATTGAGGGACTTCGACCATGTTCGTAATCAGTTTGAAAACCAGAAGGACTTCGGCAAGGAGTCCGACGATGAGCTGAGCCTGCTGATCCGCAGTACCGTACAGTTGGCGGACGAGCTGGAGCGGCTTGACCGCGAGATGCGGATGCGCAACCTGAAACTCGAGCGCAGCAGCCAGCAGTTGTCGCGGCAGAAGGATTTTGCCTCCGGGCTTCTCGACAATGCCCAGGCGGTCATTCTGGTGCAAGATACCCAAGGTCGCTGTAAGAGCCTTAACCGTTTTGGGCGGCAGCTGCTGGGCCACAGCGAATGGCAATCGCAGACTCGGGATTTCAATGAGCTGTTCGGCGAGCTGAGCAAGGACAGCGTGTCCCAGATGGAAGAGCTCTACACCGGCATGCGCCATCACTTCCGCCACGAAACCCGCTGCTTTGATGTCTACGGCAACCTGCGGACGCTATCCTGGATTCACTCGTCGCTGACCCAGAACGATCGTTCCCACAGTATCCTCAGTATCGGGATGGATGTGACCGAGCAGGTCAAGATTCAGCGCCAACTGCGTTGGCTGGCCAATCACGACTCGCTGACCAAATTACCCAACCGAAGCAGTCTGCAGCAGCAGTTACACCGCCGCATCGAACAGGCGCGAGACCGGCAGTCCCAGCTGGCGGTGATGTTCTGCGATCTCGATAACTTCAAGCAGATCAACGATACCCTCGGCCATCCAGTGGGTGATTCGCTGCTGATTCAGGTCGCGGAACGGTTGAAACAGGTGGTGCGGCATCAGGATACCGTGGCGAGGATCGGTGGCGATGAGTTCGTGATTCTGATCGATGACAACAGTCATGGTGAGGCCGTCCTCAAGACCGCCGATCAGATGCTCGAATGTCTTGAAGCGACTTACAATATCCAGGGCCAGGAACTCTATATCTCAGCCAGTATCGGTATCGCTTTCTATCCGGAGCACGGTGGTGATGCGACCACCTTGATCAAGCATGCCGATATCGCCATGTACCAATCCAAGTCGGACGGGCGTAAGCAATACTCGGTCTACAGCCATGATCAGTCCCAGGGGATGGAGGAGCGCCTTAACCTGACCGCCGATCTGCGCCATGGTCTGCAGCGTAACGAGTTTGAACTGTTCTACCAGCCGCAGATGAGCATCGATGAATCCCAGATTGTCGGGGTTGAAGCCCTGATACGCTGGCATCATCCGGAGCAGGGCATGGTTCCTCCGGATAAATTTATCGGTATTGCCGAAGAGACCGGTCTGATTATCGATATGGGGCGCTGGATCATTCGTGAAGCCTGTCAGCAACTGCAGCGCTGGTCCCGCGAAGGGATGGATGGTATCCGCATGTCCATTAACTTGGCCGGTCCGCAGATCATGTCCGATAGCCTGCTGGAGGATATTCGGCAGGTGCTGGAAGAGACCGAAATCGAGCCGACCCTGCTGGAATTTGAGATCACCGAAAGCTTTATTATGAGCCAGCCGGAGAACACCATCGCCAGGTTGAATGAGATCAAGTTGCTGGGCATCAAACTGTCAATCGATGATTTCGGTACCGGTTACTCCTCTTTGGGTTACCTGAAGCGGTTGCCGATCGATAAGCTCAAGATCGATAAATCGTTCGTGTTTGATATCGGCCGATGCTCCGACGATGAAGCCATCGCCGTTGCCGTGATCGGCTTGGGACAGAGCCTGAACCTGCAGGTGATCGCTGAAGGGGTCGAAGAGGCACAGCACGTCGAATTTCTGCGCGCCCATGGTTGCGATGAGCTCCAGGGGTTCTACTACAGCAAGCCGCTACCGGCCGAAAACTGCGCCGAATTTATCCGTCAGTACCGTGCCGAGAAGCAAACCCCGAACTAGATCAATCAGTCCTATCCCCGACCGCAGCAGCGTTTGAACTTGTTGCCGGAGCCGCAGGGGCAGGGCGCGTTACGTTCCGGCTTGAAACCCTTGATGCTGAGATCTCCATCGAGGTAGTACCAGCGACCCTCGATCTGCTCAAAGCGTGAGTTTTCCTGCAATCGACCATAACCGTTCTCGTCAACGTAGGTGGCGATAAAGTGGACCCTACCGACCCGATCGGTTTCCTTGCCCGCTTCGGTATCCAGGATCTGGAGCTGTAGCCAGCAGGTCTGTGCATCGAGCGGTTGATCGGGACTCAGACCATTGCGAAAGTCCGGATGAGCACTGTGGAACAGATACCCGGGTTGGGCGGTAGCAAAGGCACTGAATCTTGAGCGCATCAAGGCCTCGGCGGTCGCGGCGGGACGGCTCCCGTCAATGGCCGGGCCACAACAGAGCCCATAGGCCTGACCCGAACCACAGGGGCAGTTTTGCTGGGGGGAGGGCTGTTTGGGTAGTTCAACTTTAGCCATCTCGGCCGATAACCTCTTTAGCGTTGTGACTGTTGCTTTCCCCGCTCGACCATCGTGTTGAGACAGGGGACAATGGGCCGGATTTTTACACACAGAGCAGCCTGGCCTGGCTGTTCGGATATTTTATTCCCGGCCTGCAGGGGCCGTCATGGGATTAGGGGTGAATGAGCGGATCCAATTTTAGTTTTTACTGGCACGATTATGAAACCTTCGGTGCCAATCCGATGGTGGATCGACCGGTGCAGTTCGCCGGCATCCGGACCGATGCCGAGTTGAATATCGTCGGCGAGCCGCTGATGATCTTCTGCAAACCGGCTGATGACTATCTGCCCCACCCCGAAGCCTGTCTGATCACCGGTATTACTCCGCAGCAGGCGCTACGGGAGGGGATGCCCGAAGCCCAGTTTATCGAACAGATTCATCAGGAGCTGGCGCTGCCCGGCACCTGTGGAGTGGGTTACAACAGCCTTCGATTCGATGATGAGGTGACCCGCTATACCCTGTACCGGAATTTTTTTGATCCCTATGCGCGAGAGTGGCAAAACGGCAACTCGCGCTGGGATGTTATCGATATGTTGCGCCTGGCGCGGGCGTTGCGTCCGGACGGTATCAATTGGCCCGAGTACGAAGATGGTCGGCCGAGCCTGCGGTTGGAAGATCTGACGGCCGCTAACGGCCTGGCCCATGAGGCGGCCCATGATGCGCTGTCGGATGTCCATGCCACGATCGCCATCGCCCGCCTGGTCAAGCAGGCCCAGCCGAAGCTGTTCGCCTATGCGTTGAAACTTCGGGATAAGCGGGTGGCGGCACAGATGCTCGATGTGGCCCGAATGAAACCGGTTCTGCATGTCTCGTCGAAAATTCCGGCCGAGCGTTTCAATACCGCCCTGGTGGCGCCGCTGGCGATGCACCCGGTTAACAAAAATGCGGTCATCGTCTACGACCTGAACGTTGATCCGACACCGATGCTGGAGCTGACGGCAGCCCAGATTGCCGAGCGCCTCTATACCCCGAGTTCGGAGCTGGCCGAAGGGGAGGAGCGGATTCCGCTGAAACTGGTCCACCTGAACAAGTCACCGATGCTGGCACCGGCCAACATGATCAACGCCGAAGAGGCGGAGCGCCTGTCGATCTCCGGCGAGCGTTGCCGTACCCACCTGGGTATGCTTCGCGGCAGTGATGGGCTGGTGGCCAAAGTCCAGCAGGTCTTTGAGCAGTCGTCGCTGGAGCCGCTGTCGGATCCGGATCAGATGCTCTACAGCGGCGGCTTCTTCGGCGACAGCGACAAGACGGCGATGACCCAGATCCGCATGGCGGCCCCCGAACTGCTTGGCGAGCTGGAACCGATGTTTCAGGATGGGCGGCTGGAGGAGATGCTGTTTCGCTATCGAGCCCGGAACTATCCGGATACGCTCAGCGGTGACGAGCAGCAGCGTTGGAGCGAATTCTGCCAACAGCGGTTGATGCAACCCTTACCCAAGACCCTGGGGTTTGAGCAGTTCTATCAACGACTCAATGAGCTGGGCAGCGATCCGCAGCTGGCGCCGGAGAAAATGCATATCCTGCAGGAGTTGGCGGCCTATGCCGAATCGATCTATCCGGTTTGATTGCCGCAAGTCATGGCAGCGTCGGGACAGAAAGGCAAAGATAAGCCGATGAGAATGACTCGATCCAAACCTGGTCCGCGTACCCGGGTTACAACGACTCTGGCATTGATCCCCTTGCTGTCGAGCCTGGGGCTGAGCCAGATGGCCGCTGCCGAAGAGGTGTCGCCGATGCTGCCGGTTGCGCCACAGCTGCCGCCCACCGAAATTGGTCTGAACTATCTCGAAATCAAAGCCGATCCCTATCCGGAACCGCCGATGGTGGAGGTGGTTCCGGATAATTTCAGCATGACCTACCGTAATGGTCGCGAGGTCTACAAGGAGATGGCCGAGCACAGCTTCGATGACGAGCCGATGGTTGAGATTGCACCGGCAGCCGACCCCGCGCTGGCGCTGCCGGAGGTGGTCGTGGTGGCGAGCCACTCGGAACCGGTCTACACCCACGTGACCGTCGGCGAGCGGGTTGTCGATGCGATTCCGACCGGTGAGGACAAAATCTTCCTGCAGATCAGCGCCGTGGAGGTATCACCGGAGGCCGCCCGTCGTGACGCGTTGCGCCGCTTTCAGAGCCGCCGCTTCTTCAGTAAGCCGGGGGTGAGAGCGATCGAACAGCCCTGATAACCGGGCAGATCGATCGCGAGTCCTGATGTTGCAGTCGGCTTACCCGGCCGTCGGAAGCTGACCGCCGCCGGTGGATTGCAGGATCAGCCGACGGGTACCCAACTGGTCAAAGGTCTGCAGTAGCTGATCACGGCTGACCGCCTCGATCGCTTCGGCCAGCTGTTCACGACCGTCAAAACCGTACTTTTCCTGATCAATCTCGCGCCAGTAGCGGTTGCTACGCTGTTTGAGCGTCTGCTCCTGCTTCAGAATCTCGTTGATCAGCCCCTGCTTGAAGCTCTCCAGTTGTTGTGGATCCAGGTTTTCGATCAACGCCCGTGCCCGAGGCAGGAAACTGTCGATATCAGCCAGCAGCGTGTCGGGCGATTGTTGCGGTGACTGGATCACAAACGCCAGGCCCGGGTGTTGCTGGATCGGTACCGGGCTGGTGTAAACCACATAACCGCGCTGCTTCTCGGTGCGAACTTCGGTATAAAACGGTGCACGGAGAATCCGGGCCAGCAGTCCGAATCGGGCTCGCAACGGGACCGACTTCTCATCCCCCTGCAGGTACAGCAGCAGTGCGGAATCATTGTGATCGACCGCCAGCTCCTGCAGCTCGTCACCGGCGGCCAGCAAACGCGCCTGGGGCTGGGGAACCGGCTCCGGATCAAGGCCGCTCAGCAGGTGCTGTTGCAGCAGCCGGGTCATGGCCACTGCTTGATCGGGGGCGATATTGCCGTGCGCCAGGGCGACGATTTCGCCCCGTGACAGCAGCTGCTGCTTAAAGACCTGCAGCTGTTGAGCATCGATGGCATCGATCTGTTCCAGTTGCTGTCGGGTCGACCAGCGCGGCTCCATCACCCGCAGATAGAGTGCATCGAAAGCTTGGTTAACCGGGTTCTGTTTTAACCGGTTTTCCAGGTCTCGACGCAGGTTCTGCTGTTGGATCGCCAATCGTTGCGGATCGATCCGCAGCGAGACCAACTGCTCCAGCAGCATCGCCAGCAGTACCTGCTGGCGGTCACCGTAACCGCTGATACGGGTGCTGAAGCCACGGACATGGGGATAGATTTCCACTCCGAGTCCCGCCTCGTAGGCCGGATAGAGCTCGGGATTGAGCCGGTCATTGAGCAGCTTGATCAGCAGCGCGGTCATAACATGGTGGCGAGGGCTGTCATTGGCCACCGGCGAGCGGAAGCTGAAATAGAAATTGGCTTTGGGAACCCGGAACGTGCTGTCCTGCTGGTGCCACAGGCGGACACCGGGTTGCTCCATCAATAGTTCCGGTTTCGGCTGATTTACCCCCGGCAGCGTCGCCAACTGCTGGGGAATATAAGGGTTCGGTTCGGGTAGCCCCATCGACTCCACCGGTCGGCTCTGTTGTAAACGCTCCACCAGTGACGCAGGCAGCGGCCCAAAGCTGTACTCGGTGCCGAAATAGGGCTCGGTCCGGTCGGTTTCCAGATCCGGTGCGGTCAGGGTCAACAGCAGGTTGTCGGGGCGCAGGTAGTTGAGGTAGGCCCGCAGCAGCACCGGGTCAAACTCGGCCCACAGGTAATCACCGTGCAACAGTTCGCGGGTGGGCAGTTCACGCAGTTTGTTGGCCAGCCGAAGCGCTTCGGACATCGGGCGTGACGGCTCGCGGAAGCGGAAACCGATCTCGCTGAGTTGCTGCTGCTCCCGATAACGCCAGTCGCTGATCCCCTGTTGTCGAATCCGCTCGACCTGGGCGAATACTAAGCCGGCGATCTCCTCGTAGCGGCGTTGGCCCTCCGGGGTCAGGCCGATATTGATATCGAGGGTCGCGTTATCGCTGTAATTGAACCCGGGGCCGGCGCTGAGGCTGTTGGCCCAGCCGCGACGTTTCAGCTCGGCCAGCAGGCTTTCGTCGCCTTCGTGTCCCAGCAGACCACTGAGGTAATGGAGCGGCTTGCGATCATAGTAGTCTTTGGCCGGCGGGACCGGGAAGCTGAGGCTGAGCTGGCGCAGCTCTTTCAGACTCTTGATCTGAAGCTGGGCCGGTAGCGCGCCGGGTTTGAACAGCGGAACCGGTGCCGGCCGTTGCTGTTGGCGGTCGCTTGGAATTCCGCTAAAACGCTGCTCTACCATGGCCCGAAGCTGGGCAACCGGTTCGCGACCATAGACCACCAGGGCCATGTTGCCGGCGTTGTAGTGCTGCTGGTAGAACGCCTTCAGATGCTCGGTCAGCTTGCCCTGGTCGTTATCCCGTAGGGTTTCCAGGCTACCGACGGCGAAAGTTGCCAGCGGATGCTCCGGGTTGATGACCTGCTTGAGGGCGGCATAGCCACGGCGCGAATCTTCCTTGAGCTTGGACTGGTACTCGGAATGGACCGCATTGCGCTCCCGGTCGACGTACTCCGGACTGAACAGCGGCGCGACGAAGAAGCGTGAGAAGCGATCCAGTGCCGGTTCCAGCTTGCTCTGTTCGATGTCGAAGAAATAGTTGGTGCGATCGTGGGCGGTGAAGGCGTTGTGGTTGCCGCCATGACGGCTGATGTAGGCCTGGTAGTCGCCCGCCTCCGGGTAGCGGTCGGTTCCCAAAAACAGCATATGCTCCAGGAAGTGAGCCAGCCCCTGGCTGTGGCGCGGATCATCGCCGCTGCCGACACCCACTTCCAGGCTGGCTGCCGCCTTATCGGCCTTGGGATCGGAGATCACCAGTACGTTGAGTCCGTTGTCGAGACTGAACGCCTGGTAGGTGCGTGGATCGTTGGGGCTTTGGATGATCTGCGCGGCGGGCAGGGTGCGCGATAGCAGCAACATCAGCAGCAGAATCGGTAGCAACAGAGGGCGCATGAAGCGGGAAGCAGACATAAAACGGATTCCGGTTGTTGTTCGGCGGGGCGAACAGCTATCTGATGCCGCCCCTGATGCAAGACTAATGACAGCTTAGACAGAGGAAAGCCTCCGGGTTCCCGTTTTTTCTCGGCTTGTTGATCGTCGCTTCAGTGTCTGGCGGGCAGTTGTTGCGCAGCCAGTTCGATCGCCTGCTCCAGGTTATGCTGCTGCGGATCCATCGACGCGATGGTCTGCAGGGTGCTGTAGCACTGATCCAGCGCCTGTTGCTGGTGCTTGTAGATATCTCCCATGGCCGCGTCGATGGCGTCGTACAGCTCCTGGATCTGGGCGCTGCGATCGGCGGCGGGATTGACGTTGTTCAATACCTGCAGGCAGGCACGGGCGATCTGGGCGTATTGCTTGTCGCGGGAATGGGACATGGAAAGAGGGTCTCAAGTCGTTCGGAAGAGCGCATGATACTGATCAAGCCTCGGACTGCCCAGCTTTTGTGGGCTCCAATTGGCGGACAAATCGGCCTGTTCCGGTGAGAATTCAGCGGGAAATTCTGTTTCGCTGTTTTATCAATGGCTTAGTCTTTGTAACAACGGTAAGCTCAGGAACGGATGCTATCGCGACCATCGTTCGGTCTGTTGCGGCCGGAAGCGATAGCCAGCACCGAGCTTGTTAACATCCATGTCGTCGGCCCCGAGACGGGCCGGTGGGGTGGCGATCTGAGGGTTCAAAGGGTTATGAATCGGGAAAAGGTCCTCTTTGCGTTTTTTATCGTACTGGCGCTGACACTCAACTTCGGCTTCTTTATCGGTGAGATCGATAATCCGGACCATCATAATGTGTTCGAGTTCTTTGCCGCACTGGTGGTGAGCCTGATTGCCACGGTGATGAAATTCGGTGACCGCACCCATATCGGTGCGGTGCTGCTGGCCACCAGTCTGGTGGCGGACCTGCAACTGGTGGTGGCGGCGTTCACCTGGGGTTACGCCGAGCATGTCAGCGGTGTCGGTATGACCCCGTCGGTGATGTCCAGTGTGGTCTCGTTGTCGGCCGGGGCGTTGCTGGCCAACCTGACCTCGGTGATTCTGTTGATGGTCGAAACCATCATGTTGCGACGCTGAGCCGAGTCGCCGCGGGTTGCCATGAACCATATCTTCTTTACCGTGTTTCGGCGGCTGCGCAAGCCGCTGATCACGCTGATCGTGGTCTACGCGGTCAGTATTCTCGGCCTGGTGCTGATTCCCGGTGTGGATGATCAGGGGCGTCCCTGGCAGATGAGTTTCTTCCACGCCTTTTACTTCGTCAGTTTTATGGGCTCCACCATCGGCTTCGGCGAGGTTCCCTACGCCTTTACCGATGCCCAGCGGATGTGGACGCTGGTCTGTATCTACGCCACCGTGGTGGCTTGGCTGTATGGCATCGGTAAGGTGCTGGGACTGTTTCAGGACCAGGCGTTTATCCGCCTGTTGCGCCGGTTCAGCTTTGTACGCCGGGTAGGACGTTTGCACGAACCTTTCTACCTGGTCTGCGGCTACGGGATTACCGGTCGGCTGGTGGTCAGCCAACTGATCCGTCGGGGCATTGCGGTGGTGGTGGTGGATATCGACCGGGATCGGATCGACGAGCTGGAATCGGACCCGCTGCCGTTGAGCGTGCCGGGCCTATGCGCCGATGCGTCCGATCCGGAGGTGCTGCGCGACGCGGGCCTGCAAAGCCAGCATTGCCTGGGGGTGCTGGCGCTGACCAACTATGACTCGGTCAACCTGGCGATCGCGATCGCGACCAAGTTGTTGGGCAAGGAAAACACCCTGCCGGTGATCTGCCGTAGCGAAGCCGAGACTACCACCAACAACCTGGCCTCGTTCGGTACCGACCGGATCATCGATCCGTTCGTCACCTATGCCAACTACCTTGGGATGGCGATCCATTCGCCGTACAAGCACCTGATCTACGACTGGCTGACCAACCCCGAACACCGTTCCCGAAAGAGCGCCTATCAGAAAACCCAGGGACGCTGGGTGATCTGCGGCTACGGTCGATTAGGCCGCGCGTTGGAGCGCAGCTTTGAGGGTAAGCCGGTCTCGCTGACAATGGTTGACGACAACCCGAAGCCGGACGGGCTGGAGCTGGACTTTGTCCAAGGCCTGGGTACCGAAGCGGTGACCCTGAAGCAGGCCGGCATCGAAGGGGCGGTGGGATTGGTGGCCGGTACCGGCAACGATGCCAACAATCTGTCCATTATCATGACCGCCTTGGAACTGAACCCGAAACTGATGACGGTGGCGCGCCAGAACAGCAACAGTAATGCGTCGGTGTTCGGCGCGGCCCGAACCGATCTGGTGATGGAGCCGGCCCGAATTATCGCCAACCACATCCTGGCGCTGATCAAAACGCCGCTCTTGCCGGAATTTGTCGAGCAACTGACCGCCCAGGATGAGCGTTGGTGCCGTAAATTGTTGAATGAGATGAACGCACTGGTCGGTCAGAACGAACTCGACAGCTGGGACTTTGATATCGACGCCGAAGATGCGCCGGCGGTGTTGGACGATCTGCAGCAGGGCAATTCGATCAGTCTGCGGGATATCTCCCGCGATCCCCATGGCCGGGGCCGCTTGCTGACGGTGATGCCGTTGATGCTCAAGCGTGAAAACGAGTACCTGCTGTTACCGGAGTCGCAGACGCCGTTGCAGCCTGGCGATCGGGTGCTGTTCTGCGGTGACAGCCGTGCCTACCGGCAGATGGGCTGGATCCTGGCCAACGGCAACGTGCTCGACCATGTGCTGGGCAAACCGCTCCAGGGGGGCTGGGTTGCGCGCAGGTTCCGGCAATGGCGTGCCGAGCGTAACCAGGCGGCTGATACCGGAACTGACCCCTCTTGATGGAACGTTATCTGCCGCAGCTGTTGCTGGTGCTGACCACGCTGTTCTGGTCCGGCAACTTCGTCGTGGCCCGGCTGATGCATCAATCGATGCCGCCGTTGTCACTGTCGTTCTGGCGCTGGATGTTGGCGCTGCTGATCCTGTTGCCCTGGGTCTGGCCGAAGATGCGTGCCGAGCAAGTGCAATTGCGACGGCATTGGCGGTTGTTGTTATTGCTGGCGGTACTCGGGGTCGCCAACTTCAACTCCTTTGTCTATATCGGTTTGCAAAGTACCACCGCCACCAATGCCACCTTGCTGCAATCGGTGCTGCCGGCGACCGTGGTGGCCTTGTCGGTGCTGTTGCTGGGCATCAGAATCCGGCCGCTGCAGTTGGTCGGCCTGCTGCTGTCGTTAAGCGGGGTAGCTTGTATCGTGCTGCAGGGGCGGCTCGAGCAGCTGGCGGCACTGCAGTTCAATCGGGGCGATCTGTGGATTTTGGCGGCGATGCTGAGTTGGGCCACTTACACCGTGGCGCTACGCTGGCGGCCGGAAACCATCAGCGCATTGGCGCTGTTGGGTTCGACGGTGGCGATCGGTGCCCTGGTGATCTTGCCGTTCTATCTGTGGGAGTTATTGGTGCAGGGACGCGGTTTCGAGTTGGTTCCCGGCAACCTGGCGACCCTGGGCTATGTGGCGCTGTTTCCGTCGGTATTGGCTTACTTTTTCTGGAATTACGGCGTCGCCAGGCTTGGTGCGGCCCGTGCCGGGCTCTATATCAACCTGATGCCGATCTTCGGCATGGGGCTGTCGATCCTGTTTCTGGACGAACAGCCCGAAGGGTATCACCTGCTCGGGCTGACCCTGGTGCTCGGCGGCATTCTGCTGGCCAGCCGCACCGGCGCTGAATCCCGCTAACCACCGGCAGACCTAAGGGCGCGAATCAGCTCTGTTCTTCGCGCTTGAACACCAGTTCATCGCCGTCGGACTCGCTGGCGCAGAAGTAATAGCCCTGAGAGTCGAAGGCTTTCAGCTGCTCCTGCTCGGTCAGGCGGTTTTCGATGATGTAGCGGCTCATCAATCCCCGCGCTTTCTTGGCGTAGAAACTGATCACCTTGTACTGGCCGTTTTTGCAGTCCTTGAACACCGGGGTGATGATGCGGCCCTTCAGTCGCTTGGGCTGCACCGACTTAAAGTACTCGTTGGAAGCCAGGTTGATCAGCAACTCGTCGCCCTGATCGGCCAGGGCCTCATTAACGGCATCGGTAATGATATCGCCCCAGAACTGGTAGAGGTTGGCACCACGCGCATTGGCAAGCTTGGTACCCATCTCGAGGCGGTAGGGCTGCATCAGATCCAGCGGTTTCAACAGGCCGTAAAGTCCGGACAGCATGCGCAGGTGCTGCTGGGCGAACTGCAGATCCTCTTCGGTCAGGGTTTGGGCATCCAGTCCGGTATAGACATCGCCCTTGAACGCCAGCAACGCCTGTTTGGCATTGTCGGTGTTGAACGGTTGCGACCAGCTTTCGTAGCGGGCCGCGTTGAGGCTGGCCAGCTTGTCGCTGAGCTTCATCAACGCACCGATATCCTGCGGAGCCAGGGTCCGAAGTTGATCGACCAGGACCTGTGCATGCTCCAGTAATGTGGGCTGGGTATAGCTGGCGGTGGTCGGGGCCGTGTCGAAGTCGAGGGTTTTCGCGGGGGAGATCAGAATCAGCATGGTCGGTTCACGCAGCGCTTTGATAAATCGAAAGGCCGCAGTATAGCGGAAAAGCCGTCAGGCATATCGTTGTAAAAAATGGGGATATACGACTACGCCGCAATATAGAGCTGCCAGACTATAGATAGTGGCCCTGTAAATGCTGGCCCCGCAAACATGGATCTGGAGAGTTCGATGCTGACACTAACGGAACTGACCGCTTTATTCGGTTGGATGCTGATCATCAATCTGGCTTTGTTTACCCTCGCAACGGTAGGGATTCTGTGGCTTAAACGCTGGATTCGCGGTTTCCATGCGCGCCTGTTCCAGCTTTCCGAGTCGCAGTTGGAAGCGCAATACTTCCGCTATCTGGCTAACTACAAACTGGCGATCCTGGTGTTTAACCTGGCCCCTTATCTGGCGCTGTTGCTGGTTGGATAAACCGCGTCGATTTCAGGTCGGAGCGCCGCGGTAGTAGTGCCACAGCAGCAGCGAGCCGGCGCTGCGCCAGGGAGACCAGTGCGAGGTCAGTTCGCGACATTGCTTCGGGGTTGGCTTTTCGAACCCTTTCAGCCGACCGAGGGCGATCCGCAGCGCCAGGTCATCGGCCGGAAAAATATCGGCCCGTTGCAGCGAGAACATCAGGTAGATTTCGGCACTCCAGCGACCGAAACCGCGCAGTTGGGTGATCGCGGCGATCGCACTTTCATCGTCCATCGATCCCAAAGATTCGATATCGAGGTCGTGGTTGCAGATCGCCGCAGCCAGGCCCTGGGCGTACTCGACCTTTCGCGCCGACAAGCCGGCCTGGCGCAATGACTCACCATCAAATCTCAGCAATTGCTGCGGCGTCAGCGGATCGATCAGGGTCTGCAATCGACCCATGATCGCCCGGGCGGCTTCGACCGAAATCTGTTGGCTGACGATGGTGTGCAGCAGGGTTTCGAATCCCGCGGGTCGGATTCGTGGCGGTGGATGACCGACCTGCTCCAAGGCTCGAGCGACATCGGCGTCGGCTTGGCTTAAGCTGGCAAGGGCTTCGGCGATAAAGTTTTCGTTCATGTTCGTTGGACCAAGATACGGCTTGGGTTTGCTGTCGATGAATACACGGGTTAAGTTGCTGAATTAACTGAACCTCTCACGCTCAGTCCATTCTAACGCTGAAATTCGATCGTTTTGTACAGGTTACGTTTATGGGAGCGACTCCCGAAACCCCATCGGCACAAATGGCCGATGCCGCGCCACTGCCTAAACTGCTGGCGGGTCCGATTCTAAGGCGTTTGACGCCCGAGCGACTCTGTCTTTGGCTGGTGACCAGCGAGCCGGCCGAACTCCAGTTGGAGTTGCTGCCCCAGGGGCATCCTGCTCAACAGCATCGACTGGGCGACCCGTCGTCGGGAATGAACCGTCTCAAGGCATCGGCATCGTTGCATTATCTGCTGGTGGACCTGCCGCTGGAGCAGCCGCTGCCGCAGGATTGCTGGATCGATTACCGCTTGTCGTTGCGCTTCAGCCCATCGGGCCCGGCTGCCGAGTGGCTGCCGCTGACCGAACTGGCACCGGATATCTGCTATCCGGGTCGGTCGCTGCCGGGGTTTTCGCTTCCGTCGCGGGTCGGGGCGGTGCTACATGGGTCCTGCCGCAAGCCCCATCATCCCGGCGCCGACGGGCTGGTCGAGGCCGACCGGCTGTTGCAGCGTTGTCTCGCCGGCCCTGAAACGGAGGGCGGCGAACACGAGTCGGACGCGCTTCCCCAGTGGCCGTCGTTGCTGATGCTCTCCGGCGATCAGGTCTACGCCGACGATGTGGCCGGGCCGATGCTGCGGGCACTTCATCAGCTGAGTGAGCGCCTGGCGCTGCCGCCGGAGTCGTTGCAGGGGTTGGGGTTGCCGACCATCGACAGTTGCCAAGGGCTCTACCGGCACAGCGACAGTTACTACCGACGCGAACGACTGCTGCCCCAGACCGAGAGGGGACAGGCGCTGTTGGAGCAGCTGTTTCGCGGCGCCCGCAAGCCGGTGTTTACCAGCGACAGCGCCCATAATCATCTGATCACGCTGGCGGAGTTTTTGCTGATCTACCTGCTGGCCTGGTCGCCGGAACCCTGGCGGTTGGTCCGCCCCCGGATGCCGAGGGACCTCTCCGATGCGGAACAGCTGCGTTATCGTGCCGAGCAGCAGGCGATCGAGCAGTTTGTGGCTGGCTTGGGAGCGGTACGTCGGCTGTTGGCCCACCTGCCGGTGGCGATGCAGTTCGACGATCATGACATCACCGACGATTGGAACCTCAACCGGGAGTGGGAGGAGGCCGCCTACGGTCATCCGCTGTCGCGCCGGATGATCGGCAACGGCCTGCTGGCCTACCTGCTCAACCAGGGCTGGGGAAACCGGCCCGACGCGTTTGAGCAGGGGTTGCTGGAGGCGTTGCAGGTGGCGTTGGAGCGACCCGGTGGTGAGGAGCACGAGGCGCTGATCGAAAAGCTGCTGCGATTCGAGGACTGGGATTACGATTGGCAGACCCAGCCGCCGCTGATCGTACTCGATACCCGTACCCGCCGCTGGCGCTCGGAATCGCGCCCGCATAAGCCCTCGGGCTTGATCGACTGGGAGGCGTTGACCGATCTGCAACGACGGCTACGCGGTCATGAAGCGGTGCTGTTGGTCTCGCCGGCACCGATTTTCGGGGTTAAGTTGATCGAGGTGATCCAGCGGATCTTCACCTTCTTCGGCCAACCGCTGCTGGTCGATGCCGAGAACTGGATGGGCCACCCGGGAACCGCCCACGGCATCCTCAACGTGTTCCGCCACCCCAAAACTCCGCAGCATTTCGTGGTGCTGTCCGGTGATGTTCATTATTCGTTTGTGTACGACGTTCATCTGCGTGGGCGACGGGAGGGGCCGCATATCTGGCAGATCTGCAGCAGTGGCCTGCGCAACAATTTCCCCGACAAGCTGTTGGCCCTGTTCGATCACCTGAATCGCTGGCTCTACTCGCCCAAGTCACCGCTGAACTGGTTTACCCGTCGTCGCCGGATGACCATAACCCCGCGCAAACCCAAGGGAACACCGTCGGGCCGACGGCTATTGAATGCCAATGGCATCGGTCTGGTGGAGCTGGATCCGCAGGGGCGGCCCTGGCGAATTCGTCAGTTGGTGGCCGATGGCGCTATGGTCAACTTTGTCCGCAAGGAACAGGAAGCCCACTGGGATTAAGCACCCGGCTTGCTGATTCCTGCCTTTAAGCGCAACGGCAAACGGTCCGGCAACGCCAATCTGATCTATAAATAGGCTCTGGCATTGGCAGTATTCATCCGGGCCGGTCGGCCTGCGCTTTGATGGGATGATGCTATTTCGTCTCCGGTTTGCAGGTTCCCAAGCGATGGCGCGAGCTGTCAGTGCTGCGCCAGCTACTTACCAGCCCGAACCCCGCGTCCAAGGATGCATCGAAACCCCCGTGACCGGAGGCCTGACTCATTTAAGCGAGGAGAATGATCATGGGCAATCCTGTCGGTTGGTTTGAAATCTATGTTGATGATATGGAGCGGGCACGCGATTTTTATCAGGCGGTGTTCAACGTCCAGTTGGAAAAGCTCGAAAACCCCACCGAAACGCCGATGGAGATGTGGGCATTTGGTTCGGATATGGAAGCCTACGGCGCCACCGGCGCTCTGGTTAAAATGGACGACTGCCAAGCGGGCAACAACAGCACGGTGGTGTACTTTTCCTGCCAGAACTGTGCCGAGGAAGCTTCAAGGGTAGCCTTGGCCGGAGGCACACTTCTGTGCGATAAAATGCCGATCGGTGAATACGGTTTTATCGCGTTGGCGCGGGATACCGAGGGTAACCAGTTCGGACTGCATTCTCACGGCTGACCCTCCGTTGAGCCTGTTGTTACGGGTATCGAAAATCGGGTAATTTTCGTCTACGCCCAGCAAATAGCCTTAATATGAGAGGTGCATCAGACCAGCAACCCACAGGGAATGAGCGAGGTAAACATGGAAGGACGGTGTAATTGCGGGGCGGTGCGTTTCATCATCCACGGCCAACTGCCGGCGATGTATCAGTGCCACTGTACGTTGTGCCGCCGGCAGGGGGGCGCCGGCTCCAATGCGGCCACCATCGTCGAGTTGGAGGCATTCAGCTGGAAGCAGGGACAGGAGGCGATCAATACCTGGACCAAAGCGAGCGGCTTCAATGCCCATTTCTGCTCGAATTGCGGCTCGCCGGTGCCGAATCCGTTGGGCGATCGTTACATGTGGATTCCGGTGGGTCTGCTGGAAGAATCTGACAGGGGCGATACCCGGATTGTGGCGCAGTTATGGCTGGACGCTAAAGCGCACTGGGACCAACCGCCCGAGTCGCTCAGAAACTATCCGGCGATGCCGGAGGATCTGGAGGAGTTTATCCACTTTCTCCACCAGCCTCAGGATTGATCGGTCCGGATCAGCCGCGCTTGGCCCGCATCAACCCCCGTTGCGGGTTGAAGGCGATCACCGCCAGGCCGACAAACAGCAGCAGGCAGCCGCCGACCACCAGCGCGGCTTCGGGATTGGCGCGGTTGTAGAGCGCGAAGCGGATCAATTCGACGCAATAGGTGAACGGGTTATAGCGGCACAGCGCATAAAGAAGTTCGCTGGCCTCCTGCATCTTCCAGAGCGGATACAGGGCCGAAGAGATAAAGAACATCGGGAAGATGACGAAGTTCATCACCCCGGCGAAGTTCTCCAGCTGCTTGATAAAGCTGGAGATGAAAAGTCCGAGTGCCCCCAACAGCAGCGCGCTGCTCAGAATCGCCGGTAGCAGCCACAGGTAGCCCATCGTCGGCGGCTCGACCCCGAACCACCAAGCCACGGCCAGGAAGGCATAGACCTGGGGCACCGAAACCAGCGCGCTGGCCATCAGCTTGCACAGCAGCAGGTAGCTGCGCGGCAGCGGGCTCATCAACAACACCCGCATTCCGCCCATTTCGCGGTCGTAGACCATCGACAACGAACTCTGCATCGCGTTGAACAGCAACACCATCGCCACCAGCCCCGGGGCGATATAGACCTCGTAGGTGATATAGGTATCGTAGGGATCGATGATCGAAATCCCCAGCGCGGCGCGGAACCCGGCCGCAAAAACCGCCAGCCACACCAGAGGGCGGATCAGGGCGCTGAAAAACCGTGATCGCTGGTGCACAAACCGCAACAGCTCGCGGTAGAGAATGCCTCGGAAAGCCCGCAGATAAGCGCTGACGGGCAGGCGGTTCAGGCTGGCTGGCGTGGTTTGTTCGGCCGGGATCATGAGGTCAGTGCCTCCGGACGTACCAACCCCTGGTCCTGCGACGATTCACGGGTCAGGGTTTCGAACGCTTGCAGCAGCGTCTGGCTGCCGGTATCACGGCAGATCCGGTTGGCGTCGGCATCGGCGATGACCCGGCCCCGGTGCAGTAGCGTGACCGGGTCCTCGGGTTGGATCTCTTCGATCAGGTGGGTGGCCCAGAGCACCCCGACCCCCTGGTTCCGACAGAGCCTACGGATATGACGGTTGATCTGGGCACGGGTGTGGCTGTCCAGACCGACGCTGGCTTCATCCAGCAGCAGCAGTTGCGGCTGATGCAGCAGGGCGCGGGCGATCTCCACTCGACGTCGATGGCCACCGTTAAGCCGGCGAACCTTATCCCGGCGTCGATCGAGCAACTCGATCCGCGACAGCTCGGTTTCGATCCGCTCAAGACGGTGCTTACCGCCCAGACCGTGCAGGCTGGCGTGGTAGTGCAGGTTTTCCTCCACCGACAGGTCCAGGTCCAGGGTGCTTTGCTGGAACACCATTCCGATCCCCTGCAGTACCCGCGCAGGAGCCAGTTTGAGACTGTGCCCGTTGAGCCGGATATCGCCCTGCTGAATCCGTAGCAGGCGGCTGATCAGGCCGAACAGGGTGCTCTTACCGGCCCCGTTGGGGCCGAGCAGGGCATGGAAACGGCCCGCCAGCAGAGAGAAGTCCACTTGCTTGAGGGCCTCACCGGGGGCGTTGCTACCGTAGCGAAAGCTCAGCCCTTCAACCCGTAGTAGTGGGGCAGCAGCGGAGGTCGACAGCGGATCGAAGGCGTTCATGGCTTGACCGCGACGCCCCAGGGGTAGCGACCGACCTTGATCGATTTGGTGACCTTCAGCTCATCCACATCGATCACCGACACATCGCCGCTGATGCCGTTGGTGGTCAGCAACAGTTGCTGCTTGGGGTCGAACTCCATATGCCATACCCGGCGTCCGACCAGCAGGTAATCCAGCACCTCAAAGCTCTGGGCGTCGACCACCGCCACGTGATTGGCCGGGCCGAGGGCGACAAAGGCGTACTTTCCGTCATTGGTCAGTTTGACGCCGACCGGCTGGACCTTGTCCGGGTGTACCCCTTTGATCTCGAAACGCAGGGTCTTGATGATCTCTTTGCTGTCGACGTCGATCACCGCCACGGTGCCGCCGATTTCGGAACTGGCCCAGAAGCGGCTACCGTCCTGGTTGAATTCGACGTGGCGCGGACGCTGCTCGACCCGGGTGTTGTGAATCAACTCGTGGGTTTCGGTGTCGATCCAGTGCAGCATGCTGGTGGTTTCGGAGGTGTTGATCGCCAGATCGCCACGGGGACTGACTGCCATTCCTTCCGGCTCGACTCCGACATCGATCTGGGCCAGTACGGTGGCGTCCTGGGCGTCGACCACGGTCACCAGGGCGTCATCCTCGTTAGAGATATACAGGCGGCGGTTGTCCGGGTGCAGCGAAAACTGCTCCGGATCTTCTCCCGACGGCAGTTCGCCGATGATCTGGTGGGTGGCGGTGTCCATGATCTGCACGGTGTCGTCATCGCTGGCGCAGATATAGAGTTTGGAAAAGTCCTTGCTGAAGGTGATGCCGCGCGGACGTTGGCCCACGTCGATAGTTTCGATCACTTCCAGTGAGTCCAGATCGATCAACGACAGGCTGTCATCCTTCTCGTTGGAGACATAGGCGATCGAGGCCTGGGCACTGCCGATCTGGGCCAGGCAGGCGCTCAACAGCAACGGTGCCAGGGTGCGGGTGGTTATTTTTTTCATGGCGTACCTCGTTCAGGAAGCGTTGAGTGGTTAAACGGGGTTAATGATCGGCGGCGGCCAGCAGGTCTGGGCACTGGCTCTCGCGGCGGTCGTAGCCGAGGGTATCGAGCTCGGTTACCGGGTGCAGGAAGCCCTCTTGCGGGGACTGGGATACCAGCGCGCGGGGGTGGACCAGTGCGATCGGTTGGCGCAGCTGGCCGTTCCAGCTGCGATAGCTGAGCTTGCGGCCCTTGAAACCGGCAAGCTGGAACTGCTCGCTGAGCAATTGACGCCGGATACTGATCGGATCGATCTTGCCGCTGTTGGCGACTGCTTCGCCGATACTGCGGATGGCGGCCCAGGCGGCGTAGTCGTGGCTGTTCATCCAACGACCTGCCTGCTTGTCGAAGCGCTTTTGCAGCTGCGCGGCGCCCCATTGCTCAACTACCCGGTGCCAGGCCACCGGTCTGAGCCCTTGGGTGCCGGCCACCGGTCGCGGCAGCCAGGTGTTGTAGAGCAGGAACTCGCCGAAGTCGCCCAGCTCGTCCGCCACCAGCACGGCGTCGTAGTCTTCACTCTGGGTAAACAACGGCACTTCACGCTGGGCGCTGCGGCGCAGGTCGGTATCGAAACTCCACTGCTTCTTCTCAACGATCTTGGCGCCGAAGCGCTTGGCGGAACGACGCAGGGAATCGGCATAGGCCTTATCGCCAGGTCGGGCCCCTTCGATCAACATCCAGTCGGTAAGCCGTTTGGCCTTCATCCACTGGGCCAGGGCGTCGGTGAGCATGGCCCGGCTGGGCAACGTATGGAGCAGGTTGGGGAGGCACTGTCCGCGGCGAAGCGCGTTATCGGCGCTGCCGACATTGAACAGCAGTACCTGATCGGGGCTGAACTGCCCCGCCAGATCCAGCAAAGCCTCGGCGTCCATGTTCAGTAGTAACAGCTCAACTCCTTCGTTCTGCCAACGGCGGGCCTGCTCGATCAGCTCGCCCAGCTGCTGGCTACGGGTTTCGAGCAGTTCGAACTTCTGCCCCAGGAATCGGCCGCCGGCGTTGTTGTCTTTCATCCCCAGCAGGGCGCCCTGCAGGCCGCTGTCTTCGGGTTCGGGCAACACGTTCGACAGCAGCGGCGGCCGCTCCTTGATTAATTCAAGGTAGCCGATGCGAATCTGCAGATCGGCGCTGAAGGCCTGGCTGCTCAAGCCAACCATCAACAGCAGGCTTAGCCAGAACAGAGCAAAGCGCAGGGCGGCAGGGGCGGAGCCGCGAAAACGGTGGGTGACCGTCCGATGATGAGCGGTATAGCTGTTCATAAAGCACCCCGTGTTGTTGTCGTTGTGGGCAGGCTTACCGTTATTGTTGCGCCCAGGCTGGCCACGAGGAATATGTAAAAAGTACCGATAAATTACTTCTCTAGTACTATTTCTGGCGATTGAGCCCGGCCCTAGCATGGATAGTGAAACAACCTTGTATGCCTTTCGGCGTACGTCCATCACGGCTAATAAGAGGGCTTGATCATGCTCCGTTCCGCTTCTATCCCATCACTACCTCCACTACGCCACGTCTTTGCGAATACGTCTAAAACCCTGGCCATTACCACCCTGGCTGCGGGCCTAACCCTTGGCGCCGTTGAGGCACAAGCCAAGGGCGATCTGACCCGCAAGCCGATTGGGCTACCCGATCTGGTGCTCGGCTCCGAGCAGTCCGACTACGCCATGTCGCAGAAAACCTACCAGCTGGAAACCGGCAAGGCCTACAAGCTCAACATCGTCTCTTCCGGGCTGAAGGAGTATGCGGTCGAAGCGCCGGAATTCTTCGCCGCGATCTACCTGCGCAAGGTGGAAGCCGGCGGGATGGAGATCAAGGCGTCGATGTTGACCCAGCTGGAATTCGAGGATGAGGGTGAGGCCGAAATCTATTTTGTGCCGATCAAGCCCGGCAGCTACCGCTTCTATGCCGAAGGCCTGGAAAACAAAGGCATGGAAGGCACCTTCGAGGTTAAGTGAACTCGATGAGCTGGTTGGCTTTGATGAAAGGGCTTACTACCAACGAAGGAGCCCTATGGGATGAGCCGGCGAGCACCAAAGGAGTCTGGGGGAGCAGGGGACGCTGTCAGACAATGGGATCAGTGTTCAATAACAAGATTTTGGGTGAGTGAGATGAAAAAGACTGTCTTGGCCGGTGCGGCCGCTCTGCTGATCAGTGGTCAGGTAATGGCTCACGGTGATGTAACTCCACAAAATGTCGACGTATCCGGGTTGGAGCAACTCGGTGAGGAATGGCTGGAGGAGAATCCCTATCGCGGCAACGAGCTGGCGATTGAGATCGGCAAGTCGGCCTACGCCCAGAATTGTGCCCGTTGTCACGGCCTGGACGGCATCTCAGGAGGCATCGCACCGGACCTACGTGAGCTGGAACCGGGGATGGACGGTGACGAGTGGTTTGCTTACCGGGTTATCAATGGGGCGGTTCGAAACGGGGTGCCCTACATGCCCAAGATGGCGGAATTCCTGAGCCAGGAAGCGCTCTGGTCGATCCGAGCCTGGTTGGAGACACTGTATGAAGAATAAGCTGACCTTAACGCTAGATTCAGCACCTGACTCGATTGCAACCCGGCTTATGCCGGGTTTGCTGCTTTCTATGGCGTTGTTGCTTGGGCTGCAACTGGCACTGATCAATTCGGCCCAGGCACGCAGCTATGAGGATATTGTCGCCGCCGGTCGCATCAGCGTGGCGGTTTACCGCGACTTTCCCCCCTACGCCTACGAGGTGGATGGCAAAGCCGTGGGGTTGGACGTGGACCTGGCCCGGGAGATCGCTACCGGATTGGGGCTGCAACTGGATCTGCACTGGATGATCGCCGACGAGAACCTGGACGATGATCTGCGCAACCATGTCTGGAAAGGCCACTACCTGGCCCGGATCGAAGATGAGCCGATGCTCCGGCGTGAGGTGGCGGACGTGATGCTGCGGGTGCCCTACGATCGCGAGTTCGCCTACAAGGTCGACCCGGACGGTCGGGTGATTAACGATCTGGTGCACTTTTTCGGCCCCTATCAGCGCGAACACTGGGGGTTGGTGTACGACAGTCAACGGATGGAGCCGTTCGAGAACCTGGCTGTGTTTCAGTATGAGCGGGTCGGGGTGGAGATCGATTCGCTGCCCGACTTCTACTTGAGCAGCGCGTTCCGTGGCCGGTTGCGTAATAACGTCCAGCACTTCAGCAGCACGGGGCTGGCTCTGGAGGCGCTAGAGCAGGGGACTATCCCTGCGGTGATGGGAATGCGCTCGCAGCTGCAGTGGGGCGTAACTGGCTTAGACGGGGCCGAGCGGATCAAGACGGCGGATATTCCGTTCCCCAATCTGACCAAAAGACATTGGGACGTGGGAATGGCGGTCAAAGACTCCTATCGGCAGTTGGCTTACCGGATCGAAGACGTGGTCGACCAGCTGGTGAGCAGCGGTAAGATGCAGGCGCTGTTCGCACGTTACGGGGTTGAGTATTCCCGTCCCGATCGTTACCGGCTGCCGTAGTGGATCAGGCGCTGGCCTGCTGCAGCGCTATCGGTTGCGCATGCAGCAGCGCGGCGATCTCGCTGGCCGGGCGCGGAGGGCTGTAGAGATAGCCCTGCACCAGATCGCAGTTGTGATCGATCAGAAAGCGCATCTGTGATTCCAGCTCGACCCCCTCGGCGACCACTTCCAACCCCATGGCGTGGGCCATGGTGATGATCGCCGACAGGATCGCCGGGTTGCTCTCATCTTCCAGCTGTTTGATAAAAGAGCGGTCGATTTTGAGCAGATCGATCGGTAGTCGTTTCAGGTAGCTTAGCGACGAGTAGCCGGTTCCGAAGTCGTCCATCGCGATCTGGATTCCCAGCCTCGACAGCTTGCTGAGGTTGCGCACGGTCTGTTTCTGACCCTTCATCACCGAAGTTTCGGTCAACTCCATATAGATATCGGAGGGCTTGAGCCGGTACCGTTCCAGCGTGTTGATCACCTCCGAGGCGAACTGCGGCCGGGTCAGTTGGCGGGTCGACAGATTGATACCCATCTTCACCGATCCGAAGCCCTGCTGGTGCAGTTGGCAAAGCTGTTCGCAAGCCTGGTTCAGGACCTGTTGGCCGATCTCGACGATCAAGCCGTTCTGCTCGGCCAGCGGAATAAATTTATCCGGCGGAATCGGGCCCAGTTGTTCATCGTTCCAGCGAATCAGCGCCTCGAACGAGCGGATTCGTCCGCTGGTCGTTTCCAGGATGGGTTGATAGTGCAGCTCGAAAGCCTTGTTTTCGGTTGCGCAGTGCAGCCGCTGTTCAATGGTGGCCATCTCTCGGCTGCGCTGACCGATATTGTGGGAAAAGTACTTGTAGCAGTTCTTGCCGCGGTTTTTGGCCTCATACATCGCCTGGTCGGCATGGCTGATCAGTTGCTCGGTTGAGCGGGCATCTTCGGGCCAGAGCGCGATGCCGATACTGGCGCCGATATAGATGGTCTGGTCGTCGAGTTCGAACGGTTGGGTCACCGCACTGATAATTCGCTCGGCCACGATACCGGCCTGATGGGCGGCGTCCAGCCGGGGCAGCAGCACGGTGAATTCGTCCCCGCCGAGGCGGGAGAAATTGGAGTCGGGGTGGTCGTGATCGATCAAACCGGCCAGGTCGGAGCTGCGCAGGTTCATCAGCAGCCGCTGGGCGATCATACGCAGCAGCTTGTCGCCGGCCTGATGGCCCATGTTGTCGTTGATCGGCTTGAAGTTGTCCAGATCGATAAACAGCAGTGCCAGGGTGTGCTTGTCGCGCTCGCTCTGGGCCACGGCCTGATCCAGGTTGCGCTGAAACAGAGCCCGGTTGGGCAGCCCGGTGAGGGTGTCGATATAGGCCAGATTCTGGATCCGCTGTTGTGATTGATGCAGCTCCTGGCTCATGCGATTGAACGCGCTGTAAAGCTCCCCGATCTCGTCCTCGGTATGACTACGCAGTTGAACCTGATCGTTGCTTTTGCCCATGTTGCCGAGGTTATCCAGTGCCAGGTTAAGGGTCTGGATCGGCGACAGGAACTGCCGGTGCAGCAACACCAGTAGCACCGGTATCACCACCACCAGGGTGGCCAGCATCATCAGCAGCACGATTCCGCCGACCTTGCGCCCGGTGCTGTTGATCAGCTTCTGGGGGAGCAGAATCTGCAACACCAGGTTGGGACCGATCTTACGGCTGTGATGGGCCATCAGGGTGCCAAACAGGGTGTGCTCTTCCCAGTCCGATTGCTTCACGGGCTTCAGGCTGATCGGCATCCAGTCCGGTCGATGGGCTTGTTGGGCGCTTCCCTCGAGAACGCTGCCGCTGCTGTCGGTCAGCAGGGCGCGACCTTGCTGCCAGGGTTTGGGCAACGGATGGGTGGCTAAATCATCGATATTGAGGGTGATGCTGAGCACGGCGCGCAAACGGGGTTTGGCATTGAAGCCTTCATGGGCGATATCGGCCAGCCAGAGCTGGCGGGACACATAGAGCGCCAGCTCACCGTTATCCGGGTTGACGGTGATATGGTGGCTCAGCGGCCCTGGGTTATCGATCGCCACGATAAAGGGCTCGGTTTGCTGTTCGTATTCGGTATGGTTCGGCAAATCGCGGTTGACCACCCGCAGTTCCTCGAAGCCATCGGGCAGGATCAGGCGGATCTCGTACAAAGACGGATTGGCTCGTTGAAAACCGATCAGCCGACGCAGCACCGGGCTTTGCATCAGTCCGTATCTAAGGTCCAGGTCTTCGGTCAGCAGGTAGTCCTGGAGCATGTCGTCGTTGGCCAGACTGCTTAAGGCCAGCTCGGCGATCTTGAGCCGGTTGTTGAATTCGGTTTCCAGCCCTTTGGCGTAACCGCTGATCTGTTCCTGCGAGTAGCTGACGTTGTGACGCCAAAGCTCGAGGTAGGCCAGGATGCCGACCAGCAGCAGCGGCACGATGATCATGGGGATGACGGTCAGGGTGATTTTGGATTGCAGTTTCATGTTAGGTCGACAACGCTCAGGGCAGGACTTTGGCGCTGATGGCGTTACGTTTACGCATCAGGTCGGCGCTGGCGGGTTGCAGGAATTCGGAGTTATCAAGCTGTTTCGAGCTGGGGAAAATGGTCGGGTTATTGAGGTACTCGGATGACAACAGCTTCAACGCCTCGCGGTTGGGAGAGGCGTAATAGACGAACTCCGCCTGTTCGGCGGCGATCTCGGGCCGGTTGATAAAGTTGATAAACTGATGGGCCAGTTCGCTGTCGCTGGCCTGGGCGCCGATGCTGAAGTAATCGACCCACAGGTAACTGCCCTCGTCCGGTAACGTGTAGACCAGGTCGTCGCTATAGCGCTGCAGCATCAGTGCATCGCCGTTATAGACCACCGCCGCATGGATATCCCCGCGAATAATCTCCGAGTCGGGTTTCAATGACAGATAACGATAGCTTTTTACCAGCGGCGCCTGTTCCAGCAGCAGCTGTTCCACCTCGGCCAGGTGGTCCGGATTGCTGCTGTTGATCGAGTGGCCGAGACTTTTCAACGCGATGCTGATCAGTTCGCGACCGTCGTGGATCATGTTGATATGGCCGGCGAGGCTGGCAGAGGGTTTGAGCAATTGACGCCACCGGGTGATCGGCTGGTCCACCCGGTCACGACGATAGAGGATCCCGACGCTGCCCCAGAAATAGGGGACGCCGAAATCGACACTGGAGGGGAAGGCTTGCTGCCACTTGGGGTCAAGGTGCTTGAGATTGGGAAGCTGCTGCGGATCGTATCGGCTGATCCAGCCCTGGCGGGCGTAGGCGGACAGGTCGCTGTTGGACACCAGGATCAGGTCGAAGCCCTTGGCGCTATTCAACAGGGTTTGGGTTCGATGCTCGTCGGAGTCGAAATGGACCTCGACCACTTCGGCGTCGAACTCCTGTTCGAAGCGGGATACCACTTCCGGGGCCAGATAATCCGGCCAGTTGAGAATTACCAGCTGACGAGCCGCAGCGTCGGCGGTTCCGATCTGCAGAGTCAGGCATAGTGTCAGTAACAGAAGCCCGGAAACTACCCGAACTCCCTGCGGGTTACTGCGTGGCATTGTTCTTCCTTATTATTCTGACGGGCCAACATCCCCGAGGGAACCATTTAACAAGCAGTTTCTAATACTTGTTCGTCAATTCCATAACCCCCGACCGTAGCATAGCCGCCGGGTCCTGCACAGTAATTGAGCCTCATTATTGCACCAGAGCCGGCGTCACCGAGCCGGTATCAGGGTGCGACTGCGCTTGGCTACTACTTCCGAAGACAGGGAGTAGTACTAAGTGAGTAGAGCATTCCCCTCCCAAGTTGGATTGTTGGTTGGACGGGCTGGATCAAGAATGACATTCATCATCTTCTGCCTGGGGTTTTCTTTAGAGAGAGAGGGGGAGCGGGTGATCAACATTATTCGAATAAGAAGATCCTCAAAGGAGAATGCGATGAAAGATCAAGCTTCCGGCCTCCGAGGTTTGGCGTTGACTTCACTGGTTGCGGCGATGGCGTTGGCCGGACCGGTGCAGGCCAAGGTAACAGACCAAGATATTCTCAAGGACCAGGCAACCGCGCAGGATGTGGTCTCCAACGGTTTGGGCCCCCGCGCACAACGCTACAGCCCGCTGGCACGGGTCAATGCCGACACGGTCCAGGACCTGCGTCCGGTGTGGGCGTTTTCATTCGGTGGTGAAAAGCAGCGGGGCCAGGAATCGCAGCCGATGGTCAAGGACGGGGTCATGTATGTGACCGGCTCCTACTCTCGCGTGTTCGCCATCGACGTGAATACCGGCGACGAGTTGTGGCAGTACGATGCCCGTCTGCCGGAGAACATCATGCCCTGCTGTGACGTGATCAACCGGGGCGTGGCGCTGTACGACGATCTGGTGATCTTCGGTACCCTGGATGCCAAACTGGTCGCATTGAACAAGGACACCGGTAAAACGGTCTGGAAGAAGAAAGTGGCCGACTACAAGGCCGGCTACTCCATCTCTGCCGCGCCGTTGGTGGTGAAAGGTAAGGTGATCACCGGGGTGTCCGGTGGTGAGTTCGGTATCGTCGGTAAGGTCGAAGCCTACGACGCCAAGACCGGCAAGAAGGTCTGGACCCGTCCTACGGTGGAAGGTCACATGGGCTACCTGGACGGTAAAGAGAACGGCATCACCGGCGGTGAAGCCGGTAAAACCTGGCCGGGCGATCTGTGGAAATCCGGCGGTGCGGCTACCTGGCTGGGCGGCACCTACGATCCGGATACCGACCTGCTGTTCTTCGGCACCGGCAACCCGGCGCCCTGGAACTCGCACCTGCGTCCGGGTGATAACCTCTACAGTTCCTCGCGCCTGGCGATCGACCCCGATACCGGCAAGATCGTCTGGCACTTCCAGACCACACCCCACGACGGCTGGGATTACGACGGGGTTAACGAGCTGATCGCGTTCGATTACCAGGATGGCGGCAAGACCGTGAAAGCGGCGGCCACCGCCGACCGGAACGGTTTCTTCTACGTCCTGAACCGGACCAACGGTGACTTTATCCGCGGTTTTCCGTTCGTCGATAAGATCAGCTGGGCCAAGGGCCTGGACGAGAACGGTCGTCCGATCTACGACGATGCTAACCGTCCCGGCAACCCGGGCGAGTCTGCCGACGGTAAAAAGGGCAACACCGTGATCGCCGCCCCCTCGTTCCTGGGCGGTAAGAACTGGATGCCGATGGCGTACTCGCAAGATACCGGATACTTCTATGTACCCTCCAACGAGTGGGAGATGGATATCTGGAACGAGCCGACCGCCTATAAGAAAGGCGCCGCCTATCTGGGGGCCGGTTTCACCATCAAGCCGATCAACGAAGAGTATATCGGCGTGCTGCGGGCGATCGATCCGAAGACCGGCAAAGAGATGTGGCGTTACCAGAACAACGCGCCGCTCTGGGGTGGCGTACTGGCAACCGCCGGCGGTCTGGTGTTCACCGGCAACCCGGAAGGTTACCTGATGGCATTCGATGCCAAGACCGGCGAGATGAAGTACCGCTTCAACACCGGCTCGGGCATCGTCGGCTCACCGATCACCTGGGAACAGGACGGCGAGCAGTACCTGTCGATCGTATCCGGCTGGGGTGGTGCGGTACCGCTGTGGGGCGGCGAAGTGGCCAAGCGGGTCAAGCACCTGAACCAGGGCGGCACCGTTTGGACCTTCAAACTGCCGGCCAAGGACGAGATGGCGGCACGTTAAGCGGTTCTGAAAACCCGCTTCCAGGCAGGAATCCAAGCCGGGCCTAGTGCCCGGCTTTTTCCGGATGGATCGCAGACCGCTGTTGCGAGATCGACCGCTTGTTTGGGCGCGACGGGAGGTACCTACCATGCTCTATCGAATCCAGATGGGCATTCTACTGGTGCTGGGGCTGTTAATCAGTTACCAGCTGCAGGCTCAAAATCTGCCGTTGGGGGAGCGAACCCTGAGCCTGATCGATAACAAGGGACAGACGCACCCGGTGGCGACGCTGCGGTTTGAGCAGGCCGATAAGGATCAGGTTCGCTACACACTGGATCTTGATCATCATCGGTTCACCGATCACTTTCTGTCGATGAAGGAGATGAAATGTGTCCAGGGCGACGAACTCTGGTGTTTTGTCCCTTACCCGTACCAAAACCCGCGACGGATCAGCGACACCGATCTGCGCTGGCTGGAGCATGACCTGCTGTTCCTGTTCAAGCGCAACGGCGAATTCGGCGCCAACTTCTGGAACGGGATCTACTACAAGCTGGAACTTCGTGACGGCCTGCTCGAAGGTGAGGCCAGGGCGCTGGATCTGAATCTGCTGGCGTCGCCGCCGGAGGGTTTGCGACAACCGCCGATCGGTGAATTTGATCTGGATGAGGCGGATTTGGAGCAACGTTGGATCCCGCGAATCCGAATTCATCCCTGAGTCAGGCAGCGGTCTCGGCGCTGCCGAAGCCGTCGGAACCTCTCTTTTGTCACGTTCGGACTTTTCGTTCGTCCATACTTCAGTCTCGAATCCAGATTCGCGTTTGAGAGCCCGGGTGGGACTTATTGTCAGTCTTTATAGGGCCTTAGAAAGCTTCAAACCGTGATTGGGGCTGGGCAGAGCGGCAAGATCCCGGTATCTTTCACCTCTCCAGATCCCCGCAGTACAGGGGGATAGCAACAGGTCGTTATCAGGATCGCGATTCGACATCATGGAAATCTCCGAACGCCAGCAGCAGCTGGCCAAATGCCTGCAACAGTGCGCCCGAGGAGAGCATGCCGGACTAAAGCGGCTGTATAATTTAACTTCGGCGAATCTATTTAGCGTGGCGCTGCGTATATTAAATGACCGGCAGCTGGCAGAGGACTGTCTACAGCAGGTGTTTCTGAATATTTGGCACCATGCCGAGCGCTACGACAGCAGTAAAGCGCAGGCCTCGACATGGTTGAACACCATTACCAGAAACCAGGCTCTCGACCTGCTCCGGCGTAATAAACACAGCCGCTTGCACGACGGTGATGAGGCTCTCAACGATCAGGCCGACGAGAGTCCGGACCAGGAACAGCAGGTCACGCTGTGGCAGCAGAGTAAGCAGCTGCACCAGTGCCTGGAGCAGATTCCTGAGAATCAGCGCCGCTGCCTGGAGATGGCTTACTTTGAGGGGTTGACCCATCAGAGCCTGGCGGAGCGTATCGACACTTCGTTAGGAACAGTAAAAACCTGGATTCGTCGAGGTTTGGCGAGGTTACAGACATGCATGAATTCGATCTGACCGATCCTGATCAGCGTAACGAGGCGGCGGCCGAGTACGTGTTGGGTACGATGGAGCGGGACGAGAAAGCCCGCTTCGAGTCCCTGCTGGCGGTCAGCCGTGACCTGCAGCAGGAAGTGGAGCAGTGGCGCGAGCACCTGGATGTGTTTAACCGGAATCTGGAGCCGGTAGAACCACCCAAAGCGCTTTGGAAAGCCATCGAGCAGCAGACGGCACCAAAAAAAAGTGGATTCCTAGGCCTTAACTGGGGCTGGGCCGCTGCCTTCTGTCTGATGTTGGCGTTGTCCGGCGGATTGCTGACGACGCAGTGGCAGCAGTCATCGCAGTTACAGGATCACTACGTTTATCTGATTAAAAACGATCAACAGAAGCCGGGTTGGATGGTTAACACCTCCTTTGAAAACAACCAGATCGTGGTGCAGAACCTGCGACCGGTGTCGATGCCGGCGAATCAGTTCTACGAACTCTGGTTGATGCCCGAAGGGGAAGAACCGATCTCCCTGGGCTTCCTCCCCAGCGAAGGCGAGATGCGCATTCCGGTTAAAGCCGAATGGCGTGAACGCCTGTTGAACTGTGAGCTGGTGGTCACCATGGAAGGCCCCCAAGGCGCACCGAACGGCTACGATATGGGTCCGGTGTCGGACAAGGCCAACTGGTTGCAGTTCTAAATCAAAACGACCGTCCAGCCACTACGGCGCAGCCCCGCCGTAGTCGGTTGGATCGGTTTTCCGGCTGGCCTGATCTCGGGTTGCCGCCAACCGAAGCCCGCCGATGAAAACAGCCCTCTACACCCTGATCGCACTGCTGGCATTTGCCGGTAACTCGATCTTGTGCCGTTTGGCACTGGGTGACGAGGCGATCGACGCGGCCAGCTTTACTATTATCCGGCTGCTGGCCGGGATCGTTACGCTACTGATCATTCTCAAACTGCGCACAGGCGGCAGCCGACAGCCGTCCAAAGGCAGCTGGAAAGCGGCGCTGTATCTGTTTGTTTACGCGATCAGCTTCTCTTATGCCTACATCAGTATCGAGACCGGGGTCGGGGCTCTTATCCTGTTCTGTGCGGTCCAGATCACCATGATTCTGATGCAACTGATCAACGGTAAGAGGTTGATCGTGCTGGAGTGGCTGGGGGTGGTGTTGGCCTTTGGCGGGTTGGTTTATCTGCTGCTGCCCGGGGCTCGAGCGCCCTCGGTCAGCGGTTTCATCCTGATGGCGATTGCCGGTGTGGCCTGGGGTTTCTATACCCTGGCGGGCAAGGGCTCGGTTAACCCGTTGGCCGATACCAGTTTTAACTTTCTGCGCACCCTGCCGCTGGTTGTGGTGCTGTTGCTGGTCAGCCTGCAGCAGGCCGAGTTGTCCCAACGTGGGATTCTGCTGGCGGTGATGTCCGGTGCGGTGGCGTCGGGGATCGGTTACACCATCTGGTACATGGCGCTGGGCGGTCTCAGCGCCGTGCAGGCGGCGGTTCTGCAACTGATCGTACCGGTGATTGCCGCCATCGGCGGGGTGATCTTTGCCGATGAACCGCTATCGTTGCGATTGGTGTTGGCCGGTCTGCTGATCCTGGGCGGGATTCTGGTGGTGATCCTGGGCCGCTACCACCACGATCAGAAGGCGCTTTCGGGGAGTTGACTGAGCTGAAGGCCAGTCTACGTCCTACTGATCTCAGCCCTCCATTCCCAGCCCTCCATTCCCAGTCCTGCGGCCTCAATCCTTTTCCTGTGCCGGATTCTCCCAGCGGGCTTAGCCTTTGTGCTGCGCTCTGATCAGCAGGCCCGCTCGCGCTCTTCCTGCGGCGACAGTGTTACAGCGTCCGCTGGCTGTGGGTCGCGTTTTCTAACGACCGCCACGGCGCTGAACAGGGTGAAACTGACGATCAAAGCAAACAGACTCTGCAACCAGAACGCACTGTCGGCCAGCATCAGGCTACTCTCGGCACGACTGAAACCGGTCAGGTTGGCGATCATACCGGCCACCGAGGCGCCGAACGCCGAGGCAAACATGGTGATGCTGGTCATCGAGGAGGATGCAAGGTGATGATCTTCATCCGTCGTCAATTTGAACACCAGGGTCGCCAGGTGGGGCCAGCAGAAGCCAATCCCGAACCCCACCAGAATCAGCGATCCGCAGATCAAGACCAGCGTCGGTGACAGGCCGGTGCTGCCCAGCGGCACCAACAACAGCAGACCAATCAAACCGGCGACGCTGAAGCAGGGCCCGAGTCGTATGGCTCGGTCGGCCCTGCGGCCGTGGTAGCGGGCGCTAAGCAGTTCGGCGCCGGTCCAGCCGACCGCGGTCAGCGCCGCCAGGTAGCCGGCAATCAGCGGCGTCTGGCCATGCAGGTGCTGCAGGAAGTAGGGCATAAACACGCCGCTGCTGGTGCCGAACAGCAGCAACGCCATGGTGGCGAAGGTGGCGAACAGGCGTGAGCCGGGGATCAGGGCTGCACGGGGCAGCAGTCGGATACTGGCGCGTCGCTCGACCCGAATCAGCAGACCGATCAGACCACAGGCCATCAGCAACGCCAGCGCGTTTAGAGTCAGATCGGCAAAGATACTGGCGGTGGCGATGGCCAGGATAGCGCCGGACAACAGCACCAGCTGCGTCAGCGCCAGCCGATCGGCTTGTTGGGTGGTCTGCGTCTGCGGCAGCAGCTTAACCACGGCGATGGCGTAGACAACAATCACCGGAAGCATTACGCCGAAGGCGAAGCGCCAGATGCCCAGCTCGGCAAAAATGCCACCGATCGCCGGACCAAACAGGGTGGCTACACCCCACATCCCCGAGACCAGTGCAAAGGCCCGTTGCCAGAGCCGCTCCTCAAATACCAGCGCCACGACCCCGTAGCCCAGCGACACCATGATGCCGCCACCTAGTCCCTGCACGGTTCGCCCGAGCAGCATCTGACCGATATTCGGTGACAGGGCCGCGATCAGGCTGCCGGTAAAGAGTAGTGCAGCGGCGCTGAGATAGGCGGTTCGGGCACCCAATCCATGCAGCAGTTTTGATGAAAAAGCCGCCCCGATGATCGAGGCGACCACGAACAGGGTGGTGTTCCAGGCATAGAACTCCCGGCCGCCGATATCGGCCACCACCGTTGGCAGAATCGTGGTCGACAGGTAGATATTGATCGCATGCAGGGCGACGCCACCGGACAGCACCAGGGCCAACGCGGCGTTACGGCCGCGGAACAGGTCATGCCAGCTGGCTTGAGCGTATGTGTTTTGGCTCATTGGCCAACCTCCTGTTGCAGTGATGCCGTATCGGGGGAATAACGCGTTTTGAGAGTGAGCATTTTGCACCTCCATGTTAAAGAGGTTGCTGATCTTACAACTTAAACTTAACTTTAAGTCAAGGAGCAGTTTCACCATCACTCAACAGGGGCCGGGAATGAATAAGAACGAGAAGTTGCTGACCATCGGCGAGGCGGCCGAGCGTGCCGATCTGAATCCGTCGGCGCTGCGGTTCTACGAAAAGCGGGGATTGATCAGCTCGATCCGAACCGAAGGCAATCAACGCCGGTACCGGCTGTCGATGCTGCGTAGGATCTCGGTGATTCGAGCCGCACAGCGGCTGGGTTTGACTCTGGAGGAGATCGAGCAGGCGCTGGCCAGCCTGCCCGATAACCGCACACCCACCAAACGGGACTGGGAGCGGCTGTCGGCGCGTTGGGGTGAGCAGTTAGATCAGCGCATCCTGCAGATGCAACGGTTGCGCAACAGCCTGTCCGGTTGTATCGGCTGCGGCTGCCTGTCGTTGCAAAGCTGCTCGCTTTTCAATGCCGACGATCATATTGCGTCCCATGGTAACGGTCCCCGATATTTGATCGAAGGAACGCCGGCAGAAAACGATCGTTCGCACCAGGGTTGAGGTGCCGATACTTCTAGAGGCAATGACGGACGATCAGAGGCTAAGCTGTTGGATGCCAAAGGGTTATAAAACGAGTCTGGTTAAGTATTTGAAAATTAAGGAGTAAAAAAATAAATTTAAAAAAATCACTTTTTTTTGAATCTCACTGAATCCAGCAAAAGATTACCGGCGTATAGGTTATTGAACGCAGCGTACAAGCGCAGCGAAATCGAAAAAACAACGATTAGAACCTCAAGGTGATCAACATGAAAAAGACTCAAAACAACATCGCAGTAGCTACCGCTGTTTCCGGCATCATCGCTCTGGGCGCAACTCTGGCGGCAACTCCGGCTCTGGCTGGCGACAAAGAGAAGTGTTACGGCGTGGCTAAGGCCGGTCAGAACGATTGTGCAACCAAGAGCAGCTCCTGCGCCGGTACTTCCAAGACTGACAACCAAGGCGATGCTTTCCTGGCTCTGCCGAAGGGTCTGTGCGGCAAGCTGGCCGGTGGTAGCCTGAGCCCGAAAATGTAAGCTACCCACCCCGCACCCGGGGCGAGCAACCGCCGCCCCCCTCTCTTAATTCGCAAGACTCAATAACTTCAGACAACGGCCCTCCCATGAACGGATTACGACCTTACAGCACCGGCGTCGGCCTGCGGGCTCCCCATATCGATCAATGGCTGGAGCGGGCGCGTCAAGGTGACAACGATGGCATCGATTGGCTTGAAATTCACAGTGAGAATTTCTTCGATCCGGCCAGCCGTGAGTGGGCCTGTCTGGAGCAGATCGCCGACGCCTATGCGCTGAGCTTCCATAGCATCGGTATGTCGCTGGGATCGGTGGATCCGTTGTCCGAGAGCAACCTGGCACAACTCAAGCGTCTGGTGGATCACTTCAATCCGGCCCTGGTGTCGGATCACCTGAGCTGGAGTTCGGTCAACGGTCGCTACTTCAACGATCTGTTACCGCTGCCCTACACCGAAGAGGCGTTGAGCCACTTTAGTGAGCGGGTCGATCAGGTGCAGCAACTGTTGGGGCGTCAGATTTTGATTGAGAATCCGACCGCCTACATGGCTTTCGCCGAAAGCACGATTTCAGAGTGGCAGTTTTTGAATCGGCTGGTCGAAAAGACCGGCTGCGGACTGCTGCTCGACCTGAACAACATCTACGTCAATTCGGTCAATCTGGGACTGCAACTGGAGCCCTATCTGGCCGAGATCAACTGGTCCGCGGTGACCGAAATTCATCTGGCCGGTTTCACCCGCAAGCAGCTCGATGACGGTGAGATTCTGATCGACACCCACGGTTCGCGGGTTTCCGATCCGGTCTGGGATCTGTACCGCCGGGTCAGCGCCCACTGCGATGCGGCGGCGCTGATCGAGTGGGATACCGATATTCCCGAGCTGGAAGTGCTGTTGGAGGAGGCCGCGAAAGCCCGCGCCATTCAACCCCAGCAGCTAGAAACAGAAAGTGTCGCAAGGGGGGCAGCCTGATGTTGGCCGAACTTCAACAGCAATTTGCCGACCAGTTGCTGGCCGCGCAAAAGCCGGCCAACGGGGGCGACAGCAGTCCGCTGGCGATCAGCGGGCCGGCACCGGCCGCCCAGCTGTTCCAGCTGTATCGCAACAACTTTTACGTCAGCCTGCGCGAACGGCTCGAAGCGGTTTTTCCGGTGACCAAGGCGTTGGTGGGGGAGGAGTTCTTCGCCCAGATCAGCAATCGCTACGTACGTGAATTTCCGCTGACCCAAGCGCCGCTGGCCGATTACGGTGATCAATACGGCGACCATATCGCCCAATTGATCGAAACCAACGAAGCCGTGGCCAGCGTGCCCTATCTGGCCGATGTGGCCCGGCTGGAATGGTTGCTGGAACTGGCCGAACAACGGCCGTTGCAGCCCAACGCGTTTCCTTTCGAGCGCCTGTCCGCTTTGGCGCCCGAACAGCAGGCCGGTGTCCGGCTGCGCCTGGCACCGGGTGTCGGCCTGCTGAAAACGGACTATGCCGCAGCGGCGATTCATCAGGGCGTCACCACAGGTGAGCTGGATGGGCTCGACCCCAACCAGAGCGAATACCTGCTGGTGTTACCCGCCGGAACCGCCTGGCCCGAGCCATTGCCACGACCACAGATTCAACCGCTGGATGAGGCCGCGTTTGGATTGCTAGAAGCGATCGAAGCGGGAACCGAACTGGCATCACTGCCGCTTCAGGATACCTCCTGGACACCGGCACTGCTGATTCAGCGTGGGCTGATCAGCGATTTTGAACTTGGCTGAGTGGCCTGAACCGAATTAGGTAAAAAAACGAACACCCCGAATTAAGCGTTAGAGCGTTATCAAGACACTGTAAGGAGAGTCCCATGCGTCAACTCATCGACAAATACGATCAACTGGTCGCCCAAGGCCAAAATCTGCTGACCCCATTGCTGCTGCTCGGCGTGCGTTTCTGGGCCGCCGAAGCCTTCTTTCGCGCCGGTCAGGTCAAAATCGCCAACTGGGACAGCACCCTATTTCTGTTCGAATACGAATATCAGGTGCCGCTGCTGCCGTTTGAAACCGCCGCGGTGATGGCCACAGTCGTCGAGCTCTGCCTGCCGCCGCTGTTGGCGCTGGGTTTGTTCAGCCGCCCGGTGGCACTGGTGCTGTTCGGCTTCAACGCGATGGCGGTGATCTCCTACCCGGTGCTGTGGGAACAGGGCTTCCTGGATCACCAACTCTGGGGTCTGATGCTGCTGATGACCGTGCTGCTTGGCCCGGGCCGCTGGTCGGTGGATCAGTTCCTGCGCAACCGCTGGATTCCGTCCCCGCAACCGCAGCAGGTGTAACATGAACGCCTCGGCCCGCACCAAAAATGCAGCGGCCGAGGCCTCTTCGGTGTCGACGCCGCCTTCACCCGGCAAAGCCTGGTATCAGCGCTGGTACGCCGAGGCCGCCAACGAATTCAAAACCAACCACGGCCTCTACTGGAGCCACCTCGGCCACCTCAATAACCTGCTGGCCATTCTCAACATCAGCCTTTTCTTTATGACTGGTCTGATCGCACGGGGCTACTACTTCACCTACATCTCGTTGAGCGCCATCATCCTGGTGGCGCTGATCACCCTGCTGCCATTACCCTGCGCCCGTCGACTTGGTTTCTACCTAGGGTGCCTGGCGTTGGAAGGCATCGCCCTCTACCTGCTGGTGGCCAGTGCGATCCACTGGGTTCAGATGGGCGGCCAACTCTGAAGCCGCCAAAAACCTTACGACCCTATTCCCACCGACTTGAGATTCTTGCATAGAGCCAATCGTTGGCTTCCCAGCGATTATACTCAGGGTGACTCCTAGCCTTCGGAGGGCCTGATCATGTCCATTGCAACCCGGGTCCGGGCATACCTGAATACCCACAATATCGGTTACGAAACCATCATCCATAACCACAGCCACTGCTCCATGGAAACGGCCCGCGCTGCCGGCATCAAACCGGAGCAGACCGCCAAAGCCGTGATGCTGGAAGATCACCAGGGTCACCACCTGATGGCTGTGCTACCGGCCAGTCATAAAATCAGCCTCGACCGGTTGGGGCAGCAGTTCCAGGCCGAGTGGCATCTGATAGAAGAGGAGCGCCTGACGCCGATGTTCGAAGACTGCGAGCCCGGTGCAGTCCCCTCACTGGGCGCCGCCTACAACCTCAATACCATCTACGATGATGCCTTGGGCTCCCAGTCCGAGATCTACATGGAATCCGGTGACCACACCACCCTGATCCGGCTACGGGCCGAAGACTTTGCCGAACTGGTACGTCGTGGTCAGCACGGTCACTTCAGCAACAAGGCTTATCACTAATCGAGTTGACGGAGCGGCGGTAACGCCGCTCCGAACTTTGGCCGTCTGTACCGGCCCGCTAGGTTGGGGCGCTGATCGATCTAGACGAGACTAACTTAGCCTCTGTCTGCCACTGAGGTTGTTTTTTCCCAGCAGAAAATGGAAAACTGACCCTCTATCGGTAAGCAGGGAATCAGCGCTTACGTTAGCGCCGAACTTTACGCTCGGCAAAGGATTGCAGAACAGAGTGGGATAGAATGCGTGCGCCCCATCTTTTAGCCGACCCGGCAGAACCATCTTCGATTTTGACTCGCGTTCGCGCCCCCATGTCCTCTTTTGACAGGGGTGGCTTGGTTTATAGTCAGAAAATCTTTATTAGTTCAAAAAGTTGGTTACGGTAGGTGAATTCGAGTAGCGGGATAGATGGAATTCCCGCTAATAATTGTTATGAGGACAGCGTCCTCATAACCAGGCTGTTATGCATCACGAGGATAATCTTAAAGCATGAGATATAAATTTTTATTATTGCTTACTTTAGCTTGGCTACTTTCAGCGTGCGCCTCACCTACTGCCAGTGTAAATAAGTCATATGCTCTAAATCCTAAGTCTGAAAATGGTCTCCTTGTTGGTTCTGTAAAGTACAGAGGGCTATTGTCCGGCTACAAAGTATACTTTAGAGGCCTCAACAATAATCAGTCGGGTTATTTTGAAGCAGGCAAAGGAATGATGTTAATTCCAATCCCACCCAGTAGTGACTTCAAAGAGGCTAAGGGTAAGCTCCAAGTAACTGAACTTCCAGCAGGCGAATATATAATTTCACAATGGGGTGTCACAAGCGGATACGCGAATTTAAGTCAAACCCAACCATTTTCAATTAAATTCAAAATCGAACCCGGAAGGGCAACATATATTGGTTCTTTTATATTTTCTGTAACAAATACATTGGGGCTTACAGTCACCGGCGTTAGAGCAGATTTTGAAGATAAATACTCCGAAGATATCCCTGTTCTCCGTCAGAAATACCCAAATCTGAAAGACATACCAGTTTTTATGGGTTTAGAGCCTAAACTGGTTAAGAAAGATATAGGCGGCTCTAGTAGCGCGAGGTGGGATATGCCTCCGGTCTTTATTTACACTGGCGGGTAAATGCATAACAAAACGGTCAATGGCGCCTGCGGCTGGACCTCCTTTCGCTGCGCTCCAGTCGGCCCATTACCTTGGCGTTATGTGTACAGATGATATGGCGCGAATATAGGAGCGGGATTACAAAAGGTTCCTTAATAATTTCCAAAAAATCTGGATAGGCGCTCTGATCCTTGTGGTATTGCTAACGAACTTTCACTGGGCGCCAATAGCACTGCTAGCTATTGGAATACCTTGGTTGATCTTCGTGGGCCGAAAGCTGAAAGAAGTACACTTCCTTGACAACTCAATTTACATTAAAGACGGAGACCAATTCGAGGAGGTCAATATTTCTAACATCGACGGGAATGTTGAGCGCACACAGTACCTTCATGGCTCCTACAAAATCAGGTTCAAAGATCCAACAAAATTTGGTGAATTCATCCTTTTTCTCCGAAGAAAAAATATCTAATTTTCAATCACGGTGACTTTAAGTGTTTTATAGATAGGGTAAACACATAACAAGTGACTATGGCCCTTCGTCAACGATCAGCCCAGTTTCGTTGGGCACTGTGCTCAGCCGCTGCACAGCTTTATGGAGGCGTTCACTCACCAATGACCAGATGAAACTACTTTTACTCGAAGGCATCCCCGGCAGTGGCAAAACGACCCTGGCTGAACAGCTTTGCGACTCAGTGATCGCCAAGGGATTGAATGCCAGTTGGCATCGGGAGGAAGCCAAAGACCATCCGGTCCATCCCCACGACGGCCGTCGAGAGGATAAATCTGTCCAGGGCTTTCTAAACCAGTGGCGGCAGTTTATCGAGGCCAACGCGGGCCGCGATCAGCTGTTTATTCTCGAAGGCAGCTTGTTCCAGAGTAGTGTTCGCTATCTGTTGGAGAGTGACCATGAAGCGCAGATTGCTGACTACTATGCGACTTGCCTGACATTGCTGGCGCCGGTGTCTCCCCAGTTGATCTACCTGCGTCCTAACGATATAGCGTCTCAGGTGGATTGGACTCTGGATCACCGAGGTGAGGACTGGCGTCGGAAGTTAATCAGCTACTTGGATAATACGGCCTATTGCCGACGCCGTGGCTGGAAAGGCAGGACGGGAATGATCGCATTCATGGATGATTATGCTCGTCACTGTGATGCCTTGGTGGCGCAATCTCCGATGCCGATCCAAATCATCAGGTTTGAGCCGGGCGAGTTTGGTTCTCATCGTGAGCAGTCGATCGCCTTTGTGAGCTTGAGTCAGCCAAGCTAAATCCTCCAAACTGTTTAACCTTCGTTGTTTTATCGAGCAGGTATCCCGAGCAATGACCGACATTCAGCTATCCAGTGATGATAAAGAAAGAATCGTGGCCAAAATCAAAACCTATTTCAACGATGAGCTTGATCAGGATATCGGCGGTTTTGAGGCCGAATTTCTGATCGAGTTCTTTGCCAAGGAGATAGGTGCACACTTTTATAACCAGGGACTGGCCGATGCCAGAGCGCTGTTTGCTGAGAAGGCGGAAGAGGTGGGGTATCTGGTTGAGGAGCTGGAAAAACCGACGCTGTAGTCATCTTATGAAGCATACAGACACTCAGCGAAGGATAAAGATAAGGATGGAGCCATGATGATTAACGGTAGTTGTTTGTGTGGAAAGGTCAGTTACAGCATTACGGGTGCGGTGGGTGAGATCGTCCATTGCCACTGCCAGACCTGCCGTAAAGCCCATGGGTCGGCGTTTTCGAGTGTGGCGGCCGTAGCCGATGATGCCTTTAATCTGCATGGGGCAGAGCACCTGAAATCGTTCGAATCCTCGCCGGGTAAACTGCGTTATTTTTGTGCTCACTGCGGCACTCAGATCTACGCCAAACGGGATAACACCGAGCATGTGATTTTGCGACTGGGGTCGCTCGACGATGATCCCAAGACCGTGGAGCAGAAGCATATCTGGGTCTCGGACAAAGCCAGTTGGTATACGATCAACAGTGATCTGCCGGAACATCCGGAATTTTAATCTCCACCTCGATCGAGACTTCACCATGCAAAAAGAGCAAGTTCGCAAGTTTTACCAGGTGCTCTGGGATGCCCACGACAAGACGGCAATTCCGTCGGTGTTGCATGAGGATTTCACTTTCCGAGGATCGTTGGGACAGGAAAAGCGAGGACACCAGGGGTTTGCCGAGTACGTCGACATGGTGCACCAAGCTTTGGGTGAATACCGCTGCATCATTGAGGAGCTGGTGGAGGAGGGGGATAAGGTCTTTGCCAAGATGACCTTTACCGGTATCCATCGCGATAAGTTCATGGGATATGCCCCGACCAACAAACGGTTGAGCTGGAACGGGTGTGCGCTGTTTCGTTTTGACGGCGAGCGGATTAGTGATGTCTGGGTGTTAGGTGATTTGAAAAGCCTGGGCGATCAACTGAAGTCCAATAGCGAATAGATCTGACTTCAGCGAGACTTTGCCGCGCTCAGACAGCCGGTTTTTCCTATACTGACAAGGAACTGTGACGGGTATTGAGCTGATTGTTTATCGTGATGTGAGTTGTACGATCTGGCCGTGCGATAAACAAGGACTTGTTAAACCATTGCTGCCCTAGGTATTCGGAAGCTGGATTCCGTGCTGTTATTGAGGGGGGAATACGATGTCATATGACCGTAACCTCGTTAACCGCTCGCTATCATTTTCTTGCCGTTAGTCTCTGCATGGTTGCTGAGCTGGCGCTTGTTCACACAGCGTTTCATTACGACATGCTGCCGTTATTGGTCGTCTTAGGTCCGTTGATCCTTCTGCTCACGTTGCTGTTTTGGGCCAAAGTGGTCAGGGCGATCCGTTGTCCCAGTTGCAAACAGCGCTACGGTGTCTCGGTTAATCGGAAAACCTGGATAACCGTACCCTACGAGTGTCGCTGTTGCGGTACCGCTGAGCGAACGTTCTCGAAGCGAAATCTGCCCTAAATCCTCCAACTTTACCTTTGGTTGTCCCGACCGCTGTCTGAACGGCAGCGCTTGCCAATCCTGCTGGTCAAATCGCTGTTTTTACTACCAAGGAACTAGTTTTTCTGCGCCAAAGTGCCATTTGGTGACAGGGGCAGGGTTCGTACTATGAATTCGAGTGCTGTGCTTCCCGGAAGGAATCAGATCAGGGAGCGCCAGTAGAATGCCCGAATCGCTTGCGGCGGGTATCCGGCTACGAACTAAAACAAAAAGGTACCGATATGATTTACGCAAATCCTGGCTCTGAAGGAGCCGTCGTCTCTTTTGCACCGCGTTATGGCAACTACATTGGTGGTGAGTTTGTACCGCCGGTTGAGGGTCGTTACTTCACCAACACCTCGCCGGTAACCGGTGATGTGATCTCCGAAGTGGCCCGCTCGACCGCCGCCGATATCGACAAGGCCCTGGATGCCGCCCACGCAGCGAAGGCCGCCTGGGGCAAGACCTCGGTGACCGAGCGCTCCAACATTCTGCTGAAAATCGCCGACCGCATCGAAGAGAACCTGGAGATGCTGGCCGTTGCCGAGACCTGGGATAACGGTAAGGCGGTTCGTGAAACCCTGGCTGCCGACGTGCCGCTGGCGGTTGATCATTTCCGTTACTACGCCGGTTGTATCCGAGCCCAGGAAGGCTCCTCTGCCGAGATCGACGAGCACACCGCCGCGTACCACTTCCACGAGCCGCTGGGTGTCGTGGGTCAGATCATCCCGTGGAACTTCCCGCTGCTGATGGCGGCCTGGAAGCTGGCGCCTGCGTTGGCCACCGGTAACTGCGTCGTGCTGAAGCCGGCCGAGCAGACCCCTTGCTCGATCATCAAATTGATGGAAGTGATCGGCGATCTGCTACCCCCGGGCGTACTGAACGTGGTTCAGGGTTACGGTGAGGAAGCCGGTCAGGCGCTGGCCACCAGCAAGCGTATTGCTAAGATCGCTTTCACCGGCTCGACCCCAGTCGGTAGCCACATCCTCAAGTGCGCGGCGGAAAACATCATTCCCTCTACTGTCGAGCTGGGCGGTAAGTCGCCGAACATCTACTTCGAAGACATCATGAACTTCGAAGATGACTACCTGAGCAAGTGTGTCGAGGGTTCGGTACTGGCGTTCTTCAACCAGGGCGAAGTCTGTACCTGTCCGTCTCGTCTGCTGGTGCAGGAGTCGATCGCTCAGGACTTCACCCAGCTGGTGGTCGATCGCGCTGCCAAGATCGTGCGCGGCAACCCGCTGGATACCAACACCATGGTGGGTGCCCAGGCGTCTCAGGAGCAGTATGACCGGATCATGAGCTACCTCGAGATCGGCCGTCAGGAAGGCGCCGAGGTGCTGATGGGTGGTAACGCGGCCAAGGTGGGCAGCGGTCTTGACGGTGGTTACTACGTCGAGCCGACCCTGTTCAAGGGCGACAACAAGATGCGCGTATTCCAGGAAGAGATCTTCGGCCCGGTCATCAGCATGACCACCTTCCGCGACGAGGAAGAAGCGCTGGCGATCGCCAACGATACCGAGTTCGGCCTGGGTGCCGGTCTGTGGACCCGCGATATCAACCGCGCTTACCGCGTCGGACGCGGCATCGAAGCCGGTCGTGTCTGGACCAACTGCTACCACCACTACCCGGCCCACGCGGCCTTCGGTGGCTACAAGAAGTCCGGTGTTGGTCGTGAGACCCACAAGATGATGATGGAGCACTACCAGCAGACCAAGAACCTGCTGGTCAGCTACAGCACCAGCCCGCTGGGCTTCTTCTAAGTCTGGGCGCCGGGGCTGTCGGTTGGCAGCCCTGATTACCCATGTCGCCCGGCGACTCAGGGCAGTTCATCGGCCCGAGCTGTTCCATGAGTAGGCTCTAACTGGTGGATACCTACCACACCCCGGTCCTTTGACCGGGGTTTTTTATCTCTGAGGGCCCGCGCCGGGCCAGAACAGGCCGGGATAGAGGTAGACATAGAGATTGGGTCTTCGGTTCTACGACTTTCGACCCCCTTAAAGCCCTCCATGGTCCTCTGTTGTCGTCGGCTTGGCTTTGCGATGCTGAGATTGAGTCAACCGGCTCACCGACAATAACAAATCGAGGATGACACCATGTGGACTAAGCCTGCCTTTACCGATCTGCGCGTTGGATTCGAAGTCACCATGTACTTCAGCAACCGCTGATTGATCGCGCCTTCGGGCGCGTTTTGCCTTGAAAGTCTGGAGGTCGATGCCATGAAAGTTCGTGTCCTGGGTGCTGCTGCCGGTGGTGGTTTTCCGCAGTGGAACTGCAACTGCCGCAATTGTCGGGGCTTCCGCGAGGGTACCCTCAACGCTAAGGCCCGGACCCAGTCATCGATCTGCATCAGCAGTGACGGAGATAACTGGCTACTGTTCAACGCCTCTCCAGACATACGCGCACAGCTCGCGTCCTTCGAACCGCTGCAGCCGGCCCGCAAACTTCGCGATACCGGCATCGCAGCGATTCTGTTGATGGACGCCCAGATTGATCACGCTAGTGGCCTGTTGATGCTGCGCGAGGGTTGCCCGCTGGATGTGTATTGCACCGACCCGGTCTTTGAGGATTTGAGTCAGGGTTTCCCGATCTTCCCGATGCTCAACTGTCCGACATGGAACGGCGGCTTCGCCCGGCAGCCGGTTTCGCTGGATGCCGAGGCCGGATTTGAGATTCCATCGATCCGTAACCTGCGGATACACGCCATGGTGCTCAGCTCTAAGGCGCCGCCGTATTCCCCCCATCGCGACAACCCGGTCCCCGGCGACAATATCGGCGTCTTTGTCGAAGACCTGGCCACCGGTGGGACCCTGTTCTACGCCCCCGGCCTGGGCGAGGTGGAACCCCATCTCGAGCCCTGGATGGAGCGGGCCGACTGTGTGCTGGTGGACGGCACTCTCTGGTCCGATGACGAGATGATCCGCCAGGAGGTGGGGGTGCAGTTGGGCAGTACCATGGGCCATCTACCCCAGAGCGGTCCGGGCGGCATGATCGAAGTGCTGCAGCCGCTGCAGGCCCGCCGCAAGGTGCTGATTCATATCAACAACACCAATCCGATTCTGAACGAGGATTCACCCGAACGGGCCGAGCTGACCCGCCAGGGCATCGAGGTCGCCTGGGATGGCATGGAGATCGATCTTTAGCGCGATCCAAGGACAGACAGGGACGGCATGGCCACTCCGGAATAAAACCGGTCTAGATAATAAAAAAACCGAGGTTCCCCATGACAATCAATTCACTCCACCAACCGATGATCAGCGTACCGACGGCCCAGCCTGGCAATGCAAGACAACCCTGGTCGCGGGTCGAGTTCGAACGTCGCCTGCGGGCCAAGGGTGAGCTGTACCATATCCACCACCCGTACCATATCGCGATGCACGAAGGGCGCTGCAGTCAGCAGCAGATCCAGGGCTGGGTCGCCAACCGGTTCTATTACCAGATCAGTATTCCGGTCAAGGACGCCAACGTGCTGGCCAACTGCCCGGACCGCGACACCCGCCGGCTCTGGGCCCAGCGGATTCTCGACCATGACGGCTACGGCGATGCCCACGGCGGGATCGAAGCCTGGCTGCGGCTGGGCGAAGCCTGCGGACTGAGCCGCGAGGAGATGCACTCGCAGCAGCATGTGTTGCCGGGGGTTCGCTTTGCGGTGGATGCCTACGTCAACTTCGTGCGTCACAGCAGCTGGCAGGAGGCGGCCTGTTCGTCGCTGACCGAGATGTTCGCCCCGACGATCCACCAGTCCCGTCTCGATACCTGGCCCACGGATTACCCCTGGATCGACGTCGAGGGGCATCAGTATTTCCGCAACCGCCTGACCGAAGCGCGCCGCGATGTGCAGCATGGCCTGCAGGTGACCCTGGATCACTTCGTCACCCGCGAGCAGCAGGAGCGGGCGCTGGAGATTCTTCAGTTCAAACTCGATGTGCTCTGGACCATGCTCGATGCGATGACGATGGCCTACGAGCTGGATCGGGCGCCGTACCACAACGTCAAAACCACGCCACTGAGCGCGCTGACGGAGGAGGTCGCATGAACAGCATCAACGACTGTCAGGGCGAGCTGATCCCGTCGATCGCCCGTCACTTCCGTTTCCAATGGGAGGAGGCGCAGCAAGCCTATGTGCTGCTGTATCCCGAAGGCATGGTCAAGCTCAACGGCAGCGCCGGTGAGATCCTGTCCTGCTGCAACGGCAGTTCTACCGTTGATGAAATCATCGATACGCTGGAGAAGCGCTACCCGGAAGCGGGTGGACTGAGCGGCGATATCAAAGAGTTTCTGGGGGTCGCCCATGGCAAGCAATGGTTGCAGTTCGACTAACCCGGGCCAAGCCGCAGCTAAACCTTCGCCGTTGCCCGAAGGGGTGGGGCAGCCGTTCTGGCTGTTGGCGGAGCTGACCTACAGCTGCCCGCTACAGTGCAGCTACTGCGCCAACCCGGTCGATTTCAAGAACGGCGGCGACGAGCTGAGCACCGAGCAGTGGCTCGAGGTGTTACGCCAGGGACGCAAGATGGGCGCTGCCCAGTTAGGCTTTTCCGGCGGTGAGCCGCTGCTGCGAAAGGACCTGGAAGAATTGATCCGCGAAGCCCGCCAGATGGGCTACTACACCAATCTGATCACCTCCGGTATGGGGATGGATGCCCAGCGGGTGGCAAATTTTAAGGAAGCCGGTTTGGACCATATCCAGATCAGTTTCCAGGCCAGTTCGGCCGAGCTGAACAACCGTCTGGCCGGTAGCGACAAGGCGTTCGAGCAGAAGCTGGCGATGGCCCGTGAGGTCAAGGCCCAGGGCTACCCGATGGTCCTCAACTTCGTGATCCACCGCGACAACATCGACGCCATCGATCAGATCATCGAACTGTCGATCGAGCTCGAAGCCGATTACGTCGAGTTGGCCACCGCGCAGTACTACGGTTGGGCGCTGGCTAACCGGGATCAGCTGCTGCCCAGCGCCGCCCAACTCGAAGCCGCCGAAGCCACCACCAACCGCTACCGCGACCAGCTCGACGGCCAGGGACCGAAGTTGATCTTCGTGATGCCCGATTACTACGAGTCGCGCCCCAAGGACTGCATGAACGGTTGGGGCAAATTCTTCCTGACCATCACCCCGGACGGCACCGCGCTGCCTTGCCACAGCGCCCGCGAACTGCCGATCGATTTCCCCAATGTGCTCGACAGCTCGCTGGAGGATATCTGGTATCGCTCCACCGGCTTCAACCATTTCCGCGGCTACGGCTGGATGAAGGAACCCTGCCGCTCCTGCGACGAGAAGGAGAAGGACTTCGGGGGTTGCCGCTGTCAGGCGTTCAAGCTGACCGGTGATGCCGCCAACGCCGACCCGGTGTGTGAAAAATCGCCCCACCATCACCTGATCGAACAAGCCCGCGACAGCGCACTGCAGGAGATCGCCGCTGCTAACAGCGGCCGGGGTTCCCAACCGGTACTGCGAAACGCCCGCAATATCGGCCGTGCCAAACAGCAGCTGGACCGGATCATCGCCCGATGCTGAAACGGGTCGAGCCGTTCCCGGAAACCGAACCGGAAACGGCGACGGTACTGAGCCAGCCGATCAGCGCCGCCGACGCCAGCCGGGCCGGACGTCAGTGGGCCGAGGTGCGTACCGAGGGTCAGCAGATCTTCTGGCTGGAGTTTGATCCCAACCGCGGCGCCAATCGGGTTGTTAGCCTTTTGCCTGACCAGGCTCACCCTCATCCCATCACCCCGGAAGATGTCAGCGTCTGCAGCCGGGTACACGAATACGGCGGCGGCAACTTTGCTGTGGGCGGTGGCTGGCTCTGGTTCGTCAACGGCGCCGATCAATCGATCTATCGCCAATCGTTGGCCAGACAAACGGACGCTGTGGCCGAACCTGTCTGGAGCCAAGAGGGTTGTCGTTATGGCGATCTGGTCTTTGATAAGGCCCATCAACGGCTGCTGGTGGTCGAAGAGCAGCATCAGGCTGCGGGCGAAGCGACAGAACCGGAGGTGGTGAACCGACTGGTCGGTATCGGCTTGGGCGCCGAAGGCATACCACAGCGGCGGGTGCTGGCTGAAGGGGAGGATTTCTACGCCTCGCCCCGGGTCAGCCACGATGGTCGCCAGCTGGCCTGGATCAGCTGGAATCACCCTGACCAGCCCTGGCTATCGAGCCGGTTGCAGCTGACGCTGCTGGACCCACAAGGACTGCCCAGCGCCATTTTATCGCTGACCGACGGCCATTGGCTGGGGCAGAGCGAGGCGGTGGTGCAGCCGGAATTCGATCGTGACGGCAGGCTCTATTTTCTATCCGATCGCAGCGGCTACTGGAATTTATACCGTTATCTAGAAGGGCTGGGAGAAGCTGGCCCCGAGCCCTGTATCGCGGCCAACGCAGAGGGCGAGCTGGACGCGCCCTGTCCGACAACGGCGGCGGTGGTGGAGCCGCTCTGCCCGCGTCAGGCGGACTTCTGCCGGGCGCCCTGGCAGCTGGGGCAGCGGGCCTATGTGTTGCTCGATGATGGCCGGATCGGTTGCCAGTGGTGGCGCAACGCCGAGGCTGGGCTGGGAGTGCTGGATCCCGAATCTGGCCAACTGAACGTGCTGGGGGAGGGAGCGGCGATCCACAGTCTGGCGCAGGTTCAGACGGCCCCTGGGGAATCCGAGTTGCTGACGATCCGCGAGCCTCGGGATCGACCCGGTGAGTTGGTTTGTTGTGCGATTGGTGTAGGTCTTTGGCAGATCAGAGCCTTGGCCAGACTGGAGACCTCTGTTCAGGTTAAGGGCGGCTCTGCGGTTGAGCATATCGAGCTGCCGGGGCAGGATGGAATGCCTGTATACGGACTGCTGTACCGCCCCGATCCGGTGGTCGCGCTGTCACAGCCGACTCTGATTATCCAGCTCCACGGTGGTCCGACCGCCCAGGCTGACGCCCGCTTCGATCCGCTCAAGCAGTTCTGGCTGTCACGGGGTTTTACCCTGTTGGACCTGAACTACCGTGGCAGTACCGGTTACGGTCGGGATTATCGCCACCGTCTGGCTCAGCGCTGGGGTGAGGCGGATGTGGAGGATGTGCTGGCCGCCGCTCGTTATGCCCAAATCCAGGGCTGGGCCGAAGCGGGACGGATTCTGGTGCGGGGCAACAGCGCCGGCGGTTACACGGTGCTGCGGGTGCTGAGCCGCCCGGATACATGCGGCATTGCCGGTGGTGCCAGTCTCTACGGGATCAGCGATCTGGAACGGCTGGGGCAGGAGACCCATAAATTCGAGTCCCATTACCTGAATTGGCTGATCGGCGACTGGCCGGAGCAACGCTCACGTTACCACCAGCGCTCGCCGATCCATCAGCTGGAGCAATTCAGTCGCCCGCTGATCTTTTTCCAGGGCGGGTTGGACCGGGTTGTGCCGGCCACCCAGACCTACAATCTGTACAACCGGCTCCGTGCCCGAGGCTTGGCGGTGGAATACGTTGCCTTCCCCGACGAGCGACACGGCTTTAAGCTGGCCGCCAATCGAGCCCAACTGCTGGAGCGTGAGCTGGCTTTCTATCAGCGTCAGGTCGGTCTAGAGACCTAATATGGCCAGCCTCCTAGGGCTTCGCTGGTATCACTGATGTAGCCGGCAGTTCAGCTCGTCGACCACTTCGGTCCAGTCAGAATCCTGATACAACGCTTCTTGAATAAAGTGGGCCTGGGATGGACTCCAGAACGGAGCGCCTTCCAGTGGGTCGAGTCCTGTCTCGCAGCGGTGTTGGCGAATAAACTGCTCGATCTGTTGGGGCTCACTGGGTAGTCCCAGTTGTTGAAAAAGCCCCTGCATATTGTGGATGCTGGTGTCCATGACCGTCCTCCGGCTATCACAACCTGTTCACAACAAACACGACAAAGAGACCTGCCAGCTCGGCAGGTTATCTGAGTATAGTTGAGTTAATCAGTAGGTCTTGGTTGGATGGATGCTGGAGCAGACGAAGGACTGAAGGGTCAGATCCGCTTCCAGCGATGCCGGATCAGCAGCCCGATCACCACACCGACGGCGACCAGCAGGGACTGAACCAGCGGGGTCTCGATCGGCGTGCCGAACTGCTGCAGCAGGGCGTTGATGACACCGGTGAACAGGAAACCGAAGAAGCAGAGGATCATGGCGGTGCCGACGCTGGCGACCAGCGCCAGGGGCTGGAAGTTGCGGTTACAGTTGATCAGATAAACCACCGTGGCCAGAAAAACGCCGACGATCAGCCAGGAAGCCATAGTATTTTCCTTATTATTATCGGGCTCTTGATATAGGTCTTCGCCAACAGACGTGGCAAATCATTAACCTACCGACTATAGGCAGCGGCGTCGATGCGGTAAACACGACCAATGTCGAGCGCTTTGCTGTATGATTGTCGGCTTTGAAAATTCGCTCGAAAAAGACTCAGATCCATGACCCAGAATCGTGTATTGACCGGTATCACCACCACCGGAACCCCTCACCTCGGTAACTACCTTGGTGCCATCAAGCCGGCCGTCCGGGCCAGCCAAGATGCCAGCCTCAGTTCCTACTTCTTCCTGGCAGACTACCACGCGCTGATCAAGTGCCATGATCCGGAGCGGGTTGCCCGCTCCACCCGTGAGATCGCGGCGACCTGGCTGGCGCTGGGGCTCGATACCGATAACGCCACCTTCTACCGCCAGTCCGATATCCCCGAGATTCCGCAGCTGACCTGGATTCTGACCTGCCTGTGCTCCAAGGGCCTGATGAACCGGGCTCACGCCTACAAGGCCTCGGTGGATGCCAACCGCGACGCCGGCAAGACCGACCTGGACGACGGCGTCACCATGGGGCTGTTCAGCTACCCGATCCTGATGGCGGCCGACATCCTGATGTTCAACGCCAAGCATATCCCGGTGGGTAAGGACCAGATCCAGCATATCGAGATGGCCCGCGATGTGGCCGGTCGCTTCAACCACACCTACGCCGACCTGTTTGTGCTGCCCGAGCCGATGGTGGACGATGATCCGCTGACCATCTCCGGCCTCGACGGTCGCAAGATGAGTAAGAGCTACGACAACACCATCCCGTTGTTCTGCTCTGAAGACGAGCTGCTGAAGCTGATCAAGCAGATCAAGACCGACTCCAAGGCACCGGGCGAGCCAAAGGATGCCGACGAGAGCACCATCTTCGAGCTCTACTCGCTGTTTGCCAGCGACGAAGAGAGCGCCGACTTCCGGACCAAGTTCGAGCAGGGTATCGGCTGGGGCGATGCCAAGCTGGAGCTGTTCGAATACCTCAACAACTACCTTAAGGCCCCGCGCGAGCGCTACAACGAGTTGATGCAGGACCTGAGCAGTGTCGAAGCCGAGCTGCTCAAGGGAGCCGAGAAAGCCCGTGAATACTCGGTACCGCTGCTGCAGCAGGTTCGCGATGCTGTCGGCCTGCGCTCCCTGACGGCAACCTCGGTAGCAGTCAGCGAGGAAAGAACCAAGAAAGAGAAGAGCGCCGAGCAACTGGCCCGTGCCGAAGAGGGCCGTCGTCGCGGCATTCTGATGCAGCTGAAGCCGTTGCTGGAACAGGTCGAACAGGCTGACGACAAGGCCGCCGTGGCACAGCAACTGATCGCCGAGAAAGCCGCTCAGGTCGAAAGCCTGAAAAAGAAAGCCAAGCAGAAGGCCGAGAACGAGCTGGAGCTGCTGCGCGAAGAGTGGGCCCAGTACCTGTAGGGGCCTGATATGAGCCGCTAAAGAGCGGCTCATCGCCTCAAGTTACCTGATCAAACTGAAACCGATCAAGCTGAAGTCAATCAAACTGAGGAGACGACCATGGATAACCGTACCCTGATCGATGCCTGGAGCCTCAAGAATGAGCTTGGCGACCCGAATCTCGTGATTCTCGATTGCCGCTCGCAACTGCTGGACCCGGAAGCCGGTGAAAAGCTCTACCGCGAGGGCCATATCCCCGGTGCGATTCACGCCGATATGGAGAAAGACCTGTCGTCGCCGATCACCGACGACAGCGGTCGTCATCCACTGCCGGATCCGTTCGACTTCGCTGTCCAACTGCGCCAGTGGGGCATCGATGATGGTACTCAGGTGGTGGTTTACGACGATATGAACGGCGCTATGGCCGTACGGGCCTGGTTTCTGCTGCGTTGGCTCGGCCACGAGCGGGTCGCGGTGCTGGATGGTGGCCTGCCGGCCTGGCAGGCGATCAGCGGTGAGCTGAGCGATAACGTGGAGCTACCCACGCCGGTTAAAGGTGGCCCCGTGGTGCTGCATAACGACTGGCTGGTCGACACCGCCAAGGTAAAGGCCAACCTGGACCAGCCCAGCTTCACCCTGATTGATGCTCGCACCGCCGAGCGTTTTGCCGGCGAGCAGGAACCGATCGATCCGGTGGCCGGTCATGTCCCCGGCGCGCTGAATCGTCCGCTGACCGACAATCTCAATGCCGAAGGCCGCTTCAAAACCGCCAAGCAACTGAAGGACGAGTGGCAGCAGCTGCTGGGTGAGGTCGAGGCCGAAGATACCGTGATGATGTGCGGCTCCGGCGTCACCGCCTGTCACCATCTGCTGGCACTGGAGATCGCCGGCCTGAAAGGTGCTCGACTCTATCCGGGTTCCTGGAGCGAGTGGATCCGCGATCCGGAGCGACCGGTGGCAACGGGCGCATAAGCTGTCTGGCCAACCTGATCTAATGGTTGGCCACTTATCCTTCCAAGCCTTCATCATCGAGCGCTTTACGGCTCTGTGATGGTGGCTTCGGCTGTTTATATTCTGAGATTGGAATCTAACCCAGTTGAGCTTCTGTCTCAGATCGATCAATAAATGATTGAAATGCTCTTTTTTGGCTAGATGTACTTAGAAGTACCAGATAGTTGGATCATAAAGCGCCTAGGTTTCAATCCACTGCCATCGGTTAGTTGTCCATGGTATCGCGATGGTGAGTGGTAGCTTACGCCCCGAAGCTGCCTGTGGACTGTAATAAACCCAACTTGGCAGGGAAGAGAAAGCTGACACTGCTAACGCCTGCGCTCAGGTGCGTTTGCGGCAACGACCGTTTGTGCTGCAGCAATAAAATGACGGTGGGGCAAACGTCACCTGAAGCGAGTTGTTGGGCGTCATTCGCACTGTTGCGCAGAATCCTCTTCCGCAATTGTCTCAATTGCACCCGTTACATCAGCCTGCTCTGACTGTTTTTGGAAAGCGATCAACGCTCGAGATAACGGATATGCCGGCGCCTCCCTGATGCCTACGCGCCTTCGGTTATCGTCAGTTCTCCAAAACTCGACTATCTCGATACCTCGTCTACGCGGCTCAGTAAACAAAGCAAAGTCGAGCGTATAAGCCTCGTATCTGCCTGGCCTTCCGGAAGCAGCAGAAGTATCGGGTTCGACTACGTGAATGAGCTTGAAGTCCATGAGCTGATGGATCAGGTCATGTGCTAAGGGGTGACCTTGCGATTCATCCTGGGATATAAGGAATGCAGTCTTCTTAGATTCTCGAATACAAAACTGAAGCAGGTCGACAAAGACTCGCTCTAAACCGGCAACATCTACGCCGGCATCATCCTTCAAGTTCTTGAGCTTTTGCGTATAGCTCAAGCGTCCTGCTCCTCGGTATATGAGTGTTGGTGTCAGCCAGCGTGTTCGATTTTGAGCACGTGCGGCGTCTATCGAATTGACCAAGATGTTCAAGAAATCTCTGGGAACACCACCACTAACCAGTGTAAGAGCCTGTAGTGCCTCTGGGTTGAAGCAAGAGTCGATTTCGGAAACTCCCGCACGTGCCGCCAGTGATTGCAGCATACTTGAGAGAAAAAGCTGCGTTGCCCCAAGATCCTCAAACGTTCGATCAAGGCTGATCTCCTCAACATCCTGGCCAAGTTCAACACCTATCGTCTGATTATCATTTCTGATCAGGCTTGTCCTATGACGGATTGTTCCGACTTTGAGGTATAGGCCGGTGCCTCGAACTAATCGATGTAAGTAATCAATGATGTCGGGCTGCTTGTCTCGCGGAAACAAATAGAAATCATCTACAAGAAGGGCAACATTGACTTCGCCCCATGAAGCCAAGCTCTTTTGTATTGCATCTTTGTAATCGCGAAGATGCCTTTCCAGCGTATCCAGCTTCCTCTCCCGAAAGCTCGATGAACGGCTATGCTCTTGTGCAGATTCCTGCGCACCCTTTACTTCAAGTGACTTTGCCCCAGACTTTGCCTCGGCCGTTTCTTTAATTGAGAGCTTGTGACCCGACGTAACCTCCGCTTCCTCGGCGAGGTCTAGGAGCCCCCGGAGCTCCTTGATTAGTGATTCGGTGGGTGTCGGCTGCCGAAGTATCCGTTTCCACCAGTAACCTTTTGTCGGAACGCCTTCAAGTATTTCGATAAGAAGCCGGATCAACACATCGGGATAAGTTAGGCGCTTGAACTCATCAGCTAGAATATAGATTGGCGGAACAGCGTCGCATTTGTGCTCCTGCAGATAATGCACAAAAAGGCATGACTTCCCTGAACCTCGGCGACCGAAGACGATCTGTTGTTGAGGAGCGCCTATTCGTCCTAAATTACCGCCTATGTCTACGTAGATCGGATCTTGGTTTTCGCGAACGCGAAAGCTATTCAAAATCAACTCGCGGAGCGAGTCGATGTCTTGTAACGCAAGCCGTTCTTGAAATTCAGTCACTAATTTTCTCCCATGGCGCAACCGTCACTAAGCGACTGATAATAAAGCAATCTTAGGGAATGTTACAGACAAAACCACGCGTTTTTCGCGGGTAAAACGAGGCCCTTTTCGCATTTGGGTAAACAAACTGTATGCCCATGCATGCCTGACAGAAGGGGAGTGCTCCATCTCTTCACCTGAAGGGAACCCCAAAGAGCCTTGAATTGCCCCAGTACAGTGACCGCTTATGAGAAATATGATGGACAGGGAGAAGTTGTTGACTCTGAGCCCCTGCTAGCGGCTGCTAAGTGTTGGTAGCTGTCACTCAGATCTGACTTGTTAGCTGCTACTACGACCTGCTTGCTTTCCTCAATTCTTGCACGAGTCCAAAATGGATTCTTGACTGCTGAAGGGATGGTTTATAACCCAATAGAGTAAACAGCCTAAATCCTTAATCCACTTCCACCTATTTTCCCCGTTTTGTATCTGTCTAATGACCGGTACAGTCAGGGCCTGATTTTTCCCTACTGTTGCTGTCGGTAGCCTTTGTCGGCTGCTAAGTTCTACCCATTCTTGATCGATTAATAGGGTGGGTTACCGAGTGAGCGAAGAGACCAACACTGACAAGCTTCGGCAACAGATGTTTGCCCAGATGCAGGACAAGCAGCTATTCGAGCAGGCCAGCGGCTATGCCTTTGAGTATGCCGATCAAGTTCGTGAGCGACCCGTATACCCGGCCGAGTCGGCGTTAGCGGCGTTGGGTGAGTTCAATGGATCGCTGCCCGAAAACCTTGGCGATCCGGCTTCTGTTTTGGAGCAGCTACACCGGGTCGGTTCGCCGGCGACGGTAGCTCAGATTGGCGGACGTTATTTCGGCATGGTCAATGGCGGTGTGGTGCCGGTCGGTCTGGCGGCGCGCTGGTTGTCTGATTTTTGGGATCAGAACACGCCGTTGTATGTCACCTCACCGGTGGCTTCGACGTTGGAAACGGTCACCGAAGGCTGGCTGCGTGAGTTGTTGGGGCTGCCGGAGCAGACGGTGGCCGGGTTTGTCAGTGGTTCGTCGATGGCGATTCTCTGCGGTCTGGCGGCGGCGCGCTTCCGATTATTGCAACGTCAGGGCTGGGACATCAACCGGCAGGGGTTGGCTGGGGCACCAACCCTGCGGATCGTGGCCGGTCGTCATGCCCATGGTACCGTGATCAAAGCGGTGGCGATGCTGGGGTTGGGGACGGATCGGATCGAGTGGGTCGATGTCGATGAGCAAGGCTTAATCCTGGCCAACCAGGTGCCACCGCTGGATGCCCAGACCCTGCTGATTTTGCAGGCCGGTAACGTCAACTCCGGTGCGTTCGATGATTTCCAGATTCTGTGCAGACGGGCACGGGAGGCGGGTAGCTGGGTGCATATCGATGGTGCGTTTGGGCTCTGGGCTGCGGCCAGTGAATCATTGAAACATCTGACTGCCGGTATCGAGCTGGCCGATTCCTTCTCGGTTGACGGCCACAAGACCCTCAATACCCCGTACGACAACGGCCTGGTGCTCTGCACCGATGCCGAGGCGCTGAGCGGCGCGTTGCAGGCGTCCGGGTCTTATATCCTCTACGGCGAGCAGCGCGACGGCATGCTCTATACCCCGGAGATGTCGCGGCGCGCCCGGGTGGTCGAGCTCTGGGCCACGCTGGCTTACCTGGGTCGCGAGGGCGTCGATCAGTTGGTGACCGGGCTGCACCTGCGTGCCCGTCAGTTGGCCGAGGAGATGGGCGCGGCGGGTTTCGAGATTCGCAACGAGGTGGTGTTCAACCAGGTGCTGGTGGGACTGGCCGATGACAGCCAGATCGAACCGCTGCTGGCCGCGATCCAGTCCTCAGGGGAGTGCTGGGCCGGTGCCGGTCGCTGGCAGGATCGGCCGGTGGTGCGGGTCAGTGTCTGCTCCTGGGCGACTACCGAGGCGGATATCGAACGTACCGTACAGGCCTTTGTCAGCGCCAGTGAATCGCTGGTCTAAGGTGTAGGCGTAGGCCGGTCAGTTTACGTGCTTAAGCGGCAGCTCGGTCCGGCTTAACACCTGTCGCAGCACGAAGCTGGTACGGATGCTGGCGACGCCGTCGATCTGGTTCAGCTGCTTGAGCAGGAACTTCTCATAGTGCGCCATATCCGGCATCACCACCTTCAGCAGGTAGTCGGCATCGCTGCCGGTGACCAGGGCGCACTCCTGCACCTCGTCGAACTCGCTGACCCGCAGCTCGAAGTTCTGCAGGGTCTTGGTCAGCTGGTTGGCCATATGCACCTGGATATAGATCGTCAGCGTCAGGTCGAGTTTGTCACGATTGAGCAGCGTGACGGTTCGATCGATCAGGCCGCGCTCCTGCAGCTGCCGAACCCGGCGGGAGCAGGGTGAGGGTGACAGGCCGACGCGTTCCGCCAGCTCCAGGTTGCTGATGGTGGCGTCGCTTTGCAGTTCGGCCAGAATTCGGCGATCGATTCGGTCAAGTTTTGTCATTGGTGAATAATTCCAATATTTTTCTATTTTTAATTGTTGATGCCAATATTTGGTTTCAGAATGTTGGGAATTGGAGTTCTCGGCGATTATGCCTGGCATATAGTGGTTTTAGAACAATAACTGCTATGGAGCCACCGATGTCTGCTGCCAACGACGTTACTCCCACCGGAGCTAAAGCCAACGAAGCTATTCTCAACCTAACTGCACCCAACGGCAGTGCCGCTCCGAATTTTGCCACCCGCGCGATCCATGCCGGGGATGCCGGACAGGATCCCCATGGTGCGCTGACCGCACCGGTCTATATGACCTCAACCTTTGGGTTTGACTCGGTGGAGCAGGGCGCCGCCCGCTTTGCCGGCGAGCAGCAGGGCCATTTCTACACCCGGATCTCCAACCCGACCCAGGACCTGCTGGAGCAGCGCCTCGCCTCGCTGGAGCAGGGCGAAGTCGGGCTGGCGACCGCCTCCGGGATGGGGGCGATCAGCGCCACGCTCTGGAGTCTGCTGGCGCCGGGCGACCGGGTGATCGCCGATATCACCCTGTACGGCTGCACCTTCGCCTACCTGGATCATGGGCTGCGTAAGTTCGGCATCGAGGTAGAGTTTGTCGACTGTACCGATCTGGACGCGCTGAAGGCGGCGCTGAGCGACAACACCCGGGTGGTCTATTTCGAGACCCCGGTGAATCCGACCATGCGGTTGATGGATATCGCGGCGATCAGCGATCTGGTCCATGATCGCGATCCGTCGATCAAGGTGGTGGTCGACAACACCTACTGCACTCCGGCCCTACAGCGGCCTTTGACCCTGGGGGCGGACCTGGTGGTGCATTCGGCCACCAAATACCTGGGCGGCCATGGCGATCTGGTGGCCGGCGCGGTGGTGGGTGACGCGGCGACCATCGAGCAGATCCGTCTGGTCGGCTTGAAGGATATGACCGGGGCGGTGATCGCACCGTTGACCGCCTTTCTGGTGCTGCGGGGGCTGAAAACCCTGCAGCTGCGGATGGAGCATCATAGCCGCAGTGCCCAGGCCTTGGCGGAGCAGTTGTCGATGCAGCCGCAGATCAAGGCGGTGCACTATCCAGGCTTGTCGGATAACCCCTATTTCGGTCTGTGCTGGAAGCAGATGGAGCAGCCCGGCGGTATGATCGCGTTCGAGCTGAAGGGCGGCCTGGAAGCGGGCATGGCCTTTATGAACCGGCTCAAGATGATCAAACGGGCGGTCAGTCTCGGGGATGCCGAAACCCTCTGCCAGCACCCGGCCAGCATGACCCATTCGACCTACACCCCAGAACAGCGCGCCGAGCACGGTATCGCTGAGGGGCTGATCCGGCTGTCGGTCGGCCTTGAAGGGGTCGAGGATATCTGGTCCGATCTGCTGCAGGCGCTCGAGGGTTAATAGGGTTAAGCTTTCAGCTCAGCTCAGCTCAGCTTTTGGCTTTGGCCTGCTGATCCATCCGCTTCTTGGTCTGACGAGTCGCCACCGCCTGGAGCGGATCGTCGGGCCAGAAATGCTTCGGGTAACGCCCTTTCATCTCCTTGCACACCTCGCGGTAGGAGCCGCTCCAGAACCCGGCCAGATCGGTGGTGGTCTGGATTGGCCGCTGGGCCGGTGACAGGATCTGCAGCGTTAGCGGCAGTTTGCCGTTCAGCAGCGTTGGGGTTTGCTGCCAACCGAAGATCTCCTGTAGCCGGACCGCCAGCAGCGGTTGCTCTGAATTGCTGTAGTCGATCCGGATCTGGGAGCCGCTGGGAACCTGAATTCGTTCTGGCAGCAGTTGGCTCAGCTGTTGTTGCTGGTTCCAGTCCAGCTGGTTGTACAGCAGTTCGCGCAGGTTCAGCCGTTTCAGCTCGGTCAGCTTGCGCATACCGTTGAGATACGGGGCCAGCCAGTGCTCCAGCGTGTCGGTCAGGTTCGCATCGGACAGATCCGGCCAGTCCTCACCCAGGTATTGTCGTAGCAGCGCCAGTTGCTGCTGCAGTTGGCGACTGCGAGGCTCCCAGGGCAAGCTGCTAATTCCCCGTTGCCGGATACCGGCGATCAGGCCGTCGGCGAGCTGCTGCTCGTCCAGCTCGGCTAGCGGTTGGCGATCCAGACACAGCTTGCCGAGCCAGCGCTCTGAGTGGCCGCGAACCGACTCGGTCTGGTTGTCCCAACCGATCTGCTGGCACTGCTCGATCTGGTTGTCGAGGTGTTGTTCCAGCGCCTCGGCATCAAGCGGCGCGGCCAGGAATATCCTTGCCGAGCGGGCATCGCCGTCCAGATCGGCGCAGACCAGATAGCGGTGGCGGCATAGCGGATCACGATCTCGAAATTCGGCGCCTTTGCCGTTGCGCAGGCGGTAGTGCTGGCCTGGCTGGTCGTTGTTATCCGTGTTGCCACTACGCCGTTGGGCGATCCGATCGGGAAAGCCGAACGCCAGCAGCAGGCCGCACTGCTCCAGCGCCGCGTCGACATCCCGATCCAGTTGATCGGACACCTTCAGTTGACGGCACCAGCGTCGGGCGCTCTCACGGATGCGTTGCGCGGCCGGTTCTTTGCTGTGCTGCAGCTGTAGCAGTCGTTGGCGCAGGTCGGCGCCGGGTTGATTGCTGAATGGGTCTCGCTCGCTCAATAGCGCCGCCAACTGGCAGCCCAACGCGCCCAGCCCCAGCTGTTTGGCATGCAGCATCAGGGTGCCGAGCCGTGGATGGGTGCCGAGTTTTAACAGCTGCTCGCCCATCATAGTCAGCTGATTATCGTCGGATAGCGCGCCTAGTTGAATCAACAGCTCGCGGGCCTGGGCCAGGTGCACCGGCGGCGGCGCGTCGAGCCACTCCAGCTCGTCGGCCTTGGCGCCCCATTGGGCCAGCTCCAGCACCAGCGGGGCCAGGTCGGCGTGGAGGATCTCGGCCGGACTCTGTTCGATCAGGGTGCGCTCCTCGGCCCAGAGCCGGTAGCAACGACCGGCCTGGAGTCGACCGGCTCGACCGGCGCGCTGGGTTGCCGAAGCGCGACTGACCACCTGGGTCTGGAGTCGGGTCATGCCGCTGCGCGGATCGAAACGGGGCAGTCGCATCAGCCCGCCGTCGACTACGGCGTCGATCCCCTCCAGGGTTAGACTGGTCTCGGCGATGGCGGTGGCCAGCACCAGCTTGCGCTGGCCCGGCTCCGGGGGATTGATGGCGCGGTCCTGTTGTTTGGGGCTGAGTTGGCCGTAGAGTGGAATCGACTCGATGTTATCCGGCAGCCGGCACTGCTGCAGTGCCCGCAGGGTGCGTTGAATCTCGCTGCTACCGGGCAGGAAGGCCAGCAGGCTCTGTTCAGTATCGCCCAGGGCCTGTTCGATCGCCTGGGCCATCCGGATCGGATCAAACGGGCTGGGGTTGCCTCCCAGATGTTCGATCTGCACCGGGAAGCTGCGGCCTTCGCTGCTGATCACCGGGGTGTCCGGCCCCAGCAGACGGCGGATCGGTTCCAGTTCCAGGGTGGCCGACATCAGCAGGATCTTCAGCTCGTCACGCAGCAGTTGTTGGGACTGCAGCAGCAGCGCCAGGCCGATATCGGCGTTGAGGTTGCGCTCGTGGAATTCGTCGAAGATCACGCAGCCGACCCCTTCCAGCGCCGGGTCCGACTGCAGCATCCGGGTCAGAATCCCCTCGGTGACCACTTCGATCCGGGTCTGGGCGCTGACCTTGGTGTCGAGCCGGGAGCGGTAGCCGATGGTCTGTCCGGCCTTCTCACCCAGCTCCGAGGCCATAAAGGCCGCCGCACTGCGGGCCGCGATCCGTCTGGGCTCGAGCATCAGGATCTTCTGCCCACCAAGCCAGGGTTGCTGCAGCAGTGACGGCGGCACCCGGGTGGTCTTACCGGCACCGGGGGCGGCCTGGAGCAGGCAGCGATTGTGCTTAGTTAATGCCTGCAGTAGCTCGGGCAGGGCGCTATCGATCGGGAGTGACTTCATACAGCGTTGCTATCGGTGACCTAAAATGGGGCGAATGGGCGGCCTTTATGGCAGCCGGTTAACAGGCCCAGCTATTCGGGGTATTCTAAAACACTAACTCTGCCGATCGGAGGCTTTTGATGGCCGATAACGACAAGGTGGTTCAACTGGGTGATGCCCGCCACCGTAAATCCCATGAGCGTAAAGAAGAGAAACTCGAGCAGTTGCGTGATCGCTTTACCAAGGCGTTGGGGATGGAGGAGAAGCCGGTCAAGAAGGGTGCCTTGTGGCGTCTGAAGCAGAAGAAAAAGAACAAACCGGACAAGCCCGGTCCTAAAGGCTGGTAAAAAGTTGTCCGTAACGGGTGGGCCGGGCTCTGGCTTCCCCGTTCCCACGATCATGTTCAGTGATCGTATTTGAACTTCATATAGGTAATACCGGTCGAGAGCACCAGCCGCCAGGCCAGCTCAATTGAATCATCGAACTCGGTGTCGTAATCGGAGACGGTTTCGATCAGTGCCTGAAGCCACAGATCGTAGAGATCTGGAGTGATATTCAGGTGGTGGCGGTTATGCAGCACCGCGATCTGCTCGATATAGTCGTCGGCACTGTTGGTGGCGTAGAAAATCAGCAGCCGGTAGAACGATTTCTCCAGCATCTTTTGTTGCCGCGCCATGTCGGTGTTGGCGAACACCTGGGCGACCCGCTGATCGGTCTGAAGATAGCGGTTGTAGAAACTCTCGAAGAAGGGCTCACGGTCATTCCTGGACCGACAGCGCTCAAAACTTCGATCGAACAGTTGCTCATAATCCATTCAGTGCAACCTCTTTCCAATCGCCGACTGTTGCGACAAATCGGCGTGATATCTATTTCCACACTAATACAGAGGATATGGTCGGACAAGTCGAGTTTGATCAGGAATCGAATTCCAGCTGGACGCAGCGGTTGGTGCCGTTGGCGTTGCTCAGTTCCAGATCGATACGGGCAATCTGGGTGGTCAGCTCGGATTCGGGAAGCGGCGGGCTGTAGCGGTAACCCTGAAGGTAGTCGCACTCGTTGTCGCGCAGGAATTGCTCCTGCATCAGGGTTTCAACCCCTTCGGCCACCACTTTGCGTTTGAGCTTGTGGGCCATCGCGATCACCGCGGCGGTGATCTCCATATCATTCTCGTTGTCGGGAATATCCTTCACGAAGGCGCGATCGACCTTGATGATATCCACCGGTAGTCGCTTCAGGTAACTCAGCGACGAGTAGCCGGTACCGAAGTCGTCGATCGCCAGGGTGGCGCCGAGCTGCTTGAGTTGGTCGAGGATCATGATCGCTTCCTCGATGTTGGTCATCAGCATGCTTTCGGTCAGTTCCAGCTCGATCTGGGATGGATTGACCTGATGCTCGGTCATGATCTGCTGGAAAGTGCGGGGAAACAGCGGATCACGGAACTGCAATGCCGACAGGTTGATGGCGATCCGCAGGTGCCCCAGTCCCAGCAGATCCAGAATCTGGTAGCTGCGGCAGGCTTTACGCAGCACCAGCTGTCCCAGCGGGATAATCAGACCGGAGCGTTCGGCCACCGAGATAAAGGTGTCCGGTGCTATCAGCCCCCGTTGTGGATGTTTCCAGCGCAACAGGGCTTCCAGGCCGCTGACGCAGCCCAGCTGCAGATCGACCTGGGGTTGGTAATAGAGCTCGAACTCGTCATTTTGCAGTGCCCGTTGCAGTTCGCGCTCCAGAAACAGGTCCGCTTCCAGGGCTTCCTTCATCTTGGCCGAGAAGAAGCGGAAGCCGTTGCGATCGTGTTGTTTGACGTTCTGCATCGCAAGATCAGCGCACTTGATCAGTTCGTTGGTATCGCGGGCGCTTTCCGGGAAGCTGGCGATGCCGATGCTGGCGGTCATCAGCCCGCTCTCGCGGCGGCTGTCTCCGCCGATGGCCGTGACCGGCTGTCGCAGCAGCCGATTGATACGCTGGCCGAACTGGGTGGCTTGCTCGTGACTGACGTTGCGCAGCGCCAGCAGGAACTCGTCACTGCTCAAACGTCCGAGCAGATCCTGGGCCGTGATCTCCTTTTTCAACATCTTGGCGATGCGGCACAGGAGTTGGTCGCCGGCATTATGGCCCAGACTGTCGTTGATCCGCTTGAAGTGATCGAGATTGATACTGTACAGCGTCAGGGTTTGATCCAGATCGGCACACTCTTCCAGCATCTGTTGCAGGTGCTGTTGGAAGCCGCGGCGGTTGGGCAATTGGGTCAGCGGATCCTGAAAGGCCATGCGCTCGATCTGCAGCTGATGCTTGCGGGCGTCGGTAATATCTTCGGTGACGCTGACGTAATGATCGATATGGCCCCGTTCATCCTTGATCGGTGAGACCCGGGAGTTGACCCAAAATTGCTGGCCGTCTTTACGCTGGTAGCAGATCTCTCCCTGCCAGTTCTCGCCGCGCATGATACTGGCGCGCAGGTCGAGCAGGGTCTGGCGCTCGGTGTCGGGGCTTTCCAGAAAGCGGGGCTTGCGGCCGATCACCTCGTCGGCGGCGTAACCGCTCATCTGGCTGAAGGCGGGGTTGACGTATTCGATCCGGCCGCGACGGTCGAAGATCAGTACCGAGGTCGAGCTTTGTTCCACCGCGCAGGATAGTTTCTCTAGCGAATCCTGAGTGCGGCGGTTTTCGGTCACATCCAGGCCGGAGCAGAGCAGCTGTCGACGTCCGTCGGGCAGCCCGACACTGCGGCAGTTCCAGGCGATCAAGCGCAGCTTGCCTTCGGCGGTCAGTACCGGATGTTCCACCGACAATGGTGTCAGCTGGTTTCGCTTGTGGTACGCCTCGAGTGCTTCCAGTACCGGTTTATGTTCGCTGGCTGGTACACAGAGTTTGAGCCACTCCCGTCCGGACAGGGATTCTTGCGGGTAGCCCAGCAGGCGATAGCCGTATTGATTCAGGTATTCAACCCGGCCCTCCTGATCGAGTACCAGGATCAAGGCCTGGGCCTGGTCGAGATAGATTTCGCCCTGGCTGGGAGTGGATTCGATGGTTAAGTCGAGGGCTGCGTTTTTGTGGAGATTGGACGCTGTCCTGGTCTGCTCGTCAGGGCTGCCGAACCTGTCCATGAGACGGTTGATCAATCCCGGCAACAGGCCGGCGCAGAGTAATGCACCCAGCCCGGCAAGAATCAGACGCGACACCGACGGGCGGTTGTCGGAACCTATCCATAGCAGCAGACCGAACAACACAAGGCTGACTAGGGTATAGATAAAGATGGATCGTCTGGGCTGGTGGGCAGTCAAGGCGGATTCTCTATAGGGTTTTGAGCAAGCTTAGTGATTAAAACGAACGTATGAAAAAAATTCCGATGCTCGACTGATCTATATCAACACTACCCGCTGATCTTGTTTAAAAACTGGTCAGTCCAGTGCCCGCATGCGATTGAATCTCTAGGGGATTGAGTTGGGTTGACGGATAGGCTAGTCTGCCTGACTCCCCCGATCGGGAACGGCTGAGAGAGTTGCGCTGAGCGCCGTTAGTCCTAATGTCGTATTGAGTGGATCGGGTGGGATGATTACCGTGCAGACAGCGGTTTCTTCGAAACTACGGCTGTCTGCTGACAACCCCGATTCCGATTGTCGATGTGCTTCCGGCAACTTGGTAAGACCGGCGGGACGGGCTTGTATCTGAGGGCAGTGGCCCTGACACCGAATTATTCTTAAAAATGATGGAGTGAGCGTTTATGCGTATCATCTTGCTCGGCGCCCCGGGCGCAGGAAAGGGCACTCAGGCACAGTATATTACCGAGAAGTATTCGATTCCGCAGATCTCTACCGGCGATATGCTGCGTGCTGCGGTCAAGGCCGGCACCCCGCTGGGTAAGCAGGCTAAAGAGGTAATGGATGCCGGTCAGCTGGTTTCTGACGAGATCATCATCGGTCTGGTTAAAGAGCGGATTGCCGAGTCTGATTGCGCCAACGGTTTCCTGTTCGACGGTTTCCCGCGCACCATTCCGCAGGCTGATGCACTGAAAGAAGCCGGCGTTAAGATCGACGCCGTGGTTGAGATCGATGTGGCTGACGAAGAGATCGTCAAGCGTATGAGCGGTCGTCGGGTTCACCCGGGCTCCGGTCGTACTTACCATGTCACCTTCAACCCGCCTAAGGTGGAAGGCAAGGACGATGTGACCGGTGAAGATCTGGTTCAGCGTGCCGACGACAACGAAGCAACCGTTCGTGACCGTCTGGGCGTTTATCACGAGCAGACTGCGCCGCTGATCACTTACTACAAGGGTTGGGCGGAAGAAGACGCAGAAGCGGCTCCGAGCTACGTTTATGTTGCCGGTGTTGGTTCGGTCCAGGATATCCGTGACGCGGTGTTCGCCGGTCTGGAATAAACTGACTTAGTTGTCGGTTGATGAAAAACCCGCCTTTTGGCGGGTTTTTTGGTTTCTGGAGTACGCCTGTCGTGACGGCTCAGCTGTCTTCGGCGTCCCGGCCTTTGGATTGCAGCGGTAGGGCGGTGGTGTATTTCATCCGCTCCATCGAGAAGTAGGAGCTGATATTGGCCACTTCGACCCGCTCGATCAGACGCTTGTAAAAGGCATCGTAGGCTTCGATGTCGCCGACCGCGACCCGCAGCAGGTAATCGACTTCGCCACTCATGCGGTAGCATTCGACCACTTCATCGAGTTCATCGATGGCGCGGGTGAAGGTCTCGATCCATTCTGGTGTGTGTCGATCGGTTTTGATCTCGACGAAGACATCGACATTGAGGTCGAGCTGCTTGCGATCGAGAAGGGCGACCCGCCCTCGCAACACCCCGGCTTTTTCCAGGTTCTGAATCCGACGCCAGCAGGGGGTGGGGCTCAGCCCTACCTGTTCGGCGATGGCCGCGGTCGAGAGGGTGGCATCCTGCTGCAGCAGGTCGAGTATCTGGCGATCGGTGGAATCCATCAGTGGCGGGTCCGGTGGTAAGCGTCGATGGAAATCGGCGCGGTTCGTTGCACGAAAGTGACTCGGATTCTGCATAGCCGCTGTCGGAATGTAAACGGATTTAAACGCTTATCGGCGGGTGAAAGAGTCTGGATGGAATAAAGCCGGTGTATTTTCCGTTGCAGCTCGGGAATAATAGCGGTTCTCAAATAGGACCTGCCGTCCCGGGTGGGTTCAACTCGTTAAGGATCTTCGCACGAGCATGCAAAAGAGCGCTGTTATTCTGGTCAATCTGGGAACCCCCGATCAACCGACGGCCGAGGCTGTCCGCCAATACCTGAGACCTTTTCTGTGGGATAAGCGGGTCATAGAGGGAGGGCCGTTCAAGCGGGCTTTCTGGTGGCTGGTGCTGAATCTGATCATCCTGCAGGTTCGTCCGGGTAAGGTGGCCAAGCTTTACCAGAGCATCTGGGATCAGGATTCGCCGATGCGAAAAATCCTGAATCAGCAGGTGGCGGCGTTGCAGGTAGCGTTGCAGAGCGAATTCCCAGGCCGAAGCCCGGACGTGTTCGCGGCGATGACCTACGGCAATCCCGGCCTGACGCCGATGCTCAAACAACTCAAAGGGGATGGTTACCAGCGTATTCTGGTGATGCCGCTCTACCCGCAGTATTCCGCTACCTCGACCGCACCGGTCTACGATCAGGTGGCGCGCTTCCAGTTGGGCCAGCGTGAGGTCTGCGATATTCGGATCCTGAAAAGCTACCACGATCATCCGCTCTATATCGAAGCGCTGGCGCAATCGGTACAGCAGCATTGGGCCGAGCACGACGCCGGCGAGAAACTGTTGATGAGTTTCCACGGTATTCCAAAGGAGTACGCCGATAAGGGGGACCCCTATCCGCAGCAGTGTCGTGAAACCGCAGCCTTGCTGGCGGCCAAGTTAGATCTGCCCGAATCCCGATTCCTGGCGACGTTCCAGTCCCGCTTTGGGCCGGCCGAGTGGGTCAAACCCTATACCGATGAAACCCTGCGTACCCTGGCCGGTGAAGGTACCAAGTCGGTCGATATGCTCAGCCCGGCCTTTTCCGCCGACTGTCTGGAAACCCTCGAAGAGATTGCGATCCAGAATAAGGAAGAGTTTGTTGAGGCCGGTGGCGAGCAGTACCGTTACATTCCGGCACTGAACAGTGATCCGGCCCATATTCGCTTGTTGACCGCGCTGGTTCGCGAACAGGCGTCCCAGTGGTTTGAGTCCAGCCGTGTTTCAGGAGCCGATCAATGAGTCAGTACAGCTTTGGAATTCACGCGGTGCAGTCGTTGTTGGAGCGCGAGCCCAAGCGGGTGCGGGGGCTGCTGCTGCAACAGGGGCGCAAGGACAAGCGGATCCAGCAGTTGATCGACTTGGCCAAACAGCACCGGATCAAGATCCGACATCTGGATCGCAAAGAGCTTGATCAGATGATCGATGGCGTCCACCAAGGGGTGGTGGCCGAAGTCGAAGCGGTGCAGATCCGCAACGAGACCTTTCTGGAGCAGCTGATTCAGCAACTCGAGGTGCCACCGTTTCTGCTGGTGCTGGACGGGGTGACCGATCCGCACAATCTGGGTGCCTGCCTGCGTACCGCCGATGCGGCCGGTGTGCAGGCGGTGATTGCCGCCAAGGATAAGTCGGCGCCGCTCAACGCCACCGCCGTCAAGGTGGCCTGCGGGGCTGCCGATACGGTGCCCTACGTGGTGGTCACCAACCTGGCCCGCACCCTGAAGCAGCTACAGGCCGCCGGGGTCTGGATTACCGGTACCGCCGGTGAGGCGACCCAGTTGGTGAACGAGGCTTCCCTGACCGGACCAATGGCGTTGGTGATGGGAGCCGAAGGTAGCGGCATGCGGCGGCTGACCCGGGAGAACTGCGATCAGTTGGTGAAGATTCCGATGGCCGGTTCGGTCAGTAGTCTGAACGTATCGGTGGCCGCCGGCGTCTGTCTGTTCGAGGCAGTTCGTCAGCGCAACGGCTGATCCCTCGGCCGTCGACATTGATTTAAAACGATGGGGTTGCCTGGTTGTCAAAGAGCCTGTAGTATTCGCGGTCCCAAAAACTTAGTTAACTCCTTGCTTCTCACCGGATCATTCCGAGCCGCGTTGAGGGGCTGTTAACCCATAAGGAGACACAATGCGTCATTACGAAATCGTGTTCATGGTCCACCCGGATCAGAGTGAACAAGTATCCGCTATGATCGAGCGTTACACCGGCGTTATCGAAGGTGACAACGGCAAGATCCACCGTCTGGAAGACTGGGGCCGCCGTCAACTGGCTTACCCGATCAACAAGATCCACAAGGCTCATTATGTACTGATGAACGTCGAGTGCAGCAATGAAGCCCTGGACGAGCTGTCCAACCTGTTCCGCTTCAACGATGCCGTCATCCGTAACATGGTTGTCCGCATGAAAGAAGCCGTAACTGGTGTTTCTCCCATCAAGGCTGCTGAAGCTCGCGAAGACCGTAAGGCTCCTCGTCGTGAAGCGCCTAAGCGTGAAGAGAAAGCTGAAGAAGCTCCCGCTGAAGCTGCAGCAGAATCTGCTGCCGAGTAAGCGTTCACCGCACAGATAGATATCAGGAGAAATTAAATGGCTCGTTTTTTCCGTCGCAGAAAGTTCTGCCGTTTTACTGCCGAAGGTGTTACCGAGATCGATTACAAGGATCTGGACACGCTGAAGGGTTACATCACCGAAACCGGTAAGATCGTACCCAGCCGCATCACCGGCACTAAAGCTAAGTACCAGCGTCAGCTGGCGACCGCTATCAAGCGTGCTCGCTACATCGCGCTGCTGCCCTACACCGACGGCCACTAAGTCCAGGCCTTCCGTTAGGGAATAGATGTTTATGCGTGCGCTGGCCGAATACGCAATGCGCGGTCGGACGCAGGCGATAATCGCAACTGTATCTATCGCTTCATTGCCGCTGCTGTTTGTGGCACTCGAAGTGGAACAAGCCCGGCTTATGCTGGGTCTGGCAGCCACGGTATTGATGATACTCAGTGCTGCCATCGTCGGACTGGTTACTCTGCGAAGGGGCACCTCCGACGGCGTCGGATTGATGCTGTGGGCGCTGGCGCCTGCGCTGATCTGGCTGGTTTGGCGGGATCAAGCCTCACCAATGGTCACCCTGTTGGGGACCACCGCGCTAGCGGTTGTGTTGAGGCGCTCGGTTTCCTGGTCACAGACCTTGTCGGTGGCCACTGTGATAGCAGTGATCTTCAGTTTTCTGGTCGATTCACTGTTGCCCGAGCTGATCACTCAGGTGGATGAAGCGGCTGTTGTGCTGCTTGAGGCTCTGAAGAAGAGCAATCCACAGATGTCGATGCCGCTGGAGCCTGAGTGGCTGCGCGAATTGTTGTTAGGAGCAATCGTTGCAAGCTTCCTCGGCTCGTCATTAATCAGCCTGGCGATAGCGCGTTGGTGGCAGTCGAAACTCTACAACCCCGGTGGGTTTAAAGCAGAGTTTCATGGCTTGCGGTTGTCACCGCTGTTTGCAGCGGCTGGCCTGGCGGTGCTGTTACTGGGTAAGACTTTGCCCTTCGAAGCGGCCCGCTGGATACCGGTATTGATCACCCCGTTTGTGGTGGCAAGCATCGGTCTGATCCACGCGATTGTTGCGATTAAAAAGTTAAGTAGGTCCTGGCTGGTCACCTTTTATTCGGTGATGATAATAGTCGGACCTTATCTGATAGCCTTGCTGATTATGCTGGCTGTAGCCGATAGCTTTATCGACTTCAGGAAGCATCTGAAAGCGAGAAGAACCTGAGCCAAGGCTCGGGGTAAACAAAAGAGGTTTGCGAGATGGAAGTCATTCTGCTCGAGAAAGTCGGCAAACTGGGCGGCCTGGGCGACAAAGTCAACGTCAAAGCCGGCTACGGCCGTAACTACCTGGTGCCTTACGGTAAAGCCGTACCGGCCACCAAGAGCAACATCGAAAGCTTTGAAGCGCGTCGCGCCGAGCTGGAAAAAGCCGCTGCTGAGAAGCTGGCTGCTGCTGAAGCCCGTGCTGAGAAGCTGAACGAACTGGAACTGACCATCGTAGCCAAAGCTGGCGACGAAGGTAAACTGTTCGGTTCTATCGGCACCCGCGACATCGCCGATGCGATCGCCGCTGCTGGTGGTGACGCTGACAAGAGCGAAGTTCGTCTGCCGGAAGGTGTTCTGCGTAGCACTGGCGAGTACGAAATCGACGTTCAGCTGCACAGCGACGTTACTGCAGTCGTTAAACTGAACGTTACTGCCGAGTAAGGTAGACGTCGTTTGACGAGACGGGCTTTAGGGCTCGTCGACTAGCTCAAAAAGCACTGTCGGGTTGTCCCGATGGTGCTTTTTTGTTTCTGGGATAGATTGGCTAAATCGAGCTTTTATGTGGTTGTCGAAAATGGGCACAGCCAGTAAGCTGGTCCGTCTGAATCTGTACCCAATGTTCACTTCTTACCACCGGTCCGATTGCGAAGATGTCCGATACCGCCGAACTCGATAGCGCCCTGCAGCAAGCGAAAATTCCGCCCCATTCCACCGAAGCCGAGCAATCGGTACTGGGTGGGTTGATGCTGGATGACCGGGTCTGGGACGCGGTCAACGAGATTATCGTCGCCGATGACTTCTATCGTCCCGAACATCGGGTGATCTTCCGCACCATGGAGAAGCTGTTCAAGGCCGAGCAGCCGATCGACGTGGTGACCCTGTCCGAGGAGCTGGACCGTCACAAGGCACAGGACCAGGCCGGTGGTCTGGATTACCTGATCGATCTGGCCAAGAACACGCCCAGTACCTCCAACGTTCGCGCCTATGCCGAAATCGTCAAGGAGCGGGCAACGCTGCGTCGTTTGATCGGGATTGCCAACGAGATTGCCGATAGCGCCTTCAATACCGAAGGGCGGGTCAGCGGCGATATTCTGGACGAAGCCGAGCGCAAGGTGTTGAAGATCGCCGAGGGCCGTGAGGCCGATGGCGGACCGCGGAGCGTCAACCCGTTGCTGGAAAGTGCACTGGATCGGATCGACGAGCTGTTCAACGCCGGTACCACCATGACCGGTGTCAGCACCGGCTTTACCGATCTCGATGGTATGACCTCCGGGCTACAGAGGTCGGATCTGGTGATCGTCGCGGCGCGTCCCTCAATGGGTAAAACCACCTTCGCCATGAACCTGGTGGAGAACGCCCTGATGGGGCAGGAAAAACCGGTGTTGGTGTTCAGCCTGGAGATGCCCGCTGAAGGTCTGGTCACGCGGATGCTGGCCTCCTTGGGGCGGATCGACCAAACCCGGGTCCGTGACGGTAAGCTGGAAGAGGACGATTGGCCCAAGCTCACAACCGCGGTCAATATGCTCAAGGACAAGCCGCTTTATATCGATGACACCTCCGGGGTTTCACCCAGCGAGATGCGCTCTCGGGCGCGGCGGATCTACCGCGATCACGGCTCGATGGGGATGATCATGGTCGACTACCTGCAGTTGATGTCGCTGAAGGGCCAGGTCGAGAGCCGGACCCAGGAGATCTCCGAGATCTCCCGCTCCCTGAAGGCGCTGGCCAAGGAGATGGAGTGTCCGGTGATCGCGCTGTCGCAGCTCAACCGTACCCTGGAAAACCGCCCCAACAAGCGCCCGGTCAACTCCGACCTGCGGGAATCCGGTGCGATCGAGCAGGATGCCGACGTGATCATGTTTATCTACCGGGACGAGGTCTATAACGAGGACTCCGAAGCCAAAGGCCAGGCCGAGATCATTATCGGTAAGCAGCGTAACGGTCCGATCGGAACCTGCCGTCTGGCGTTTATCGGTAAGCACTCCAAGTTCCAGGACCTGGCGCCGGATCACTATCAGGATTACGGCTAAGAGATCGCGCTGAAGCCGGGCTTATCCTAAGCTATTCGACAGCTGATAATTCTGCTGGGCCGCTAGCTTGACGAAACTACTGATTGAAGATGCAACCGCCGCTGACCTCGATCAGCTCACCGACTATTTTGTTATCGAGCAGGGCGTGCACCGCGCCGCTCATCCGGAATTGTTTAGCGCGGTCGATCCGGCAGCATTCAAAGCATTCCTGTGCCAGAGTCTGAGTTCCTCCACCTCCTATCTTCGAGTCGCCAAACGGCAGGCCGATATTGCCGGTTTTTTGTTTGTCGAAATCTACCAACACCCTGGCTCGATCATTCGATTGCCGCGCAAGTTTGCCTGCGTTGAACTGATTTACGTGGACCCAGGCTATCGTCGCCAAGGGGTGGGTTCGGCGTTACTGAACGATGCCAAGCAGATAGCCCGCTTGGAAAGGGTCGATCGGGTCGAACTGGATGTGATGGCTTTCAATGGCGGGGCGCGAGACTTTTATGCCAACCAGGGCTTCGCTGACCTGAGTTGCCGAATGGATGCTGAGGTTTAGCGGGGAGGCTTGGTGGAACCTGACGGGATTTCGCGCCAATTTCAGTCTGCTCAAATTGTAATTCCCCAGGGCTCTGATTATGATCAATCCATTGGTCGGGGAGCCTGGGCATGTACTTGCATCGGGCTGAGATAGCCACAGCTGAACCCGTTGAACCTGATCCAGAATAATTGGCGTAGGGAACCACCGGAGTTGCACCATCGATGCGATTCTAAGGTCTCTGATCCGCCTTTCTAAGAGACCTTCCCATGCCCCAGACTCCCATTACTTTGACGGTTGCCGGTTCGGATTCCGGCGGCGGTGCCGGTATTCAAGCCGATATCAAAGCGATCTCGGCCACCGGTGGTTACGCTTGCTCGGTGATCACCGCGCTGACGGCGCAGAACACGCTGGGTGTTACCGGGGTGATGCCGGTGCCCGAAGACTTTATCAATCAACAGTTCGATGCGGTCTTCTCCGATCTGGGCATCCTGGCCGTTAAGATCGGCATGCTCGGCGATGCCGCGACCATCAAGTCGGTGGCCGCCGCATTGGTTCGTTATCAGCCGAAATTCGTGGTGCTGGATCCGGTAATGGTGGCCACCAGCGGCGATCTGCTGCTGGCCGAAGAGGCGGTCGAGACTCTGATTAATGTGTTATTGCCGTTGGCGGATGTGGTCACTCCGAACCTGCATGAAGCCCAGGCGTTGTTGGGGCTGCGCGGCGAGCCGCTGCCACAGACTTCGGAACAGATGCAGCAGTATTGCCGGTCGCTGATGGCGCTGGGTTGTCGCTCGGTGTTGCTCAAAGGCGGGCATCAGGAGGGCGAGCGGGCGGAGGATTTCTGGATCTCTACCGATGGGATCCAGAGCTATTCCAGCGAGCGGGTGGATACCGACAACACCCACGGTACCGGCTGCACCCTTTCAGCCAGCATCGCCAGTTATCTGGCTCAAGGACTGCCGATGCCCCAGGCGATCGAGCAGGCCAAGGCCTATATCCACGGCGCCATCTGTCATGCCGATGAACTCAACATTGGGGCCGGCTCCGGACCGGTTCATCATTTCTATCGGCTTGCGCGCTGATGACCGTTGAGGTCGTCCTGCGCGAGGTCGGGCTGCACTATCAAGGGGCAGACCAGCCCCTGTTCGAGAACATTAACCTGACTCTGCCGGCGGGCAGCTGGAGCTGTCTGCTGGGCCGAAGCGGTTGTGGCAAAACCAGCCTGCTGCGGATGCTGGCCGGGCTGATCGAGCCCGAGCATCGTTGCCAGGGGCAGATGCTGGATGGAAACGGCCAGCCGGTCATGGGGCGGGTGGCGTATATGGCGCAGCAGGACCTGCTGTTTCCGTGGCTGAGCGTGCTGGATAACGTCTGTCTGAAGGCGCGCGTTAACGGTGGTCGCGTCAGCCCGCAGGAGCGTCGTAAGGCCAGCGAACTGCTCGATCAACTGGGCATCGGCCACGTTGCCAAGCAACGGCCGGAGCAGCTGTCGGGCGGCATGCGCCAGCGGGTCGCGTTGGCGCGAACTCTGATGCAGGACACCCCGTTGGTGTTGATGGATGAGCCTTTCAGTGCGTTGGATGCGGTGACCCGGCACCGGCTGCAGGCGTTGGCGGTGGATGCACTGGCCGGTCGGACGGTGCTGCTGATTACCCATGATCCGCAGGAGGCCTTGCGACTGGGCGATCAGGTCTGGTTGTTCGAGAACCGGCGACTGATCCCGGTAGAAACGCCGTCCAGCCCGATACCCCGGCCGGTGGACAGTACCTTGGGGGATTATCAGCAGCAGTTGCTCGATGCGATGCAGCAGGCCGACCTGCACCCCCATCCGGGTTCAGAGCCTTCCGACGGAGGTGGTTATGCTCGGGCCTGATAACCGTTGGCGTATGGTCGCTCGACTGATGGTCACCACCCTGGTGCTGTTGGCCGGTTGGCAACTGGTGGTGGAACTGTTCGAGATGCCTCCGTTTATCCTGCCGCCGCCGGGTTTGGTGTTCAGTAAACTCTTGGCCAATCCGCAGCTGTTGTGGGACCACAGTCTGATCACTCTGAGCGAGATCCTGCTGGGGCTGCTGCTGGGGTTGAGTATGGGCATTTCGCTGGCGTTGCTGATGCTGCTGTTCAACCCGGTTCGGAACTGGTTGCTGCCGGTGCTGGTGGCCAGCCAGGCGATCCCGGTGTTCGCGCTGGCGCCGATTCTGATGCTCTGGTTCGGTTACGGGATGACCTCCAAGGTGGTGATGGCGGCGTTGATTATCTTTTTTCCGGTCTGCACCACTTGCTTTGACGGCCTGCGGCATACCCCGGCCGGTTATCTGGATCTGGCCAAAACCCTGGGTGCCAGCCCACGCCAGATGCTCTGGCATGTACGCCTGCCGGCGGCGTTGCCGACCTTGGCTTCGGGGGTGCGGGTGGCGATGGTGGTGGCGCCGATCGGAGCGGTGGTGGGCGAGTGGGTCGGCTCCTCCGGTGGCTTGGGCTACCTGATGCTGCAGGCCAATGCCCGGATGCAGATTGCCGATATGTTTGCCGCCCTGTTTATCCTGGCGCTGTTCTCGATATCGCTCTATTACATCGCCGACTGGTTGCTGAAAAAGCTGATTCCCTGGCACCAGGAAAAACCTACCGAGCGCCAATACCTGGCCCGAGTCGAATAGCACTAACACAAGAACTAGCACTAGCTGCGGCAGCCCTGAGCGGATTGGCTGCCGCAACCTAACAGAACCCAGCTGCGCTGCCTGCAGCTGGTTGTGGTACTAACGAGGACGTTGTGATGAAAAAACTGATTGCTGTTTGCGCGCTGCTGCTGAGTCAGCCGGCGATGGCCGAAAAGGTCACCTTGATGTTGGACTGGTTCGTCAATCCGGACCATGGGCCGCTGATTGTGGCGCAACAGAAAGGCCTGTTCGAAGCGCAGGGGCTGGAGGTTGAGATCACCGAGCCGGCCGATCCGAGCATGCCGCCGAAACTGGTGGCGGCGGGCCGGTTTGACCTGGCCGTGACCTACCAGCCGCAGTTGATTCGCGACGTGGTTGAAGGACTGCCGTTGACCCGTATCTCGACCCTGATCGCGACCCCGCTCAATACCCTGATGGTACTGGACGGTAAGGGTTACAACAGCGTGGCGGATCTGAAGGGCAAGAAGATCGGCTTCCCGTTCGACGGTGGTTTGGTGGATGCCACCGTCGGCACCATGCTGCGTAACAATGGCCTGACCATCGACGATGTCGAAATGGTCAACGTCGGCTGGTCGCTGTCGGCGTCGTTGGCGTCGGGCAAGGTCGATGCCATCTACGGTGCTTACCGCAACTTCGAGATGCATCAGCTGAGCATGGAAGGGTTCAAAGGCAAGGCGTTCTATATCGAAGAGGAGGGCGTGCCGCCCTACGATGAGCTGGTGGTGGTGGCCAACAGCAACAAGCTCGACAGAGACATGATTGCGCGCTTTAACCGCGCGGTGGAGCTGGCCACCCAGTACACCGTTAACCATCCGCAGGAAGCCTGGGAATTGTTCAAATCCTACGATGACGGCAACAAGCTCGATACTGAACTGAACCGCAATGCCTGGAAAGATACGATGGTGCGCTTTGCGTTGCGTCCGCAAGCGGCGGACCTAGCCCGCTACGACAACTACGCCAAGTTCCTGCACGATCAGAAGGTGATCAGCAAGCTGCCCAAGGCGGCAGACTACATCGTTCAATAACGGGAGAGAGTCGATGAATCATCGCGATCTGATCGCCGGCTGTCAGCAGGATTGGGATCACTATATCCAGCACAATTTTGTCAAACAGCTCGGCCAGGGAACGTTGGATAAAGCCAGCTTCCAGCACTACCTGCAGCAGGATTATCTGTATCTGATCCACTACGCCCGAGCCTTCGGGCTGGCGGTGTTCAAGAGTGCCAATCCGGCCCAGATGCGTGCCAGCATGCCGTCACTCAGTGCGCTGGTCGAGCACGAGCTGACGCTGCATATCGACTACTGCAAAGACTGGGGACTCAACGAAGAGGATCTGGTGGCGCTGCCCGAAGGGGTCGCCACCGTGGCTTACACCCGTTATCTGATCGATGCTGGCTTGCAGGGGGATCTGACCGATCTGTATGCCGCGCTGATTCCCTGTGCGCTGGGCTATGCCGAAGTGGGTCAGTACCTGACTCAACCGGGCAACGCTGTCCAAGCAGGTAATCCGTATGCGAACTGGATCGATATGTACGCCGGAGAGGAGTACCAGCAGGCGGCCTATGCCAGCGTCGAGTTTTTCGATCAGTTGCTGGCCGAGATCCCGGCGGACTCCGAACGAGCCCGACAGCTGCAGGGCCACTTCACCACGGCCACCCGGATGGAGATCGCTTTCTGGCAGCAGGGGCTGGATCGATCACTTTAATCCCAGCGTCGATAGCGCTGATCGGTTGAAAAGAGCGAATCCGTTAAACGGGTTCGCTTTTTTGTACGCGATCAACCCGGCATTAAAATTGTCGGGTTGATCGTATCGTTAACAAAATACCGAAAGGAACGGTATTTTGATGCCGGGCTACTTGTGGGCCTGACCGGCACCACGAAGGCGTTTCACCAGGCTAACAATTGCCAGCATGATCACCCCGACGACAACACCGGCCAGCAGGTCGCCCAGCAGCCCGGGCAGGGGTTCGAGCAGGTGGTGAATCGCGTCGATGTTATGGCTGTACATGCCGCCACCGACCAGCAGCATGGCGATGGTGCCAAGGATACCGAGAATTCGGATAATCTGCGGTAGCGCCGCCACCATAAAATTGCCCAACCGGCGCAGGCCGCCAGCCATGGCGCCGTTCCCCTCAGCTCCCATCGACTCGGCCTTGTCGATCAGGTAGAAGCCGGCGTCGTCCATCCGCACCAGCAGTGCCACCAGGCCGTAGACGCCGACGGTGGCCAGCAGCGAGATAAAGCTGACCACCAGAATCTGGATCGCCAGGCTCTGCTCGATCACGGTACCCAGTGCCAGCACGATAATCTCAATCGACAGGATAAAGTCGGTACGGATCGCCGCCTTGATCTTTTTCTGTTCGCGCTCGTCCAGGCTGCCGTCGTCGTTGGCCCCCGGCTGTTGGGGGTCTTGATCTTCGTCCGCGTGAGTGTGGGGGCTGATCCACTCATGAATCTTCTCGGCCCCCTCGAAGCACAGGTAAGCGCCGCCGAGCAGCAGGATCGGCACGATCAGTCCCGGGGCGAAGGCGCTGAGCAGAAAGGCCAGCGGCAGGATGATCAGTTTGTTGATCGTCGAGCCCTTGGTGATCGCCCAGATGACCGGCAGCTCGCGGGAGGCCGGTGAGCCCACCGCTTTTTCGGCATTGACCGCCAGATCATCGCCGAGGATACCGGCGGTTTTCTTGGCTGCCACCTTGCTCATGGTGGCGGCGTCATCGAGCAGCAGGGCAACATCGTCGAGTATCGCGAACAGGCCGCTGGCCATGGTCTTCCTCCTTGAACTGGGATTAAGGGTCAGCTCAGAGCTTATTCAGCCTGTTTGACGAAACGATTTTTGAACCCTTCCGGGACCCGGACCACCTTGCGCTCGTCGTAGTCGAAGAACACGAAACCGGTTTTGACGTGGGCGATCTCCACCGCGCTGTCTTTGTTGCTGAGCAGATAGAAGAAGTCGCAGCCGTACTTGTTGAAATCACTGACGGCGATATCGACCTGCAAGCGGTCACCGTGGAAGCCTTCGGCCTTATAGATGGTAGCCGAATCGGTCATGATCAGACCTCGTCCTTCGACGTCCAGCTCGCTGTACTGGTAGCCCTTCAGAAATTGAACCCGGGCCTCGTGGACCAGCGACAGGATGCGGTCGTTGCTCAGGTGACCACCGTAGTTGATATCGCTGATACGGATCGGCAGCTCGGTGCTGAAGATAAAGTGATCGGGCATCTCGATTTTGATACGGGCCATGCTGTTTCCTTACTTTGTTTCCTGTTGGGTAGAGATTACGCGATAGATCGCCTGGGTCAGCTGTTCAAGCTGCTCCGGGCTGATGATGAATGGGGGCATGACGTAGACCAGTTTGCCGAAAGGGCGAACCCAGACTCCCTGTTCGACAAAGGCGCGCTGGATCGACGCCATCTGCACCGGTTGTTTCATCTCGACCACCCCGATAGCTCCCAGCACCCGCACATCGGCGACGCTATCGAGTTCGGCGCAGGGGGCCAAGCCTTGCTGCAGACCCGCTTCGATCTGCTCGACCCGCGGCTGCCAGGGATCGCTTTGCAGCAGTTCCAGGCTGGCATTGGCGACCGAACAGGCCATCGGGTTACCCATAAAGGTCGGGCCGTGCATAAAACAGCCGGCGCCGCCGCTGGAGATGGTCTCGGCGATCTCGGTGCTGGTCAGGGTTGCGGCCAGGGTCATGTAACCACCGGTCAGGGCTTTGCCGAGGCAGAGAATGTCGGGGCTGATGTCGGCGTGTTCGCAGGCGAACAGTTTGCCGCTGCGGCCAAAGCCGGTGGCGATCTCATCGGCGATCAGCAGCAGGTTGTAGCGGTCGCAGAGTTCGCGGGCCCGACGCAGGTAATCGGGTCGGTAGAACCGCATGCCGCCGGCACCCTGGACGATCGGCTCCAGAATCAACGCCGCCAATTGTTGATGGTTCTGTTCCATCAACGCTTCCAGCGCGGCGATATCATCATCGGTGTCGCTACCGTCGAAACCCAAACTAGGAGCCGGTGCGAACAGGTGCTGCGGCAACACGCCGCTGAACAGCTCGTGCATGCCGTTGACCGGGTCGCATACCGCCATCGCGCCGAAGGTGTCGCCGTGATAACCGTTGCGGATGGTCAGCAACCGGCACTTGTCGGACTGGCCACGAGCCTGCCAGTACTGAATCGCCATCTTGATCGCCACTTCGACCGAGACCGAACCGGAATCGGCCAGAAACACCTTGTCCAACCCCTCGGGGCTCATCTCCACCAGCTTGCGGCTCAGCGAAATTGCTGGCTGATGGGTCAGACCACCGAACATCACATGGGACATCGCTCCTAACTGTTCGCTGGCCGCGGCATTGAGCGTCGGGTGGTTGTAACCGTGGATGGTGGACCACCAGGAGGACATGCCGTCGATCAGTCGGCGACCGTCGCTAAGTTCTAGATAGACGCCGTCGGCACTGGCCACCGGGTAGGTCGGCAGCGGGTCGATCATGGAGGTGTAGGGGTGCCAGATATGTTGCTGATCGAACTGCAGGTCCGCATCGGAGATCGGTTGGGGCATATACACAGGGCTCTTGGACGCATGAGTGAATAGATCCATGGCTATTAGAGCCTTAGCCGGAGTGGGGTTCAAGTTGAAATGCGCCGGGTTGTCGACGATATTTAAGGCTGCGCCGGGATCGCTTGTTCCAGAAAAGCGGATCGTCGCAATCTGGTTAGTGCACACAGATCATTCCAGCTGGCTTTGATTTGATCCGGATCATAGCCGAACCTGAGCGATGGGCCGTAAGTTACCCGCCCGTTGCCGTATTGATACGAGTCAATCATAGGCGGGGTAGGGATGCAGTCAGGGACGCAATGGCAGCACTCGATTGAACAGATCGAGGGCTTTTATCGACATCTGTTCAAAAGCTCGTTCGGCGCAACGCTGATCGTGGAACTGAGCAGTCTTGAGATCGTCTGTTTCACTGCCGTTGCCACCGACACCTTGTCGTTGACGCCAGAGCAACTGCAGCCCTCCCATAAATCACAGTACCAATCCCTGCCACTGTTTCAGCAGCTGCGCCAACGACTTCGGCTGCTCGATGACAGTGGTGAACTTGAGTTTGATTTAAAGGTTGATGCCAAGCCGGGACAAGCCCGCTATCTGCGAGTCTATGTTCGTCGGTTTGAGCTGGCTGAGCGGCAGTTACTCCGTGTCTATCTGCGTGATCTTAACCGAGAGACGCCGGAAGGGGCGCGACTCAAGGAGTTGAATGAGCGACTAAGTCTGGCGACCGAGGCCGCGGGAAGCGGCATCTGGGACCTTAATCTGATAACCGGGCAGTTGGAGTGGGATGAGCAGCAACACCGCTTGTTCGGAACCCGTGCCGACACCTTCACCGGCACTTACGAGGATTGGCGGAAGACGTTGCATCCCGACGATCTGGAACCGGCTTCCCGTTCACTGGAACAGGCGGTGGCCGGGCGTCGACCCTACAACGCTGAGTTTCGGGTGATCTGGCCGGATGGACAGGTCCGCCACATCGAGGCCCATGGTCTGCCCCAGTACGACGAGCAGGGGAATCCGGTTCGATTGGTTGGGGTCAACTGGGACATCACTCCGCGTAAACGAAGCGAACAGGCACTGCGTCAGGCTGCCGCGCTGTTTGATTCCAGCCCTGAAGCGATCATTGCCACGAACACCGACGGTGTGATCAAGATGGTCAACCGGGCTTTTACCCGGATCACCGGTTACAGCAGCGAAGAAGCGATCGGGCAATCGACCCGGCTGCTGAAGTCCGGACGTCACGGCAAACCCTTCTACCAGGCTCTGTGGGCTCAGTTGCTCGAACAGGGCAGCTGGGAGGGTGAACTGTGGAACCGGCGCAAGAACGGAGAGGTGTATCCCGAGTGGAAGCATATCAAGGCGATCACCAACGAACAGGGTGAGACGGTCGAATATATCGCCATCTTCAGTGATATCACCGAGCGCAAACGACAGGAACAGCATATCTGGCGCCAGGCCAACTACGATGAACTGACCGGGCTGGCGAACCGTAACCTGCTCGAGAACCGGGTCACCGAGGCGCTGGGGCAAGATCGCCGTGATGGCTCGATGGCCGGGTTGATGTTTGTGGACCTGGATCGCTTCAAGGTGATCAATGACAGCATGGGCCACGAAACCGGCGACCAACTGCTGAAACAGACGGCGTTGCGGCTGAAGGACTGCGTCGATACCCTCGGCCTGGTGGCACGCCTGGGCAGTGATGAGTTTGCCATCTTGCTACCGAACACCAATGCCGAGGCGATCCGGTCGCTGGGACGACGGATCATCGACGATATCGCCCAACCTTATACGCTGAACAAGTTGCAGCTACAGCTGGGTTGCAGCATCGGCGCCTCGACCTATCCCCAGGATGGGGATGATTATTCGACGCTGCTGAAAAAAGCCGACATTGCCATGTCCAAGGCTAAGTCTGAAGGGACCAACCGGCTGCAGTTATTCACCCAGAATATGCAGGATGCGCTTCAGGCACGGGTGGAGACCGAGCGCTTACTGAGGCGTGCGATCGAACAGCAGCAATTTGAACTCTATCTGCAGCCGATCGTGGAGGTGGATAAGGGCCACGTGATCGGCGCCGAGGCACTGCTTCGCTGGCAGGATCCGGAACGGGGGCTGATATCACCGGCGGACTTTATTCCGGTGGCGGAAGAGTGTGGTCTGATCGTAGCGCTGGGAGAGTGGGTGCTGGAGCAGGCGATGCAGATTCTCAGCGACTGGCAGGCACGGGGGTTGACGCTGCGCTTGTCGGTCAATGTCTCCAGTATCCAGTTCCAGCAACCGGATTTTGTCGGTCGCCTGCTGGCCTTGATGCAACAGTATTCGTTCGAGCGCTCCCGGCTGGTGCTGGAAGTAACCGAAACGGTGTTGATCGACAACCTCAATTATATCGAGCAACGGATGGCCTCTCTCCGTGCCGAGGGGGTGCGGGTGGCATTGGATGATTTCGGCACCGGTTACTCCTCCCTGAGTTACCTGAAATCGTTGAAAGCCGACTACATCAAAATCGATCGAAGCTTTATCAACGAGTGTCCGCAGAACTCCAGTGATGCCCATCTGGTGCAGGCGATCATCAGGTTGGCAGCCGGGCTGGAGATGGACGTTATCGCCGAAGGGGTGGAAGAGCTGTCCCAACTGGCTTTCCTGAAGGGAACCGGGTGTCGCTATTATCAGGGTTACCTGAAGAGCCGCCCGGTCCCGATCGCTGAATTTGAAGCGGTGATGGCAGCCGAACGGGAGATCGGCGAACCTTAGCGCCCGCCGCCCAGCAGTTCAATCTTGTAGCCGTCCGGATCTTCCACAAATGCCAGTATGGTGCTGCCGTGCTGCATCGGTCCGGCTTCGCGAACCACCTTGCCGCCCTTGGCTTTGATCTTGTCGCAGGCGGCATAGACATCATCCACCTCGATGGCGATATGGCCATAGGCGGAGCCCAGCTCGTAGTTGTCGACATCCCAGTTGTGGGTCAGCTCCAGTACGGTGTGGTCGGCTTCATCGCCGTAGCCGAGGAAGGCAAGGGTAAAACGGCCGCCTTCAAAGTCTTTGCGACGCAACAGCTGCATATCCAGCAGCTCGGTGTAAAACTCGATCGAGCGCTCCAGGTCGGTAACCCGCAGCATCGTGTGTAGTAAGCGCATTCCGTGATCCTCTTTGATCCCCGTCATTCTCGGGAAGGGTTAATAAACGCTATGCTAACGCTCATTTGCTGGCCGGTCAGTAAACGCTTAACTGGCCTGTTGGTATCGTAGTCACATCTGTACAGTCTGCGGAGCCACAGCTTATAATTTTGCCATCGATAAGCAGGGATAGAGAGTATGTTTCAAGATATGAGCAAAAAATTGAATGTATCGATGGAACCGATCAAAGAGCTGATGGAGATTCAGACCCGGATGCTCGAAAAGCTGACGGAGCAGCAGATTGAATGTGCCAAAGCCTGCATGAATGAAACCATGTCGCAAACCCGCGAGCTGCAAAGCTGCGGTTCGGCGCAGGAGTTGATCGAGCTGCAAAAGCGCTATACCCAGACTGTCGAAGCGACACTGAAAAATGCCAGTAACGAGAATCTGGAAACCTTCAACGAGGCGCGCGAGGCGATTGAGCGACTGACTCAAAATACCTTTGATGCCTTTGCCCCCAAAAAATAACCCTGCACTTGCTTGTCTGACGCTGTCGGTGACGGCGTGGACAAGCGTTGTTTGTTGAGAAAGAAAGACGTGAAAATCGCATTGATTTACGGTTCAACGACCGGAAATACCGAGGATGTTGCTGAGAAAATTCAGGAAAACCTATCCGGCCATGAGGTGCAGCTGTTCGATGTCGCCGACGCATCACCGGCTGAGGCCTGTGTTTTCGACCGTATCATTATGGGGATTCCGACCTGGGATTATGGCGAGATACAGTCCGAGTGGGAGGATGTCTGGGAAGAACTCGACGAGCTGGAGCTGAATGGCAAACGCATCGCCTTGTTCGGCCTGGGCGATCAGATCGGCTACGGCGACTGGTTCCTCGATGCGATGGGTAAGTTGCACGACAAGCTGACCGAGCGTGGTGCCGAAATAGTCGGCTACTGGCCCAATGAGGGCTACGACTTCAGCGCCTCGGTGGCGCTGACCCCGGACGGCAAGCAGTTTGTCGGACTGGCGTTGGACGAAGACTGCCAGAGTGAGCTGACCGATGAGCGGGTCAGTAAATGGTGCCAACAGGTACTGGCAGAGTTCTGATGGCCAAACCCGGACGCACCGGCCTCAGTCGGATCTACCACGCCGCGATCTACTCGTGGCAGGGTTTCCGCGCAGCCTGGAAGCATGAGGCGGCCTTTCGCCAGGAATTGATTCTGGCGATCATTCTGCTGCCTATCGGCCATTGGATCGCGGCCGATGCGGCGGAATTGGCGCTGCTCTACCTGCCGGTCGGTCTGGTGTTACTGATGGAGCTGATGAACTCGGCCATCGAAGCCGTGGTGGATCGGGTCAGCGAAGAACGCCATCCGCTGTCGGGGCGGGCCAAGGATATCGGTTCAGCGGCGGTTTTCCTTTCTCTGGTACTGTTGGCAGTGGTCTGGGGGCTGGTGGCGTTTAAGAACTGGCCGCTGTGGTAATCCGCAACGATTGAATCATTTGTGTCATGGCCTGTCTGAGGGGCAATGACTTTAAACTGAAGGCGAAATTAATGATCTCTATGACTCAACGCTGGACTCGATTCTGGCGCTCCTCCCTGTTGATGGTGCTGGCGATGCTGGTTGGTGGTTTGGCTCAGGCGCAGTCTTCCACGCCGGAGCAGGTTATCGATAGCAGTTACCAGTCGTTGCAGCGCCTGATCGATGACAAGGTGCTGGTGGCCGGTATGCCCGATGCGGAGCTGCTGGCGCTGATGGAAAAAGAGCTGGGACCGGTGGTCGACTTCCCCCGGATCGCTCGTAAGGTGATGGGTAAGCACGGCCGTAAAGCCAGCGATGAGCAGAAGCAGAACTTTGTGGAGATTTTCAAGCACTCGCTGGTGAAGACCTACAGCAAAGGGCTGGAGAATCTGGATCAGCTCAAAGAGGTCGAGATCGGCACGGCGGTTTACGACAAGAAAAAGAAGCGGGCCAAGGTTCCTTCGGTCATTACGCTGAAGGATGGGCAGACCTTCCAGGTGCAATACGCGCTTTACCTGAACAAGGCCAATGAGTGGAAGGTGGAAAATATCATCGCCGAAGGGATCAATATCGGTTTGGTATTCCGTAACCAGTTCGCCCACTTTATGGAGCAGCACAAAGACGTCGGTAAGGTGATCGATAACTGGGCCATCGCGACAGCCGAAAAAGAGCAGACCGGCGACGCTAAGGCCGACGAAGAGACGGACGACGAGGAAAAGAGCTAACGCTGACCTCCCGTTGAAGAAATGCCGCGCTGGACGCGGCATTTTTTATGCCTGCAAGATGCTATCTTGGCAAGAACGCAGCCCGGTCAGGTTACTGCTGATCGAATACCAGGCTGAAATTGATCGGCACGGTCAGTGAAATCACCGGCAGGTTTGCGACCTTGCGTAAGGCTTCGATACCGGAGTCCAGACCGTAATCCTGGGCCTTCAATGCAATCGGATGGGCCGTATTGACCTGCAACCGATGGTCGCTCAGCTTAAACACATTCAGTGCCGCCGGCAGCGGCTTTTCAATGCCGAGTATCGACAGCGTGCCTTCCGCATTCACGGCCATACGCTGGCCCGGTTTCAGAGCCTTGAGCTGTTCAGGATCCACCTTGACCCGGTAGCTGGCGGCGGGGAATTTCGGGATATCGAACAGCATCGATTGCATCCGTTGGTCCCGGATTTCGATCCCGGTGTGGACCGATGCGAGGTCCAAGGTCAATTCCGCTTCACCCGAATCACTGATCCTGCCTTCGTAACGGTTGAAGGTGTGAATCTCATAGGCATGATTCTTCTTGATCGAGGCGAAACTGAAGCTGGAGTCATCCAGATTCAGTGCCCAGTCGGCGTGACTGAGGGTAGCGATACTGCTCAGGCAAACGATGGCCAGGAGTGATTTCATCGGCTTTTCCTTAAGGTTGTCAGTCTGTTCATTGTTCAGCTACTGCCTGGGTGATCCACCCCGAGCCTCCTACATCATAGTCAAAGCCGACTGTTTTGCTGCGGTTTTGGTCCTCAGTGCCGAAAAGAGAAAGGCGCTTGGGGCAGGTCGGGCTATGCTAGGGGTATCGAAACCGGGGCAGGGCACCAAGATCCTGTTGGGTGGTTAACGTGCCGGGGTATTACTTGGATATCGAAGAGGGGGCGAAATGGACTGGATGCAGGTAATCGGATTCTGGTTTGAGGAGATCAAGGCGTCTAAACACTGGGTCAAGGATGAAGCGTTTGACCGGCTGATCGCCGAGCGATTCGGTGCCGTTCATACAGCCGCCGCGCAGGCTGAACTCTTTCAGTGGCGACAGCAGCCGCAGGGGCGCTTGGCGGAGATCATCGTGCTGGATCAGTTTTCCCGCAATATCTACCGTGATCAGGCCGCCGCGTTCGCTTGTGATGCCCAGGCGCTGGTTCTGGCCCAGGAGGCCGTGGCGCTGGGGGTTGATCAGCAGCTGGAGCCGACGCAGCGAACCTTTCTGTATATGCCCTACATGCACAGCGAGTCGGCATTGATTCATCAGCAGGCGGTTGAGCTGTTTCAGCAGCCGGGTTTGGAGGATAACTACTCGTTTGAGCTTAAACACAAAGAGATTATCGACCGCTTCGGCCGTTATCCCCATCGCAATGCGATTCTCGGGCGTGATTCTAGTGCCGAGGAGCGTGAATTTCTCACCCAGCCCGGCTCCTCATTTTGATCCGGGTTGGCGCTGATAGGGATACCCTGGCTGCCGTAGGGTACGGTCTTTAGATTTGGATCAATGCGGCCGTTGATGGGTGCTGTATTGTCGATGGGGTCTGTGAAATCGCCGTAAATTGAAGCGGCTAAGGAACAAGGGCTTGCCATGAGTGAGAATAAATATCGTTTGGTGACGCGTAGTGACTTTGACGGTCTGGTTTGTGCGGTATTGCTTAAGCATTTGAATTTGATTGATGAAATAACCTTTGTTCATCCCAAGGATATGCAGGATGGATTGATCGAGGTCGGGCCGAACGATATCACCACCAATCTGCCCTATGTGCCCGGCGCCCATCTGGTGTTCGATCACCATGAGTCAGAAACGGTCCGTAATGCGGCCGCCATCGACAACCATATTATCGAAGCCAAGGCACCCTCTGCGGCACGGGTGGTGTGGCAGCACTACGGCGGTCATGATGCCTTCCCGGCGGCCTGGGATGAGATGATGGAGGCGGTCGATAAGGCCGACTCGGCCCAGTTCAGCCGTGAAGAGATACTGAATCCGCAGGGCTGGGTACTGCTCAATTTCCTGATGGACTCGCGCACCGGACTGGGGCGTTTCCGCAATTTCCGCATCTCCAACTATCAGCTGATGATGGAGCTGATCGATGCCTGCAAGGATATGACCATCGACCAGATTCTGCAGCTGCCCGATGTGCAGGAGCGGGTCGTGCTGTTCCGCGAGCACGAACAGAACTTCGAACAACAGCTGAAGCGCTGCGTCCGGGTCTATGACAATTTGCTGGTGTTGGATCTGCGCGACGAGGAGACGATCTGGGCTGGTAACCGCTTTATGATCTATGCGCTGTACCCGCAATGTAATATCTCGATCCATGTGCTCTGGGGGCTGAAACAGCAGAACACGGTTTTCGCCACCGGCAAGTCGATCTTTGACCGTAGCTCGCGCACCAATATCGGCGAATTGATGCTTCGATACGGTGGCGGTGGCCACGATGCGGCGGGAACCTGTCAGGTTGCCAACGATGAAGCGGACGAAACCCTGGCGGCATTGATCAAGAAGATCACCGCCGACGGCTGAACCTTTTGCTCCGGGAATAAATAAGCGGCTTTCGAGCCGCTTTTTTTCTATCAGGTCAAACACAGGCATCGTCTTTTTCCACAGGAGTGCGTCTTTATAGAGCAAACCCAACCGTTATGTGAGACAAGCGATGCTTAAAGTAGTCAGTTTCAAAATTTGTCCGTTCGTCCAGCGGGTCACCGCACTGCTGGAAGCCAAGCAGATTCCCTACCAAGTGGAATACATCAGCCTGAGCGACAAACCCCAATGGTTCTTGGAGATCTCACCCAATGGCCAGGTGCCGCTGCTGGTGACCGAAACCGGTAGCGTCTTGTTCGAATCCGATGCCATCGTCGAGTATCTGGAGGAGGCTTACCCGGCTTTGCAGCCAGAGGTTGGGTCCGAACAGCGAGCCTTGGATCGGGCCTGGAGTTATCTGGCCAGCAAACACTACCTGGTCCAGTGTAGCGCTCAACGCAGCCCGGATACGGATACGCTGATTGAGCGTCGGGCTAAGTTGGACAGCGCGTTCAGTAAAGTGGAGCTAGCGCTCGCTGATGGCCCTTACTTTAACGGCACGGCCTTGAGCATGGTGGATATCGCCTGGCTGCCCCTGCTGCACCGGGCCGCGGTGATCGAACGACGTAGCGGTTATGATTTTTTGTCAGGGTTCCCAAAGGTCAAACACTGGCAACAGGCGCTACTGGCCACCGGGCTGGCCGAGAAGTCGGTTTCGGCGGACTTTGACGACCGCTTCAGCGAGTTCTATCTTTCCGATCAGACCCTGTTAGGCCGTGGCGAGAACTGCAACTCGAATGAAAGCGACCAAGCCTGTGCCAACAGCAGCTGTTGCTAGCCATCGTGGTTGTAACAAGGCCAAGGGTGAGGCTTGGCTGTCGGGCTTGGCATTATTTGGATAGGGGAGCGTTGTGACGATCGAACAGATCTGGCAAGAGTACAGCGCCAGCCTGAAGCGGCTGTTGCAATCGAAGGTCGCCAATCCGGCCGATGTCGATGATCTGCTGCAGGAGGTCTTGATCAAGACCCACCAGCAGATCGGTAGCCTGCGCGGTGCCGATCGATTGAAGCCCTGGCTCTATACTCTAACCCGGAATGTGGTGATCGATTTCTACCGCCGACGAGGACGCCAGAACAACTGGCTGACTGACGAGCCGCAGGCCGGAGAACAGCAGAGCGAAGGGCTGTGGTTCGACAACGAGCCGGTTGCGTTACAACAGCTGGGTGACTGTGTAAAACCCTTTATCGACGGTCTGGATGCTGAGGCGGCAGCGCTGCTGCGAGCGGTTGATATCGAAGGCCGCTCGCAAAAAGCGTTGGCCGAGGAGCTGGGGGTCAGTTACTCGACCCTGAAGTCTCGTGTCCAACGGGCCCGGCTGCAGCTGAGACAGTTGTTTGAGGGTTGCTGTGCGATGGAGCTGGACCACCGCGGCAATCTGATCGGTTACCAGCCGCACCAGCGGGAGTGTCGACGCTGTTGATCATCGCCCGATGCAGAATGTGCGGTATTGCCTAGAGTGATAAGGCTGGGCCAGGCCCAGCCTGATGGCTGCCGGCTTCAGCTATAGGCGCCTGAGGCGTAATGCAGCTCGTAGCTGTGGCTGTAGATCTCCAGAATATTGCCGAACGGATCTTCCATGTAGATCATCCGGTAAGGTTTTTCGCCGGGATAATAGTATCGGGGTGCCGCCATCCGTTTCTTACCGCCGGCGGCGACGATCTTTTCAGCCAAACCTTCCACATCCGGATCCTGGACACAGAAGTGGAAGATACCGGTCTTCCAGTACTCGAAGTTGTTTTCAGGCTTCTGCTGATTGTTGAATTGAAACAGCTCGACGCCGATCCGGTCACCGGTGGACAGGTGGGCGATCTTGAATGACTCCCAGTTCGGGCCGAACACATCGGTACACATCTGACCGATGGCGCTGTCATCTTCGATGATCTCGGTGGGTTCCATGATCAGGTACCAGCCCAGCACCTCGGTGTAGAACTTCACCGCCGCTTCAAGATCCGGAACAGAAATACCGATATGGGAAAAAGTACGCGGGTAGGGGGCTTGATTCGGTTGTGGCTTGATTGGCTGAGTCATCTGCATGTCTCCATCGGGTTGGGATGCGAGCAGTGTATGGAGTGACCATGCTAATATGAAATTATCATTGATGATCTATTTGATAATTTAATTTTATGATAAGTCCGATCCTGCTGCGTACCTTTGTTGCGTTGGTCGATACTCAGCACTTCACCCGAACCGCCGAGCAGCTGCATATGACCCAACCCGGCGTCAGTCAGCATATTAAAAAACTGGAGCAGCAGCTGGGTGCCGCGTTGCTGGCCAGATACGGCAAGTCATTCGAGTTGACCGAGGCGGGGCAGCGTCTGTACGACTACGCGCAAAACCAGGCCGAGGCGGAAACGCGACTGCGAGAATCGATCACCGGCGACACCCGTGAAGCCGGCGTGCTGGAACTGGCCTGCTCGGGCGCCATGGCACTGCGACTCTATCCGGCGTTATTGGCGTTGCAGCAACGCCACCCCGCCCTACAGGTCAATCTGGAGGCGGCACCGAACCAAGCGATCATCGAGCGGATAAACGCCAATCAGACCGATCTTGGCATCGTCAGCCAACCCTGTCCCGACCCGTTGATGACTCAACAGAGACTGGGGCAGGACCCGCTTTGTCTGGTGCTTCCGGCCAGTGCGGTAGCGGCTCAGTCCAAGCCGGATTGGGCGCTGCTGTCGTCGTTAGGCTTTATCAATCATCCGGATGGTCACCACTATGCCTCCCAGCTGCTGGAAGCCAATTTTACATCGCACTATGCGGGCATGGATTCGCTACCCCAGAGCGGCTATATCAACCAGTTGGGGCAGATTCTGCTGCCGGTGTCGATGGGACTGGGATTCACCGTACTCCCTCAGTCGGCGGTCGCCGCTTTTCCTTACCCGGAACAACTACAGATCGCTTCGCTAGATCAGCCGGTGTTGGAATCGATCTATCTGCTGCATAAGAAACACCGACCTCTTGCGCAGCGATATCAGTTGGTGACTGAACTGCTGACCTCTGCGTGGCAGTAGACGGCTGCGGTGGCTTTAGTGGTATTAGTGTCGTAAGCCTCCATCTACGAGCTGGTCCCTCGACCTTGAACTCTGGCTTCACTCAATAACTGATCCAAGCGTCGCGCTGATGCGTATCTTGATGCAGCGGGTCAGAAAGCCGACCGCTAAGACTAGACTTAGGGAACCTGTTTGATTCTTCACTTTCACCTCTCAGATCAGGAGTTGCTCCCCTTGGCCAGAGAACCCCCCCTACCCAGCCACCGTGCGCGACGGCTGATGAAACTGGGTCGGCTGGTCGGCGGACTGGCCGGCGGGATGATCCGGGAAGGGGCCAATAACCTGCTGTCCGGTAGACCGTTGCATCCCCGAGAACTGTTGTTGACCCCGGGGAACGCCCGCCGAGTGGCGGACCGGCTGTCGGAAATGCGCGGAGCCGCGATGAAAGTGGGTCAGCTGCTGTCGATGGAAGCGGGGGACTACCTGCCGCCGGAGTTGACCCAGATCCTCTCCAGTCTGCGTGAGAACGCCCACAGCATGCCCCTGGGGCAGGTCGCCCTGGTGATGCAAAACGCCTGGGGGCGGGGGTGGGAAGAGGAGTTCGAGCGTTTCTCGTTTACCCCGTTGGCGGCGGCGTCGATCGGACAGGTCCACGAAGCGTTGACCAAAGAGGGGCAGCACCTGGCGATCAAGATCCAGTACCCCGGTGTGCGCCAGAGTATCGACAGCGATGTCGATAATGTGTCGACCCTGTTCAATCTGCTGCGGTTGGTTCCTAAAGATTTCGATCTGTCGCCCCTGCTGGAGGAAGCCAAACGCCAGCTGCATCTGGAAGCGGACTACTGTGTGGAAGCGCAGCAACTGAATGCATATCGGCGCCTGCTGGCCGACAGTCCGGAGTTTGTCATGCCCGAAGTGGTAGCCGAGCGAACCACCCAGGAAGTGCTGTGCATGACCTATCTGGAAGGTATGCCGATTGAGCAGCTGGCCAGCGCATCAGCAGAGGTGCGCAACCTGGTGGCCACCCAGCTGGCCGAACTGGTTCTCAGGGAGCTGTTTGAATGGGGCTTGGTGCAGACCGATTCCAATTTCGGCAACTTCCGTTATCAGGCAGAGCAGGAGCGGATCGGGCTGCTCGACTTCGGCGCCACCCGGGCCTACAGCCGGGGCTTTATCGAGCGCCTGCGTCGCCTGATGAGAGCGGCTCGCGCCGGTGATTTGCAGCAGATAGAAAACCATGCCGGCGATCTGGGCTACCTGCGCGCCGATGAGGCTCAAGTCTACCGACACGGCCTTAGCCAGATGATCAACACCGTCGCCGAGCCGTTTCGACATCAAGGGCCCTACGATTTTGCCGCGTCGGATCTGTCCCAGCGGGTGGCCGATATCGCCATCGACCTACGGGTCCAACAACGCTATCTGCACCTGCCGCCCACCGATGTGCTGTTCCTGCACCGCAAGATTGCCGGTACCTATCTGCTCTGTGCCCGACTACGGGCGCAGGTGGATGTGAGTGGATTGGTGGAGCGCTATCTCGAGTCGCCAACCAGACTGCCGGAAGGCTCGACCACTTAAGCCACTTAAGCGGCTTGGTCGTGAAACCAGAAACTGGATGCCCGATCGGCCTTGTCTAACAGCTCAAGCAGCTTGGCGTGGCTGTTGGACTGCTCGGCACTGTTATCCCGGCACCAACTGCACAGGGTGCGGACAAAGATGCTGGTCAGGACTATCTCTTCGATCTGCCGCCGCCGACCACCGGTATGCAGCCCGGCGGCATCGCGCCACAGCTGCACCAGCTGCGACAGGTCAAAAATCATCGGCACCCAGTGGTGCACGTGGGGCGGATGCAGTTTGGCGCCGAGCATCTGCGCTGTGAGCCGATGGTAGGGCGCCAGCGCCTCGAACCAGCGCCAGACAATCAGCTCCAAGCGGGATTTAACCGGTAACGACTGCATCTCATCGTCCAGCTCGACCAGCATCGCCTCCAGAGCCCGGGCAAACCAGGCATTGGCGATGGCGTTGGTGTCGGGGTAATGCTGACGGATGGCGTTGATGCTGGTGCCGCAATGGTTGGCCAGATCGGTCAGGTTGAAGTCGTACCAGTTGTCTTGTTGTTGGGCTAGATCGAGGGCAGCGTCGAGGATTTGGTCGGCGGTGAGTTCGATTTGCGTGGAGGTCTGTTCGTTCATGGTGGTGTCCATCGGCTGGGGCTGATGGGGATGAGCTAGCTCTGTCTGATTGAAGTATAGGTGCTTCGGGAGGAGCGAGTTGAAGCTATCCTGATTTGCAGTGTTTTGAGGAGGTTTTGTATTGCGCTCACCCGAGCGCGTTCATTTCTTTTGCTCGGGCAAAAGAAACAGAACCAAAGAAAAGCCGCCCCACTTGCTTGGTCGGCGTTGCCGACTTCGTTGCGCGTTTCACTTGGCAATGGCCGCGATTTGAACTCGTTCGCGTTGCTCTCTCAGACATAAATCGCTCTTTTCCATTGCCAAGCTCCAATGCTCACCGGCGCAAAAGGGGGTGGGGAGTTTATCCTGAGATATCAAAGGTTAATTTAGATCAAAAAGTTATCAGCTTCGGCTGGCACGGACTCAACCGCCCTTGACGCAGCCGAGCATTGGCTTTGAAAATGGATCAGCGCCGATTACTGTTTGAGGCCGAAGGCCGAGTTCAATCGGTGCCCATTTTTAAAGCCAACGCGCAGGGTAGCCCGAAGGGCCAAGTCATTGGGCTAGGCGTTTTCTTGCTTCGTTCTTTGTCGCTATGCACAAAGAATGAAGGCGCTCGGGGGAGCGCAAGAGGGGCTATCTGGATGCAGGGTAAGTCAGGAAAGGCTGTTCCTTTAGCCATGTCCTGAATTATCGAGTTTAAATGAGATTGTTTGTTGCGCTTTCCCAAGCGCGTTCATTTCTTTTGCGTGGGCAAAAGAAACCGAACCAAAGAAAAGCCGCCCCACTTGCTTGGTCGGCGTTGCCGACTTCGTTGCGCGTTGAACTGGCAGATGGGCTATGACGGAAACTCGCTCGCTACGCTCCCTCAAACATAAATCGCTCTATTCCATTACCAAGCTCTAATGCTCACCGGCGCAAAAAGGGGAAAGGGGAGTTTCACCGAAACAACGGGAGAAATAGCGAGAAGGATAGCGCTCTTGATTCGGCTGGCACGGCCTCAACCGCCCTTGACGCAGCCGAGCATTGGCTTTGAAAATGGATCAGCGCCGATTACTGTTTGAGGCCGAAGGCCGAGTTCAATCGGTGCCCATTTTCGAAGACAACGCGCAGGGCATCGGCGAAGCCGACAAGTCATTGGGCTAGGCGTTTTCTTGCTTCGTTCTTTGTCGCTATGGACAAAGAATGAAGGCGCTCGGGAGAGCGCAAAAGTCGCTTTGGGATGCAGGGACAATCAGTATAAATATGTCCCTTTTTGGTCTAATGTGACTCTGAGGGTTGTTTTATAAATTATAGGGTTAGAGGTTTGAATGAGAAGCAAATTAGCATGGATTGCAGCAGTACTAATCATTGGGGTAGTACTTATTTCTCCAGTAATAAGCTTTGCTGGTTATTACATTTATTGGGGAGGATTACCCAATAAACAAGTAGATTGGGGAACGATTGGAGATTTTGTGGGAGGCACCTCTACTCCTATCTTAACGGCTCTATCTGTTATTGGTTTGCTCTATACGATTTTTCAGAATCAACGAACTCTTCGGCAAAATGCAGTAGCGCTTAAACAGAATGCCATTGAGTTACAATTGACTAGAAAGGAGTTAAAAGACGCAACCAAAGTAGCTTCTGAACAAGCTCAAGAGGCCGCCGAATCAAATAGAATCAGTATTAAACTTGCCCAGGCACAATCGATGACTGATGCTCTACTTCGCCTTACTGATTTAGTTAATTCACGCTGGTCAGCAGAATCTACTTGTTTAAAAGCTCTGACAGTTAAAGAAGGATCACCTTCCGATATTTACATCTCTTTAAAGGCCGCTTCAGCTTTTCGTGACTTTCAGCTTGAACATGAGGGTGTGCTTGATGCTGTGAAAGGATTAATTGAAGCAGTCTCCCTACATGCAGAAATACTTCGAAGGCTTGATGTGAAAGCTAGAAGATATAATGCAATGTCATCCCCAGCTGCTGCGTTAATTAGAGAGCCGGTAGAGTTTCTGTTTAGAGAGAATATTCAGAAAAACCTATCAGAAAGTGAGACCCTTTTGATTGAGTCTTGGCGTCCCATTTATGGCCGATACTGGTCCTAAATATTTCGCCAATTACTCGTGTAGAACTATCTATTCTGTGTTTCTGAAAAAGCGATAGCCATTTCCAAACAAAAAGCGCCACCCGAAGGTGGCGTTTTCAATCAGACTAACTAACCAGCCCAAATCACAAAGCCGCAATTTTATCGTACTGCTCCTGCAGCTTCGCACTGGCCCCCTTAGCGTCTTCCAGTTTACCGCGCTCCTTAGCCACAACAGCCTCCGGCGCATTATCGACAAACTTGCTGTTACCCAGCTTGCCTTCGACCTGCTTGATCAGCTTACCGAGCTTATCCAGCTCCTTCTGCAGACGGGCCAGTTCGGCGTCTTTGTCGATCAGGCCGGCCATCGGCACCAGCACTTCCATCTCGCCAACCAGTTGGGTGGCGGCCAGCGGGGCTTCGCCTTCCAGCCATTGGGCGGAGGAGAGGTTGGCCAGCTTGGTCAGGAACTGGCGGTTGGCGTCCAGGCGGGCCTGGTCGTCGGCATTGGGGCCGTTGAATAGCACGTCGATATGCTTGGCCGGGGAGATGTTCATCTCGCCGCGGATGTTACGGATACCGACGATGGTGCCCTTGAGCCACTCGATGTCGGCTTCGGCCTGCTCGTCGATCTTGCTCAGATCGGCGATCGGGAAGGCCTGCTGCATGATGGTGTCACCGGACTCGCCCGCCAGCGGCGCCAGGCGCTGCCAGATCTCTTCGGTGATGTAGGGCATGAACGGATGGGCCAGACGCAGAGCCGCTTCCAGCACTCGAACCAGGGTGCGACGGGTGCCGCGCAGCTGGGCTTCGGTGGCGTTCTCGTCCCACAGCACTGGCTTGGACAGCTCCAGGTACCAGTCACAGTATTCGTTCCAGACGAACTCGAAGATCGCCTGGGAGGCGAGGTCGAAGCGGAAGTCGGCCATCGCCTTCTCGACCTGCTGCTCGGTGCGCTGCAGGCGCGAGATGATCCAGCGATCGGCCAGGCTCAGCTCCAGCTCACCGCCGTTCTGGCCACAGTCCAGCGCGCCGATGGCGTTGCCGTTGTCGTCCTGCTGCTCGGTGTTCATCAGCACGTAGCGGGCGGCGTTCCAGATCTTGTTGCAGAAGTTGCGGTAGCCTTCCATCCGACCCATGTCGAACTTGATGTCGCGGCCGGTAGAGGCCAGCGAGCAGAAGGTGAAGCGCAGCGCATCGGTGCCGTAGGAGGCGATCCCTTCCGGGAACTCCTTGCGGGTTTGCTTCTCGATCTTGGCGGCCAGCTGCGGCTGCATCATGTTGGCGGTCCGCTTGCTGACCAGTGATTCCAGGTCGATACCGTCGATCAGGTCGAGCGGGTCGAGCACGTTGCCCTTTGACTTGGACATCTTGTGACCGTGGGAGTCACGCACCAGGCCGTGGACGTAGACGTACTTGAACGGGACCTGCGGGGTCCCGTCGTCGTTCTTGATGAAGTGCAGCGTCATCATGATCATCCGGGCGACCCAGAAGAAGATGATGTCGAAACCGGTGACCAGCACGTCGGTGGAGTGGAAGTGCTTCAGCGCCTCGGTGTTCTCCGGCCAACCCAGGGTGGAGAAGGTCCACAGCGCCGAGCTGAACCAGGTGTCGAGTACGTCGTCGTCCTGACGCAGCACAATCTCATCACTAAGGTTGTTTTCGCGGCGAACTTCGGCCTCGTCACGACCGACGTAAACGTTGCCGGCGTCGTCGTACCAGGCCGGAATCCGGTGGCCCCACCACAGCTGGCGCGAGATACACCAGTCCTGGATGTCGCGCATCCAGGCGAAGTACATGTTTTCGTACTGCTTCGGCACGAACTGGATGTCGCCGTTCTCTACCGCCTCGATGGCGGGCTTGGCCAGCTCTTTGGCGCTGACGTACCACTGGTCGGTCAGCCAGGGTTCGATGACGGCGCCGGAACGGTCACCCTTGGGCACCTTGAGTGCGTGGTCGTCGACTTTCTCGAGCAGGCCGAGCTGATCGAATTCAGCCACGATCTGCTTACGGGCGACGAAACGATCCAGACCGGCGTAGCTCTGCGGAAGGCTGTCGTCGAGTTCGCTGTTGTGGGTACCGTCGATATTGAACACTTCGGCCTGGGCCAGCACGGCGGCGTCGCGGTCGAGCACGTTGATCAGCGGCAGGTTGTGACGCTTGCCGACTTCGTAGTCGTTGAAGTCGTGGGCCGGGGTGATCTTGACGCAGCCGGTGCCGAACTCGCGATCGACGTAGTCGTCGGCCACTATCGGGATGCGGCGGTTGACCAGCGGCAGGGTGACAAACTTGCCGATCAGGGCCTGGTAGCGCTCATCATCCGGGTGCACCGCCACGGCGGAGTCACCGAGCATGGTTTCCGGGCGGGTGGTGGCGACGATGATGTGGTCGGCGCCTTCGCTGGTGGTTTCACCATCGGCCAGCGGGTAACGGAAGTGCCACAGGTTGCCCTTCTCGTCGATGTTCTCGACTTCCAGGTCGGAGATCGCGGTGTGGAATTTCGGGTCCCAGTTAACCAGGCGCTTACCGCGGTAGATCAGGCCATCCTGATGCAGGCGCACGAACGCTTCCTTAACCGCTTCGCTCAGGCCATCGTCCATGGTGAAACGCTCGCGGGTCCAGTCGACCGAGGAACCCAGACGACGGATCTGGTTGGTGATGGTGCCACCGGACTCTTCCTTCCACTCCCAGATCTTGTCGATAAAGGCATCACGGCCCAGATCGTGGCGGCTGACGCCCTGGGCGCCCAGTTGACGCTCAACCACCATCTGGGTAGCGATACCGGCGTGGTCACAACCCGGCTGCCACAGGGTGTTGTGGCCTTTCATCCGGTGGTAACGGATCAGGCTGTCCATGATCGCGTTGTTGAAACCATGACCCATATGCAGGCTACCGGTCACATTCGGCGGCGGGATCATGATGCAGTAGGGATCACCGGAGCCGGATGGTTTGAAGTAGCCGTTCTGTTCCCATTTCTGGTACCAGCTGCGTTCGATCGCGTGGGGGTTGTAGGTCTTTTCCATGGCGGTCTTAATTTGGACTCGTAATAACGGTTAATACTCGGGTTGGCGGTTAGCCAAAATCTGAGCCTGGCCAGCGGGCATCGACTAGCCTCGCCGGCGGGCGAATCGGTCGATTATACACAGGCGCATAGTTAAGGGGGAGGGCGCAGGGACGGGGTGATTATGAGCAGCGTTGTAGCCGCTTTCACGACGCGCCCCCGGTCAGATCAGTTTGGATGCTGGCGAGGCTCAGTCGTCGGTCAAACCCTTGATAAAGGACTTGGTGCCTTCCCAGGCATCCTTACCGGCTTCGACGGTTTTTTCAGCGCCGACCTCGGCCAGGCAGGCGCCCCGTTTGGCGACGCATTTCGAGGTACAACCGGCCACGGCGGCATCGTCACCGAGATGCTTAACGTCGCAACTCTTTTCGCAGATCTGGTACTTGAAGCTGCAGTCGGCCTGGGCGGTAACGGAGAATAGGGCAGTAAAGAGTAGAGTGGTCAGTAGTTTAGCTTTCACGTTTGAGCCTTTTGCTGTTGCCGGGGATACGTTATTAGAGACGGGACCAACCGTAACCAGCGGCAGATTAAGCCAAGATGAACGGCATTATATCGCGCCGCCGCACAGGATAAAGCTATCCCGTGAAAGAGAAGGGGGCATCCGAGTGATTGGTCGCGCGGATTATCGATTGATCGAATTTTGATCCCATCAATAGAAATCGGTTGGGCTTGGGCGCAGAGGGCGCTATGATGCGCCTCCATTCGATTAACAGCTCCAACAGTGGTGATCCCATGAGCCAGCTTGGCAACGATCCGCAACAGAACTACCGTCTTTTCCTCGAAACCATTCAGCAGACCGGCAAGGTCTGGGGTGTGACCAACGACGACGGTTGGATCGTTTGTGACTCGGAAGAGTTCGAGGACACTGATGTAATCCCTTTCTGGTCCGACAAGGCGGATGCCCAGGCACAATGCTGCGACGAGTGGGCCAAGTTTGAACCCCAGTCGATCGATCTGGTCAGCTTTGTTGAACGCTGGCTGCCGGGCATGGCCGAAGATGGGGTACTGCTGGGCCCGAACTGGAACAGCGACATGACCGGGCTGGAGATTGAACCGGCCGAACTGGCCGACGAGCTGCTCGACGAGGAGTGATCGAGGAGGCGTAATCAACAACGTATGACTCGCGTCGCTAGCCATAAGCCGAAGCAACCGCTTCGGCTTTTTTGTGTCTGGAAACTGGGTTGATGTTTTGGCGTTATCGCCATGGCTGCGACTAAGCTGATCAGTGATCAGGGCGAATTACCGAGTTTGGTAAGGATTTAGACAACAACGTTAGGTCTAGGTAACAACGTCAGATAACGGGGGAGGGAGATCGATGGGCAGCTATTCGGAGGCCTGCGAGCGCAACAAGGGCGTGATTCTGGAACTGCTGCTGGAGCAGTTTGCCGATCGGCGCCGGGTGCTGGAGATCGGCTCGGGTACCGGCCAGCACGCGGCCTATTTCAGTCGATCGCTTCCCTGGTTGGAGTGGTTGCCGACCGATCATCCCGGTCAACTGGTCGATCTCAAAGAAAATCTGGGCAGCCAGCCGGCGGAAAATCTGGCTCTGCCCCGGCCGCTGGATGTGGCCTGGCAGGATTGGGCGATCGATCCGGTCGATGCCGTCTTCACCGCCAATACCCTCCACATCATTTCTTGGGGGCAGGTTGAGCGATTATTTGCCGGTGTCGGTCGGGTTCTGGATGAGGGCGGCAAGCTGGCGGTCTATGGCCCGTTTCGCTACCAGGATGACTACACCAGCGCCAGTAATGCCGAGTTCGATCAGTGGTTGAGACAGCGGGACCCGGCCAGCGGGATTCGGGACTTTGAAGCGGTCGACCGGTTGGCCGAGGCGCAGGGGCTACAGCTGGTATTGGATCAATCGATGCCGGCGAATAACCAACTGCTGCTGTGGCAGCGAGGGGGCTGAACCCGGTTTACTGCGGATTCAGCCTTTGCGGCGCATGTCGTTCATATGGATCTCGTAGCCCTGGCCCTGATAACGACGGTAGTTGGCCCGGGTGGCCTCGAGGATCTCGGTTTGCTGAACCACGATCTCGATGGTGCGGTTGAACTCCAACGCCAACTCATCGATCTCCAGCGCCAGATTGACGAACACTTCGCGGTGGTCCGGTTTGCTGTCACCGTAGCCGATCTCGATCGGTGAGTTGAGACCGGCCGCCAACAGGCTATGGGGCAGGAAGGCCTCCGGCTGGTAATCCCACAACCACTCGTCAAGCTGACGGGCTTGGGTTTCGTCATCGGTCCGAATGTAGATCCGGTGGCCCAGGGCCACCACCTTCTCCAACACCTTGCAGAGAAAGCGGCGACGGGCGTCCGGATCTTCGGTCGGCAGGACGTAGAAGTCGCTGCGTTTGTTTGACTCAGCTGTTGTCATCGTCACCGTCGGCGCGATCGATCAGGTATTGAGTCAGCAGCGGTACACAGCGACCGGTGGCCCCTTTCTGCTTGCCGCTGACCCAGGCTGTGCCGGCGATATCCAGATGCGCCCAGGCGAAATCCTTGGTGAAGCGCGACAGGAAGCAGGCGGCGGTGATGGTGCCGGCCGGACGACCGCCGATGTTGGCAATATCAGCGAAGTTGGAGTCCAGCTGCTCCTGATAGTCGTCCCACAGCGGCAGACGCCAGGCTTTATCGTTGGTGTATTGACCCGCTCCCAGCAGTTGCTCGGCCAGTTGGTCGTTGTTGGACAGCAGGCCGCTGGCCTTGTGGCCCAAGGCGATGATGCAGGCACCGGTCAGGGTTGCGATGTCGATCACGCTGACCGGTTGGAACCGCTCGGCATAGGTCAGCGCATCGCAAAGAACCAGTCGACCTTCGGCGTCGGTGTTGAGGATTTCGACGGTCTGACCGGACAGGGTGGTAACGATATCGCCGGGCTTGGTGGCGACGCCGCTGGGCATGTTTTCGGCGGCGGCGATCACGGCAACGACATTCAGCTCCAGCCCCAGCTCGGCCACAGCAGTCATGGTACCCATGACACTGGCGGCGCCGCACATGTCGTACTTCATCTCATCCATCGCCTCGCCCGGCTTCAGGCTGATGCCGCCGGAGTCGAAGGTAATGCCCTTGCCGACCAGTACGTGGGGGCGGTCGTTCTCGCCAGCGCCGCGGTACTGCAGCACGATCAGTTTGGCCGGTTGCTCCGAGCCGGCTGATACCGACAGCAGTGAGCCCATGCCCAGGGTGCGCATTTCGGCCTCTTCCAGCACTTCCAGGCTCAGGCTGTCGTACTCGTCGGCCAGCTCCTGGGCCTGGGCGGCCAGGTAGGTGGGGGTGCAGATATTGCCGGGCAGGTTACCCAGATCGCGCGCGGTGCTGACGCCGTTGGCGATCGCGGAGGCTTCGATGATGGCGACCTCACCGGTTTCAACGTCGGCTTCCTCGAGCAGAATCTCAACATTGTCCAACGCTGGGGCATCGCCTTTTTTGCTCTTGAGCTGATCAAACTGGTACAGCCCCGCGCTGAACTGCTCAACCAGGGTGCGGGTTCGCCAGTAGCAATCGCGGCTTGGGATGGCACTGTCGTCCAGTGCGATGGCGACTTCGCTGATATTGATCGACTTCAGGCTGGAGAGGGCGCCGGACAGGACCTTGGTGAAGCTGCGGTCGTTGCGCTCGCTCTCTTTTCCCATGCCCAGCAGCAGCACACGGCGTGCTTTGATGCCGTCGAACTTCTGCAGCAGCAGGCTGTCTCCCGCTTTACCGCGAATGTCGCCGGCGGAAACGATATCGCTGAGGTAGCCGTTACTGGCTTCGTCCAGCTGACGGGCCGCGCTGGAGAGTTCGCCCTCTTCACCGACAGCAACAACGAGGCAGGGGGTTTCCAGCTCGGTCAGGCTGGCACTGGAGATCTGAAATTGCATAGAGGCTCCACAAGACAATGTTGGGGGATTGAGAGATAATGCCCGCCGCTCTGGCGGATGTTGCTTCTCCCATAGATGGGCGAGAGTGTACGTTATATTTGCAGCTTTTGCAGAGTGGGATTAATAGAGTTGTGCCGGCGGTGAAGCGTCATCATCACCGTGGGCGGGGCGTTGGAGAGCCTGTTACCCGGTGATTATTTTTCGTTACTTGAGCCGCGAAGTCCTGGTCAGCATGACCGCCGTAACCGGTGTGCTGCTGATGATCATCATGAGCGGTCGTTTTATCAAATACCTGGCCTCGGCCGCGGATGGTCGAATCTCGGCCGATGTGCTGTTGCTGTTGATCAGCTACCGGATTCCCGGTTTCCTCGAGCTGATTCTGCCGCTGGGGCTGTTTCTGGGGATCTTACTGTCCTACGGACGACTCTATCTGGAAAACGAGATCGGAACCCTGACCGCTGCCGGAGTCAGTGATCGTCGCCTGCAATGGCTGACGATGGGGCCGGCGCTGATGGTCGCCCTGCTGGTTGGGGTACTGAGTTTTCTGGTGACGCCCTGGGGTGCGGCCCAGGTCAAAACCATCCTGCACAAACAGGAATCGATGACCGAATTCGATGCGCTGGCCGAGGGCCGGTTCCAGAAACTGCCGAGCCGGCAGCGGGTCTCCTACGTGGAGGAGCTGGTGAATAACCGCACCGAACTGCGGTCGGTCTTTCTGTCCGAACAGGTCGGCACTCGCCAGGAACCGCGTCTGGGAATCATGGTGGCCGAAAGCGGCCGCCAGTATCTGGATGCCGAGACCCGTAGTCGCTTTTTGCTGCTGAGTAACGGTTACCGTTACGAAGGCGTACCGGGAGAAGCGGACTTCAGGATCTACAAATTTGATGAATATGGGATTCAGCTGAAGCAGTCGCCGCTTCGACGTCAGGTGTCCGAGATCGAGGTGCTGCCCACCGCCGAACTGCTACGCAATGATGGCTTCCAGTATCGGGCCCAACTGCACTGGCGCGCCTCGTTGCCGGTGCTCTGCCTGATGGTCACATTGCTGGCGGTGCCGTTGAGCAAGGTTAATCCGCGCCAGGGCCGTTACGCCCGGTTATTGCCGTCGATCCTGCTGTACCTGACCTACCTGACGCTACTGACCACGGCTCGCAGCGGGATGGACGAAGGGGAACCCTTGGCGGTATTGAAATTCTGGGCGGTTCACGGACTGTTTGGGCTGATCGCGCTGAATCTGCATGTCTCCAATGGTTTCTGGGGACGGCTATGGGGCCGAATCTGGCATAGCCTGCCGTTACCGGCCAAGGAGGCACGATGAAACGCCTCAATCGCTATATCGGACAAACCGTCCTTTTCTCCTGCCTGGTGGTGCTGCTGGCGATCATAGGTCTGGATGTGCTGTTCGCCTTTGTGGATGAGCTTAAGGACCTGAACCAGCACTACACTCTGGATGTGGCGGTACGCTATGTGCTGCTGTCGATTCCCGGTAGTGTGTACGAGTTTATTCCGTTGGCCAGCCTGGTGGGTTGCCTGATCGGCCTGGGAATGCTGGCCAGCAGCTCGGAGCTGACGGTGATGCGGGCTGCCGGGGTGAGCAAATTCCGAATCGTGCTATCGGTCAGTCGCCCGGTGCTGCTGTTGGTGATTGTGGCCGGTCTGATCGGTGAGTTTGTGGTGCCGGTGACCGGTCAGCAGGCCACGGTCGAGAAAGCCAAGGCCCATAGTGGAGGTCGTGCCGTCGGGACCCAATACGGGGTCTGGCACCGTGAAGGCAACTGGGTAATGCACTTCAATGCGATCGAGCGAAATGGCCTGGTTCATGGCCTCACCCTGTACGAGTTCAATAATCAGCGCGAGTTGCTGACCGCCAGTTTTGTCAAAGAGGCCGAATACGAGCAGGGTGTCTGGAAACTGCAGCAGATGCGGACCACCCACTTTGACGGCGATCAGACCCGTATCGTGGTGAAGCCCGAAGAGCACTGGAAGTCGGATTTGAAGCCGGAATTTCTGGAGTTGTTGTCGTTGGCTCCTGAGGATATGTCGGTCTACAACCTGCGTGGTTTTATCGCTTACATGAACTCCCAGGGGATCAACGCCGCCCCGCACCAGTTGGCGTTCTGGAGCAAGCTGATGCAGCCGCTGGCGATCTTCTCGCTGGTGCTGATCGCAGTCTCTTTCGTATTTGGTTCACTGCGCTCGGTGACCATGGGGCAGCGGGTGTTGGTGGGCATTCTGGTGGGGCTGGTGTTCAAATTCAGCCAGGACCTGCTGGGTCCGGCCAGTACTGTGTATGGTTTTCCGCCGGTGATTGCGGTGCTGACGCCGATCGGCGCCTGTATTCTGGCCGGGTTCTGGATGTTGCGGCGGGGCGGTTAATCTGCGGCAACCTGTTCGTATGCATGCAAAAAGAGCCCGGTTAGGGCTCTTTTTCGTTTGGAGTCGCAGATTTTTAGTTCTTCTTTTTCACCTTGGGTAACTGAACCACCCGTGACTCCGAGTAGCGGTCATGCCAGGTCAGTCCCTGCTTATCGAATAGCATCCACCAGTAACCCGCGCCCAGACAGAGTAGCGACAGCCCGGCGCTGAAGAAGCGGATCAACGCCTGCAGACCGCTGATCGCCTGTCCTTCCGGGGTTTGAATTCGAATCCGCCAGGCCAGCATGCCTAACGTCTGACCGCTGCGGGTCCAGAAAATCATAAAGAAAAGAAAGGTGACCAGAAACAATGCGCTGTTGAACAGCGGGCCCTTCACCGCCTCACCGTTGTTCAGGGCAACCCCGATAGCACCGACCACCATCCAGAGTGCGGCCAGCAGCAGAGAATCGTATAGCATTGCCCCCAGGCGCTTGATCAGGGAGGCGTTGGGCAGGTTGGAATCGTTGCGGGTCATGGGGTCTGAGTCGGCTCGTCGGTGAACAAAGCCGCTATTCTAGCTCGATTTTTTGCCGAAGGCTTCGAGGTCGATCAACAACTTCAACCGAGGCTGTTCCTTCAACGGCAAATCGGCCGTTGTTGGTGGTAAAGGTGCTGCCTTAATTGAGCAGGGCGATACGGTTTTTCCCGGCCAGCTTGGCTTGGTACATGGCGTTGTCGGCGCTTTTGAGCAGCGTCTTGGGACAGTCGCCATGGCAGGGGTAGCGGGCGACGCCGGCACTGGCGCTGACCTTGAGCGTCCGGCCGTGGTACTCAAGAGGGTGACGGCAGAGCATGACCAGTTGCTCCGCCACCTCACGGGCGCTCTGGGGCGGTAGCTCGTTTTCGAACAGGATCGCAAACTCGTCACCACCGATGCGGGCGATCAGGTCCGATTCACGGAAGTAGTGTTTTACCTGAGCAGCGATGCTCGACAGCAGTTCATCACCGGCATCGTGACCGTGGTTATCATTGATCGACTTGAAGCCATCCAGATCGAAATAGATCAGCGTCAGTTGGTCATCTTTGCGCTTGGCTCGGCGCATCGCGCGCTCAAGCTCGGCATTGAAGTAGTTGCGGTTGTAGAGACCGGTCAAGAAGTCGTGGTTGGCCGCATAGATCCAGCGCTCTTCATCGAGTTTTCGCTTGGTGGATTCGCGGGTCACCCCTTCGACCCCGATGAAATTGCCGTCGTCGTCGGTACGTGCATAGAGATGGCTGAAAACCCAGACCAGGTGGCCGCTCTTATGCCGCAGCGCCGAATCGACCTGGATCGGTTTGCCGTGATTGGCGGCCAGTTTCTGCATCACATGGTCACGGTCTTCCGGGTGATAGTAGTAGTCGGCTAACTTGGTACCGATCGCTTCGGCCGGTGTATAGCCCAGTAGTCGGCTACTGGACGGCGACAGCATGGTGATGATGCCGTTGGCATCGGTCCGATAGAAGGTATCGGGTAGGTTCTCGATAATCTGGCGGAATTCGCGTTCGGAGCGTTTGATCTTTTTGGTCAGTTTTCTGCGCAGGCGCAGATCGTGAACCGAGGCGATAAACAGATGGCCCAACTGATCGTGAAAACGGTGGTTGAGCACCGTTGCCACCGGGATTGGGCCGCCTGTCTTGGGGATCAGATCGAACTGGATTTCGCGGTTTTGATTGCGACCACGCTGCTGGGCCAGCGCCATCAAATGCGGGTCTTCATCCGGATCCACCAGCAGGTTGAAATCCCGTTCCAACAGCTCGTCGAGGCCGTAACCGGCCAGCTTAACGGCCGACCGATTGGCATAGATTATTTTTCGCTCTTTAACAGCGAAAACGGCATCTCTCTGGCTATCCAGGATCAGCCCCAGCATCTCTTCGGTTTCGATAGCGACATCCCTATGCCTGATTTGGACACTGTTGCACGGAGGCCTTTAGCCACCGGCGGACCGTAATCCAGCATAGTGTATCGGGGTATCATTTAGCCAGTCATTGCGTTGATATCCCCGATTCCTGCGACTGATCCTGCCGTGCACGCCAGGGGGTTAACCCAGTGCGCGCGCCACCTTGGAGCGGGTTTCGCGTCCCAGCTGCTCCATGATGTAGTTCCCGGCGCTGATCAGCTTGGGCAGATCGATTCCGGTTTCGATTCCCATCCCGTGCAGCATATAGACCACGTCTTCGGTGGCGACATTGCCCGATGCACCCTTGGCGTAGGGACAGCCGCCCAGACCGGCCACCGAGCTGTCGATCACGGCCAGCCCTTCCTCCAGTACCGCCAGCAGGTTGGGAAGCGCCTGGCCGTAGGTGTCATGGAAGTGGGCCGCCAGTTGCGGCATCGGAATTCTGCCGGAAACGGCTTCGAGCATCCGTTTGGCTTTGAGTGGTGTGCCGACACCGATGGTGTCACCCAGCGAGATCTCATAGCAGCCCATCTGGAACATGGTTTCGGCCACGTCGGCGACCTTCTGCGGAGCGATCTCCCCCTCATAAGGGCAGCCCATCACCGTCGAGACATAACCTCGAACCCGAACATCGGCGGCCTTGGCCCGCTCCATCACGGCTTCAAACCGGTTCAGGCTTTCTGCCACCGAGCAGTTGATGTTCTTCTGCGAGAAACTCTCGGAGGCGGCGCCAAAGATCGCCACCTCTTTGACGCCGGCTTCCAGTGCGCTTTCCAGCCCTTTCAGGTTTGGGGTCAGCGCGGCGTAGGTGACCCCCGGTTTGGGCTCGATGCCGCCGATCACCTCGGCCGCATCACCCATCTGAGGGACCCACTTGGGCGACACGAAACTGGCGGCTTCGATGTAGCTCAGACCGGCCTGTTCCAGCCGCCGGATCAGTTCCAGCTTGACGCCGGTGGCGACGATATCACCCGGCTCGTTCTGCAGCCCGTCACGGGCGCCGACCTCGACGATCTTTACCCGTTGTGGAAGCGCTGATTGTTGGACCGACATGGCTTACTCCTCCCCGCTGGCTTCAAGCCCGAGCAGTTCGGCGCCTTCGTCGACCAGATCGCCGGCTGCGAAGTAGACTTCGCTGACGGTGCCGTCGAAGGGGGCGCTGATGGTTTGCTCCATCTTCATCGCCTCGATGACGATCAAACCTTCGCCGGCTTCAACCTGATCACCGGCCTGTTTCAGTACCGCAACCACGGTACCGGTCATCGGTGCTGCCAGTGAACCGGCCTGTTCACCTTCGGCATCGCCATGGATTTCCACATGGCGCTGACATTCGAACTGACAGCCGTCGTGGAACAGGGTGATGTCGGCCTCTTTCTGGAATACCGAAACCGAGAAACGGTGACCGTTGAGGGTGGCGCTGAGCTGGTCGCCGCTCAGTTGGCCTTTGACCTGGAACTCGGAGTTATCCACCCGGATCAGGAAGTCCTGATCCCGTTCCAGCACGCTGACGGCATGGTTGTTGTCCCCATGCGTCAGCTCGTACGGTTGGGCGTACCGGCTGTTCAACCGCAGGCTGTTGAGGCGGTTGAACGGTGAGGTCGGATCATCCTGATTGGCCGAGCTGGCCTTGCGGGCCAGGGTCAGGTAGCAGGCGGCCAGCGCGATATAGCGCTGCTCGTCGATCTCGTCGTTGCTGAACAGTTGATCGTGGTGACGTTCGATAAAGCCGGTATCGACATCGAAGCGACGGAAGCTTTCGCTACCGGCCAGTTTCGACAGGAAGCCCAGGTTGGTCTTCAGACCGCAGATACGGTAGTCCTCCAGCGCCTGCTGCATCCGGGTCAGCGCCAGCTCGCGGCTTTCGTCCCAGACGATCAGCTTGGCAATCATCGGATCGTAATAATGGCTGACGGTATCGCCTTCGATGACGCCGGTATCGACCCGGACATATTTGCTTTCCACCGGGGTGCGTAGGTAATCCAGGGTGCCGGTGGCCGGAGTGAAGTCGGCATCCGGATCCTCGGCATAGACACGGACTTCCAATGAGTGGCCGTGCAGGCTGATATCGGACTGCGCCAGCGGCAACGGTTGACCGGCGGCGACGCGCAGTTGCCATTCGACCAGATCCTGACGGGTCACCAGTTCGGTGACCGGGTGTTCGACCTGCAGTCGGGTGTTCATCTCCATGAAGTAGTAGCTGCCGTCCTCGTCGTAGAGGAATTCGACCGTACCGGCGCCGACATAGTCGATCGCCTTGGCAGCCTGGACGGCGGACTCACCCATCGCCTTGCGGATCTCGTCGGAGATGTTCGGTGCCGGCGCTTCTTCGATCACCTTCTGGTGTCGACGCTGGACCGAGCAGTCGCGATCGCCCAGATAAACACCATTGCCGTGACGGTCACAGAATACCTGGAGCTCAACGTGGCGGGGCTTGGTCAGGTACTTTTCAACCAGTAGATCGCCGTTGTTGAAGCTGCTTTCACCTTCACGCTTGGCGGCATCGAAGGCCTCGTCGAACTCGGACTCCTGCCAGACCACCCGCATGCCTTTACCGCCGCCGCCGGCGACGGCTTTCAGCAGTACCGGGTAGCCGCAGCGGGCCGCTTCGGCCTTGATCAACTCGCGGCTCTGATCATCACCGTGATAACCGGGTACCAGTGGAACCCCGGCGTTTTCCATGATCGTCTTGGCGGCACTCTTGGACCCCATCGCTTCGATGGCGCCAACCGGCGGGCCGATAAATGCCAGACCATTCTCCGCCAGGGCTTTAGCGAACTCGGCGTTCTCGGACAGGAAACCGTAACCGGGGTGAACGGCTTGGGCCCCTGAGATTTTGGCGGCTTCGATGATCTTGTCGATCCGCAGGTAGCTGTCGCGGCTGGGTGCCGGGCCGAGCAGGAAGGCTTCGTCGGCCAGCGCCACGTGACGGGCATTGCGATCGGCCTCGGAGTAGACCGCGACACACTTTACGCCCATCTTATGGGCGGTTTCGATAATCCGGCAGGCGATCTCGCCACGGTTGGCAATCAAAATTTTGGTAAACATAGGGAGCTCCGGTTACGCCTGTTCGCTGATTTGAAAATGATCGCCTGACTGAGCGTTGCTCAGGTTGCGATTTGACTTCACGCCTTCGGCGCTCGTCGCTGCGCCGCGCTGCGGCTGGTCACCACTATTTGCCATCAGAATATTGGTAAGCATATCGAAGCCCTTTCAATCCTGAATCCAGTTCGGTTTGCGCTTGTTGAGGAAAGAGTTCAGTCCTTCCTGACCCTCTTCGCTGACACGAATATCGGCGATTCGCCGGGCGGTATCTTCGATCACGTCACTGCTGATCGGTTTCTGGCTGACGGCGAAGATCAACGCCTTGGCGGCGCCAATCCCCTGCGGGCTGTTGCCCAAGAGTTTGGCAACCAGCTCCTCTTTGGCGCCGTCGAGGTCGGCGTTGTCGGCAACCAGCTCGTGCACCAGGCCCCATTGTTGGGCCTGGGCGCTGCTGAAGGCCTCGGCGGTCAGCATGTAGCGGCGTGATTGGCGCTCACCAATGGCCTGATTCACATAGGGGCTGATCACGGCCGGGATCAGGCCGATACGAACTTCGGACAGGCAGAATTTGCTGGCTTCGGTGGCGATAACGATATCGCAACAGGCGGCCAGTCCGACGGCACCACCGAAGGCGGCACCCTGGACCAGGGCGATGGTGGGCTTGGGCAGGAAGTTCAGCAGTTCCATCAGTTTTGCCAGCCCACGGGCGTCTTCGAGGTTTTCCTGATGGCTGTTTTGGGCCATCCGGCGCATCCAGTTCAGGTCGGCGCCAGCGGAGAAGTTCTTGCCTTCAGAGCGCAAAACCAACACGCGCACGGCGTTATCGTTGGCAGCAAGCTCGAGCTTTTCGATCAACGCATTGATGATCGCGTCGTCGAAGGCGTTATGGACGTCGGGACGGTTCAGCGTCAGGGTCGCAACCCCTCGGCTATCCACGTTATAGAGTACGGTTTCGCTCATCTCTGATTCCTCCCTTACATCCGGAACACGCCGAACTTGGTCTCCTCGACCTCTTTATTCAGCGCTGCGGCCAGGCCCATGCCGATCACATCGCGGGTCTGGACCGGATCGATCACGCCGTCGTCCCAGAGTCGGGCGGAGGCGTAGAACGGATGACCCTGCTTCTCGTACATATCCTTGACCGGCTGCTTGAAGCTTTCCTCTTCTTCGCTGGACCAGCTGCCGCCGGTACGCTCGATGCCGTCCCGCTTAACCTGGGCCAGTACCCCGGCGGCCTGTTCGCCGCCCATCACCGAGATACGGGCGTTGGGCCACATCCACAGGAAGTTGGGGTCGTAGGCGCGGCCACACATGCCGTAGTTGCCGGCGCCGAAGCTGCCGCCGATCAGCACGGTCAGTTTCGGCACCTGGGCGCAGGAAACCGCGGTGACCATCTTGGCACCGTGCTTGGCGATCCCTTCGGCCTCGTACTTCTGGCCGACCATAAAGCCGGTGATGTTCTGCAGGAACAGCAGCGGGATCTTGCGCTGACAGCAGAGTTCGATGAAGTGGGCGCCTTTTTGGGCCGATTCGGAGTAGAGCACACCGTTGTTGGCGATAATTCCGACCGGGTAGCCGTGGACACGGGCAAAGCCGGTGACTAGGGTCGAGCCGTAGAGCTTTTTAAACTCGTCGAAATCGGAGTCGTCGACGATACGGGCGATCACCTCGCGCACGTCGAACGGCTTCTTCAGATCGGTACCGACAATGCCGTAAAGCTCTTCGGCGCCAAAGCGCGGCGGTAGTGAAGGCTTCACATCGAGGTTGATGTTCTTGCGGCGGTTCAGGCGCGACACTGCCTGTCGGGCCAGCTCCAGCGCGTGCTGATCGTTCTGGGCATAGTGATCGGCGACACCGGAGGTGCGGCAGTGGACGTCAGCGCCACCCAGGTCTTCGGCGGACACCTCTTCGCCGGTGGCAGCCTTCACCAGCGGCGGGCCAGCCAGGAAGATGGTGCCTTGCTCTTTGACGATGATCGACTCATCGGCCATTGCCGGTACGTAGGCGCCACCGGCGGTACAGAGCCCCATGACCACGGCGATCTGCGGAATCCCCTTGGCCGACATGTTGGCCTGGTTGTAGAAGATTCGACCGAAGTGTTCGCGATCAGGGAAGACTTCATCCTGGCGGGGCAGGTTGGCGCCGCCTGAATCGACCAGGTAGATACAGGGCAGGTGGTTCTTTTCAGCGATCGCCTGGGCGCGCAGGTGTTTTTTCACCGTCAGTGGGAAGTAGGTGCCACCCTTAACGGTGGCATCATTGGCGACGATCATGCATTCCTGGCCGCTGACCCGGCCGATACCGGTAATGATACCGGCGGCCGGTACCTCTTCTTCATAGACGTCGGTGGCGGCCAGCTGGGACAGCTCCATAAAGGGGGAGCCTTCATCCAGCAGTCGGTTGATCCGTTCGCGCGGTAGCAGCTTGCCCCGGGACGTATGACGTTCCTGGTATTTGGCACCGCCACCTTGGGCGATGGTTTCGACTTTATCTCTGAGTTCCTGTACCGCTTCGTGCATCTGCTCCTGCTTCTGCTGGTACTCGGCACTGCGGGGATTGATCTTCGATTCAAGGATGGCCATAGCGGGGTTCCTGTTGCGTCTTATAGCTCTCGGTCGGACCGGTTATTATCAACATACGGCAGCGTACAGTAAGTTAACGTAAACGTAAACTTATAAATTAGGCTAACCATTAACCGGTTTGTCGCCTGTGCTGAGTATAGTTGGGGATGCTGGCCGAGATGGGGTGGTAGCTTGGCCACGGCCAAGTTGTCAGTCGAGGGTTGAACCACGTCTTACGCTGTAAGGGGAAGGCTCCGGTGGTCGTTATCGGGTGGGTGGTAAGTGGATCAGTCGAAATCGGGGTTTGAATCTGAGGCCTGATGGAGGTCATCCAGTGCTCGGCGGCAGCGTTCTTCGGTGGTTTCAAGTTCCATGCGGATCATGGCGATATCACGTATCTGCTGCTCGAGGGCCTGTTTTTTGGTCGCTATGATGCTGAGCATCCGGTTCAGTTGGATCTCTGAACTGTCGGGGCTGGTATCGTAAATGGTGATGATTTCGCGAATCTCGGCCAGTGAAAACCCGAGTCGCTTACCCCGCATGATCAATTTCAGACGAACGCGGTCCCCTTTGGAATAGATCCGGGTCTGGCCGCGTCGAGTCGGCGCTAAAAGGCCCTGGTCCTCGTAGAAGCGGATGCTGCGGGTGGTGATCTCAAAATCTCGGGAGAGATCGCTGATCGAATAGGTTTTGTCCATAGCGTTGAATTCAGCCGGGTATGAAGCTATCCAACTCTATCGATTGTTTACGTTAACGTAAACATAAAATTGATTGGACGGAAACTAATCTTGATCCGCTTGCTGGCGGTAGCTATCAAAACCCCGCTCAAGCCCCTTCTGTAGCTGTTGGCGGTACTGTTCCAGTTCGCCGCGTTCAGAGAGCGTCTTGGCTGCCTCGCATTGGAGCAGACTGTCGAGGTTCCACCCCAGTCTTTTCAACAGCCAAAGCAATTCGTACTGCATCGCATCGGTCTCTTTGAGGCAGTCGTAATTATCCGGGTCGCTCGGGTCCATGTCGGCCATCAACCAGTCCTTGAGTTGGGAATCTGCGATTCCGGAGGTACTCAGCACCTGATTGATCGCCCCCATCATGGTGGCCAGTTTACTGCCTTCGTTGAAGTCCAGCTGGCTGATTTTCTCAACCAGCGGGGTCAGGGGGGTGAGTAGCTCGGACAGATGCTGGTTGACGTTTCTGACCCGCTCCAGGTTTACCGGTTGCAGGGAGGCCGCTTCGTCATCGCTGCGGGTACCTGCTCTGGAGAGTACCCGCATCAGCGCAGCATGGATCTCGGCGTTAAAGCTGCTGTGGTGAACTTTGACGTAAGGCAAGGCGTCGTGCACTGCCTTGTCGGAGTTGTTGAGCTCGTTACTGCACAGGTTGTAGAGCATATCCGCACTGGCAACAATCTGGCCCAGCTTGTTGAGCTTGTCCGGGGATTTACGGCTGGGATAGCCGGTTTGATCCAGTCGCTCGTGGTGCTCAAGAATTCCCTGGCCGATCGAGGGGTGAAGACCCAAGCCCTCCACGCAGCGCTGCCCGATTACCACATGGCTCTGCAGCGCTCGCCAATCGTCATTTTCAAGCGGTGCTTGGGTTTGAAGTTTCGGCGCAAGATAGAGCATGCCTACATCGTGCAGGAGTCCGCACACGTACGCCTTGCGACAGGCCTCGGAGGACAGTTTCATCTCCCGAGCGATCAGGGTACAAGCCCAGCCGCAAAAAAGGCTGTGTTGAAACAGCGACGGTAGTTGCTGCTTCATGATGGTCAGCTTCTGCCGCAGGGGCAGCGGTAAGTCTTCGGTCAGACAGAAGTGTCGGAAGGGGTCTTCAAAACGGTTGTTCTGATGCAGTCGCTTAAGTTCAGGGTCCTGATCAAGCAAGGACTGCGTCTGCTGAAACAGCTCGAGATCGGTCAGGGTCTGTTCGAGTTCGATCTGTTGGTCAAGGTCCTTCTCCAACCGGTGCTGCTGCAGTTGGCGTTGTGCCTGAGGATTGATCCGGCTGCCCTTGGAAACCAGCAACACGCCAAACTGGTTATAGATATCTTCGCTGGCGATAACCTGTTGGGTTTCGTTAACTTCGGTCAGGTGCTGGAGAAACTGTGCGCTTGCTGCACCGGCCTTTACTTCGGTCATGGTCGGTCCCTTCGTCCCTGTTCTGCTCTCATCCTAGGAGGCGAATCGGGAAAGAGCAATAAGCCGGTCGGGGAATAGGGCTAATGGACTAGGAAACCTACGATACGTCCTTGGGGTTGCTGGTGTTCAGCTTCGTCGACAATCGGGGTTTGGTTTTGAAGCGAGGTCTCGGCGTGAGAAAAGCTGCATCCTCTGGGCAGTGCAGCTGGGACGGCAGTTAGAGTGCCTGCTCACGGAAATCGACCGGGGTCTTGCCGGTCCAGCGTTTGAAGGCGCGGGAGAAGTTGCTGATATGGGCAAATCCCAAGCGGTAGCTGATTTCACCGATGGGGACATGCTGCTGGCGGGCATATTGAATCGCCATCTCTTTGCGAATGTCGTCCAGCAGCTGCTTATAGCAGGTGCCGTGGTCCTTGAGTTTACGCTGCAGCGTACGGCAGCTGACCATGACTTCGGATGCGACCAGCTCCATGCTGGGTTCTCCGTGTGGCAGCATCTCCACCAGCTTGTTGGAGACCTGGTTGACGATATCCTGTCGGTCGAACCGGGCAATATATTCCTTGCACAGCTGTTCGTTTTGATGCGCCAGCTCCGGGTTGGCGGTCGGCAGCGGCATGTCCGCGAGCTCTCGTTCGATATAGAGGGCTGTGCGGTCGCTTTCCCACTCGATCGGACATTTGAAAAAGCGATTGAAACTTTCAATTCCCTGCTCCGGGCGACTGCGGGTCAGGCGGACGTGATGCAGTCTGAAGCGTCCCGGCATCAGGTGGCGAGCGGTTTGTACACAACAGGACAGAATCGCTTCGAAATGGGGAGAGGTGAGACGGGAAAGGTAGTTCGGGTACGCCATCACCTGCACACCCACCGTGTCCCGATCTTCCACGATCTCGCCATAGGTGCAGGTGGTCAGCACTTTGAAGTAACGGCACATGCGGGTTTGAGCTTCGCGAAGATCCCGTGAAGCCCAGTTGGCGAATCCGAGTGCATGCAACGACGTGGGGCGTACAAAGCGACCGACGGTCAGACCGAAAGCCTGATCCCGGGTGGTTCTGATGCCCAGATCCAGCAGGGTGATGGTCTTGTGGCTGGGAAAGCGGGCGTTGGGGTCTTTGATGGCATCGATATCGATACCAGCTTCGCGAAACAGGGGGGCAGGATCAACCTGATAGGACTCGAGTGCACGCTGGATGGCCAGGGCCCAGCCGGAGATTGTGGTTGCCTCCTGCATCAAAGATCTCCTATTCGCGAATTGGTTGAACGGTAAGATTCCAAACGCTGAAATCTGTGAAAGGCTCAACTTATAGCAACAATCTGTGCAGATTCTAGAACAGAAACGCTCAATTTTATTAACAAAAAAACCCGCCTGCTGAACAGGCGGGTTTTGATAAGGCCCTGCTTAAAAGTTGCCGCCAGCCTGAGCCGGTCAGCGGTTATCGCTTGGCGGCTCGGCGAAGCGCGGAAGGGGTGAAGTCGCGGTGCTTGGCTTTATGGTCAAAGTTCAAGCCCTTCTCTTCGTTGGTCAGGCCCAGTGCCAGGTAACGACCGGACTGCAGATCATGGATGATCTCGGCAGCATTCCAGGGCACTTTGGCCTCGGTGTACTGGATCTCATGGCCTTCAGAAACTCGCCACAGCTCACCGCGACCGTCGTAGTGGTCCGCCACAGCGATGCCCCAGGTATCCTCGTCGATGTAGAACACCCGCTTGCCGTAGATGTGACGCTCTCCTTCACTCAGGTTGGCTTCCACGACCCAGACGCGGTGTTTCTCGTAGCGGGTAAACTCCGGGTTGACATGACCGGCCATCAGAATGTCGTCGTACTTCAGGCTCTTATCAGCCAGTTTGAACGAGTTGTACGGGATCAGTAGCTCTTTCTTACCGACCAGCTTCCAGTCGTACTTATCGATGGCACCGTTGAACATATCGAAGTTGTCTGAGGTCCGCAGACCGTCAGAGGCTGTACCCGGGCCGTCGTAGGCGATCTGCGGGGCTCGTCGAACACGGCGCTGGCCAGCATTGTAGATCCAGGCAAGGCGCGGCTGCTTAATCTGGTCCAGGGTTTCATGCACCAGAAGTACGGTACCGGTCAGACGGGCCGGGGCCTTGATCACCTGCTTGAAATAGAACAGTACATTGGCGTCTTTTTCCGGGTCGTAGCCGTCGGCGATATGCCAGGGGAACACAAACTCATCGGCCAGTTTGACCGCGGTGTAGTCCCCGTTGCGTTGAACTGCCGCTTGCATCAGGTCTCGCTTCACCGAACCGCCGCGATAACGCAGCAGGTGGTTCCAAACAATCTCTTCGGCATTTTGCGGAATCGCAAAGGGAACCGACTCGTCATAGTCGAAAGCGACCTGTTCACGAATCACCGCTTTGGTGGCGTTATTCTTGGCCTTTTCGTAGATCACCTCAGGGTAGGCGGCGGTACGACGAGTCTGATACACCGGCATCTGATAGGTGTCCGGATAACGTTCAAACAGGGCAATCTGCCCGGGAGTCAACAGGTCCTTGTACTGTTCCTTGTTGGCATTGGTGATGACGTAGAGTGGTTTCTCATCGGCAAAGGGGTTATCGCCCTGGGTTACCGATTCCGTCATACCGCCATCCCAGGCCGGGATAGAACCGTCGGCGTTGCCGGCTTTTTCGGCGCCTATCGGGGTCAGATCTGCACCCAGCCGGGCAGCTTCTTCGGCGCTGACCGCCGCCATCGCGTTGCCGCCAGCCATGGCGAGTGTCGCTACTATGGCCGTGGCCAGTTTACGCATTTGAAATACTTGCTTGTTCATTCGTCAAATTCCTCTCAAGCTCATGACCATTTAGAACGACATACCGATAGACATCGACAGATGATCGCGGTCATGGAGCGGGTCCCACTCACTGGTTAGGTAGTTGGTGTAGGAGATGCTGGCGTTGTACTGGCCCAGATAATCAGCATCTAAGGCCAACGAAACCGACTGACGGCCTTCGATAAAGTTGCCGTTGGGTGCAACACCGTCAACGTCATGGCGCCAGGTTACCGACGGAGTCAGGTTTACGCCGGAGAAAACGTCGTTGTAGGTCAGTGCAGTCTTAAGGCGATAGCCCCATGCCAGCTTGGTAACAAAACCACCCTCGCTACAGGCGACGGTTTGGTCGGAGATACCTGCTGTTGTACAGTTGCCGAAGACAATGCCACGACCGTAGCGACGGGTATTAATATCGTCGTAACTTTCTGCAATACCGTGGGTATAGGTGGCACCAACCTCGCCAATCAGGCTTAAGCGGCTGGCACCCATCACCTGATCCCAGAACTGGATAAAGGAGGTTTGGAGCTGATAAACATCGTACTCATCTGCCAGGACCAGCGTATTACCAGTATCTCGAATTGCGTCCAGATCGTCATAGAATCCAGGGCTCACCTGACCTGCAGAGGTCAGGCTGTTCTCTGATAGGATGGCGGCTTGTAGAGCTTCGGCAGTATTCCAAGCGACGGGGAAATCTGGCTGATAAGAGATCTCGCCTGACCAAGAAACACCTCCCAGGGTGGTGTTGAAGCTCAGACCGTAAACTTTCAGGTTTTCCGGATAAGCCAGGTGATAGGTGGGGTTGTCGGGTTCAGAAGTAACCGCAAAGTAGGGTCGGCGGCTATGATAGTTCAAAAAATAGGCACCAAACTCGGTTTCGATATCTTCGACATAGTAGCGTCCCGCTAAACCGAATTGACCCGAGTTCTTGGCTTCTTTATCTTCGCCGCGAGCAATAGCAACAGGCGCCCCCAGAATAGAGAGGCCACCGTCCCAGGGTGTTATCGTGCCGTCTGGACCAAAGACCAGATGGTCAGGAGCTGTGTTTACACCGGTACAGCCGGGAGCCGCTACATCACTAGTGGAAAAGAAGGTTCCACAACCATCAATGGTATAGGGTTCCCACTGTAGCTGATAGAACGCCTCGGCGGTCAGGTTGTCGGTCAAGCCGATGGAGCCGTAGGCCAGATTGACCGGCATCAGCACATCTTTCAGTACCGCGCCGGGACGGCGGAAAGCGGGAACGTCGATCGGGTTGATCTGGTTGATACCGCCACCGATAAAGGTAGATTCACCCCAGCTGACAACCTGTCGTCCAAGACGCAGATCCACCGGCATCTCACCGGCTTCAAATTCGCCGAAAATAAAGGCGTCCTGAAGGTCTATACCTGAGAAACGGGCTTCATCGTCAAACTTGCTGTCGTTTAACGCAATTCGTCCGCCTTGAGGTGCATAACCGGTGGTAGTGCTACCGTGACGAACGCTGTTGTTTTCCAGCTCAAAGTCGTACCAGTATTTGACCCGGACAAAAGCGCCAACATTGTCTTTACGCAATGACAGACCATGGGTGCCTTTAAAGACGTTGGAGACGATGTCGCCTTTATTGAAGTTGAGGTTGCCGTCGTCGATGGTTTTCGATTTGGCAGTACCGGCAACCCCACGATAGGCACCGTTTTGCGGATCGACCAATCGGGCTGCCTGGCCTTCGGTACGCACGGTTACACCAAGTGACAACTCAGAATCCAGCTGAGCTTCGATATCACCAATGTTGAATTCATAGACTGCGTGAGCGGAAGGAGCGGAGAGAGTACCTGCGAGTATCATTGCCGAGCACAGCGGGGCCAGCTTGAATCCTCGCTTAGGTTGAAGCACAGGCTGGTTCGAGACCTTCGTCGTCATGTTGCCACCTTGATTTGTTGTATTTGTTCTATTTTTCATTCGCGAACTTGATCCAGAGTGCCGATCACTGAAGGGGGAGATCGGCCGGGCTGTGGTTGTCCGCAGTCGACATCCTAAGTCAGCCCTTTGGTGGGGCGGCAATCTTTAGGCGCCAAATTCGTATCATCTGACGCGTTGGGATTAACCTGTCCCTTTAACTCTATCGTCGCCAAGTTCTGTTCTTGTGCCAAAATAATGTTTAAAAATAACAGATTAAGATAGTTATTGCTGGTTTGGTAGCAGGCTTTTTACAGTAGGCATTTCCACGCAAAGATGTGCTGGTCTCAGCCCACTGAGGCAGCAAGCTCTATCTTTCTAGTCGGTTTAACTTTTTGATATAAAAGTAAAATAAATCTATGTCAGTCTGTTCAAAACGTGGTGATAAGCAATTGGCGCCCACGGATACAGGTTGTCGGTCGTTTCTACTTTAGAATCGGTGCAGTGTTGAATAGGGCGGGATGGAGTTGCAGCTCCCAGTCTCTTCTGGCACCACTGATAACAATAATTCGAGCACTCCCTATGTTTTTATCTCTTCTGCCGCCTTTTCGGCTGTCACTGAAGAATGCCGCATCGACCCGTTCAGGACGGTGCGTGCTGATTTCGACACTGGTTTCTTTTCTTCTGTTGGTAGTGGGTCCGGCCCAAGCCGGTTTTGATGATCGGATGAATCGGCCGACCGAGGCCATATCAACTCCGGAACGCAGCCTACTGGTGGGGCTGATCGAAGGCGATAGCCGTTTGTTGGCGGTCGGCGAGCGGGGACGGGTGCTGTTGTCCGATGATCAGGGTGTGAGCTGGCGTCAGGCGGTTGTGCCGGTATCGGTGATGTTGACCGGTATCGCCCAGGCTGACGAATCCACCTTTTGGGCGGTGGGGCACGACGGCATTGTTATCCGCAGTGATGACCGAGGGGAAAACTGGCGCAAGGTGCTTGAAGGCGGCGAGATAATCGAACAGGTCGCGGATTACTACCGGGCGCTGGTAGCTGACGCTGAGGCAGATCCCGAGTATCCGGAGTATGAGCTGGAAGAACTGATGTTCCGGGCTGAAGAAGCGGCATTAGCGGTTGAAGACCGGGCCTTGCCGACACTGCTTAATGTCACCTTTGTCGATTCGCAGCATGGTTATCTACTCGGCGCTTACGGATTACTTCTTGAAACCCGTGATGGTGGGGCCTCATGGCAAGCAATCAATGAAGCGTTGGGCAATATCGATGGCTTTCACCTGAATGCGATGACCGTTGCAGATGGTGCTCTCTATATCGCCGGTGAAGCCGGTTCCCTGTTTCGCAGCACCGATCGGGGGCAGAGCTGGGAGGCGCTTTACTCTCCCTATGACGGCTCCTTCTTCGGTATCAAATCCCTCGCTGATCGGCGCCTGGTCGCCTACGGCCTGCGCGGCAATGCGTTTGAAAGCAACGACGGCGGCGATAGTTGGCAACCGATAGCGTTACCGATCAAGCGAACCCTGACCGGTATGACCCGACTGGAAGATGGTACTCAGATTCTGGTGGGCAGCTTCGGTGCTTTGTTGGTGAAACCTGCCGGGAGTGACCGGTTTGTTCCACAGTCTCTGCCGATACCGGCACCGAGTATGGCGGTGCTGCCGGTGGCAGATAATCAGGTCGTGGTGGTCGGTTTGGCCGGCGTGCAACGTGTCGCTGTAAACCCTGTTGCTGCAAAAGCTGCTAAATAATAAGGAATCCGGCCATGTCGAAGTACACCAAAGAGCTTGATCACCACCTGATGCATCCGCTGAAAGATTCCGAAGCCATCGTCGAACGAACTCTGTTCGGCAACCGACCATTGATTCTGGCCCTATGCCTGCTGATGACCTGTGTGTTTGGTTATTACGCCACCAACCTCACCATGGGCGCCAGCTTCGAGAAGATGATTCCCACCTCGCACCCCTATATCGCCAACTTTCTGGAAAATAAGGAGGAGATGGCAGGGCTGGGTAACACCGTCAGGATCGCCGTGGAGACCACCGGCGATGATATTTACACGGCTGAATTTCAGGAAACCCTGAAGCAGATCAACGACGAAGTGTTCTTTATCCCAGGGGTTGATCGTTCCGGGTTGAAGTCGATCTGGACACCGAATGTTCGCTGGACCGAGGTCACCGAGGAAGGCTTTGTCGGCGGGCCGGTGATTCCGTCCGAATATGATGGGTCAGAGGCCGAGCTGGACAAGCTGCGCGCCAACGTGGCCAAGTCCGGCAGTATCGGCTCGTTAGTCGCCAATAACCACAGATCGGCAATCATTCTGGCGCCGCTCTACGATATCAGCCCCGAAACCGGCGAGCCGCTCGATTATGATCAATTCTCGCAGCGGCTTGAGGAGTTGGTGCGGGACAAATACGAGTCCGACAGGGTCAAGATTCATATCACCGGTTTTGCCAAAGTGGTGGGGGACCTGATCGAAGGAGCCGGGCAGGTCGCCACCTTCTTTGCAATGGCCATCGCGATTACCTTGGTATTGTTGCTGATCTATTCCCGAAGCCTGATTGGCGCCCTGGTACCGCTGGCCTGTTCGCTGATTGCTGTGGTTTGGCAGTTGGGGTTGCTGCGGTTGCTGGGGTTTGAGCTTGATCCCTATTCGATGCTGGTCCCCTTTCTGGTGTTTGCGATTGCGATCTCTCACGGGGTTCAGATCGTCAACTCGACCGCCTCCGAGATCGGTCATGGCTTCGATAAGCTGCAGGCGGCCCGCAACGCCTTCCGGATGCTCTATATCCCCGGCTTTATCGCACTGCTGTCCGACGGTATCGGCTTCATCACCCTGATGGTGATCGACATCACCGTGATTCAGGACCTGGCGATCGCTGCCAGTTTAGGTATCGCCGCCATCATCCTGACCAATCTGGTGATTTTGCCGGTGGTGCTGTCCTACACCGGTGTCCGTGCGGCCGGGGATCAGTTTAACGTGTTGGAACGACTCTGGAATTTGCTGCAGGCCGCGTCGCGACCGGTGCCGGCGATGATGATCACGTTGGGGGCTGCCCTGATGGTGATCTGGGGAGTCGAGTACAGCCGCGATCTGAAGATCGGTGATTTGGATGCCGGTGCGCCGGAGTTGCGACCGGATTCGCGTTACAACCAGGACAACGCCTTTGTAACGTCGAACTTCGCCACCAGCGCCGATCTGTTTGTGGTGATGGTTAAGACCGCCGATGACGCCTGCGTCAGCTACGACACCCTGACGATGGTTGAGCACTTCCAGTCGATGATCAATCGGGTCCCGGGGGTGCAGTCGTCGTTCTCGATGGTCAATGTGGCCAAGCGGGGCCTGGTCGGTATGAACGAGGGCAACCTGAAGTGGGCCGAGCTGTCTCGCAATAACTTCGTGATGAACTCGGCCACCGCCGGGAAGCATGTGCCGCCGGGGATGGTCAACAGCGACTGCAACTTCCTGCCGATCGTGATCTACCTGAATGACCACAAGGCTGAAACCCTGACCCGGGTTGCTGACGCGGCGGCTGATTTTGCCACGCAACACAACGACGGCTCGGTGCGGTTCGAACTGGCGGCCGGTAATGCCGGTATCGAGGCGGCCACCAATATCGTGATCGAGACCGCTCAATACGAGATGCTGGCCTGGGTCTACGGGGTGGTCGGGGTGCTGGTGTTTTTGACCTTCCGCTCGGTTAAAACCGTGGTCTGTATCATCATGCCGTTGGCGATGACCTCCGTGCTCTGTCAGGCGTTGATGACCTACATGGGGATCGGCGTCAAAGTGGCCACTTTGCCGGTAATCGCGCTGGGAGTGGGTATCGGGGTCGATTACGGCATCTACATCTACTCCAAACTGCAGTTCTACATGGAGCAGGGGGAATCTTTGACCGATGCCTACCTGCATACTCTGCGCAGTACCGGTAAAGCGGTTGCCTTCACCGGCCTTACACTGGCGATTGGTGTGGGGACCTGGGCCTGGTCACCGATCAAGTTCCAGGCCGACCTGGGTGTGCTGCTGACCTTCATGTTCCTGTGGAACATGCTCGGTGCGTTGATTCTTCTACCCGCTCTGGCGCGTTTGATTTTGCGCCCCAAAGAGCAACCCAAGCCTGTCTTGGAAGCCCGTTCCTAAACCCTAAAAAACAACCTCCGCGAACCGTGGTTCAGCAGTCGTGGTCGACGTGGATATAGAGTTGAGAAACCAGTATGAGTGAGTATCGCCATCCCTATCGAGATATGCAGTTTGTCATCAACGAGCTGCTGGACCTGGATCAGTTCTGCCAACGTAATGCTGTCGAAGAGGTCAATTCCGAGTTGGCCAACGCCATTCTCGAAGAGGCCGGAAAGCTTGGTGAGACGGTGCTGGCGCCGCTGAACCGTAACGGTGATGAGCAGGGCGCGACCCTCACCGAGCAAGGCGTGCAGCAGACCGAAGGGTTCGCCGAAGCCTATCAGCAGTATGTGGAGAGTGGCTGGGGCTCGCTCACCGCCAGAGCCGAATTCGGTGGTCAGCAGCTGCCCAATCTGCTTGGAACTGCGGTCAATGAAGTCTGGCAGTCGGCCAATATGGCATTCGGGCTCTGTCCGATGCTGGGGCAGGGAGCGATTGAGTCTTTGACCCATCACGGCACCGATGAGCTGCAACTGCAGTTCTTACCCAAACTGGTCAGCGGTGAGTGGACCGGTACCATGAACCTGACCGAACCGGGAGCCGGGTCTGATCTGGCGGCGATCAAAACCCGTGCTGTCCGTGAAGGCGATCACTACCGGATCACCGGCCAAAAGATCTTTATTACCTGGGGTGATCACCAGATGACCGATAATATCGTCCATCTGGTGTTGGCGCGGCTGCCGGATGCACCGGCCGGGGTTAAGGGGATTTCGTTGTTTGTGGTGCCCAAGTTCCTGCTCGACAGCGATGGTAACCCCGCGGAACGCAATGATCTGAAAGCGGTATCGCTGGAGCATAAGCTCGGCATTCACGGCAGCCCCACCTGTGTCATGAGCTTCGGGGACGAAGGTGGTGCCGTCGGTTACCTGGTCGGACAGGAAAACAAAGGTCTGGCCTACATGTTCACGATGATGAACCATGCCCGTCAGGCGGTGGGTTTGCAGGGAGTGGCGATCTCGGAGCGCGCTTATCAGCATGCGGTCGATTATGCCAAAGAGCGTTTGCAGGGGACTCAGGCTGATGGCACCCAGGTGCCGATCATCCGGCATCCGGATGTGCGTCGAATGCTGATGCAGATGCGGGCCTCGACCGAGGCGATGCGGGCGGTGGCCTATCTGGCGGCGATGGAAATTGATCGGGCCAATCACTGTAGTGATGCCGAGCAGCGCCAGCAGCATCAAGGACGGGTCGAGCTGCTGACTCCGATCGTCAAGGGTTGGTTGACCGAGATGGCGCAGGAAGTGACCAGTCTGGGTGTTCAGGTCCATGGCGGCATGGGCTTTATCGAAGAAACCGGGGCCGCCCAGTATTTCCGTGACGCTCGGATTCTGCCGATCTACGAAGGGACAACCGGTATCCAGGCGATGGATCTGGTCGGTCGTAAGAATCTGTTCAACGGCGGTAAACTGATCGATTCACTGTTGGGTGAGATGGAGCAGACACTGGCCGAGCTGGACGCCAGCAATGAAAACACCGAGGTGATTACCGCTGCGCTGCGCAATGCACTTCGCGACGGGAATGAGGCTCAGGAGTGGTTATTGGATGCGGCATCCCGAGATGAAGACGCCGCCGGCAGCGTGGCGGTCAGCTTTATGATGCTGTTCGGTTATCTCAGCGGCGGCTGGATGATGGCGCGCAGTGCGTTGCAGGCTCAGGCCATGCTGGATACCGGCAGCGGTGATCCTGAGTTCCTAAAGGCCAAACTGGTAACGGCACGCTTCTACTGCGAGCAGTTGCTACCGCGAACGGCAGGACTGCTCTGCGCGATCCGTTCCGGCAGCAGCGCTACCATGGCGCTGGCCGACGATCAGTTCTGATCGGCTCAAACCCATTCTGAGCCCACCGGCGGCTTCGGCCGCCTTTGCTGATCAAACCATAGTCACCTTAGGCGGTTCCCATCCACGCCTGAGGCTATGCTCTAGCGAACTTGGCCGAAGAAACCGCCGATGGCTTGCGCTAACTCATCGCTACGCTCGGGGTTGCGCAGTCCGGCCATGACCGCTGGGCGCATCCCCGGAATAAACACCAGGTCGGCAAGGACGCGGTTGAAACAGGCTTGTCCGGCCGGATTACGGGCTAGGGCCTCCAGAAATGCCTGGCAGAGTTCAGGTTGCTGAAGGTCGGCCCAGCAGCGACTGGCGATGGCGGCCAACACCTCCACATCTTTTCCGTAGTCGGTATCCAAAACTGCGTGGATCGCCCGTTGGCGTTGGTCGTCGTCGAAGCTTTGTGACAGCGCGCGCAGCAGGGCGCCGATACTGGTTGCCTCGCAACTGGCCGTCTCGAGCTCGCGATGGAGTCGCCGTGACAGCGCCCGGCTCAGGGCGTGGGGTGGTTGTTGGTGCTCCAGTTGTGCGCAGAAAGCTTCCAGCGGAGGTAGCGGCAATTTATCCAGATTGCGCTCTAGGAGCTCGGCGTTATTTTGCTGATCCAGCCGGTCACAGACATCGGCGATACCCTGTAATCCCAGCTGCTGCCAGTCGTTCAAGTCCTTCAGCCCGGCCAGGTAATCACGGGTGGGCTGGTAGAACACCGAGTGGGGTTGGTTGAGAATCTGTGCGGCTTTGGCGTGGAAGGCGGCCATCTTCTCTTGATCCGGGGTGAAGGCGAACGGGTTGTCCTTGAGGGGATCTTCGCCCTCGTTCTGCTCCAGCAACTGGTCGCCGACACAGCGGGCCAGGCGGTGCAGAAAATCGTCCCGGGCCGCCTGGACCAATAGACCCTGTTCATCCAATGGCAGTTTCAAGAACCAGATAATCTGTTGTTGTTTCTGTTTGGGACTCCACAGCAGCACACCGATCCAGGCCTGCTGCAAAAATGGCAGCGGGTAGGGCGTTTGTGCCTGCTCGAAACGACGAAACTCTTCGGTACGGAGCTTGGATACGCGCCGGCCCATGTCGAAGAGACGAAAGCTGACATTGGCGTTGGATAAAAAATCGGTAAGGGTTTGAATCGGCTGCATGGGTGGGTGTTTTCAAGGCTTGCGGTTGGTTATGCTGAGCGGCAATTCTATCACCGCGAGCCTAGGAGGTAACGACGATTGTCAGCGTCGACGGCAGCAATTACTGAACCTTCCACCAAAGAACGATCTTCAGCTCAATCGCAAGACTGGTTTCTCTATATGATCGAGACTGAGGGAGGTCGGCTCTATACCGGCATCACGACTGATCCGTCGCGCCGCTTCGAGCAACATCGCAGCGGTAAGGGTGGGGCCAAGTTTTTTCGTACCGATCCGCCCAAGCGAATCTGTTTTCAGCAACCGTTCCCGGACCGCAGCACCGCTTCCAAGCAGGAATATCGCCTCAAACGCTTGAGCCGCAAAGAAAAGTTAGCGCTTATTGAGCATTCCATGATAAACATTGAGGTGGGTCTATAAAAGGCTGTTCCAGCTTTTTTATAATCGAGTGATTGCAAACGAAGGGGATATCAGTTTTGCAAAAATCGCTCTATGCGTTACTGCAATCGATGGTGGGTAGTCTGCGCGATCTGGCGCCGATTATTCTGGTCATCGGTTTCTTTCAGTTAGTGGTTCTTCAACAACCGTTGCCGGATCTGGTCGGGGTTCTGACCGGGGTGGTGTTTGTTGTTCTTGGGCTGACGTTTTTTATTTTCGGTCTTGAGATGGGCTTGTTTCCGATCGGCGAGTCGATGGCCCATGCCTTTGCCCGCAAAGGCAGTGTCAGTTGGTTGATCACCTTCGCCTTTGCGTTAGGGTTTGGTACCACCGTGGCCGAACCCGCCTTGATTGCGGTGGCGGCCGAAGCGGCCCAGGTAGCCGCCAACGGCGGCATGATCGAGAACAACCCTGATGCCCGCTCGGTCTATGCCAGCGGACTGCGTTTCACCGTGGCGCTGTCGGTCGGGTTGGCGATCGTGCTCGGGGTGGTGCGGATTCTTAAGGGCTGGTCGATCCAGTACATGATCATGGGAGGCTACGTGCTGGTCGTGATTATGACCGCGCTGGCGCCCAAGGAGATTATCGGTATCGCCTATGACTCCGGTGGCGTCACCACCTCGACCATTACGGTACCGCTGGTAACCGCTTTGGGGGTGGGGTTGGCCTCGTCGATTGAGGGGCGGAATCCGATGATTGATGGTTTCGGCCTGATCGCCTTCGCGTCGCTGACGCCGATGATCTTTGTCATGGCTTACGGGATGATCGTCTGATGGAATTGCTAACCAACCTGTTATCGATCCTGTTTTCGACGATCAAGGACGTGATTCCGATCGCCGCGATCATTTTTGGCTTTCAGATCTTCGTCATTCGTCGCCGTATTCCCAACCTGAAACGGGTGTTGTTCGGCTTTGCCTACGTGATCGTCGGGCTGGCATTCTTTCTGCTCGGATTGGAGAAGGCGCTGTTCCCGTTAGGTCGGTTAATGGCCGAGCAGCTGACCAATCCGGAGTTTATCCGTCAGGGCATTGTCGGTGCCGCTGAAGTATTGCGCTGGCAGGATTATTACTGGGTCTATCTGTTCGCTTTTGCGATCGGGGCCAGCACCACCATTGCCGAGCCTTCGCTGATCGCGGTAGCGATCAAGGCCAATGAGGTTTCCGGTGGCACCATCGGTATCTGGGGGCTGCGGATTGCGGTGGCGCTGGGGGTGGCAATCGGTATTGCACTGGGCACCTACCGGATCGTGACCGGGGTGCCGATCCACTATTTCATCATCACCGGTTATGTGTTCGTGGTGATCCAGACCTTCTTTGCACCCAAGATGATCGTACCTCTGGCCTATGACTCCGGAGGCGTGACCACATCGACCGTGACGGTGCCGCTGGTGGCGGCATTGGGGCTTGGTCTGGCGGAAACGGTGCCCGGACGCAGTGCCTTGCTGGATGGTTTCGGCCTGATCGCCTTTGCCAGCCTGTTCCCGATGATCACGGTGATGGGCTATGCACAGATAACCGAATTCAGAGAAAAACGCTCCCGTGCCCGGCGACAGGCCGAGTTCGATCAAGAGCAATCTTAAGGGAATCGAGGGATTAACCTATGCATTTCAAACTGATCCTCGCCTTTGTTGAGGATACGGAAACCCGCGCGGTGATGGATGCCGCCCGAGAAGCGGGGGCAACCGGGGCAACGGTGATCAACAACGCCCGCGGGGAGGGGCTCAACAAGAGCAAGACCTTCTTCGGTTTGTCGTTGGAGTCACAGCGTGATGTGGTCATCTTTTTGGTTGAAGAGCACCTGAGCCGGCATATCCTGGAGCGTATCTCCGAGGTGGGCTGCTTCGATACTAAACCGGGGACGGGTATCGCGGTACAACTGGATGTTGAAGATGCCGTCGGCGTTGCTCACCAGGTGAAAGAACTATCTGAGAAAATTGAGGATTCGCTATGAGCGAGAAAAAGATCGTTCGGGCCGAAGATGTCATGAAGTCTGACTTTGTTGAGGTGGACGGCTTGATGACGGTGGCTCAGGCACTGGATATTGCGCGCGAGAGCCGTGCTCGGGTGTTGATCGTCAAGAAGCGTCATGAGGACGATGAGTTCGGCATGGTGCTGCTGTCCGATATCGCCAAGAAAGTGATCGCCTGTGACCGCTCGGCGGAGCGGGTCAATGTCTATGAGATCATGGCCAAGCCGGCCATCGGCGTGAATGGACGAATGGATGTGCGATATTGTGCACGACTGTTTGAAAACGTCGGGATTTCGTTGGCACCGGTGGTCGATGGTGACCAGATCCGCGGCATCGTCAGCTATAACGATATCGTGTTGGATGGGCTCTTCGCTGAGCAGGAGTGAAATCCGATAAAACCTTGGCGGGCAGGGTGCAGTACCCGGTCCGCTGAGGTGTTAAATCGATGTCGGTCCCAGCGCCTTGTCAAAGGCGTCAATCGCCTGCAGCAGGGCATTCGTATCCTGCAACAACTCCTTGAAACTCTCCTCAGCGATCGGAAGAATCTGGCAATTGCCGGGCAGAGGTAATTCGCCGTCGAGCAGGGCGTTCATCCGCGGTATCAGAATCCATTGCAGCCATTCGCTAAGGCTGAGGGTGTCGACACAGAACGGCTCAACACTTTGCAGCGCTTGCGGGCTGGGGGGAGCGCTGGACCACAGGTCCAGCTCACGCAGCGCCTGCTCGATTCGATTCAACGCGGTTTTGACCTCGGTAGGGTCGGCCATTTGGTATTCCTGACCTGTGCCGCCCGCGCCTACTGGCGACGGGCGTGCTTCAGGGTGTCGGCGATCAGGAATGCCAGTTCCAGCGCTTGGTCGGCATTCAGGCGCGGATCACAGTAGGTGTTGTAACGATCGGCCAGGTTGGCTTCGGTGATCTGGTAGGCGCCGCCGATACATTCGGTGACGTTTTGCCCGGTCATTTCGAAATGGACGCCACCTGCGGTGGTGCCTTCGGCCTGATGGACCTGGAAGAAGCCCTTCATCTCCGACAGTACCTGATCGACCGCACGTGTCTTGTAGCCGTTGCTGGTCTTGATGGTGTTGCCGTGCATCGGGTCACAGCTCCAGAGGACTTTCAGACCCGCTTCCTTGACGGCGCGGACCAGCGGACTGAGCTTGTCACCGACCTGTTCGGCACCCATGCGTGAGATCAGGTTCAGACGGCCCGGCTCGTTGTTGGGGTTAAGCACTTCGATCAACTGCAGCAGCTCGTCAGCGGCCATGCTGGGGCCGACCTTGACGCCGATCGGGTTCTGAATGCCGCGCATGAACTCGACGTGGGCGCCGTCAAGCTGACGGGTGCGATCGCCGATCCAGAGCATATGGGCGGAACAGTCGTACCACTGGTCGGTCAGGCTGTCACGACGGGTCAGTGCCTGTTCGAAATTGAGCAGCAACGCCTCGTGGGAGGTGTATAGCGAGGTTTCGTGGATCTGCGGCGTGTTGTTGCCGCTGATACCACAGGCTTTCATGAACGCCAGGGCCTGATCAATCTGATCGGCCAGGTCACGGTATTTCTCCCCCAGCGGGCTCTTATCGACAAAGCCGAGGTTCCAGGCGTGTACCTGGCCGAGATCGGCGAAACCGCCCTGTGCGAAAGCGCGCAGCAGGTTTTGGGTCGCCGCGGCCTGGTTGTAGGCTTGCAGCAAACGTTGCGGATCCGGTACCCGGGCATCGGCATTGAAACTGATATCGTTGACGATATCGCCGCGGTAGCTGGGCAGTTCCTGGCCATCGACCACTTCGGTATCGGCCGAACGCGGCTTGGCGAACTGTCCGGCCATTCGGCCGACCTTGACGATTGGGCAGCTGCCGGCGAAGGTCAGTACCACCGCCATCTGCAGCAGTACCTTAAAGGTGTCGCGAATATTGTCGGCATGGAACTCGGCAAAGCTTTCAGCACAGTCACCACCTTGGAGCAAAAACGCGCGGCCTTCGGTGGCTTCGGCCAGTTGGCCGCGCAGTGCCCGAACCTCACCGGCAAAGACCAGCGGCGGCAGTTGAGACAGTTGCTGTTCGACCTTGTTGAGCAGGGGGGCGTCGGTGTAGTTGGGTTGTTGCAGAATCGGCTTGCCGCGCCAGCTATCGGGTGTCCAAAGTTCCATGAGTCGACCTATATAGAGCTCGTGCACTCGATGTGCACAGAAAAAACAGGGCGTTAGTGTACGCCCTGTGTTCGAGGATGACTAGGGAATCGCAGCCCTATTAGCGGGCGGCTCAGTTCTTGGCCGTGGCACGGATCCCGTTAAGGGTTTTGAACGAGGTTTCGCGTGCCGTATCGAGGAAGTCACGCATAAATTCGGCGTCTTTCTGATCCTCGCGGATAGCAGCATAGAGCGTTGACCAGACGCCCTTGGAGCCGAGCTGGCAGGCGCTGACATAGTTGCGTTCGAGGTATTCGCTCAGCGCCCAGTTGGGCAGACCGCAAACGCCGCGACCGCTGGCCACCAGCTGCATCATCATCACCGTCATCTCGGCGGTGCGGATCTCCGGGTCGACATCGGCCGGGTCGAGGAAACGGGTGAAAATGTCGAGGCGGTTACGATCGACCGGATAGCAGATCAGTGTCTCCTGCGCGATATCGCTCGGTTCGACATGGCCTTTGCGGGCCAGCGGATGTTGGTTGGAAACCGCCAGCAGGATTTCGTAGGCGAACAGGGGTTCGTACTGAATACTGTTGATCGGTTGTGGGTCGGAAGTGATCACCAGATCCAGCTCGCCCCGGGCCAGTGCCGGCAGCGGTGAAAAGTTGAACCCGCTGGCCAGATCCAGTTCCACCTCGGGCCAGTTCTCGCGGAAGCGATCGATCGTCGGCATCAGCCACTGGAAGCAGCTGTGGCATTCGATCGACATATTCAGTCGGCCGGTTTCGCCGCCGGCCAGGCGGGCGATGTCCCGTTCGGCGTTGCGGATCATCGGCAGCACATCGTCAGCCAGCGCCAGCAGCCGTTGGCCGGCGCTGGTGAAGCAGATCGGTTTGGTTTTGCGGATAAACAGCGAGCAATTGAGTCGCTCTTCCAGGTCTTTGATCTGGTGCGACAGGGCGGACTGGGTTAGGAAGACACGTTCGGCAGCTTCGACCAGGCTGCCGGTATCACGCAGCGCGGCCAGGGTTTTCAGGTGTCTCAATTCGACCATACATCCGCCTCCATCGTTGAGTCATTGCTGACTGGTTATGAACGAAATTCAAGTATAGTCGGAATTGGCACCGATGGGGTGGGCAGAGGGGCAGCAATCACCGCCCCGACTGCCGCAGTTGTGCTCAGGGCACGTGTTTTTGGATGCCGAACACCAGGAATTCCATCAGTGCTTTTTGGGCATGGAGGCGATTCTCTGCCTGATCAAAGACCGCTGAGCGCGGATCGTCGAGCATGTCTTCGCTGATCTCTTCGCCACGGTGGGCCGGCAGGCAGTGCAGGAAGATTGCTTCAGGATGGGCCAGATCCATCAGTGCAGGGCTGACCTGATAGATACCGGCGAACGCGGCCTCACGCTCTTTCTGCTCCTCTTCCTGACCCATCGAGGCCCAGACATCGGTGGTGACCAGATCAGCGCCGCGAACCGCTTCGGCCGGATCACGCAGGATCGTAACGCGGTCGGCGTGGGCTTCGACCAGTGCTGCCGGGGGCTCGTAACCTTCCGGACAGGCGATGCGCAGTTGGAAGTCGAACTGTGCAGCGGCATTGATGTAGGAGTTACACATATTGTTGCCGTCGCCGATCCAGACCACGGTCTTACCTTTGATCGAACCCCGCTGCTCGACGTAGGTTTGCATATCCGCCAGCAGTTGGCAGGGGTGGAAATCATCGGTCAGCGCGTTGATGACCGGTACGTTAGAGTAGCTGGCAAAATATTCGAGCTGCTGATGATCAAAGGTACGGACCATGATGATGTCGACCATCCGCGAGATCACCCGGGCGCTGTCTTCGACCGGCTCGCCGCGGCCCAGTTGGGTATCGCGCGGGGACAGGAAGATCGCGCTGCCGCCGAATTGGGTCATGCCGGCTTCGAACGAGACCCGGGTGCGGGTAGATGACTTCTCAAAGATCATCCCCAGCACCTGGTTCTTGAACGGCTCATAGATGACAGCCTCGTTACGCATCTCCTTAAGTTTGATCGCGCGGGCGATGACGTAATCCAGCTCCTCGGGGCTGAGGTCTTTCAGGGTCATGAAGTGTCGAGTTTGAGCGTCCATAGCTAAATACCTAAAACGCCCTCGAAAACTCAAGGGCGTTGTCGTGTTGGGGTTGAATGATGGCCGACGGTTGTCGGCACTAAATCTGTTTGTCGGCTCGACGCTATTCGTCGGAAACCAGAATTTTGATCAGCTTGCTGATCACACCAATGATCAGGCTGGCTTCGCTTTCATTAAGGATCAGCGGTGGCAACAGGCGAACGATCTTACCTTCTCCGGTAACGTTGAGCAAAATTCCTTTGACCTTGGCCAGTACGGCCAGCTCGGTGACCGGCTGATCCAGTTCGATCGCGACCATCAAGCCCTTGCCGCGGATATCGCGGACATAGTCAGCTCCTTCGAATTCACGTTGAAAGCCTTCAACCAGCAGAGCGCCCATATCGGCGGCCTTCTGACACAGACTGTCGGACTCGATGGTGTCGATCACCGCCAGCGCAGCGGCGCAGGCCAGTGGGTTACCGCCGAAGGTGGAACCGTGGGTACCCGGGCCGAGAACTCCGGCTGCCGCACCTCGAGCCAGGCAGGCACCGATCGGTACGCCGTTGCCGAGCCCTTTGGCGGTGGTGACCACGTCAGGCAGGATGTCATTGTGCTGGTAAGCGAAATAGCGCCCGGTCCGACCGTTGCCGGTCTGGACTTCATCCAGCATCAGCAACCAATTCTGCTCATCGCAGATCTGGCGCAGCTGGTTGAGGTAGTCCTGATCCGGAATCCGGACGCCGCTCTCTCCCTGGATCGGTTCGACCAGAATCGCCACCACGTTGCTATTGTTAGCGGCAATAGTACGGATGGCTTCGACATCGTTGAACGGCGCGCGGACAAAACCGGCAACCAGCGGTTCAAACCCGGCTTGAGCCTTGCGGTTACCGGTGGCGCTCAGAGTCGCCATGGTGCGGCCGTGGAATGACTGCTCCATCACGATGACCGACGGAGTGTCGATGCCACACTGACGTCCGTACAGGCGAGCCAGCTTGATCGCGGCTTCATTGGCTTCGGCACCGGAGTTGCCGAAAAAGACATTCTCCATTCCCGACAGATCGCACAGACGTTGAGCCAGCTCGGTCTGCAGCGGAATGGTGTAAAGGTTGGAGGTATGAATCAGTCGGGCGGCCTGCTCGGTGATGGCGGCGGTGACTTTCGGGTGCGCATGACCCAGGCCGCAGACAGCAATGCCGCTGAGCGCATCGAGAAACTTGTTACCCTGCTGATCGTATAGCCAGGCGCCTTCGCCGCGTTCAAACGCCACGGAGAGCCGGGAGTAATTGTTCATCAGCGGTGAGTCTGTCATTGTCGAATTCCTTTACGGCGGCAAACTAAGGAGCTATCGAGCTTCGGCTGCCCCTGTGAAAAAGGGTCAATTCTAACCACGGGTTTTTGGATTTGGCAAACTCCGGCGCAGGCTGTCAAGTCTGGCAGGAAGTTGATTTGCCAAATAGAATAGTGAAACGGTCAGTATAGCCAGCGGTTATCGATTTACTTCATTTCGTCACAAAAATATCTCGTTATAGAGCCAGACAAAAATAGTCGGATATGGGTATAATCGCAGGCAAAAGGGGCTTGCATGGCAAGTCCCGGGGGGAGCTGAGCGCTCTTTAAACTAACTTACAGGTGAACCATGACCACAGTCGTCGATACCATTAAAGATCAAATTGAAAACAACCCGATTCTGCTTTACATGAAGGGTACGCCGAAGTTCCCGCAGTGCGGTTTCTCTTCCCAGGCATCCCAGGCGATCATGGGTTGTGGCGAGCGTTTTGCTTTCGTCAATATCCTGGAAAACCCTGAAATTCGCGCTGAGTTGCCGAAGTACGCCAACTGGCCTACCTTTCCGCAACTCTGGGTTGAAGGCGAGCTGATCGGCGGCTGCGACATCATTGTCGAAATGGCGCAGAATGGTGAACTTGAGACTCTGATCAAAGCTGCAGCGCAAAAGGCAGCTGACAGCGAATAGTCGTATAAGCTAAATATTCCATCGCATAAGCTAATATTCCATTGGCTGTTGCTGGGGCAGGTCGGGGGGTCTGTCCTTATAACTTTAATCCCAAAAGCAACTTGGAGAAGCTAATAATGAGCGTACTCGTTGGTAAGGAAGCACCGGACTTTACCGTTCCTGCGGTACTGGGTGACGGTTCCATCGTTGACCAGTTCAACCTGAAAGAAGCGATCAAAGGTAAATATGGTCTGGTCTTCTTCTACCCGCTGGACTTCACTTTCGTCTGCCCGTCCGAGCTGATCGCTCTGGATCACCGTGTAGACGCGTTCAAAGAGCGCAACGTTGAAGTCATCGGTGTTTCCATCGATTCACACTTCACCCACAACGCCTGGCGTAACACCCCGGTTAACGAGGGTGGCATCGGTGCGGTCAAGTACACCCTGGCTGCCGACATGAACCACGACATCTGCAAAGCCTACGACGTTGAGTCCGCTGGTGGTGTGGCTTTCCGTGGCGCCTTCCTGATCGACACCAACGGTGTGGTTCGTTCTCAGATCGTTAACGACCTGCCGCTGGGCCGTAATATGGACGAGCTGATTCGTCTGGTTGACGCGCTGCAGTTCCACGAAGAGCACGGCGAAGTTTGCCCGGCTGGCTGGAACAAGGGCGACGCCGGTATGAACGCCTCTCCGGACGGTGTGGCTGCGTACCTGAGCGACAACGCTGACAAGCTGTAAGTTTTTACAGGCGATAAAAAGCCCGCTCTAGAGCGGGCTTTTTTGTGTCTGGGGTTCCGGTTTCGAACAGGCCGAGCCGTCAGTCGTGCATTTCCGGGTCCCAGCCGCCCAGCTCTTTCCAGCGATTGACGATCAAGCTGAACAGCTCGGCCGTGCGTTCGGTGTCGTAGGCGGCTGAGTGGGCCTGGCGGTTGTCGAAATCGATCCCGGCTACGTCGCAGGCTTTGGCCAGTACGGTCTGGCCGAACGCCAAACCGGCCAGGGTGGCGGTGTCGAAGCAGGAGAACGGGTGGAACGGATTGCGCTTGATCTCGGCGCGCTCGCAGGCGGCGTTGATAAAACTCAGGTCGAAGGCGGCGTTGTGACCGACCAGAATCGCCCGCTTGCAGCCGTGGGCTTTGATCGCTTTGCGGATCGGTTTGAAGATCTGCTCCAGCGCTTCTTTCTCAGAGACCGCTTCACGGAACGGGCTATAAGGGTCGATACCGGTAAACTCCAGCGCCGCTTTTTCCAGGTTGGCGCCTTCGAAGGGCTCGACGTTGCAGTCGATGGTCTGATCCGGGATCAGCAAACCTTCGTCATCCATGGTCAGTAGTGAGGCGGCAACCTCAAGTAGCGCATCGGTCTTCGGATTAAAGCCGGCGGTTTCGACATCGATGACGACCGGCAAATAACCGCGAAATCGCTCCGACATCAATTGGGCGATCGGGGATAGGGTGTTAGCCACTGATAGAAGTCCTTATCGAATTCAGGCTAGGCGACCACGCGCCATTGAATGGTTTCACCGGCACGTAGCGGGACGATCGGCTGGTCACCGAACTGCAGGGTTTCGGCCTGGGTCCAGGGCTGTTTCTCCAGCACGATCTTGTCGCTGTTTCTGGGCAAGCCATAGAAGTCGGGACCGTGGAACGAAGCAAAACCTTCCAGCTTGTCCAGTGCGTTCATCGATTCGAACGCCTCGGCGTAGAGCTCGATTGCCGAGGTGGCGCTGTAACAACCGGCGCATCCGCAGGCGCTTTCCTTGGCGGACTGGGCATGGGGGGCCGAATCGGTGCCGAGGAAAAATTTCGGGCTGCCGGAGGTGGCGGCTTCCAGTAGCGCCTGCTGATGGATGTTGCGTTTCAGGATCGGCAGGCAGTACAGGTGCGGCTTGATCCCGCCAACCAGCATGTCGTTGCGGTTGAACAGCAGGTGTTGAGGCGTGATCGTGGCGGCGATGTTGTCACCGGCGGCGGCGACAAACTGGGCCGCATCGGCGGTGGTGATGTGTTCCATCACGATCTTCAGATCAGTGAAGCGCTCGGTGAGCGGCATCAGCTGTTGCTCGATAAAGACCTTCTCGCGCTCGAAGATATCGATATTGGCATGGGTGACTTCACCGTGGACCAACAGCGGGATTCCCAGCTCCTGCATCGCTTCCAGGGCGCCGTAGACGTTTTCCAGTGCGGTGACGCCCGATGCAGAGTTGGTGGTGGCTCCGGCCGGGTATAGTTTGACCGCGGTGACGCAGCCGCTGGCTTTGGCCTTGCGCAGCTCGTCGGCACTGGTGCCGTCGGTCAGGTACAGGGTCATCAAAGGATCGAATCCGCGCTCGGTCGGCATCTGGTCCAGAATCCGTTGGCGGTAGGCTTGAGCGTGATCGGTGGTGGTGACCGGGGGGACCAGGTTGGGCATAACGATGGCGCGGCCGAAGTAACGGGCCATGTCGGCGACGGTGTTACGCAGTACCTCGCCGTCACGCAGATGAACATGCCAGTCATCTGGGCGTGTGATTTCAAGACGTTGCATGGAGATCCTTGGAAACAGCTTGCTGAAAGGGCCGATTTTATCAGCCCCGCTCAAAACCGACCACCGTCCTCGGGCTTGTATTCGATCGGTTTTGGCTAAAGTTTTGCCAATTGGAGGCGAACCAATACAATAGTTGGCAATCTTTATATAGCCGGCGTCTATTGCTGATTTCGGTCTTAAGCGCGGTAATGTTGATGGCTTTTAAAAACCTTTTAGATCGGCTGCCCCACGGCAGTCTGGCGGCGGCCTCCGTTGCGGCGTTGCTGACGGGGCCGGTACAGGCGGTGACCTTTATTGCACCGCTGGATGATACCCGCTGGGAGCTGGAAGCCTCCAAGTTCAGTTGCCGGCTGTCTCAACCGATACCGGATTTCGGTACCGCGACCTTTGAACATCGGGCCGGGGAGCAGTTGGAGTTTGTTATCAGCTCGCCGCAAGCGGAGTTGCTGGGTGACGAAACCCTGATTATGGCGGAGGCGCCGCCTTGGCACCCCGGCCGCGGCACCCATCGGATCGGGGTGATTCGTGATGCCGTCAACAGCAAGTCGTTCCGACTGCAGCCGCCGTTGGCCAAAGACATTCTGACGTCGCTTTACCAGGGACGCATGCCTGCACTGACGAACCAGAATTGGTACGGCACCGATACGGCGGTGAAGGTGGCGATCTCAGCAGCTAATTTCCAGCAGGCCTACAGCAGTTATCAGGACTGTGTCGGCGAGCTGTTACCGGTCAATTTCCAACAGGTTGCCCGTTCTGCGGTGTTGTTTCCGTCGGCCCAGTGGCGGCTGTCGGATTCGACCCGTCAGCGCCTCGATCTGGTAGCGCTCTATGTCAAAAATGATCCCTCGGTAAAAACCATTTACGTGGACGGCCATTCCGACAACCTGGGTCGCCGGTTGGCCAACCGGGATCTGTCGCGTCAGCGGGCTGAGGCGGTAACACGCTATCTGGCCAAGATCGGTATCAATGAGGAGATGATCACGACCCGATACCATGGCGAACGCTATCCGGTGGTGAAAAACTCCAATTCCAAAAACCGTGCCCGTAACCGCCGGGTGACGGTGCGGCTTGAGCGTGACGAGTAGCGCAGCAGCTGGCGTTAGTTTTGCTCGGCTTGATCACAGAGTTTTTTGGGTAGGCTATCCCAGCACCCTGTTTTTACGTGTATAATTCTGCGGTTCTTTTTTCGGCAGTCCGCTACCGTTCTGGAGCGGGTCGTTTACGGAGTCAACCATGTCAGATATTAAGAAGGTCGTTCTGGCCTATTCCGGTGGTCTGGATACCTCGGTCATCGTTAAGTGGCTGCAGGAGACCTACAACTGTGAGGTGGTAACCTTTACCGCCGACCTGGGTCAGGGCGAAGAGGTCGAACCGGCCCGCGCCAAGGCTGAAGCGCTGGGCGTGAAAGAGATTTACATCGAAGACCTGCGCGAAGAGTTTGTCCGTGACTTCGTATTCCCGATGTTCCGCGCCAACACCGTTTATGAAGGTGAATACCTGCTGGGTACCTCCATCGCCCGTCCGCTGATCGCCAAGCGTCTGGTTGAAATTGCCAACGAGACCGGTGCCGATGCGATCTCCCACGGTGCAACCGGCAAGGGTAACGACCAGGTTCGTTTCGAACTGGGTGCCTACGCACTGAAGCCGGGCGTTAAAGTGATTGCTCCCTGGCGTGAGTGGGATCTGAACTCCCGTGACAAGCTGATGGCCTACTGCGATACCCACGGTATCGAGGTGGACTTCAAGAAGAAGGGTAAGAAGTCGCCTTACTCCATGGATGCCAACCTGCTCCATATCTCCTATGAGGGTGGTGTGCTGGAAGATCCTTGGACCGAGGCCGAAGAGGACATGTGGCGCTGGAGTGTTTCTCCGGAGCAGGCCCCGGACAAGGCGACCTACATCGATCTGACCTACCAGAAAGGTGATATCGTCGCCATCGACGATCAGCCGATGAGCCCGGCGACCGTGCTGGAATACCTGAACAAGATCGGTGGTGAGAACGGTATCGGCCGTCTCGATATCGTCGAGAACCGCTTTGTCGGTATGAAGTCACGTGGTTGTTACGAGACTCCTGGCGGCACCATCATGCTGCGTGCTCACCGCGCCATCGAGTCGATCACCCTCGACCGTGAAGCCGCTCACCTGAAAGACGAGCTGATGCCGCGTTATGCCGAAATCATCTACAACGGCTTCTGGTGGTCCGAAGAGCGCAAGATGCTGCAGGCGATGATCGATTACTCCCAACGCGACGTGAACGGTAAGGTTCGTCTGAAACTGTACAAGGGCAATGTCGAAGTGATCGGTCGTAGCTCTGACGACAGCCTGTTCGACGAGTCGATCGCCACCTTCGAAGACGATGCCGGTGCTTACGATCAGAAGGATGCAGCTGGCTTTATCAAGCTGAACGCCCTGCGGATGCGTATTGCCGCTGGTAAAGGTCGTAGCCTGCTGGAGGACTGATGATCGGTTGATCATCATGCCCGGTTCTAAAAAGCCCTGAATTGTCAGGGCTTTTTTTTGAATTGATTTTGTTCTCTATCAACGTTTGCGCTTGAGTGGCAGGCACTTTTTGGTATTGTCTGTTTAACTATCCATAACTCTCCAACTGATTTTCCGGACATCCCCAGTATGGCAGCATTGCTGGCCGACAAAACCGTTCTGATCGTCGCTAAACGACTGGAGTCGCTGGCTTCATTGCGCACGTTGGTGCAGGGGCAGCAGGCCGGGTTGGTTCAGGTGGCGTCCTCAGCCAATATGGCGTTAAGCCTGCTGCGGATGCAGTCGTTTGATCTCTGCCTGATCGAGCACGGCCTCGGTGAGGGGGAAAAGAACGGTTATCAGGTGATCGAAGAGTCGGTGCGCGAAGGCCTCAAACGGGCGGTTGACTGCCAGATTCTGATTCTTCCGGAGGGCAGCACCAGCGTTGCCAACGACTCGCTGGAGTCGTTTGCCGATTCTTTCTTCGTCAAACCGGTATCTCCCCAGCTATTTGATAGTCGACTTGAAAAGCTGTTGAAGCTGAAGAAAGCGGTCAGGCCTGCTGAGGAGCTGGTCGATCAAGGCGAGGATGGCAAGGCTATCCAGATGATCGAGCAGATGCTGCGCAAGATGCCTTCGTTGGGGCCCTATTTGACCCGTTTGCAGAGCCGTCTGCTGATTCAACAGCAAGACTACGACCGGGCGCGACGTCTGTTGCAGAATGCCGCCGATGAGCGGGGGATGTCCTGGGCCTACATGGGGATGGGGATCTGCCATTACCATGAGGGGCACTTTGCCGAGGCGATGGCCTGTTTCAATCAGGTATTGGAGCGTTCCCCGGAGAGTATCGAAGCCTTTGACTGGCTGTCACGCCTTTACCGCGTGATCGGACGTAATGAACCGGCCCAGAAGCTGCTGGAAAAAGCGGTCGCCGTGCATCCAACGGTGCCGGTGCTGCAGTCTGACCTGGGCGATGTGGCCAGTGAGAACAGTAGCTGGGATGTGGCGATTGGGGCTTTTCGTGAATCGGTCAAGTACGCCCGCCACTCCTGTTATCAGAAGCCCAACAACTATTTCGGTCTGGCCCGGTGCCTGCAGACCAAGGTTTCGCCCCAGGGCGGCTCGCATTCATCCCGAGCAGAACAAGAAGCGGTTCGAGCCTTGGAAGATGTGGCTTACGAGTACAAAGATGATCGCCTGATCCGTTTCAAGTCACGCCTGATGACGTCGGAGACCTACAAGCTATCCGGTGATATCAAGCGGGCTAATGCGGCAGCGCAGGATGCATTTGTCGATTTCAAGAAGCTGGATGACAGCCAGCAGGCCGAAGAGTTGGATAACCTGCTCGAAGGGCTGGAAAACACCCAGTTGCAGACGGTGGCCGAAGAGTACAAGGCCGACTTCAGTCGCCGGGTCTTTACCGAAACCGAATGGGGACGCAATAACCTACAGGGGATCAGTTTCTACCGTAAGGGTAAGTTCGAAGAGGCGTTCGATTTTTTCCTCAAAGCCTTAGAAACGGTTCCGAACAGTCCCAGTGTGCTTCTTAATCTGGTCCAAACCGGCTACGAGTTGGTGCAGCTGCAACCGCAGCGGGCGACAGAAATTTTGGCGGTCTGTAATGAGCGTTTGCTGAATGTCAGCATCGGTGCCATGAATTCCAAACAGCAGGATCGATTCCGTGCGCTGAGTGATCGGCGGGCGATGTTGTCGGATCCGGAATTTGATGCCTGAGCATTCGAATTTTCTATTCCAAAACCGGAATTTTCTGAACTTACCCGCCTCCAGGGCTTCTATACTTACTGAAAAGACATGCAGCTATCCTAAGGTGGCCGGATGTCGACCGACTTGCCCAGATTTTTCGTTCCAATCATTGTTTCAGGCGGCGGGTCGATAGGTAGTACCGACTGATCTCGGAAGGGGGCTAGATGCTTCGTATCGCTGTAATGGAGCCGGATCGTCAACTGGCTGAATCGATTATGTCCTGGTTGCAGCAGGCCGGCCATGAATACACCTGTTGCTCCCAACCCTCAGAGTTTCTTGCCTGTCTGCAGCAGCAGTCGTTTGACCTGATGCTGGTCGATTGCGGTTGCGACGATGAGATCTGTCTTGCCCTGATTGAGCAGGGGCTGGCTAACCAAAGTGAGCGTATACCGTTGCTGTTTATCAGCACCCCGGAAGCAGAAAGTCAGATTGTCAAAGCGCTGGCGCAGGGGGCTGATGACTTTATCTGCAAGCCGTTACAGGCCGATCAGTTGCTATCACGAGTTCACGTACTGGCGCGTCGCTTCGATGCGCAGCATCAAGAGCAGCTGCCGGCGCTGCAGCAGTTTGGCCCCTTCCTGATCGATCGAAACCAGCATCAACTCAGCCGTGACGGTCAACCCTTGTCACTTACCGATAAGGACTTCTGCCTGGCCGATTACCTGTTTACCCATCCCAACCAGTTATTGTCGAGGCATAGGCTGCTGTCTGAAGTTTGGGGGGTCAGTCAGGAGGTCAATACCCGTACGGTCGACATGCACATCAGTCGTCTGCGCAAATCGCTATTGCTTGAAGGCAGTGGTTATGAAATTGAGACCGTGCACCAGCACGGCTATCGACTGCTGACCGACGAGTAACATCACTGTTCAAATATCTCGCCAGCGTTTCGTGTAGGGAGCAATGCCCCCAGGTTTGTTGTTGGCGCTCTGGCTACAACGGAGTGCCAACCTGCCGGCAGGGCTTACTAAATTGCATTCGTTCTGGGCGGCAGATACAATCGCCCCAGCCTTTTTAGGGTGGTTTTGTACCCGGCTCTTGAACCGGTTCAAAACCACTTACGAACAGTTCGATCAGAACTGTCTCAGACACTTCTCTTTGCCAGCTATCAGTTAAGCCGAGCGGATGAAATCACACAAAATCACTACAGCCCCGATCCCGATGCGCAATGTCGGTCCCGTCAAAGTTATCGGAGAGGAGGTTGACGATGAAGTGATGGTGCCGCTGGCCACTTATGAAACGCCTTTGTGGCCTTCGGTTGGCCGTGGGGCCCGTGTGACCAAGCTGGCCGGCGGTATCCGGGCTACCGTGATCGATGATCGGATGAGTCGATCGATCCTGCTCGAAGCGGCGGATGCTGGCGTTGCGCTGGCGGCCATTAACAGCCTCAAGGGGCGGATGTCCGACCTCAATGCGGTGGTGGCCAAAAGCAGCCGCTTTGCCAAGTTGATCGATCTGCATACCCAGGTCGTGGCCAATATGATCTACCTGCGGCTGGAGTTCACCACCGGCGATGCCTCCGGTCATAACATGGTCACGAATGCGGCCGACCAACTGTTCCCGTGGATTTTGGAGCAGTATCCGCAACTCAGCTATGTGTCGATTTCGGCCAACTACTGTTCGGATAAAAAAGCCACCGCGGTCAACGGGATTCTCGGTCGCGGCAAGTATGTTGTCGCCGAGGTCACGATTCCGCGTGAGCTGTGTCAGCGTCGCTTGAAAACCACCCCTGAACAGGTGGTGGAGCTGAACATCAAGAAGAACCTGATCGGCACCCTGATGGCCGGCGGTATCCGCAGCGCCAACGCCCACTACGCCAATATGCTGCTGGCGTTTTATCTGGCCACCGGCCAGGATGCGGCCAATATCGTCGAAGGTTCTCAAGGAGTGGTGCATGCCGAAGTTCGAGACGGCGACCTGTACTTCTCCGCTACGCTGCCCAATCTGATCATGGGTAGTGTCGGCAACGGTAAAGGGTTGGGCTTTGTCGAAGACAATCTGGCCATGCTGGGTTGCAAAGAGGAGCGCGAACCCGGTGAGAATGCCCGTCGGCTGGCGATCTGGTGCGCGGCCACCGTTCTTTGTGGCGAGCTGTCGCTGATGGCGGCTCAGACCAATCCCGGCGAGTTGATGCAATCTCATCTGGCAATGGAACGCTGAGGCGTTATCCGGCTTCGATACTGAACCCGATTCGAGCACGAAATGAGTGATCCGACCAATAGCCGCAAGACCGAACATATCCGGGCAATAGAGAAGGATGTTGGTGTTGATCGTAATCGTCACCACTTTGATGACATCCGTCTGCGCCATCGCGCGTTACCGCAGTTAGATCTGAGCCAGGTCGATCCGAGCTGCGAGTTTCTCGGTAAAAAACTCAGCTTCCCGCTTCTGATCTCGTCGATGACCGGCGGCGATCACGAACAGCTGCGAACGATCAACCGTAACCTGGCCATCGCCGCCGAGCGCTGTGGCGTTGCGATGGCGGTTGGCTCCCAACGGGTGATGTTCAGCCATCCCGGTGCCAAAGCCAGCTTTGAGTTGCGCCAATATGCGCCGACGACCTTGCTGATGGGCAACCTGGGGGCGGTACAGCTCAATTACGGTTTCGGAATCGAGCAGGCTAGGAAAGCGGTCGAAGTTCTTCAGGCCGATGCGTTGTTTCTTCACCTCAATCCGTTGCAGGAAGCGGTACAGCCCGAAGGTGACACCGATTTTTCCGGATTGGATCTGAAGCTTAAGGCCCTGGTTGAGGCGCTTGATCAGCCGGTGATCTTAAAAGAGGTCGGCGCGGGCCTGGCGCCTGAAGATATCGCGCTGGGCCTGGATTTCGGTGTGCAGTTGTTTGACCTGGCCGGCAGCGGCGGCACCTCCTGGAGCCGTATCGAACACCATCGTTGCCGCCCCGATGGCGAGCGTTCGCTCGGGCTGCTGTTCCAGGATTGGGGCATTCCGACCCCGACCGCACTCCGCTTGGCTAGACCTTATATGCATCAGGCACAATTTATTGCCAGCGGCGGCCTCAGATCGGGTATCGACATGGTGAAATCTGTTATACTCGGCGGCTCGCTTTGTGGCATGGCGGCACCTTTCTTAAAGCCGGCCATGGAATCGCCCGAAGCGGTAATGACAACGATTGAACACATTAAGCGTGAATTTATAACAGCGATGTTCCTGCTCGGTGCGGCCGATCTGGAACAGCTGCGGTTGAACGATGCGCTACTGTTGGACGAATAGGATTTTCTTAGAGCATGTCTGTCGGTATTGATGATATCAGCTTTTATACGTCGAATTTTTACCTTGATCTCAAGAGCTTAGCAGACGTACAAAATATCGATGCCGAGAAGTACTACCAGGGAATCGGCCAGGAAAAAATGGGCATCGTTGGTGCCGATGAAGATGTCGTGACCATGGCGGCGGCGGCAGCGCTACCGTTGCTGGAGCGTTGCGATCGCGCTGACATCGATACCCTGATGTTCGCCACCGAGACCGGTGTGGATCAGTCCAAGGCGGCCGGTGTGTTTGTTCACGGCTTACTGGATCTGCCCAATCGCTGTCGGGTTGTCGAGCTTAAGCAGGCCTGTTACTCCGCCACTGCGGCGATCCAGATGGCTTGTGCCATCGTGGCCCGTGATCCAAAACGCAAAGTGCTGGTGCTGGCCTCCGATATCGCCCGCTATGACCTGGCCTCTTCCGGGGAGGCGACCCAGGGCTGTGGTGCCGTTGCGGTATTGATCGGCTCGAACCCGAAACTGGTTGAGATCGCCCCCGAATCGGGCCGCTATACCGAAGATGTGATGGATTTCTGGCGACCCAATTACCGCTCTACCGCGCTGGTGGACGGTAAGTACTCCACCAAAATCTACCTGACGGCGCTGAAGCAGGCCTACAGTGACTATCTGGAACAGGGCGGCGCCGAGTTCGAACAGCTCGACTACCTCTGCTATCACCTGCCGTTCAGCCGTATGGCCGAGAAGGCCCAGACCCAGCTGTCACGCTTCACCCATAGCGAGCGAAGCAAGGCTGCGCTGGATGCGATGGTGATGCCGACGCTGAATTACAACCGCATCATTGGCAACAGCTACACCGCGTCGATCTATATCGGTCTGGCGTCGCTGCTGGATAATCCGGAACTGGAGTTAAGCGGTCAGCGGGTCGGTTTCTTCAGCTACGGCTCCGGCTGCGTATCGGAGTTTTTCAGCGGAACAGTTGTCCCCGGCTATCGTGACTACCTGCATACCGACAAGCACCAGGCCATGTTGCAGGCGCGGACCGAGTTGAGCTACACCGAATACCTCAAGTTCTACAATTTCGAATGTCCGGCCGACGGCGGCGATCATCTAATGCCCGAGCAGACCACCGGACCCTTCCGTCTCGAAGCAATCAACCAGCATAAGCGGGTTTACAGCGCCCGCTGATGTACGCCCGGGCCCCGTCCAAGGCGATTCTTAGCGGCGAGCACGCCGTGGTCTACGGTAAGCCGGCACTGGCTTTGGCCTTGTGCCGCTATGCCACGGCCGAGATCGAGGCAGCCCCCGAGCTCGGTGATGACGCTGAGCTTCATCTCGATACTCTCGATACCCGTGTGCGGATCCGTCTGGATCAGTTGGCCCCCCTGCGGCGCCAGCTGCAGCAATACCACCAGCAATTTATCGCCGGCGAACGGCCGATCGAAACGGTCTTAGCGCAACCGGCGCTGTTATTCCAGTACGCCCTGTCTTTGCTTCCCGATTGCAGCTCGACGCTGTCCGGACGCCGCTTGACGTTGCGGTCGCAGATCCCGCTGGGCGCGGGGATGGGCTCATCGGCGGCCACGGTAACGGCGCTGCTCAAAGCGGTCTGCGGATATGCCAACAAGCCGCTGACCACCGAGGAACTGGTGGCTCTGGTGACTCAATGCGAGCAACTACAACACGGCCGCTCCAGCGGATTGGACCCGGCCGTCTGCGGCCGTGGCGGTTTACTGCGGTTTCAACAGACGGAGATCGAACCGCTGCCGGCAATCCTGGGACAGGGCTGGTATCTGTTCGACAGTGGCAAACCGGAGTGTTCAACCGGCCAGTGCGGCAGTCAGGTACGGCGCCATTTTGGTCAAAGCGGTATCTGGGATGAGTTCGCCGCGATCACCGAACAGTTTCAGCAGGCATTGCTGGCCGCAAACCCGGAACAGATTCATACCTCGATACGACAGAATCAGCGGCTGTTGGAGCGGATCGGAGTGGTGCCCGACAGGGTTCAACGGCTGGTACGGGATCTGGAGCAGCAAGGTGCCAGCGCCAAGGTCAGTGGAGCCGGCGCGGTGAGCGGCAGCCGGGCAGGGTTACTGTTGATCTATGCGCCGGAGCTGGCGCAGGGTGGTTTGCCGGGTGGCTCGTCATCTTGGCAGGCGCTGAAGATGGATACGATGGGAGCGGTTTATGAATCAGATCGATAGCAGTATCCGGGCGTCGGCCCCCGGAACCCTGATGCTGCTGGGCGAGCACGCGGTGCTGCATGGTGCCCGTGCGCTGGTGCTGGCGGTGGACAAACGAATCCGGGTCGAACTGACAGCATTGGATCAGCCGCAATTGGAGATTGAATCCGCGTTGGGACAGTACTCTGCGCCCATCGATCAGCGACCTTGGGATGCAACCTTCAGCTTTATCCTGACGGCATTTGAGCATTGTTACAGTGCCTTTGCTGAGACAGGAAAAGCCTGCAGCGCAGGCCTGCGGTTGCGGGTCGAATCTGATTTTTCCCACCTGGTAGGCTTGGGGTCGTCGGCCGCGGTGACGGTGGCAACCCTGGCAGTGTTGAACCGCTGGTTCGGACAGAGCCCGGACAACGATCAATTGTTTGAGCAGGCCCGCACGGTCATGCTGCAGGTGCAGGGGCGCGGATCGGGTGCCGATCTGGCGGCGGCGATCGAAGGCGGCATGGTTGCCTATCACCAGTCCGGCAAGCGTCAGAAACTGGCGACGCTGCCGCCGGTCGGCTTGTACTATTGTGGCTATAAATTGAAAACCCCGCTGGTGCTGGAACGGGTGGCCGGCGCAGCGGAACAGTTGCCCCATCTGTACCATCAGCTGTATCAGCTGATGGCTGAGTGTGCCGAGCAGGCCTGTGTGGCCGCAGGTGAGAGTGACTGGTCGCTGCTGGGACGGTTGATGAACTACTATCAGGGATTGATGGATGCACTGGGGGTCAATGACGCCAAGTTGTCGCAGATGATCTACCAGCTGCGGGAGGATCCTGAGGTCCAGGGTGCCAAAATTTCCGGCTCCGGCCTGGGTGATTGTGTCATTTCGTTGGGGCAACCCCGGTCGGTAGCACTGCCGGACCGGATTCCGGTAGAGGTTGCGCCCGAGGGTGTTTGCTTCGACTAAATCGCCGCGCCGCCTTCTCGCCGTACCCCCGTTAATCCGGCTATCGCTTTCAGGAAAACTACAGCATGAGTCAGAACCCGAGCCCACGTCAGATTGTGCAGCAGTATCTGCCGTCACAGCAGCAACCCGCCACTAAGGCCAGTGCGTTTGCTCCGAGCAATATCGCCCTGTGTAAATACTGGGGTAAGCGCGACAAGGCGCTCAACCTGCCGATCAATCCGAGTCTCTCGATCAGCCTGGGTGAGCTGGGTAGCCGCACCGAACTCAGCCCGATCGATGCCCCGCAGGATCAGGTGGTTCTGAACGGCGAAGCGCAGTCGTTGGAGAGCGGATTCGCCGCCAAGGTGGTCAGCTTTCTGGATCTGTTCCGACAGCCCGATTCGCCGCGACTCAAGGTCGATACCCATAACAACATTCCCACTGCCGCCGGCTTGGCTTCCTCGGCGTCGGGATTCGCTGCGCTGATGCTGGCGATAGATAAACTCTACGGTTTCGGCTTGAGCCCCGAGCAGTTGTCAGCCTTCGCCCGCCTCGGTAGCGGTAGTGCGTCGCGTTCCATTTTCGAGGGGTTTGTCGAATGGCAGATGGGGGTTCGCGATGACGGTATGGACTCCCATGCCCGGCCGTTGGCGCAGCGCTGGCCGGAATTTCGAATCGGTTTGCTGACGCTGACCTCGGCGGCCAAATCGGTGGGCTCGCGCGCCGGAATGCAGCGTACCGTCGATACCGCTCACCTGTACCAGAGCTGGCCGCTGCAGGCCGCCGCTGACCTGGAACGGATTCACCAGGCTATCGAGCAGCAGGAGTTCGATCTGCTCGGAGCAACCGCGGAACAGAATGCGCTGTCGATGCACGCCACGATGATCGCCTCCTGGCCACCACTGTTGTACTGGCAACCAGAGTCGGTGGCCGCGATGCAACAGGTTTGGGCGTTGCGCGAGCAGGGGTTGCCGCTCTACTTCACCATGGATGCGGGCCCCAATCTGAAGTTGCTGTTCCAAGGCCGGCATCAGCAGCAGGTGTTGCAGGCGTTCCCGACCCTGCAAGTGGTCGCGCCCTTTGAGGACGCGCCTAAGCGGTGAACCGGAACCGAAGCCGGTCGGGCTTTGTTCTAACCCAGCAGGTTCGCCAGGGCCGACAGGGGTTGGACTATCAGTACTGGCTCAGCACCGAACAAGGGCCGGTTCGCTGGCTGGTGCGCGACCAGGAAGCGGTCTTCTTTACCCTCGCTGATGAGCGCCGGCAGGTGCAGGAACTGCTGCAGGCGCTGTTTCCCGAACAGGCTGAGGCGGCCAGTTGGCGGCTTCAGCCATTGCAGCTGCGCGACCCCTTGGGGCGGGCCGTCGATGGCCTGTATCTGAATCAACTGGAAGCCTACTATCGTGCCCGCGAGCAGCTGCAGCGTTTCGGCGTCACCCTGATCGAAGACGATATCCGTCCCGCCGAACGCTATTTGATGGAGCGCTTTATCTGCGGCGGGCTGCAGATCAATAGCGGCCAGTGGCAATCGGCCGGCACCAGTGGTGGCTGGCAGCAACTGGAGCGGGCCAGCATCGCGCCCTGTGACGTTCGCCCCCGGCTGCGGGTGCTGTCGTTTGATATCGAAACCTCGATGCGCGGCCAGGAACTTTATTCGATCGGGCTCTACGGCGTGGTGGCCGACGACGCCGTCGCGAACGCCTCTGAGGATAAGCCGGTGCTGGCGCGGGTGCTGATGCGTGGCGCCGAAGCCCCGGCAACGGAGGAGGCCGATGACCAGACCGAGATTCACTACCTGCCCACCGAAAAGGCTTTGTTGCAGGCCTTTATTGATCAGGTTCGTGACTTCGATCCGGACATGCTGATCGGCTGGAACCTGATCGACTTCGATCTGCGTTTTCTGCGGGCCAAGGCCGAGCAACTGGGAGTCTCGCTCAATCTGGGCCGAGGCGGCGGCACCCTACAGTGGCATGAGCGCGAAAGTGGTTGGGCCAGGGTCAGCCTGCCCGGTCGGGTGGTGGTAGACGGCATCGATTGCCTCAAGGGGGCCACCTTTCAATTTGAAAGCTACTCGCTGGAAGCGGTTTCACAACAGCTGTTGGGACGAGGTAAAAAGATCGATCACGTTGAGCAGCGGGGTGACGAAATTACCCGGCTGTTTCGCCAGGATAAGCCCGCCCTGGCGCGCTACAACCTCGAAGACTGCCGCCTGGTATGGCAGATTTTCGTCGAGGCAAAACTGCTCGACTATCTGATCGAGCGCAGTTGTTTGACCGGCCTGATGCTGGATCGGGTCGGCGGTTCAGCCGCCGCTTTTGATCATCTCTATCTGCCGCGACTGCATCGTGCCGGCCGCACGGCGCCGCCCTATGCTTCCGGCGAAGCGGGGATGAGCAGCCCGGGCGGTTATGTGATGGATTCACGGCCGGGGCTGTATCAGGACGTGCTGGTACTGGACTTCAAGAGCCTGTACCCGAGCTTGATCCGCAGCTTTCTGATCGACCCTCTGGGCTTGTACGAAGGCCTGGAACAACCCGCCCAGGAGTGTGTTGAGGGGTTTAACGGAGCCCGCTTCTGCCGCCTTCATCCGATTCTGCCCGGCCTGATCGCGACCCTGTGGAAAGCGCGGGATCAGGCCAAGGCTGAGCAGAATGAGCCCTTGTCGCGGGCGATCAAGATCATTATGAACTCGTTCTACGGTGTGCTCGGTTCGGATCAGTGCCGCTTCTTCGATCACCGTCTGTCCGGATCGATCACCCTGCGCGGGCACCAGGTGCTGATGCAAAGCCGTGATTTTATTGAAAGCCTGTCGGCAGGCGATATCGATTACCGGGTTATCTACGGCGACACCGATTCACTGTTTGTCTGGGTACAGCGACAACCATCGGATTCAGCTCACCAGAGTTCGGAGTCATCCGACACAGCCCTGCTGGGTCAGCAGTTGGCGAAGCGACTCAATCACTGGTGGCGGCAGCGTCTGCAGACTGAGCACGGGTTGGAGAGCTGGCTGGAGATTGAGTTCGAAACCCACTACCAACGGTTTCTGATGCCGACGATTCGAGGTTCAGATCGGGGCAGCAAAAAGCGCTATGCGGGCATGACGCTCGATTCGCAGGGGGAACCGACGCTGGTATTCAAGGGCTTGGAGAGCGTGCGCAGTGACTGGACTCAGCTGGCGCGTCGATTTCAGCAGCAGCTTTACCGACGGGTGTTCCTCAATCAACCCTATCGACACTGGTTGAAGCAGCAGGTTGAGGCGTTGCTGGCCGGCCGCTGTGACGCCGAGTTGGTCTATCGTAAACGGCTGCGGCGGCCGTTACAGGAATACGTGAAGTCGCAGCCGCCCCATGTGCAGGCGGCACGAATTGAAGAGCAGCGGCGCCGTCAACAGGGCGAGCCGCCGAAATATCATCGAGGTGGCGCCGTGAGTTACCTGATCACGCTCCAAGGACCGCAACCGGTCGACGCCTGCACGGCGACGATCGATTATCAGCACTACCTGGAGAAACAGCTCAAGCCAGTTGCTGAGGCCATCCTGCCGCTGGTCGGCGACAGTTTCGAAGCGCTGGTGGAACCGCAGCAGAGCCTGTTCTGAGGCCCTGCTGCAGCAATAAGGTGGAGTGAATCAGAGGTTGAGAACCTGCTGCTCGATATAGCCACGTAGCTCTTCGTACTCGCCCGGACATTCGGGCAGGAAGAACAGCTTGTAGTAAGCCCGTTGGTTGACCTGACGGTTGAAGACACCAGGGCGGTCTTCCTGGTGGCTCTCGTAGCGGTAATCCATGGTCAGGTGGATAACCCGGGTGTTGGTCGGGATCACCAGCTCGGCGTGATCGATATTCTGGCGCTTCTTGTTTTCTTTCAAGGTGTAGAAGGAGATCTCGGCAACCTGGTTCAGGTTGATCAGGAAATTGCTCGAAACCGGCACCACGATACCGGTCTCCATCGCATTATTTTCCATCAGGATGCCGCAGTTCTTTTTGATCTTGATGAACATAGAAATTCCTTAGCTGTTCAAAGGTGAGGGGTGACTGCTCGGTCGACTGCGCCTTGGTTTTGATGGCCAACATGGCCACGGAGTAATTATTCGGCAGCCGCCGTGGAGCAGACTATTTCCCCGTAAGCGTTAAGGGCTGGAGCCAATTCTGTCCTATCTGATCCCCGGTTACCAGTGCCGCTCCCGGTGGTTTTGATAGCTGTCAAAATAGCGCCCGGCTGATCGATAGTTTCTCCGTTTAGTCATATTCCGGCGCTAGGGTATGCAGGCTCAGCCTAGCCGGAAGCTTAGACCATGTACCATCTGCCCGAATTAATCCCCAGCCAGGATATCCGTCGAATTGCCGTATTAACCAGTGGCGGCGATGCGCCGGGAATGAACGCCGCGATCCGGGCGGTGGCCCGGGCGGCGCTGCACCAGGGCATTGATGTGCTGGGGATACAGCGTGGTTACAGTGGACTGGTGGAGGCGGATATTCGTCCGTTAACGTCACCGCTGGTGGGTAATATCCTGCAGCGGGGCGGTACCCTGCTTAAGAGTGACCGCTGCGAAGCGTTCCATAAACCGGCGGTGCGCTGGCAGGGCTACGAGCACCTGCGTGAGATGGAAGTGGATGGACTGGTGGTGATCGGCGGTGACGGCTCGCTGGCCGGCGCGCGACAGTTTACCGCCGAGACCGGATTTCCCGTCGTGGTGCTGCCGGCCACGATCGACAACGATATCGAGGGCAGCGATGAGACCATCGGCTTCGATACCGCCGCCAATACCGGCCTGGATGCGATCGATCGGATTCGCGATACGGCCAACTCCCACCAGCGGCTGTTTCTGGTCGAGGTGATGGGGCGGGATTCTGGCTTTCTGGCCACCGAGGTCGGCATCGCCGGGGGCGCCGAGATGATTTTGGTACCCGAACAGGCGATCGATCTGGACCGGGTGAGCGAAACGCTGCAGCAGGGTGATGCCAACAGCCGCCCCAGCAGCCGTATCATTGTGGTGGCCGAGGGGCGCAAGCCGGGCCGGACTCAGCGCCTGGCTCAGGCATTGACCGAACGGGGCTTTAACCCGCAGGTCTGCATCCTGGGGCATATCCAGCGCGGAGGTAATCCGTCGGCTCGGGATCGAGTGCTGGCATCCTGTCTGGGAGCTATGGCGGTCAAGGTGCTGCAGGCCGGTCAGGGCGGCTGTCTGCTCGGGGTGGACAACCGCCGCCTGGTGCAGCGTCCGCTGGCCGATCCGGGAAAACGGCTGCCGCTTGATCCGGCGTTATTGGCCTTGGCACAGTTAATCCAGCAGTAGCCAGCCCAGCAACTTGTCATCCCCGCGTAGTAACGGCCAGCAACACGGCCATTGACTGACGCGTTGAAGTGGCCTGGACGGCATTCAAAAAAATTTAACTTCCTATGCATCCATAGCAGTGTCCCGTTCGTTTCCCCAGATAGATCCATTCAACCACAGGGGAAATCGATGAAACCGACAAAAACTTTGCTTCCTATCTTGCTGGCCGGTGGCCTGGTGGCCTGCGCTTCAACCGGAACCCAGATGACGACAACACCGGCAGTCAAACAGCAGACCGACCTGGGCGCGGTTTGGCGTACACCCGAAGGGATGACCCTGTACACCTTTGCCAAGGACAGTGCCGGTCAATCCAACTGCTATGGTCCCTGTGCCGAAAAATGGCCGCCTTTTATCGCAGCCGATGGTGCCAAGCCGCAAGGGGCGTTTGATCTCACTACCCGAAAAGATGGGGCTCGTCAGTGGACTCTGGCAGGTCAACCGCTCTACACCTGGTTCAAGGATCAACGAGCCGGTGATACCACCGGCCATGGGGTCAAAAATATCTGGTTTACCGCCCGGGCCGACGATGTGCCGGTTAAGGTGTTTAACAAAGAGGGACTGTCGGTGTTGACCGATGAGCGCCAGCTGAGCCTGTATACCTTCGCCAAGGACCAGCCGGGTCGGTCCAACTGCTATCAGAAGTGTGCCACACTCTGGCCTCCGCTGTTGGTTGCTGACGGGGCGAGCGCCAGCGGTCCCTATTCGATCGTTGAGCGTACCGATGGTCGTCGTCAGTGGGCGCTAAACGGTTTACCCCTGTATACCTGGGTCAAGGATACGCAGCCCGGGGATACCAGCGGGGATGGGGTCAAAGGATTGTGGAACCTGGCCGTCCAACCCTAGTAGATTCATTCTGACCCTGAGGAGCCGTCAACCACTACGTTGGCGGCTTCAACGAGGAGCTTAGATTGCAACCAGAACAATGGAATCGAGAGATCGAAGCCTGCCTTGCCCAGATTAAGCTGAGGCACCGACCGGCCTTTGAGACGCTGTATCGTCTGACCAGTGCCCGTTTGTACGGCCTGACGTTAAAAATAATCGCTGACCGGGAGCTGGCGGCCGATACCTTGCAGGAGAGTTACACCAAGATCTGGAACAACGCCGAGGCTTATCGCAGTGATCTAGGCGGCGGCTGGGCCTGGATCTGCCAACTGAGCCGAAATAACGCCATCGACCGGGTCCGCCAGATTCAGCGCCAACCGGAACAATTGGACGACAGCTTGATCGATCAGTTAGTCGGTGACGAAAGTGGGTTGTGGCAGCAGCACCATGATTTGAGCCGTTGCCTGCAGAAGATAAGGGAGGAGCCTCGGGCCGCGATCCTCTCCTCCTACATTCACGGCCTGACCCACGCCGAGTTGTCGGCGCGGTTGCAGGTGCCGCTGGGGACCTTGAAATCCTGGATTCGGCGCGGGTTGAAGGAGTTGCATCAATGTCTCGAAGCTTGAGATACCAAATCCAACACATCCGGGAGCATCTGGCGAGTCACTATGTGCTGGGTGTGATGAGCGATCGGGTCCGGCGCCGTTGCGAGCGGCTGATGCGCGAGGACCCTGATTTCGAAGCCATGATTTACCTTTGGCAGCAACGTATGAACCGACTGAATGATGAGGTCGAGCCGGTGCAACCGCCAGCTCGGGTATGGCAACAGCTTAGCGGGCAGATGGAGGCGGATGATCGTGCCTCGGGGGCTAGGCGCTTCTGGCAGGGACTGGCTTTTTGGCGAGGGGTCACCGCCCTATTGTTGATCGCCTGCCTGGCTGTATGGCTCTGGCCCCAGTCACCGCAGTTCCGCTCAGTCAACTACATGGCGGTGATGCAGAGTCTACCGGAACAGCCCGAACCACCGATGATTATCACCGCTTATAAGGGCGATAAGCCGGGCCGATCTCAGCTGCATATCCAGTGGAACGAACGGCTCGATGCGATGGATCTAAGCGGATTGAGGCTATGGGCTGTTGACCGTGAAACCCAGGCGCTAACCGACCTGGGGTCGCTCGATGCGATGCAGTCAAACCGGTTGTTAACCAAGCCGGAGTGGTTGGCAATCAAGGCCAGTCGAGAGCTGCTGGTGGTGCGCGGTGAAAGCCCCGAGGGATCGGTTTTGTTCCGCGGACCCTGTCTGCAATTGAGTCCCTGGGTGGATCAGCCGGGGTAGCGGTCGGCCATCAACCCCTCTTCGGGGATCGATTGAAGTGGGGGGCGTTTGAAGGCCAGCGCTTGCGAAAAAAAAAGGGGCGACTCCGTTGGAGCCACCCCTTGCTCGTGTTGGGTCAGGGAGGTCGGTCAGTCGTCTGACTCGGTCAGCTCACCCCAAAGATCGTAGGCATCGGCATCGATCACCACCGCTTTGACGATGTTGCCCGGCTGCAGATGAGTGGCGCCCTCCAGATAGACATTGCCGTCGATATCCGGCGAGTCGGCCTTGCTGCGACCGCAGGCACCGTCGTCACCGACTTCGTCGATAATCACCTCAATGGTCTGGCCAATCTTATCCAGCTGGCGGGCTTCACTGATCTGCTGCTGCAGCTCCATCAGCCGCTCCCAACGCTGCTGCTTGATCTCATCTGGAACCTCTTCCAGTCCCAGATCGTTGGCCGGTGCACCTTCGACCGGTGAGTACTGGAAGCAACCGACCCGATCCAACTGGGCCGCTTCGAGGAAGTCGAGCAATTCTTGGAAGTCCTCTTCGGTCTCACCCGGGAAGCCGACGATAAAGGTGCTGCGGATCGTGATCGACGGGCACTGGGCGCGCCAGTCGGCGATCCGTTGCAAGATGTTGTCGCTGCTGGCCGGACGCTTCATCAGCTTCAGAATCCGCGGGCTGGCATGCTGGAACGGAATATCCAGATACGGCAGGATCAGGCCTTCGGCCATCAGCGGAATCAGATCGTCGATATGGGGGTAGGGGTAGAGGTAGTGCAGCCGCACCCAGATCCCCAACTTGCCCATCGCTTCGGCCATCTCGCGCAGCCGGGTTTTGACCGGACGGCCGTCCCACATATCCAGCTTGTAGCGCGTGTCGAGACCGTAAGCGCCGGTATCCTGAGAGACAACCAGCAGTTCTTTGACCCCGGCGCGGACCAGCCCTTCGGCCTCCTTCAACACCTCGCCCACCGGGCGACTGACCAGCTTACCGCGCATCGACGGGATAATGCAGAAGCTGCAGCTGTGGTTGCAGCCCTCGGAAATCTTCAGGTAGGCGTAGTGACGCGGAGTCAGCTTGACGCCCTGCGGTGGGACCAGATCGACAAAGGGGTCGTGCTCGGTTTTGGGTGGAACCCATTCGTGCACCGCTTCGACCACCTGTTCGTACTGCTCAGGTCCGCTGACGCTGAGTACCTGCGGGTGGACTTCGCGAATCGCCTCGGCGTCTGCTCCCATACAGCCGGTGACGATCACCTTGCCGTTCTCGTTGATCGCCTCACCAATCGCATCCAGCGATTCCTGTTTGGCGGCGTCGATAAAACCACAGGTATTGACCACTACCACATCGGCATCATCGTAACGATTGACCAGATCATAACCCTCAAGCTTCAGCTGGGTCAGAATCCGCTCTGAGTCGACCAGTGCTTTGGGGCAGCCCAGGCTGACAAAGCCGACTTTGGGGTTGTGATTATCGGTCATGGGTGTGGTTACCTGTTACATCGACGAGACGAAAGGCGCGGATTATACACGACTTGCCGGTGTTGGTTGTATGAAAAACGAACAGCTTGAAACGATAAGCTTCTGGTAAGCGAACGGTGCCGGGTGTTAGTCGCTTCTAAAGGCCGGAGCGATGAGGTGGAAGGCGGTGGTCAAATTCACTGAGCCACAACGGTTGGTGATGGTGAAAATAAAAACCCCCGGATCAAGCCAGGGGTTTTAGATTGTCGAAATTGAGCTTATGTAGCTCTGCTTAACCGATCAGCCTTCTTCGACCTCAAGTAGTTCCTCGTCAACCAGTACCTCATCCTCGGTCGCTACAGGCGGTTTGCGATCACCTTTTTTGTTGGTCAACTTCTCTTTGGCTTTCGCCAGCTGTCGATCGATCTTGTCTTTCAATGTGTCGATGGCGATGTATAGGTTTTGTCCGGACGCCTTGGCAAAGATGTCTTTGCCTTTGATGTGCAGGGTCGCTTCAACTTCATCTTCACGCTCAGACTGTTCAATGTTGATCTGCGCTGAGCTGATTACGCCATAACGGTCCTGGCTGGCTTCCAACCACTCTTCAATCTTGCTCTGTAGTGCAGGAGACACTTTACCTTGACGGTTGTTGATATTGAGCTTCATCGTCGATTCCTTACTGCAGCGTTCTGCAGGTGTTTAGGGGAGGAACATTTTTATTTATACGCCCATAGCATTTGGTTTCAATAATTTTTCAGCTCTGTTCAGCATCAGACTGTGACGTGGATCAAAATAAACGCCCTTAAGTTGATGACGTCTAAGAACTTTTTCTGGAAGAAAGGGTGGTAAAAATGTCGCTGGAGACGTTCAAGGAAATTGACTCGTCTCTGTCGGAACCGAACGGAATAGTGCCGAGGTCATTCGGACAGGCTGAATAGACAAGCCTTTCATAGACACCTTTCTGCATTACACTGTGAGGTGCCTTGGACACATCGGCATTGGCCTCCAGTAGCGTCTGTAAAGAAGCAGTAGGTCGTCTACAGAAAACCGGTCGATTTACAGGGCTTTATCTATGCCTAAGGAAACGTTAAATGCCTAGCAGCTACGACATCCAGCGCCAGCAAGTGATGATCATTGATGCATTAGAAAATGATAGTGATGCTGATATCTGCTATTTGATTGAGCCTTTGAGGGCCGTCGATATTGCTCGAATGATCGAATCTATACCTGCAGAGCATCGTTTAAAGATCTGGTTCTGCTTGTCGGCAGAGAAAATGGCAGAGGTGTTACTCAATACCCATGGTGAACTGCGTCGTTATCTAGCGCGCAATAGCGAAACAGCGGTACTGATTGAAAGCCTGAGCAATATGCAGGCCGATGAACTGGCAGACCTTGATAGTGATCTCCCTTCTGAAATGGTCAATGCAATGGTGGCGTCCATGGACGAGCAGAGGCGCCAACGTTACCGCGCGGTTAAAGATTATCCCGATGACAGTGCGGGGGGGCTGATGGATGCTGATGCGATAGCGGTGAGAGCCGATGTCAGTCTAAGGTCCGTCTTGCGCTATTTACGACAAATACATCGGCGTGAAGGCAAACTATCTGAGCACCTTGATAGTTTGATGGTCGTTGATCGGAAAAATCAATTTAAGGGGGTGTTGCCCTTGAGCCGGTTAGTGGCATTAGAACCTTCACTGACAGTCAAGGAGGCTATGGTTGAGGGAGATACCGCGATGACCGCTCTCACACCCGCATATAAGGTTTCCCGGATATTCGAAGATGAAGACTTGTTATCAGCTCCTGTCGTAGACGAATCTGGTGTATTACTTGGACGAATTACAGTCGACGATGTAATCGATGTGATGCGTGAGCAATCGGATCGTGAATTATACGGCCGAGCAGGCCTTCAGCGGCATCCGGATCTATTCGCACCTGTACTTCCCAGCTCTATGCGTCGAGCGGTCTGGCTAGGGGTTAACCTAGCTACTGCATTTTTAGCAGCCTGGGTTATCGGCCTGTTTCAAGCTTCGATTGATCAACTAGTCGCTCTTGCTGTGTTGATGCCTGTTGTTGCTAGCATGGGAGGGGCTGCCGGTAATCAAACCCTAACACTGGTAACCCGTGCGGCTGCTCTTGATCAGATTGGGCGAAATAATCTTTGGAAGCTCACCCGAAATGAAGTACTGATAGGCTTATTTAACGGGCTGCTCTGGGCGTTGTTAGTTACCTTCGTAGCAGCCATATGGTTCGAAAACTGGTTACTGGGTACAGTGTTCGGTACCTCTTTGTTATTAGCCATAGTAACGGGAGCCTTAGCAGGTGTATTGCTGCCTCTCGTATTACGAGCTCTAGGAGTGGACCCGGCATTAGCAGGAGGTGTAGTACTGACTACGGTCACCGATGTGGTGGCATTCTTTGCATTTCTGGGAATTTCGACTCTGGTGCTTCTTTGAGGTTTTAGTGCGGCAATTGTCAAGGCCTGCTGGAATGACGACAAACTCTTCGGGTAGAAATTTTCATACCTTTTGTTGAAGAAATTTTGATTCTCCCTATCTAAAAACTTGTACGAATGTGATGGCATCTAAGTCGCATCAACGATTACTGCTCGTCGAAACGAAAGGCGCGGTCTATACACGATTTGCCGGTATGGTTTGTAAGAAAAAACAGTCGGTTCTGAGAATCTAACGAACGGCGCGCAGCGGGTTTCACCGATTGACTTAGTTGTAGTGTTGGCCCTGGTTCTGTTTTCTGAATTGGTCAATTCTATGGACTATTTTTATAAGAAAAACAATTCAGTCGCTTTGTGGCGAGCGGAGAAACCATCATTCTTCGGCACGCCGGAGTCGGAGTATTTGCCTCTATATAGCCTTGACGTTAGGTACTAGCGGTTAAGGCTTTATCTGGTTGGCTGACTTCCTAAGGTCGTAGAGCTCAATCTGACGCGAGCAATGTTATGTGGATAAAGGCGTCAAAGAATCGTTAAAACAATTCCGACGGGTATTACACATGAAGAATCACACCCACACCGAGAAATTGGTGGCTCTTTACGAGCGGTCTATTGAACTGGTCTTTGGCCTTATGTTGACGCTGATTTTGATTGGGATAGGCATTGGTGCATTGAAATTGTTGGTGGACCTTTGGCAATTGGTAAACTCGCAGGGTGTTACCGGCAGATACCTGGATCTCATCGCAGATGTTCTCACCCTGTATGTGCTGGTGGAATTATCCCGCTCGCTGTTTGAGTACTTTCACAGCAAGAAATTGCGGATGACTTTTATTGTCGACGCAGCACTGGTGTTTGTCATTCGCGAAATTTTGATTGGATTGTTCAAGCATAAACTTGATCCGGAGATGATCTACGCGTTATCCGCGCTGATCTTTGTGCTGGGTGCGTTGCGTATCGGGTCAGCCATGGTGCATTTGAAAGGGCGTCCACCTAGCGACTCGAGATCACAGCATGGCTGAGATTATCCAGATCTTTGTTTTGCTATGGGCTGTTCTTGATCCGATTGGAACGGTGCCAGTGTTTTTAGCGGTAACCCGACGACATGCGCCTGAAGAGCTTCGCAAGATTGCAGTCCAAGCGGTTCTCTACGCATCATCAGTCTTGATCTTCTTTATTATTGCAGGTCAGTTTTTGCTCGAAGCTATGAGCGTATCGCTTAACGCCTTCCAGATCTCTGGAGGGTTGGTGTTGTTTGCTTTTGCATTCAATATGATCTTCGGAGAGAGCAAGCCCGAGGAAGAGATTCGCATCGTCAAATCGGGAAAAGATACGGCTGTCTTTCCATTGGCGGTGCCGGCGATTGCCGGCCCGGGAGCGATGATGGCCGTGGTTCTGATGACCGACAAGCATCGATTCGACTTGATCCACCAGATGACGACTACTGGCATACTGGTGGTCATTCTCATTATTCAACTCCTGCTGCTATTAGCCGCTCCTCGGTTAGGTAAGATGATCGGTGAGTCGGGCGCCAGTCTGATCAGTCGAGTCATGGGCATCATCCTTGCAGCTGTGGCAATGAATAGTGTGTTGTTGGGAATAAAGAACTATTTTTCACTGTGACTCTTTAAAGAGCATAACGCCGGGAGTATCAAAGCCGGACAACGCCCGCCTAAATGGGAGCAGAAAAGCATAACCAGATAAGGTGCCCATTAATGTTTGACAGCATTATCGGTTATCAATTTAGTACCACCATTGGCTGGATTGTTGGATACATCATTGTTTCCAAAATAACTTCCAGAATTCTCGGTGTTGCGGCTACTAATAAGGAAGTTCCTTCAAAGAGAACTTTTTACATCAATGCCTATTTCCGCTTTCTCCTTGTGATTACCTTCGTGATTGGGCTGGCGTTGATCTGGAGTATTGATTTCAGAGGGCTACTGGTATTTGCCTCATCTCTTTTTGCGGTTGTTGGTGTTGCCTTGTTTGCTCAGTGGTCGATTCTGAGTAACATCACCGCCAGTGTCGTGATCTTTTTCAGCGTTCCGCATCGGATCGGGGATCGCATAAAAATACTGGACGGCGATGATTCGATAACTGCCACTATTGCCGATATCACACTGTTTCAAATCATTCTTCAGGATGATGAAGGACACCAAGTTTCTTACCCGAATAACCTGATTTTGCAACGTCCGATTGTAAGGCTGGGCCGACTCAAAGAAACCGACCACTCCTGTGGTTCAGATGAACAAGGAATCCGACCACAACCATTTGATTGAGTATGCTAAGTGCGCTCAGTGCAATAAGCGTGATTGTCAGAAACCATCTCGCCTGCGTAGAGGGAATAAATCAGTGAAATTGGATTTAGAGAAGCTGTTGGATCAGTTCGAGAAGTTTGCAGCTACCTTGCTGAATTGGTTCAGCAGTCCTGAATTCTATGCCCAGTGCGCGCTTATCGTGATGGCGATCGTGGTAGCGTATGCAAGTGCGGCGTTTATCAAAACGCGCAGTCCGATTTTCAATGCTGAACCTCGTCCCGGGCCCTACGCCAGCCTGCGAAACCAAATGTACGCCGCGCGCTTGTTACTGTTTCCACTGCTGTTAATTGTCGCGCTGGCTTTTTCTGTGGATCTCAGTGGACTGCTCTTTCAGCAGAGCCAGCTGGTACGGGTCAGTCAGAGCGTGGCGGTCGTGTTCATGCTCTACTCGCTGATCAATCATTTTGTCCGCAATACGCTGGTGCGGCGACTGATCGTCTGGATTCTGATACCCGCTTCGATCCTGCATATCTTCGACCTGCTGGAATCCGTGGTTGCCTACCTGGATACGATCGCCCTGGAGGTGGGTAACGTCAAAATATCCGCCTATGGTGTGCTGCGGATGCTGATCTTCGGCTCCCTTCTGTTCTGGTTGGGACGTGTATCTCGCACGGCGGGACAACGTATTATCCGTAAGCAGGAGGAGCTGGATGTAGGCACCCGGGAGGTCTTCGCCAAGCTGTTTGAAGTGGTATTGGTGATTGTGATCTTTATCCTGCTGTTGCAGGTGCTGGGGATCAATTTGACCACGTTGGCGGTGTTCGGTGGCGCTCTCGGGGTTGGTTTAGGTTTTGGACTTCAATCCATCGCGTCCAACTTTATCTCCGGCATCATCCTGTTACTGGACCGCTCGCTGACGGTCGGGGATTACATCGAGCTGGAAGATGGCAAGGCGGGGGTGATCCGCGAACTTAATATGCGTTCGGCAACGCTGGAGACCTTCGATGGCAAGGACATCATGGTGCCGAACGAACGCTTTATGACCGGCACCTTCGTCAACTGGACCCATAAAAACAAGAAGCAGCGTTACTCCTTGGAGTTACAGGTCGCCTACAGCACGGACCTCGACATGCTGTTTCCGCTCCTGCGACAAGTGGTGGCGGAACATCCCCAGGTACTCAGTGGCGAATTGATCCCGGTCGAGGAGCAGCCGGATGCGGAGATCAAGCAGTTCGGAGAATCCGGGATAGATATTCTGATCGAGTTTTGGATGGAGGGAGTCGACGACGGTTCGAACCGGGTGGCTGCCGACCTGTTATTGATGATCTGGTATGCGCTCAAAGAGCATCACGTGGAGATTCCGTTCCCGCAGCGGGAAGTCACGATACTCGGAAAGACGGAGTAGTCGGATTTGGCCGAGGCATGCTGGGGTGGAATCCACCCCAATGCAATAGCCCCAGTGCAATGACGAGAGAAACTGAGGCCTTATCGTGCGTTCAGGTGGTACTGGAAGGGGGTGAAGCGCTCGATGCGTACCAAGCTTTTCAGCCAACCGGAGATCGACTTGATGCCCTGAAGGAGGAACGCGGCCCGAGCCAGTTCGCCCTGGCGGCGGTAATAGGCGAGATCGATGCTGCCGAATTCGTCGATTTTGATATTGCTGGCTTGGGTGTTCATGGACTGTTTACTCAAAAAATTCATCTATTAATTCGATCGACAGGAAAGGCCAGAGCCCCGCTTCGTGACTTGCTGATGTCTTGCAGCACCTGTAACGAGGGGTGCATGCTAATGATTAAGACTAAAGTCTACAAACGATGCTTTTGCAGTTAAAAGGTGAGATTTTTTCAACTCTGGTTGCTGCACCGATCTTCCGTTTTAGGCCCGGTTCGGCCGTCATTTGGCGAGGGTGCTTGATCACAGGATTGCTAACCGGATTCCTAATGGTTGGGCGGCGGATAGCGGCTTGAACGTTCTCGCTCGTCAGGGGAGCGGTCGTTATTTTGCGATGCTGGTTTGATAAAAACAGCTTGCTGCCGGGGGCTGTGAAGGGGGAAAATTGCTCCTGGTTTGGGGGAAGGTGTCAACGATAGACCGAGCCTAATTATTCTCCTGGCCGAGAGTCCTTCGCTCATCCCTTCGCTGGAGTATCCGAATGCTGTTTTTGCTGACAGCACAACCGATGACCCTGTCATCCCATCATGATTGCCACAGGTGCCTGTAGTGGCTTTATTACGCTACCTGCTGTTTGGCTTCACGTTACTGATTGCGGTTGGTGGTGTCCCCGATGTCGGGTTGCTGGAAGTGGTTTCCAGCCCGGAAACGGTTTCCTCTGTCGATACCTCTTCCGAGGACACCGAAGACAGCGAGGTTGCGGTTGATCAACCGGTTGCTCTAGGTGCTCCAGCTGCTGGACCCGGATTGATAAGGGGTTCACAGACTTACGCCAGAATTCAGCTTCCCTATTGGGCCCAGGCCCCTCCCCAGGTTTGATCTCCTACCCGTCGAACGGCTACATCAAGTGGCCTGGCGGGAATCCTTCTAGTCAGTCGAGTCGCCAGCCGCCCGTGTCGGTGGCTGTTCTCGGCTGTCAGTTTGACCTGTCGTGAGAATCAAACATGAAATCTGTAAACACCTTTGGGGATGCCCTGCTGCGTAATTTCCTCGGCAATAGCCCGTACTGGTATAAAACGGCCATTATCGGCTTTCTTGTATTCAACCCTCTGATTTTGATCAGCTTTGGTCCGGTGATAACCGGTTGGCTGCTGATCTTCGAATTTATCTTTACCCTCGCCATGGCGCTGAAGTGTTATCCGCTACAGCCGGGCGGTCTGCTGGCCATCGAGGCGGTCATCATTGGCCTGACGCATCCGGAACAGATCTATCAGGAGGTGGCGGCCAACCTCCCAGTCATCCTGCTGTTGATGTTCATGGTGGCCGGCATCTATTTCATGAAGGGCATGCTGCTGTTTGTCTTTACCAAGCTGCTGTTGAATGTCCGAGATAAGATTAAGATCTCGCTGCTTTTTTCATTTATGGGGGCCTTCCTGTCAGCGTTTCTTGATGCGCTGACGGTCACCGCTGTTCTGATCAGCGCCTGTGTCGGTTTCTATGCCGTCTACCACAAGGTGGCTTCCGGCACGCCGATGGACGAGGGGCATGACCATTCAAATGACGATCATGTGGCCCAGGAGCGTCGTGAGGAACTGGAGCAGTTTCGTGCCTTCCTGCGAAGCCTGCTGATGCACGGTGCGGTCGGTACGGCACTGGGTGGTGTCTGTACCCTGGTCGGCGAGCCCCAGAACCTGTTGATCGGCGAGAAGATGGGCTGGCACTTTGCAGAGTTTTTTCTCAATGTCGCGCCGGTTTCCATGCCGGTACTGGTCATGGGATTGCTGACCGTGGTTGTGGTGGAGAAGAAAAGTCTGTTTGGCTACGGTGCGCTGATTCCTGATACGGTATTCAATATTTTGCGTGACTTTGACCGTCAGCAAGATGCCAAACGTACGGCCCGTGAGCGGCTGGCGCTCTATGTTCAGTTTGCCGCGGCGCTCTTTCTGATCATTGCCCTGGCATTGCACCTGGCCGAAGTCGGTCTGATCGGACTGACGATTATTATTTTGGTTACCAGCCTCAACGGCGTGGTGGAAGAGCATCAGATCGGTAAGGCATTTGAAGAGGCCATGCCCTTTACCGCCCTGTTGGTGGTGTTTTTTACCATCGTCTCGGTGATCCATGATCAGCATCTGTTCAAGCCGATCATTGAAGGGGTTCTGGCCATGGACCAGAGCCGGCAGGCGGCGATGTTCTTTATCGCCAACGGCTTGCTGTCGGCCATCAGTGATAACGTCTTTGTGGCGACGGTCTATATCAACGAGGTGGCTGCCGCCTTTGACGCCGGCACCATCTCCCGGCAGCACTTCGATACCCTGGCGATCGCGATCAACACGGGGACCAATCTGCCCAGCGTCGCAACGCCCAATGGCCAGGCTGCCTTCCTGTTCCTGTTGACGTCGGCGGTCGCTCCTCTGGTAAGGCTGTCTTATATGCGCATGGTCATCATGGCGCTGCCCTATACCCTGGTGCTGAGCCTGGTGGGGCTGGGCGCTACGGTGCTGATGTTATAACCCAGCTAACAGCCCCTCTCAGCGAGGGGCTGTGCCATCAGCAGTGCACAAGTCTGGTGATTATGGCCCAGGTGCTTGCGGCCATCTTGATAAGCCCCAAGGTTTCCTCCCATCATTAAGGATCAAGCGGCGTTGCCACGGTATTATCGGTGATCGGCTAAACTATGAATCAATTCATTGTTTACGCAGCCGTTGCGGCTGTTGAAGCTGGCTATGAATATAACCGCGCACACCCAAGGCCAGAAACTTCCCATCAGTATCGAGCGGCTCGAACAGATCTGTTTAAAGGTCGCGAGTCTGGTCAACTGTGATATCTCGGTGATGTCGGGACCGGATGGCGAGATTGTCGCGTCCTCGATACCTGAGCGTGTCGGTGTCAAGCATCCGGCTGCCGCTCGTATTCTCAGATCTGAAATTGATGTTTTCGATGTTGCTCGGGACTTGGCCGCTCAGTCCGACGTGATGCTGGAGGGCTGTAATCTCGGGGTGGACTTGGGCCAAGAGCGGCTGCTTTGCGTTAGCGTGGCGGCACCCTTGGAGCTGGCCAAGCAGTTTGCAGCGGTGGTCAAGGCCTACGTTGAGGCGATGCTTCAAAGTGAGTTTAACCATCAGCAGGTGACCCGCGTTCTGAATGCTGAAATCTCCGAAAGGATCAACGCGCAGGCGGCCTTACGCGAGAGCGAGACCCGGTTCAGGGAGTTCGCCGATATCGCGGCCCACTGGCTATGGGAGATGGATGCCGATCTGCGATTCAGCTATTTTTCCGCCCCGCTGAAAACCTACCTGGGGGTCGATCCCGAGATGCTGATCGGGAAATCCCGCTGGGATTTGATGGATCAGAACACGACCTCGGAGCTGTGGCTTGCACATCAGCAGATGCTGCTAAGGCGCGAGCCTTTTCGCGACTTTGAATACGATGCCAATCTGCCCAATGGTGAGGTTCGGATATTTCGTATCAGCGGCAATCCGGTCTTTGACGCAACCGGACGCTTTCTCGGCTACCGTGGGGTAGGGCTGGATGTTACCCGGGAGGTTCAGGGTAATCGTGAGGCCCGCTTGCTGCGGCAGCGATTGGAGGATTCGCTGGAGGCGATCACCGAAGGCTTTCTGGTGTTCGACAGCCAACACCGACTATTGATGTGCAACAGCGCTTACCGTAACGGCTCGGCGGCGATCGCTCACCTATTGAAGCCGGGGCTGCATATCAAAGACCTCAACCGCGCGTTGATTGAAAACGGACTGATCCAGATACCCGAAGAGCGCTGGGAGCACTGGCTTCAGGAACGTTGGGAACGGTTCCTGCGCTGCGATCGCCAGCTGACCTATCCGACAGGGGAGGGACAGTGGATCGAAGTCGATCAATACCGTACTCAGGATGGCGGTACGCTGATTATCCGCCGCGACATCAGCGAGCGGATGCGGAATGAGGAGCGACTCCGCTTGGCGGCGACGGTATTTGAGAACACCCAGGAGGGGATCATTATTTCCGATCCGTCACAGGCTATCGTGGCGGTAAATCCCGCTTTTGTGAAACTGACCGGCTATTCTGAAGCGGATGTATTGGGTAAGACACCGAGAATCCTCAGTTCCGGACGGCACGACCAGGCGTTTTATTCGACCCTGTGGCGTAGCCTCGAGCGTGACGGTTTTTGGTCCGGTGAGATCTGGAACAAACGTAAAAACGGAGAGGTATTCCCGGAGTGGCTGTCGATCAGTCAGGTACATGACGAGTCTGGCAAATTGCTCAACTATGTGGCGGTTTTCTCGGATATCTCGGTGGTTAAGGAGTCCGAGCAACGTCTTGAGTACCTGGCCCACCACGACCCACTGACCGAGTTGCCCAACCGTCTACTGTTTATGGCGAAATTGGATCAGGCGCTGAAACGAATCAAGCGTGAGCACCACGCCGTGGCGGTGATGTTCTTGGACTTGGATCACTTCAAACATGTAAATGATAGTCTGGGTCACGCCGCTGGAGATCGGTTGTTGGTGGATGTAGCCAAGCGATTGCGCGAAGGACTGAGGGAGCAGGACACCATCGCCAGGATCGGGGGGGACGAATTTACCGTACTGGCTGAAGATCTGGATGATCGTTATGGGGTGGATCAGGTGGTGTCGAAAATACTGGCCCAGTTTGAGAAGCCATTTCTGCTGGAGGGGCGCTGGTTCCATCTGTCCGCCAGTGTCGGTATCAGTATTGCACCTGACAACGGCACCGAAGGCTCAACCCTGTTACGCAACGCCGATACAGCGCTCTATAAGGTTAAGGAGCAGGGGCGTAATGGCTATCGGTATTACTCCGCTGAATTCACCCGGCAGGCCCAGCAGCGAATCGAGCTGGAGCAGCAGCTCAGGGACGCGATTGCCCAGCAACAGTTTGTGATCTATTACCAGCCGCAGGTCCGGCTGGATACCGGTCGAATCGTCGGCGCTGAAGCCTTGGTGCGCTGGGAACACCCGGAGCGTGGCAGGCTGGCGCCAAACGAGTTTATTCCGCTGGCCGAGCAGACCGGATTGATCTGCAAGCTGGGGCAGTGGGTCTTAAACGGGGCCTGTGAGCAGATGCGCAGCTGGCTCGATGCCGGTTATCCGCTGCAGATGATCTCGGTGAATTTTTCCAAGCGCCAGCTGACCGAAGGTAAGTTTGTCGGACAGGTCCGGGAGGCGTTGCATTTGGCCAACTTGCCTGCCGACCGGCTCGAAATGGAGATCGTCGAAAGCCTGATCATGGAGCAGAGCGATGAGGTCATGAGCGCCCTGGAAGAGCTACGCTTGATGGGTGTGTCGCTGGCGATCGACGACTTCGGAACCGGCTATTCTTCGCTGGCCTACCTGAAGCAACTGCCGGTCGGCACCCTGAAGATCGATCGCTCCTTTGTCCGGGACATCCCGGATGACCCCAGTGACTGTGCCATCGTCAAAGCCGTGCTGGCGTTGGCGGAGAGCTTACAGCTGAATGTCGTTGCCGAAGGGGTCGAAACATCGCAACAGGCGGCGTTTTTACTCAATGCCAACTGTGTTCAGGCGCAGGGCTACTATTTCCGCCCTCCCGTCAGCGCAGAGGAGTTTGAAGCCCTGTTATACAACGCGGCGGATGGCGATCTGTTCAGCATCGACGGCCAGATTAGCGATTATCAGATCTGATCCGTTTGTCCCTTCGCTCAAACCAACAAAAAAGCCAGATCCCGAAGGATCCGGCAAGCAAAGGGTGCGACCACAAGGGAGGCACCATGGAGATCAGCGGAAGGCCAGGTCGCGAAGTCCCAGGGCGATCTGCGGAAACAGCACCATCGCCACGGTCACCCCGAACAGGATCACCAGGAACGGCGGCACGCCCCGAATCACATCCACGAACGGGCGGCGGAATGGCCCCGGGTGATGATATCGGCGGCCAGGATAAACATCGGTACTGCGATCAAGGCGGCCGGTTTTACCCCGCCGATCATCTGCTGCACCAGCACCTGCAGGCTCAGATCGGGCAGATAGATGAAGAAGGCCGGCAATGTGTCCTCCTCCAACCGTAACGATCATCAAGCCGCTGAAGCCGCAGGGTCGACGGTGCTGTCGGTACGTGACGTACGCCGCCTAGGACCGGAAGGGGTGCTGGCGCTGATTCCGGAAGGGGTTAACTACTACATCACCATCGACATCGATGGTTTTGATCCGTCGATCGCACCCGGTACCGGCACGCCGAGCCATGGCGGTTTCACCTACTACGAGGTGATGGAGGTGTTGCAGGGGGTCGCCAACAAAGGCGAGGTCGTGGGTATCGATCTGTGCGAAGTGGCTCCCGACTATGATCCGACCGGCTCGACCTGCATTCTGGCGGCCCAGGTGCTGATGAACCTGATCGGTTATGTGTTCCATGCCCGTGACAAGCGTCAGACCCAGGCGTAGTAAGCCGATCACGCCAGGCTCTGGTGCTCGATAAGCAGACCGCCCGATGGGGCGGTCTTTTTTTACGTCTTCGGCGAGTCAGAGCCATAGTCCGGGTGGCACCGCTGGCTCACATCCCAGATAAGCGACCACAAAAAAGGCCGCCCTGAGGCAGCCCTTGTTTAACAGCTTAAGCGTTGATTAGGCCTTGGCCGGGGCGCTTCCCGGGGCGGCTTCGTCTTTGCTCGCTTGACCCTGCTTCTTGCTCCAGAAGTCAGCATTCTTGATGCCAAGCTTTTCAGGATCGAACGTGTACTCGGTAACGCCTGCTTTCTGCTGCGCTTCGTAATCCTTCAGCGCCTTCAGGGCCGGCTTGGCCATGAAGAAGATGATCAGGATACCGATGATGTTCAGCCATGCCATCAGGCCAACACCGACGTCACCCATGCCCCATGCCAGGTTGGCAGTCTTGATTGCGCCGTAGAAGGTGGCGCCCATCAGAACGACCTTCAGCATGAAGATCAGGCCCGGAATGTGCAGGCTGCGCTGAATGTAAGCCACGTTGGTCTCGGCGATGTAGTAGTACGCCAGGATGGTGGTGAAGGAGAAGAAGAACAGTGCCAGGGCGATAAACGGCTTACCGACGCCCGGCAGTACGCTCTCAACCGCCATCTGGGTGAATGCAGGGCTGTTGGCGGCGATATCGGCGGCAACGTTCTGAATCAGGAACGCATCACCTGCACCGTGTACGTTGTAGGCACCGGTGATCAGGATCATCAGCGCGGTTGCGGTACAAACGAACAGGGTATCGATGTAAACCGAGAAGGCCTGGACCAGACCCTGCTGAGCCGGGTGCTTAACCGCCGCAGCGGCCGCAGCGTGTGGGCCAGTACCCTGACCGGCTTCGTTGGAGTAAACACCACGCTTAACACCCCAACCGATGGCTGCACCGACACCCGCCATCGGTGTGAAGGCGTCGCCGATGATCATGCCGAAGATAGCCGGCAGTTGATCAACGTTCAGGGCCACGATAACGCAGGCGATGATGATGTAAGCCAGTGCCATGAACGGAACCACAATCTCGGTGAAGCGCGCGATTCGCTTAACACCACCGAAGATGATGAAGCCCAGGATCAGCACAACGGCCAGACCGGAGATGATCTTGGCAGAACTCAGCTCGCCCATGCCGGTTTGGATCATCTGACCCGGACCGAAGGCCAGCTCAACCGCATTACCGATACTGTTGGACTGGACACCCGGCAGCAGGACACCACAGGCCAGGATGGTGGCGATAGCGAAGATCCAGGCGTACCACTTCTGGCCCATCGCTTTCTCGATGTAGTAAGCCGGACCACCGCGGTATTCACCGTCTTGTTCTTCTTTGTAGATCTGAGCCAGGGTGGATTCGGTGTAGGCGGTGGCTGCGCCCAGGAAGGCAACAACCCACATCCAGAAGACAGCACCAGGACCACCGAAGCCGATGGCGGCAGCAACACCGGCAATGTTACCGGTACCGACGCGGCCGGACAGCGACACAGCCAGTGCTTGGAAAGAGGAGATACCCTTATCGGATTCTTTGTTGGACAGCAGCAGGCGCCACATCTCCCGGAAGTGACGTACCTGAACGAAACGGGTCAGGATGGAGTAGAACAGACCGGCGCCCAGACACAGATAGATCAGTGCCGGACTCCAGATAATACCGTTGAGAAAATCAACCAGGCCTTGCATAAATGCTCCCTATATTATTGTTAAGCCAGCCCGCTTTACTGGGTTTGGGCCGGAACGCGCAGCATTATAGGGTATATGCGACTAAATATTGATATCTTCGTCAAAATAAATTGACATTTGTTGTTGGGGGCTTACCCGTTCCTGATTCGGCGGCTATGACCGTTGAGTCGTCTATCATCTGAGTCATGATCCGTGGCGTTGAATCCGTCACCAATCCGGTACTGGCGTTGCTTAACTCTGATCAGCCGCTAGCCGCTTCATTGCCGCTAACACCGACTGAAACATTCGTTTTAATTCTGGATTTTTTTCTCTGACCTGGATCAGCTATCGACCGGTTATTGCTGGAGCTGCGGCTGTATAAGCGTATGCTAACGCTATACTGAGATTGGTAAACGATCCTTATTATCGAATCTTGGCTTGCAGTTGCCTCGAGGAGTCGTGTCCGGGATCGGACAGGTGAATATCATGAAAAAGCGATTTGAACGTAAAACAGTCTATATCTACGAGCTCAATGGTCAGGAAAAGATCAAGGTCACCACTGCCGAAGAGGCGGCTCATTGGGATGAGGTATTTGAACTGGCCGAGCAGGTTGATCAATTGCTGCTGGATAAGCCGCCGTCAATCAAGCTCAACGAAGAACAACGCACCGAAATGAGCCTGTATCTGGCTCAACAGCGAGATGAGTTGGGGTTGTTGTTTGGTGGTGCGGCTGTAGAAGAGGGCAAGGACGAGAGCAAGAAGGACAGTAAGGACGGGGGCAAGGAGGAGAGTAAGGACGCAAAGCCGAAACTGGTCAAAACCGGTGAAACCGAGGGTGTAAGCCAAGCGGAAAAGGTCAAAAAGCAGGACTTCGTTAAGGAGTTTAAGCGTCCGGTTGAACCGCTGAAGGACGGCTTCAGTATCTAATCCCTCTGCGTAGCGGGCAGACGACGGTCATCTCTGCTTGCTACCGGATCCTGGCTAAGGGAGCCTGTTGGAGGCCCGTTGGTCTAGCCTGTACAGAACATCAATAGTCGGAAAGGAATCGGTGTGGCCTCTGTGTTTCGGTCGGTAGTCTCGATAGTTGTCATCCTTCTCAGTCTCTCGGTGCAAGCCCAGGCCGAAGGCGACTCTACGGCTTCGGTTCTCTTAGCCTTAAAACAGGATTCGCAACCCAAGTATTTTCTCAATGCCCTCCAGCGTCAGGGTTTATGCGATCGGATCTATGCCGAATTAAGCCAGCGCCTGGCCCAGCGCCATATTGAGCTGCAGGTACAGCAACCCTTTGTTCCGATCAAGCGGTTGCTGAAGCAGATTGAACACGGGGCCGCCGATCTGTTCTGTGGTGCCGGTCGAAATGCCGAGCGGGAAGCCCGGTTCCACTACCTCAGTACCCCGGTATACGAGGTCAGTAATGTGGTGCTGGCCCACAGGGACGAGCCCCTGACGCCGCAGACATTCGCCGACCTGGCTGCGATCGACCATGCGGTCGCCATCATTGATGGAACCTCTTCGGGGCGCTTTTTGCAGCGGCAGGGAGTCGAGCCGGGTGCCCTGTTCAACGAGATCAACCGGGCCATCAAAGCGGTGGCGGATAATCCGCGGGTGCGATTCTTTTATTACCATGACCTGGGGTTGAATTACGCCCTGATCAGCCATAAAAACCTGCCGATTCGGGTCGTACCCAGTCGCTTTAGAACCGTGCCGCAGTGGATTCTGGTCAGTCGCCAGACACCGGACAGCTTGCGTCAGGCATTGGAAACCACATTGGCGGAGATGCAGGCGGACGGGACTCTGGCTGCGATCGGAGCTGAATTCCTCGCGCTCAAACCGTAAAAGCGGCCTGCAACAGCTCACGGGTGTAGGCGTGGGCCGGGGCATCGAACAGCTGCTGTGCCGGGCCCTGTTCCACCACTTCGCCGGCACGCATCACCAACAGTTGGTGGCTCAGTGCTTTCACCACCGCCAGATCATGGCTGATAAACAGGTAGCTCAAGCCGTGGCGCGCCTGTAATTCCCGCAGCAGCTCGATAATCTGTGACTGCACGGTGCGGTCCAACGCCGAGGTGGGTTCGTCGAGGATAATCAGTTTCGGTTTCAACACCAGTGCCCGGGCAATGGCGATCCGTTGTCGCTGGCCGCCGGAAAACTCGTGGGGATAACGCTGGCAGGCATCGGCATCCAATCCCACTTCCCGCAGGACTTCGACCACCATCTGTGGTCGCGTGCCAGGATCGCCGATACCGTGGATCTCCATCCCTTCGCTGATGATCTGCTCGATCGTCATCCGCGGGCTCAGGCTGCCGTAGGGGTCCTGAAACACAACCTGAAGTTCGCGTCGCAGTGGTTTGAACTGTTTCTGATTCAATCGGTCGATTCGCTGCCCCTCGAACTCGACGCTGCCTTCGCTGCTCAGCAGTCGCAGAATGGCCAGTCCAAGGGTGGTCTTTCCCGATCCGGACTCGCCGACAATGCCCAGGGTTTCGCCGGGTCTCAGCCTGATATCCACCCCGTTGACCGCTTTGACATGGTCCACGGTGCGTTTGAGTAAACCTTGCTTGATGGGGAACCAGACCCGCAGCTGATCGGTACTCAGCAGTGGCGTCTCATCGCCGTTCAATGGCTTGGGCTGGCCGGTCGGTTCAGCATCCAGCAGCATTCGGGTGTAATCGTGCTGGGGGTTGCCGAACAGAGCGGCGGTATCGTTGTGTTCAACCAGCAGGCCCTGGTGCATCACGCAGACACGATCGGCGTAGCGGCGCACGATATTGAGATCGTGGCTGATCAACAGGATCGCCATGCCCAACTTCTGTTGCAGCTCGCGTAACAGCTGCAGAATCTGTTGAGCGATGGTCACATCCAGCGCCGTGGTGGGCTCGTCCGCGATCAGGAGTTCCGGTTCATTGGCCAGCGCCATGGCGATCATCACCCGTTGGCGCTGGCCGCCGGACAGTTCGTGGGGATAGCTGCTCAAACGGCTTTCGGGCTCGCGGATGCCCACCAGTGTCAGCAGCTCCAGAATTCGCTGACGGGCATCAGCGCCGGTCATGCCTTTGTGCAGCAGCAGGGTTTCACCGATCTGTTTTTCCAGTGTGTGCAGCGGATTGAGCGAGGTCATCGGTTCCTGAAAGATGATGCTGATCCGGTCGCCGCGTAGCTGCCGCATACTGGCTTCGTCGGTCTGCAACAGATCCTGGCCACGATAATGGATCGAGCCCCCCGGGTGGTCGGCCTGGCGCAGCAACTTAAGAATCGATAGCGCCGTGACCGACTTGCCGGAACCGGATTCGCCCACCAGTGCCAGGGTTTGTCCCGCCTGGATGTCGAAACTGACTCCTTTGACGGCATCGGTGGCCTGGCCCTGCTGGTGGAATCGCACCCGCAGATCCCGGACTTTGACCAAAGGGTCGGTGCTGGCGTTATTCACAGTTCTTTCCTCGGATCAAAGGCATCCCGTACCGCTTCGCCGATAAAGATCAGCAGGGTCAGCATCACCGACAGGACGATAAACGCGCTCAGTCCCAACCAGGGGGCGTGCAGGTTGGCCTTGCCCTGGGCCACCAGTTCTCCAAGGGATGGAGAGCCCGGCGGCAGCCCGAAGCCGAGAAAGTCCAGCGCGGTCAGGGTGACCACGGAGCCGTTGAAGATAAACGGCATAAAGGTCAGGGTCGCCACCATGGCGTTGGGGAGGATGTGGCGGAACATGATCAGGCGACTGCCGAGCCCCAGTGCCCGGGCGGCGCGAACGTATTCTAGATTGCGGCCACGCAGGAATTCGGCCCGTACCACATCGACCAGCTGCATCCAGGAGAACAGCAGCATAATCCCCAGCAGCCACCAGAAATTCGGCTCCACAATACTGGCCAAGATGATTAGCAGAAATAGTACCGGCAAGCCGGACCAGATCTCGATAAAACGTTGGAACAGCAGGTCGACCTTGCCGCCGTAATAGCCCTGGACTGCGCCGGCGATCACACCGATCACCGAGCTGGCTGCGGTCAGAATCAGCGCAAACAGCATCGAAATCCGAAAACCGTAGATCACCCGGGCCAGTACATCGCGCCCCTGGTCATCGGTGCCGAGCCAGTTCTCGATGGTGGGTGGGGAGGGCGCCGGTACCGGCAGATCATAATTGATGGTGTTGTAGCTGAAGCGGATCGGCGGCCACAGCATCCAGCCGCTGCCCTGTTGTTCAATCAGCTCCTGAACATAGGGGTCTTTATAGTCTGCGCTGGAGTCGAATTCGCCACCGAAGCGGGTTTCGGCATAATCGTTCCAGAGCGGATAGTAGAGCTGTTGCTGGTAGCTGATCAGCAGCGGTTTTTCGTTGGCGATCAGCTCGGCGCCGAGGCTGAGGATAAACAGGCTGCTGAGCAGCCATAGTGACCAGTAGCCGCGGCGATTCTGCTTGAAGCGCGCCAATCGGCGCTGATTGATCGGGTTGAGCGGTTTCAGCGGTCAGCCCTCCCGACTTTCGAAATCGATCCGGGGATCGACGATGACATAGCAGATATCCGATACCAGTTTCAGTAGCAGGCCGATCAGGGTGAAGATATATAACGTGCCGAAGATCACCGGGTAGTCACGATTGATGACCGCCTCGTAACCCAGCAGGCCCAGGCCATCGAGGGAGAAGATCACTTCGATCAGCATCGAACCGGTAAAAAAGATGCTGACCAAAGCGGCAGGCATGCCAGCGATGATCAGCAGCATGGCGTTGCGGAACACGTGGCCGTAGAGTACCTGATTCTCGGTCAAGCCCTTGGCGCGGGCTGTCAGCACATACTGCTTGCTGATCTCGTCCAGAAAGCTGTTCTTGGTCAGCATCGTCAGGGTGGCGAAGCTGGAGATCACAGACGCCAGCACCGGCAGGGTGATGTGCCAGAAGTAATCGCCGATCTTGCCGAGCAGGCTCAGCTCGTCGAAATTGGGCGAGGTCAGCCCCCTCAGCGGGAACCAGTCGAAATAGGTGCCGCCGGCGAACAGTACGATCAGCAGGATCGCAAACAGGAAGTTCGGGATCGCGTAGCCGACGATAATGGCCGAGCTGGTCCAGACATCGAAAGGGGTGCCGTCGCGGACCGCTTTTTTGATGCCCAGTGGAATCGATACCAGGTAGGTGATCAGCGTGGCCCAGAGTCCCAGCGAGATCGACACCGGCAGCTTCTCGATGATCAGATCGACCACCCCTTTGTCGCTGTAGAAACTGCGGCCGAAATCGAACATCAGGTAGTTCTTCAACATCTGGCCGAAGCGCTCCAGCGGTGGTTTGTCGAAACCGTAGAGCTTCTCGATCTCGGCAATCAGCTTCGGATCCAGACCCTGCGCCCCCCGGTAACCGGAGCTCTCGCCGTTCAGGCTCTGGGTGTTGCTTCCCTGGCTCAGATCGCTCTGGACCGAGCTGCCGATTCGGCTGGTAGCATCGGTGTTGAGACCCTGCAGGTGGGCGATGGTCTGCTCCACCGGGCCGCCCGGTGCGGCCTGGATGATGATGAAGTTGATCGTGAGAATGCCCAGCAGCGTTGGAATGATCAGCAGCAGGCGACGGAAGATATAGGCAGCCATCAGGGGTGGCTGCCTCCATTGCTGTCAGCGCCGGGCTTCAGCCACCAGGTATCAAAACCGAGTGAGTAGAGTGGGCGGGTGTCCGGCATGCCGAATTTGTCCCAGTAGGCGATCCGGTAGCTGTTGATGTGGTACTGGGGAATCAGGTAATGATTCCATTGCAGCGCCCGGTCCAGCGCCCGGGTGCGCAGCACCAGCTGCTCACGGCTCGGCGCGCTGATCACCTGATCGACCAGATAGTCGATCGCCGGGTTTTTAATCCCTATCAGGTTACGGCTACCCTGAATATCGGCCATGTCCGAGTGCCAGAACTCTCGCTGCTCGTTTCCGGGTGAGTTCGACTGGCCGTAGCTATACACCATCATGTCGTAGTCGAAGCTACGCAGGCGGTTGATATATTGGGACACATCGACGATCCGGATCCGGACATCGATCCCCATCTTCTTCAGGTTGCGGATAAAGGGGGCCACCACCCGTTCAAACTCTTTCTGCACCAGCAGCAGCTCGAAGTTGAAAGTCTGGCCATTGGCGTTGGTCAGTTTTCCCTGCTTGATCTGCCATCCGGCCTGCTTCAGCAGTCGCAGCCCCTGGCGCAACTGCTGGCGTAGTTTGCCGCTGCCGTCGGTGTTCGGTGCACGGTAGACCTGGGTAAATACCTCCGTCGGCAGCTGATCGCGTATCGGCTCAAGAATCTTCAGTTCTTCGGCGTCGGGTAGCTCGGTGGCGGCCATTTCCGAGTTGGAAAAATAGCTGTGGGTTCGGGTGTAGGCGTTGTAGAAGATGTTTTTGTTGGTCCACTCGAAGTCGAAGGCGTAGGCCAGCGCCTGGCGAACCCGGCTGTCAGCAAACAGCGGGCGGCGCGAATTCAGGATAAAGGCCTGCATGCCGGTGGGATTGCTGTGGCGAATCTCATCGCGGAGGATCTTATCGTTATCGAACATCGGGCCGTTGTAGCTGGTGGCCCAGTTTTTCGATGAGGTCTCCTGTCGGAAATCGTACTCGCCGGCTTTGAAGGCCTCCAGCGCTACGGTGGTATCGCGGTAATAGTCGTAACGTAGCTGGCCGAAATTATGACGCCCACGGTTAACCGGCAGATCGTGCCCCCAATAATCGTCACGCAGCCGATAGGTCAAGGCGCGGCCGGGATCGTAGCTGTCGATCAGGTAGGGACCGGAGCCTACAGGTACTTCCAGGCTGGGGCTGCTGAAGTCGCGATCCTGCCAGTAGTGTTTGGGTAGAATCGCAACCTCACCGACGATCAGCGGCAGTTCGCGGTTTTGACTCGGCTTGAAGCGAAATTCGACGGTTCGATCATCGATCGCTTCGATTGCTTCGATATCGGCATAGTAGGCGCGGTAGAACGGGTTGCCCTGCTCGCGTAGCAACTTAAAGCTGTAGATCACATCGTCGCTGGTGACCGGTTTGCCGTCACTGAAGCGGGCCGCTTCACGGATTTTAAAGCGAATCCAGCTGCGGTCTTCAGGCATAACGACCGACTCGGCCAGCAGACCGTATTGACTGAAGGGTTCGTCTTCCGACTTAACCATCAGGCTGTCGTAGATCAGGCCGACGCCGGCAGCCGGGGTGCCCTTGATGATAAAGGGATTGAAGCTGTCGAAGGTGCCCAATGCCCAGCGCCTGACGATGCCGCCTTTGGGGGCATCGGGATTGGTGTAGTTGAAATGATCAAAGTCGGCCGGGTATTTGGGGGTTCCATGCATGGCGATGGCATGTTGAGGCTGAGGTTCGGCAGCCATGGCCAAGGGGGCCTGTGTGGTAACGAGCAGTACGAGGCTCAGCAGAGCAGTTTTAATCGGGGCGACCATGCCTGGGATCCTTATCCGTGACTTCGATCCGGAAATTATGCAATCAGAACGTCTGAGCTTATCAAACAAGTCGTAGGTGGTTCGAGCCTGAAACCCTCACTGAGTTCCGTTAACAGATGAATCTAGAGGGATTATTCATGCTGTTTGGATAAAGAATAGTCGTTAGGTTGGACACCGCGACGGGATTTTGATCAGGACGTGATCAATGCTGACTTTATGCCATCAGATGGCCGAGAGTGCGCAACCTGATAGGGAGATTTTTAATAAAGGAGAGATGTTGGCAGTCAAAAACAAAAAGCCCCGGGGGACCGGGGCTTGGACGCAAAAGATCGTCTAAAGAATGATGAGGATAAACATCACACAATTGCTTTCGCAGGTGTGTACGCTGAAGACCGAAAGGGTCTCAGTTGAATCAAATTGCACGGATAACAAGTTGATTCAACTGAAACCGATCTGAAGGTTTCCCTCGTCGATCAGCGATAGAAGGCATATTAGGCGCACCATGCATTCTTGGCAAACGACGGATTTTCAGATAATAGATGAGAAAAACTAAACTGACAGGGTTGTTGGTCTTCTTCAGGTAGGTCGCTTTGACCCGTGCGGAGGCCGGGTGGCCGTCTTGATGGGATCGCTTCATGCGGGGCCGAGCACCGCGTATCCGAATAGCTGTCGATAAAAACGGTTGGTTGAAAAAATGCGCTCGCCAGCGGAAGAGGTTTTCTCACGCTGGAGAGAAGAACAGGCTGTTTAGCCTGGTCGCTTAGCCCCGGCTCTGATCGCTTAGCTCCGGCTCTTCAGCGGTGACGGTCTCGGCGGGCGCCTCAATGACGGCTTGTGCTGACGGTGGCTCGATGGGTGTTAAGCGAATCAGTAGGCCGAACTGGGGGTGATCCAGATAATGCAGCTCGTTGCGACGCATCCGGCGGGGTTGATCCAGTCGGGTGGTCAGGTAGCCGTCAGTGTTGATCTCGGCCGACTCCGACGGCTGTGTCGGGATGGTCTGGCTATTGATGGCGATACTGTTGCTGTCGGTCTCGGCGTTGAGATCAGTAGCCTCCGCCGTCGTGGCCACTGGGTCGGAAACCGATGTGGCGGGTGTGAGGGCGGCAGGATGCCGTGGTTGCCAGTCAGCCGGAAGTGGGCGGCTTAGAAACAGGTTGGGGTGCAGATGGAGAAAACGTGCCAGCGACAGGGTTAGCTGGCCCTCCAACTCGAACAGGCCGTTGTTGAGCCGCTCACCACCACGAATCGCGATAGCTCGGTTCTTACCCGGATCATGGACCGGTTGATTCCAGGTTGCGTCCAGCAGAATGCGGTGGCCGCCCTGGCGCAAGCGTTTACGGCTGATCGGGGCGATCGGTTCTTCGTCATCATCGATTTTCAGGCGCTGGCTTGGCTTCACCAGCACGAAAGCCCCATCACTGTATTCCTGACGCAGCGGCGTCGGACGACCGTCGGTGGTTGCTGTAGCGGATTCGGCGCGGTTAGGGAGATCGCGAAGTCGTTCCGGGCTGAGCAGTTGAATGGCATTGGTATCGAAGCTTGGGCGCAGTTTTTCGTCCCAGTATTCGGCTTCCAGCGTATTCGCGGGTTGGGTGAAGACCAGCAGTTCAACCTGATACCAGTAGACCTTCTTGGCGGCGAGTTCGGTCTGTTGGGCCTGAAGCGTGCCAATGTTGAGACCGAAGACAAGCAGAGACAGCGCCGCCATCTTGGCGATGAAATTTGATCCGGTCCGGCGAGTGCTGCCGACAAAAGTGGGATTCATAGTGGTCCTGTTTCCCTTAGCTGGGGCTGATCTGCTGAATTAAGCGTTCGAGCGCCTGGAAGCGTTGCTCGGCATCGCCCATGTCGAGCTTGAATTTAAGCCGGTTGCCGCCGTCCAGTCCATAGGTTTGTGGTCGGGTTTGTACCAGCTTGACCAACACCAGCGGGTCCACCGATGTTTCAGCGGCAAATTCGAATCGGCCGCTGTCGGCGCCGGCATCGATTTTGGTGATCCCCAACGGTTGGGCCTTGAGTTTCAATCGGGTCTGGCGGAACAGGTTTTTCAGCGGTTCCGGCAGCATGCCGAACCGATCGATCATCTCCACCTGCAGCTCCTTGAGCTCGTCGCTGTTCTTGGCGCCGGAGATCCGCTTATACAGCACCAGACGGTTGTGAACGTCGGGCAGGTAGTCGTCCGGAATCAGCGCCGGCAGGCGTAGATTGACCTCGGCACCGTGGCGCAGCGGCCGCTCCATTCCCGGCGTCTTGCCAGCCTTGATCGATTCGATCGCCTCTTCGAGTAGCTCCATATACAGCGAGTAGCCGATGCCTTCCATCTGACCGCTCTGTTCGTCCCCGAGTAGTTCGCCGGCACCGCGGATCTCCAGGTCATGGGTCGCCAGAGTGAAGCCGGCGCCGAGGGTATCGGCCGCCTCAATCGCCTCCAGGCGCTTGAGGGCGTCGCCGGTCATCGCCTTCTTATGGGGCGTCAGCAGGTAAGCGTAGGCCTGATGGTGGGAGCGACCCACCCGGCCGCGCAACTGGTGTAACTGAGCCAGGCCGAACTTGTCGGCGCGTTCGATAATGATGGTGTTGGCGTTGGGGATATCGATGCCGGTCTCGATGATGGTGGTGCAGACGAGCACGTTGTAGCGCTTGTGGTAGAAATCCGACATCACCTGCTCGAGTTCGCGCTCGCGCATCTGGCCGTGACCGATGGCGATTCGTGCTTCAGGTACCAGTTCGGCCAGCTCGCGGGCGATATTGTCGATGGTTTTGACTTCGTTGTGCAGGTAGTAAACCTGGCCGCCACGAAGCAGCTCCCGCAGAATCGCCTCCTTGGCCAGGGCACGATCTTTCTCCCGGACGAAGGTTTTGACCGACAGGCGCTTGGCCGGCGGGGTGGCGATGATCGACAGATCCCGAATGCCCGACATCGACATGTTCAGCGTTCTCGGGATCGGGGTGGCGGTCAGGGTCAGGATATCGACGCTGGCCCGCAGCTGTTTGATCTTCTCTTTCTGGCCGACGCCGAATCGGTGTTCTTCGTCGATAATCAGCAGCCCCAGCGCCTTGAAGTCGATCTGGCTGGAAAGCAGCTTGTGGGTGCCGACGACGATATCGACCCGGCCCTCGTTGAGACCCTGAATGGTCTTGTTGGTCTGGGCACCGGTACGGAATCGCGATAACACTTCGACATTGACCGGCCAGTCGGCAAAGCGATCGGCGAAGGTCTGGTAATGCTGCTGGGCCAGCAGCGTGGTCGGTGCCAGGATCGCGACCTGGAAGCCGTTCTGAACCGCCACGAAGGCTGCTCGCAGTGCCACTTCGGTCTTGCCGAAGCCGACGTCGCCACAAACCAGGCGATCCATCGGGGTCGGTGCGGTCATGTCACGGATCACTGCATCGATTGCCAGTTCCTGATCCGGGGTCTCTTCAAACGGGAAGTCGTCGGCGAAGATGCGGTAGTCGGTATCGCTGAGTTTGAACTGCTTGCCTTCGCGGGCGGCGCGGCGGGCGTAGATATCGAGCAGCTCGGCGGCGGTATCGCGGATCTTCTCCTGCGCCTTGCGCTTGGCCTTGCTCCACTGTTCGGTTCCCAGCTTGTGCAGTGGCGCCAGGGTATCGGAGGCACCGGAGTAGCGGGAGATCAGGTGCAGCGAGGAAACCGGCACATAGAGCTTGGCGCCATCGGCGTACTCCAGGGTCAGGAATTCGTTGGCCTGGCCCTCCAGCTCCAGGGTCTGCAGGCCGAGGTAGCGACCGATGCCGTGCTGGTCGTGGACCACCGGGGCGCCGATCTGGAGTTCGGTCAGGTTGCGGAAGATCAGATCGGTATTGTCGGAAGCCTTCTGTCTGCGGCGGCTCTGCATCACCCGTTGGCCGAACAGTTGGCTTTCGGTAATGATCTCCAGTTGGGCTTCGGGCAATGCCAGCCCCTGCTGCAGCGGTCCGACCAGGATCGTCAGCGGAGCGTCCGTTGCGACAAACTGCTGCCAGCTGTCGACCGGTTCGGGGTTCAGGTTGTAGCGCTGCAGTAGCTCCAGCAGGGCTTCGCGGCGACCGGCGGATTCGGCCAGCAGCAGGGTGCGGTGCCCGGATTGGCTCAGGTGCAGTTGCAGCTTGCTCAGCGGTTGATCGGCCTTGGCATTGACCGGCAGTTCCGGCGGCGCCTGCAACGGCGGTTGATGGCCGTGCTTACGGGCGACGGATGTCAGGCTGAAATCGGTGCGGGGCAGGGTTTTTAGGCCGGCGAACACCAGTTCCTGCGCGATAAAGGCTTCGTGGGGGGCGAGGATAGGGCGTTCGATATCGTAGCGGCGACTCTCGTAGCGGCTCTCGACTTCGCTCCAGAACTCCTTGAGCCCTTCTTCCAGCCCTTGCTCGGTCAGCAGCTGGGTACCTTGCGGCAGAAAATCGATCAGGCTGGCCGTCTGCTCGAAGAACAGCGATTGGTAATACTCGATCCCGGCCGGCGCGATGGCGTTGCTGATATCCTGATAAACCGGGCAGTGGCGTGGGTCGACATCAAAGCGCTCGCGCCACTGTTGGCGGAAATGGGCGATGGCGGTTTTATCCAGCGGGAATTCCCGTGCCGGGAGCAGACGGACGGAATCAACCTGCTCGATGGAGCGCTGATTCTCCGGGTCGAAGGTGCGCAGGCTGTCGATCTCGTCGTCGAACAGGTCGATCCGGTAGGGGAAGCTGGAGCCCATCGGGAAGATGTCGAGAATCGATCCCCGTACGGCAAATTCGCCATGCTCGTAGACCGTATCCACGGCACGGTAGCCATTATCGGCCAGGTTGCGCCGCAACTGCTCCAGATCCAAGATCTGCCCCTTGTCCATCACCAGCGAATGGGCGGCGATAAAGCTGCGTGGCGGCAGCCGCTGCATCAGGGTCGTGGCCGGAACGATCAGCACGGCCTGTTTCAACTGGGGCAGTCGATTCAGGCAGGCCAATCTTTGTGAGGTGATGTCCTGATGGGGAGAGAAGTTGTCGTACGGCAGTGTCTCCCAATCCGGGAGGCTCAACAGTTCCAGTTGCGGGCGGAAAAAGCCGAGCGCGGCCTCCAGTTGAATGGCCGATTCGACGTTGCGGCTGACAATCAGGGTCAAGCCCGAATGTTGATCGGCCAATTCGGCCAGCAGCAAGCCGGCGGAGCTTCCGCTGAGATTGTCGATATAACGGGTTTTTGAGGCTGTGATGGCCGGGAGGCTGGAGCTGAGGAGCAATGGCATGGATTGTCTTGAAAACTAACGAGTGGTGGCAGAGCAAGGCATTGTAGCCGTATCGTGCGAATCCGCAATTCGGATTCTATTCGCTGCGACCATACTGGGAGACAAACTGAAGCAGGCAGGGCGGCGCTTTTGTCGGGGGGGGAAAACGCAAGAATTGTTAAACCGGCTCGTGGTAGCTTGCGGTTTCAGGTTGGATAGCGAGAGCTGGGCGAATGGTTGAACGTCATCACTATCAAGCCCGTTTTCAGCGGGTTGTTGATTATATCTACGAACATCTCGATGAGCCGCTCGATCTGAATCGTCTGGCCGATATTGCCCATATGTCGCCGACCCACTGGCACCGAGTTTATCAGGCGATCTGCGGTGAAACGCTGGCGGCGACGGTCAAGCGGTTGCGGCTGCATCGGGCGGCGGCAAGGCTGATCAATACAGAATTAACGGTGGAACAGATCGCCAGGTCTTCCGGTTATAGCGCTTTATCGTCCTTCAACCGTGTGTTTAGTCAGGTCTACGGCATGCCGCCTGCGCGTTTTCGCGCCAAGGGCAGCCATTCCGCGTTTGTGTTGGCCATGACGGCCAAGGAGAGCGAGACGATGACTTCGGAGACAACTATGAATGTCAGGATTGAACGGGTCGAGCAGCCGATCGCGATGGTCGGATTGTTGCATCGGGGGCCCTACATGGAGATCGGTCAGGCCTTTGAGAAACTCAACGGCTGGCTGATGCAGGCAAATGCCTGGCCTCACCTGACGACCGTGATCGGGATTTATCATGATGACCCCTCCTGTGTGGCACCGCAGGATCTGCGATCCCATGCTTGTGCCGTCCTTAAACCCGATCATGGGCTGGTGATCCCGGAAGACCTTGAATCCTTGGAAGTGGCTGCCGGGCGATACGCTGTTTTGCGTTTCAAAGGCCCTTATGCAGGACTGCAACAGGCGTATCACTGGTTGTTCAGTGTCTGGTTACCCCAGTCCGGGGAGGAGTTGGGCGATCAGCCCTGCTTCGAAGACTATCTGAACAATCCGCGTGAAGTCGCACCGGAGGCGTTGTTGACGGATATCTATCTGCCGCTGCGGGAATAGAGCCCGAGCGTCAGATGCGAGGTGATTTCGGAGTGGATTCAACGGATAAAGGGTGCGGGCATCACAATCATTGAAGGCGCCGAAAAACTTCTGCTCGTCTATGTTCGTTATTTGCAGGATGAATGGCCCGGGATAACAGGGCTGTGGGGCGAAGAGCACGGCTAAAGTACTGCATCGGCCGGTTTGCCCGGTGGGGGAGAAAAGCGCATAATACCGCCTCCAAATTTTTCATCCTGACGACATTGGAGTGAACCCGTGAGTCAAGAGCAAGTTTTCGCCGATTGGAAAGAGCGTGAGGCCGTTGCAGAATCGATGATCCCGGTTGTCGGTCGCCTGTACCGTGACCGTGAAGTTCAGTCTTCTATCTACGGTAAGATCATTGTTAACCGTTCTGTGATCAACATCCTGAAAGCCCATAAATATGTGCGTCAGGTTGAAGGCGAAGAGCTGTCCGTACACGACACCTTCCCGATCCTGCAGGCGATGGACAACATGGATCTGGGCCGTGCCCATATCGATATCGGCAAACTGGCGGTCAAATATCGCAAGGAAGGCAATGGTCAGTCGATCGAAGCATTCCTGAATCAGGAGCTGTCCGGTGCGCTGTCCAACGGTGACGAAGCTCAACCGACCGATGTGGTTCTGTACGGTTTCGGTCGTATCGGCCGTCTGCTGGCCCGTCTGCTGATCGACAAGACCGGCGGTGGTCACAGCTTGCGTCTGCGCGCCATTGTGGTTCGCGGTCAGGGTGGCGATCTGGAGAAGCGTGCCAACCTGCTGCGTCGTGACTCCGTGCACGGTTCCTTCCTGGGTACCGTCAGCGTTGATGAAGAGAACAACACCATCACCGCCAACGGCAACGTGATCAAGGTGATCTACGCCGATGCGCCGGACACCATCGATTACACCGCTTACGGCATCAGCAACGCCGTTATCATCGACAACACCGGTAAGTGGCGTGACCACGACGGTCTGTCTTTGCACCTGCGTGCTACCGGCGCTTCACGGGTTATCCTGACTGCTCCGGGTAAAGGCGTTAAGAACATCGTCATGGGTGTTAACAACGGCGATATCGAAGCCGAAGATACCATCCTGTCCGCGGCGTCCTGTACCACCAACGCGATCACGCCGGTACTGAAAGCGGTTCACGACAAGTTCGGTGTTAAGAACGGTCATGTTGAAACCGTTCATGCTTACACCAATGACCAGAATCTGATCGACAACTACCACAAAGGTGATCGTCGTGGTCGTTCAGCGGCGCTGAACATGGTTCTGACCGAAACCGGTGCAGCGAAGGCGGTTTCCAAGGCGATGCCTGAGATGGAAGGCAAGCTGACCGGTAACGCGATCCGGGTTCCGACCCCGAACGTTTCCATGGCGATCCTGAACCTGAACCTGGAAAATGCCACCAACGTGGAAGAGCTGAACGACTTCCTGCGTGACACGGCGCTGCACTCCGGCCTGCAGAAACAGGTTGATTACAGCAACTCACCCGAAGCGGTATCCACCGACTTTGTTGGTTCCCGTGCTGCCGGTGTGGTTGATGGTCTGGCGACTATCGTTAGCGGTGAAGGCGACTCCTGCGTACTGTACGTTTGGTACGACAATGAGTTCGGCTACAGCTGTCAGGTTGTTCGTCTGCTTCAGCAGATGACCAAGTCAGCACTGCCTGCCTACCCGATCGAAGGTTAAGTTCTTCGAGTTCTAAAAAACCGCCTCCGGGCGGTTTTTTTGTGCCTGAAAATCGGTATTGGTGGTTTTTTGATCGAAGATGTTCGGGTTGTTGACTGGTGGAAAATTCGGCTTTTTCTGATCAATGGGGTGCGATTTATCAGCAATTGACAGGATTAAGCAAACTGATGACCAAAAAGGCTTTGTTTCGGCTCAGCTTACCCTTTTGGCGAGTGGTAATTCAGAGGGTGGGTCTTTATAATTACGCGGTTTTTTAGATGGGTCTCTGGGCGCGGAGAACAAACTCCCAAAGAAGGAGTGTTTGTCCGAGTCTGTGGTTGGGACCTGAAATATCAAGTTTAGATTGGGTGAGGCGCATGATCAGGATCACTAAGGGTCTGGATCTACCTATTGCCGGAGCTCCGCGACAAGCCATCGAAGATGGTGCGCAGGTAAGCTCGGTTGCCGTCATCGGATTTGATTATGTTGGCATGAAGCCGACTATGTCAGTCCGGGTTGGCGACCAAGTGAAGCTCGGCCAGGTGATTTTTTCCGATAAAAAAACACCCGGTGTCAAATACACCGCCCCCGCCAGCGGGGTCGTGTCTGCGATCAACCGTGGTGAAAAGCGTGCTCTACAGTCTGTCGTTATCGATGTTCAAGGTGACGAAGCTGTTGAGTTTGCCAAGTACGATGCCGCGCAGGTAACGCGCGAGCAGGTCGTTGAAAACCTCGTAGAGTCCGGCCTTTGGACTGCGCTGCGGACCCGTCCGTACAGTAAGGTTCCTGCGCCTGAAAGCACCCCGAACTCCATTTTCATTACTGCCATCGACACTAACCCGTTGAGCGCCGATCCGGCCGTGGTTATTGCCGAGCAGAAAGAAGCGTTCTTGGCGGGTCAGCAGATCCTGTCCAAGCTGGTTCAGGGCAAACTGTTCCTGTGCAAAGCAGAAGGTGCCGATATCCCGGCTGCTGCTGAGTCCACCGTGCAGGAATTCAGTGGTAAGCACCCGGCAGGTAACGCCGGTACCCACATCCACTTCCTGGATCCGGTCAGCGCACAGAAAACCGTCTGGAGCATCAGCTACCAGGACGTGATTGCTGTCGGCAAGCTGTTCGAAACCGGCAAGCTGTGGACCGAGCGTGTTATCGCGCTGGGTGGTCCTCAGGTGCCTGAGCCCATCCTGCTGCGTACCCGTGTGGGTGCCAACACCGATGAGCTGGTTTCCGGCCGCGTCAAAAACGCCGACAACCGTGTTATCTCCGGTTCGATCTTCAACGGTCGTACCGCCGAAGGTCCGTTCGCCTACCTGGGTCGCTACAACACCCAGATCAGCGTGCTGCTCGAAGGTCGTTCACGCGACTTTATGGGCTGGGTTGCGCCGGGTGCCGAGAAGCACTCCATGCTGAACATCGTGACCGGTAAATTCAAAGCCAACAAACTGTTCAACTTCACTACCACCACCAACGGTTCCGAGCGGGCCATGGTACCGGTAGGTCAGTTTGAAGAGCTGATGCCGATGGATATCCTGCCGACCCAGCTGCTGCGTGCACTGGTTGTTGGGGATATGGATTCAGCTATCGCGCTGGGCGCGTTGGAACTGGACGAAGAAGACTTGGCACTGTGCACCTACGCGTGTGCAGGCAAGTACGAGTACGGTCCGATCCTTCGCGATAACCTGACGCGTATCGAGAAAGAGGGCTAATCCGTGAGCATCAGAAATATTCTCGACAAAATGGAGCCGCACTTCCATAAAGGCGGCAAGTACGAAAACTGGTACGCCCTGTATGAAGCGGCCGATACCATTTTCTACACCCCGGGTCAGGTAACCAAGTCCGCCTCTCACGTGCGCGACATGGTCGACCTGAAGCGGATGATGATCCTGGTTTGGATGTGCACCTTCCCGGCTGTTTTTGCCGGTGCTTACTTCCTGGGCCTGCAAGCCAACACGGCAATCGCCGAGCACGGTCTGCAGATGGAAGGCTGGCGTGGTGCCCTGATCGGTGCTCTGGCTGGTAACAGCCCGGACAGCGTTTGGGACAACTTTATCTACGGCTTCGTCTACTGGCTGCCGATCTACATCACCACCTTTATCGTGGGCGGCTTCTGGGAAGTCCTGTTCGCGATGAAGCGTGGCCACGAAGTTAACGAAGGTTTCTTTGTTACCTCCATTCTGTTCTCGCTGATCCTGCCGCCGACTATCCCGCTGTGGGAAGTGGCACTGGGTATCAGCTTCGGTGTGGTTATCGGTAAGGAAGTCTTCGGCGGTACTGGTAAGAACTTCCTTAACCCGGCACTGACCGGTCGTGCGTTCCTGTTCTTCGCCTACCCGGCGCAGATGTCGGGTGACGCGGTCTGGACCGCCGTTGACGGTTTTGCCGGTGCGACTCCGCTGGGCCTGGCGGCCGAAGGCGGTGTTCAGAACATCCTGGCCAACAACATCACCTGGGCCGATGCCTTTATCGGTAACATCCAGGGTTCTGTCGGTGAGGTTAGCACCCTGGCTATCCTGATCGGTGGTTGCGCACTGATGTTCTTCAAGATCGCTGCCTGGCGTATCGTTGCCGGTGTTCTGATCGGTATGATCGGCACCTCGCTGCTGTTCAACCTGATCGGCTCCGACACCAACCCGATGTTCAGCCTGCCATTCTGGTGGCACCTGGTCCTGGGTGGTTTTGCCTTCGGCATGATGTTCATGGCGACCGATCCGGTTTCTGCTTCCATGACCAATACCGGTAAGTTGTACTTCGGTGCGCTGATCGGCTTCATGGTTGTTCTGATCCGTGTGGTCAACCCGGCCTTCCCGGAAGGCATGATGCTGGCAATCCTGTTTGCCAACCTGTTTGCACCGCTGATCGACTACTTCGTGGTGCAGGCCAACATCAAGCGGAGGATGCTACGCAATGTCAGCTAATAACGACACTATCAAGAAGACGCTGATCGTTACGGTCTCACTGTGTGTAGTCTGCGCAGTGTTCGTATCGGCAGCGGCGGTTGGCCTCAAGCCTATGCAAGAAGCCAACAAGGTGCTGGACAAGCAAACCAACATTCTTGCGGCAGCCAACATCGATACCGAAGGTAAAGATGTGTTTGCGCTGTTCGACGAGAGCATCGAAGCACGGGTACTGGACCTAGAGACCAACACCTGGGCCGATGACATTGATCCGGCGTCTTACGACGAATTGAAAGCAGCCAAAGATCCGAAACAAGCGGTCAAACTGAGCGCTGAGCAGGATCTGGCCGGCATTCGCCAACACGCCCGTTACAAGACCCTGTACATGGTCAAGAACGGCGACAAGATCGAGAAGCTGATCCTGCCGGTACACGGTAAGGGTCTGTGGTCAACCATGTACGGTTTCATGGCACTGGAAGGTGACCTGAACACGGTTGTTGGTATGACCTTCTTCGCTCACGGCGAAACTCCCGGTCTGGGCGGTGAAGTCGATAACCCGAGCTGGAAAGCTCAGTGGCCCGGCAAGAAGATCTATGCCGATGGCAACTTCGACAGCGCTGCGGTTGCTCTGATCAAGGGTAAGGTGGATACCTCCGCTGCAGGTTCGGAATACCAGATCGATGGTCTGGCCGGTGCGACCCTGACCTCCAATGGTGTAACCAATCTGTTCAAGTTCTGGTTGAGCGAGAACGGTTATGCTCCCTTCCTGGCTAAGCTGCGCGCGGGTGAGGTGTAATCATGGCTAAACAAACAGCTAAAGAAGTACTGACAACTCCAGTCTTGGAGAACAACCCGATCGCACTGCAGATCCTCGGTATCTGTTCGGCACTGGCTGTAACCAGCTCGCTGAATGTTGCGTTCGTCATGAGCTTGGCGGTAATCGCGGTTTGTGCGTTTTCGAACCTGTTCGTCTCGCTGATCCGTGGCCATATTCCGAACAACATTCGGATCATCGTACAGATGACCATCATTGCCTCGCTGGTAATCGTGGTTGACCAGGTGCTGAAGGCCTTTGCCTACGAGCTGTCCAAGCAGCTGTCGGTATTCGTTGGTCTGATCATCACCAACTGTATCGTTATGGGACGTGCCGAAGCCTTCGCGATGAAGAATTCGCCCGGCATCAGCTTCTTGGACGGTATCGGTAACGGTCTGGGTTATGGTGCGGTTCTGATGTTCGTCGGCTTTATCCGTGAACTGTTTGGCTCCGGCTCCCTGTTTGGCATCGAGATCTTCTCGCTGGTCAATAACGGTGGCTGGTACGTGGCTAACGGCCTGATGCTGTTGCCGCCGTCTGCCTTCTTCGTGATCGGTCTGATGATCTGGGGTCTGCGCGCTTGGAAGAGCAACCAAGTGGAAGCAGCTGACTTCACCATCGCGCCGAATACCAAGTAACAGGAGAAGAGAGACATGGAACATTATATTAGCCTGTTCGTTAAATCGATCTTCATCGAGAACATGGCGCTCTCCTTCTTCCTGGGGATGTGTACCTTTATCGCCATCTCCAAGAAGGTGCAGACTGCCATCGGTCTGGGTGTTGCCGTTATCGTGGTACTGGGTATCACCGTTCCGGTTAACAACCTGATCTACACCTACCTGCTTGCTGACGGTGCCCTGGCTTGGGCCGGTCTGCCGAATGTTGATCTGAGCTTCCTGGGCCTGATCTCCTACATCGGCGTAATCGCAGCGATGGTTCAGATCCTTGAAATGACCTTGGATAAGTACTTCCCGCCCCTCTACAACGCGCTGGGTGTATTCCTGCCGCTGATCACCGTTAACTGCGCCATCATGGCCGGTGCGCTGTTCATGGTAGAGCGTGACTACAACTTCGGTGAGTCAGTGGTATACGGCATCGGTGCTGGTACCGGTTGGGCGTTCGCGATCACTGCGCTGGCAGGTATCCGTGAAAAGTTGAAGTACTCAGATGTACCGCACGGCCTGCGTGGTCTGGGCATCACCTTCATCACTGTAGGTCTGATGTCCTTGGGCTTCATGTCCTTCTCAGGGGTACAGCTGTAAGGCTGTACCACTTTGACGACAGAGTGCGAATTTAGAAAAGGTTAAACGAACATGGAACAAATTATACTCGGTGTAATCATGTTCACGGTCGTGGTACTGGTGCTGGTAGCGGTGATTCTGTTCGCCCGCTCCAAGCTGGTTTCCAGCGGCGACGTGAAGATCGAGATCAATGGTGATCCCGAAAAAACCATCCACGCACCGGCGGGCGATAAGCTGCTGGGCACCCTGGCGGGTCAGGGCATCTTCCTGTCCTCTGCCTGTGGTGGTGGTGGTACCTGTGCGCAGTGTAAGTGTATCGTCGAAGAGGGCGGTGGTGAGATGCTGCCGACCGAAGAAGGTCACTTCACCAAAGGCGAGGCCCGCGAGGGCTGGCGCCTGTCCTGCCAGGTTGCTGTTAAGCAGGACATGAAGATCGAAGTTGAAGACGACGTCTTCGGCGTTAAGAAGTGGGAGTGCACGGTTGACTCCAACCCGAACGTTGCCACCTTCATCAAGGAACTGACCCTGCGTCTGCCTGAAGGTGAGAACGTTGACTTCCGCGCCGGTGGTTATGTGCAGCTGGAGTGCCCGCCGCACGTTGCTGCCTACAAAGACTTCGACATCGAAGAGGAGTACCACGAGGACTGGGACAAGTTCGACATCTGGCGCTACGTCTCCAAAGTCGACGAAACCGTTATCCGTGCTTACTCCATGGCTAACTACCCGGAAGAGAAGGGTGTGGTTAAGTTCAACATCCGTGTTGCGACGCCGCCTCCGGGACGTGACGATCTGCCTCCGGGCAAGATGTCTTCCTACGTCTTCAGCCTCAAGCCGGGTGACAAGGTTACCGTTTACGGTCCGTTCGGTGAGTTCTTCGCCAAGGATACCGATGCAGAGATGGTATTCGTCGGCGGTGGTGCCGGTATGGCGCCGATGCGCTCCCATATCTTCGATCAGCTCAAGCGTCTGAACTCAGACCGCAAGATCTCTTACTGGTACGGTGCACGCTCCATGCGTGAAGCCTTCTACGGTGAAGAGTTCGACCAGTTGGCCGAAGAGAACGAAAACTTCGAGTGGCACCTGGCCCTGTCCGATCCGCTGCCCGAAGACAACTGGGAAGGCTACACCGGCTTCATCCACAATGTTCTGTACGAGAACTATCTGAAGGACCACGAAGCGCCTGAAGATTGTGAATTCTACATGTGTGGACCGCCGATGATGACCTCTGCGGTTATCAAGATGCTGGAAGATCTGGGCGTTGAGCGCGAAAACATCCTGCTCGACGACTTCGGGGGCTAAGTCAGCCTGCGAATGAAGATGTTCTACATCAGATTCCGGATTGCAGCACTGTTGGCCCTGGCCGCCGTGCTGCTCACCGGCTGCACGGACGGCGACCCTCGGGTCGCCGTTCATGCTTTATCGGGGCAGACCATGGGGACCAGCTACCATATCAAGGTGGTTGCAGCCGAGGGGCTCGATAAGGCGAATCTCCAGCAACGACTTCAAGCGGTGCTGGATCGAATTGAAGCGCGGATGTCGACCTATCGGGAAGACTCCGAGTTAAGCCGGTTTAACCGGTTGCAAGGTCAGGACTGGTTTGACGTGTCTGACGAGACCGCCGCGGTGGTCAGTCTGGCCCAACAGATCAGCGAACAAAGTCAGGGCGCTTTCGATGCCACCGTTGGTCCTTTGGTCAATCTGTGGGGCTTCGGACCCGATCCGAGAATTCATAACGCCCCTGATTCAGCCTTGATCGACGAGCGCATGCAACAGATCGGCTATCAGGCCGTACAGGTACGTCAGCAACCCCCGAGTTTGAGCAAACAGCAACCCCGTAGCCTGGACCTGTCGGCGATCGCCAAGGGTTATGCGGTGGATCAGCTGGCCGAACTGCTGGCGAACGACTTCGACGGTTTTATGGTCGAAGTGGGTGGGGAGCTTAGGCTGCACGGGACTAAGCCGGGTGACAAGCCCTGGCGGATCGCGATAGAGCGTCCCGATATCGGCAGCCGAAAACTACAGCAGGTAATCGAGGTGGGCGACAATGCGATCGCAACGTCAGGGGATTACCGCAATTATTTTGAGCAGGATGGGGTTCGCTTTTCCCATACCATCGACCCCAAGACCGGTCGGCCGATCAGCCACCGTCTGGCTTCGGTGACCGTGGTCGACCCCTCCTGTGCCCGCGCCGATGCCTTCGCCACGGCGATGATGGTGTTGGGTGATGAAAAAGGTCTGGCTCTGGCAACGGAGCTGGGCCTGAACGTGTTCTTTATCGTCAAGAGCGATGAAGGTTTTGTTGAAAAGCATACCCCGGGATTCGAGCGCTTTATCAAGTCGCCGAACTGAACCGGGATGCTGAACTAGCCAGGGCCGGCCGTTCAAACAAGAGGTAACAACTGATGGATATGATTTGGGTAGCGTTGGTGGTGTTTGTGACGTTTGTCGCGGTTATCGGACTGGCCTCGGTCGGCGTGATGATGGGGCGCAAGCCGATCAAAGGCTCCTGTGGCGGTGTCGGTGCGGTCCTGGGTGAAAAAGATTACATCTGCCCGGTTTGTGGTGATGATCCGAACAAATGTGAAAAAGAGCAGGAAGCGGAAGCTGCCAAGGCCGCTGCTGCTGAAGAGCTGGGTTACGAGTTGGCGACAAAAAAATAAATAACCGTTCAGCGTGGCGCTGACTTCGGTGACAGAAGGGGATATTCATGGCTGTATACGATTATGACGTCGTAATCATAGGGTCCGGACCGGCCGGTGAGGGCGCGGCAATGAGCGCCGCCAAGAAAGGCCGCAAAGTGGCGGTGGTGGAGATTCGTGACCAACTGGGTGGCAACTGCACCCATGTCGGTACGATTCCTTCGAAAGCACTGCGTCACTCGGTCAAGCAGATCATCGAATTCAACACCAACCCGATGTTCCGGGATATCGGCGAGCCACGCTGGTTTTCGTTCCAAAAGGTGCTCAAGCGTGCCGAAAAGGTCATCTCCCAGCAGGTGATGATGCGCACCAGCTTCTATGCCCGCAACCGGGTCGACGTCTATTTCGGTCAGGCGCAGTTTGAGGATGCCAATACGGTTCGAATCAAGCACGATCAGCGCGGTGATGACCTGCTGCGGGCCAAGAATGTGGTGATCGCCACCGGTTCGCGCCCCTACAAGCCCGAAGATATCGATTTTACCCATCCGCGAATCTACAATTCCGACAGCATTCTGGAGTTGGAATATACCCCGCGGACCCTGATCGTCTATGGCGCCGGTGTTATCGGTTGTGAATATGCCTCGATCTTTGCAGGCCTTGGGGTTCGGGTTGACCTGATCGATACCCGTGACCGTCTGCTGTCGTTCCTGGACGATGAGATCTCCGACGCGCTGGGTTATCACCTGCGCAACAACGGCTGCACCATCCGTCATAACGAAGAGTATGATTCGGTTGAAGCGGATGACCGTGGCGTTGTGCTGACGCTGAAATCCGGTAAGAAGATCCGTTCCGACGCCTTTATGTGGTGTAACGGTCGTACCGGTAACACCGACAATCTGGGACTGGAGAATATCGGTCTGGAAGCCGACGGCCGAGGCCAGATCAAGGTGGATGATCACTACCGCACCGAGGTGGAAGGTGTCTACGCCGCCGGTGATGTGGTCGGCTGGCCGAGTCTGGCATCCGCGGCGATCGATCAGGGGCGTGCCGCCAGTGCCGATATGCTCAATTCCGATGATTTCCGTTATATCGATGAGGTACCGACCGGTATCTATACCATTCCGGAGATCAGCTCGATCGGCCAAACCGAGATGGAGCTGACGGCCGCCAAGGTGCCCTACGAAGTGGGCCAGGCGTTCTTTAAGGATATGGCGCGGGCGCAGATCTACGGCGAGCAGGTCGGCATGTTGAAGATCCTGTTCCATCGCGAAACCCTGGAGATTCTTGGTATTCACTGCTTTGGCGGTCATGCTTCCGAGATCATCCATATCGGCCAGGCGATCATGACCCAAGAGGGTGAGGCGAATACGCTGAAGTATTTCGTCAACACCACTTTCAACTACCCGACCATGGCCGAAGCCTATCGGGTTGCGGCAATCGCCGGCTTGAACCGAATCGCCAATATCTGATCGCTTCACGGTTGAGTGGAAGTTAAAACACAAAAGCCCGCATCAGCGGGCTTTTTTGTGGTAGCTAAGATAAGCGCTTCGATCAGGGGCGAGATGGCGCTCCCACAGCCTTACGCGCTCAGATAGTTGGAGACCTCGATTAAATTACCGTCCGGATCCCGGAAATAGACCGATAGTATCTTTCCAGTGGCGCCGGTTCTGGTTCTCTCCACCGGCCCTTCCAGAATCGCCACGTTGTTGGCCTGCAGATGAGCTATCGCCTGTTCCAGCGGTTGCTCAATGATAAAGCAGAGATCCGCGCTGCCGGGACAGGGGGTATCGGCCTTGGGCTCAAACTCGTTTCCGTGCTGGTGCAGGTTGATCTTCTGTTGGCCGAATGCCAACGCGATTCGGTCTTCGCCGAAAGTCACCTTTTCCATGCCCATAACCTGGCCATAAAACTCGACGCTCCGGTCGATATCGCTGACCGTGAGGACCAGGTGGTCCAGTCGTTTTACTCTCATGCACACTCCTTCGAATCAGTGCTTCAGACCACTCAGGTTGAGGCCGACAACGCCGGCGATGATCAAGAAGATGCTGAACACTTTCATGATCGAATAGGGCTCCTTGAAGTACAACACACCGATAACGGCAATCAGCGCCGTCCCGACTCCCGCCCAGATCGCGTAGGCGATACCGATATCGATCTTCTTTAAAGCCAGGGTCAAAATGGCGAACGAGGCGGCATAGAAGACGAAAATCAATACGGAGGGGACCAGCTTGGTGAAACCGTCGGACAGTTTCATCGAGATGGTGCCGGAGACTTCCAGAATAATCGCGCCAGCCAGTGCTAACCAGGGATTCATCGATCGAACTCTCTTAGATTCAGTTGGATAGGGATTTGTATAACGACTTGCCCGGTGCTGCAACACGGCAACTGGTAAATCGAAACTGCAGTTATGCCGTTGCTGTAACGAAACCGAGCCACATGGGTCTGATCCAGACCATGCGCATGTTAGTGAAAATGTTGTGGTTTCAGCGCACCAGATCATAGGAACGGTAAATGTCGAAACAGCAGAACCCGATCAAGACAATCCCCAGTCGCTTCAAACTCGATAGGTTATCAAGACTTATCGGCGCCGTTGCATTAACTACCGCATCTTTCGGTGTCGCAGCCGAAACCGAACCGTCCCAACACCAGTGCCCGGATCAGGGGCATTATCTCCAGGTGCTGGGTTCGGGAGGGCCGGAGATCAACGACGGCCGCAGTTCGACCAGCTACCTTCTGTGGGTGGATGGCAAAGCTCGGGTGTTGATCGATGCCGGAAGTGGCAGCGCCTGGCGTTTTGAACAGTCCGGCGCACGGATGGAAGACCTGACCGCGATGCTGTTTACCCACCTACACGTCGACCACAGTGCCGACCTGCCGATCTATGTGAAGAGTGCCTTCTTTACCGATCTGGACCATGACATTGATCTCTATGGTCCAGCTGGTGGTGAGCGCTTGGCCGATTTTGTTGAATTCATCGACAGCCTGTTTGGGGCGGAGAAGGGGGCCTACCGTTACCTCAATGCCCCCTTTAATCCCGAATCTCATTCACCCTATCATTTCATTCCACATCGGGTGCCGCTGACCTTTGGCAAGGTCATCCCGGTTAAAGACTACGGTGATATTCGAATCAGTGCCGCGGCCGTTGCCCATGGCTTCCTGCCCGCGCTGGCCTGGCGGATCGATGTGGGCGACAAATCGGTCACCATCAGTGGTGATATGAACGGTCAAACCGAACAGTTGATTCAGCTGGGTCAGGGGACCGACCTGTTGATCGCCCACACGGCAATTAATGAGCAGACTCGGGGTGCCGGACAGTTTCTGCATATGAAGCCGTCCAGGATCGGCGAGATTGCCGATCAGACCGAGACCGGTCAGCTGGTGTTGTCCCACTTTATGAACCGTAGCCTCAACCGCGAGGATGAGATCGAAGCGCAGATCAGTAGCAGCTATGGTGGCAAGATCGGCTTTGCCCAGGACCTGAGTTGCTGGGCGCTGGATTGATCCGTGAGGAAGGCGGGTAAATCGTCGGTGACTTACCCGCCCGGTTGGCGTTGGTTAGACGTCGTAGTCGCGGGATAGCAGGTCCAGCCGTTTGCTGGTTTCGAACAGCTCGGCGCAACCGCTGGAGGCCTGTTGGGTTGCACTGTTGGTCTCGATCGACTGATCCTTAATCTTGATCACGTTGCGATTCATCTCTTCGGAGACGGCGGCCTGCTCTTCGGCGGCCGTAGCGATCTGGGTGCTCAGGTCATGAATCATGGTGATCGAATGGCGAATCCCCTCGAGGGCGTCTTCGGCATCGTTGGCATGGTTGACCGACAGCGCCGCCCGCTCACGGCTGTGGGTCATCATCTCAACCGAACGCTGGGTTTTTTCCTGCAGCTGGCTGATCATCTGATCGATGTCGTTGGTGGAGTCCTGTACCCGTTGGGCCAGTCCACGAACCTCGTCGGCGACCACGGCAAAGCCTCGACCCTGTTCGCCGGCGCGGGCGGCCTCGATAGCGGCGTTCAGTGCCAGCAGGTTGGTCTGTTCGGCCACGCCCCGGATCACTTCCAGAATAGAACCGATATTCTGGCTGTCCTGGTGCAGTTCGTTGATCTCCTCTTCGATATGCTCGATATCACTCGATAGCGACGAGATGGTGCTCTTGACCGTATCGACCACCGCTGAACCACTGTTGGATTTGCTCATGGCATCCTGCGCGGATTCGGCGGCCACCGTGGTGCTGGTCGCGACCTCGGCCACCGTGGCGGTCATCTCGTGCATCGCCGTGGCCAGCTGTTCGGTCTCCATCATCTGGATCTGCATCCGTTGGTCGGATTCGCTGCACATGGCCGACAGTTGCTCGGTAGAAACCACCATCCCGGAGCTGGACTCCTGAATCCTGCCGATCACCGTCTTCAAGCGGGCGCGGATCATATCCAACCCCAACTGGCTTTCACCCAGGGCGCCGGGTTTATCGACCGTGATACGGGTATTAAGATTGCCGTTGGCCAGATCCTTGGTCGACTTGGCTAGCGCCCGTAGCGGCGAAATCACCTGGGTTCGAACCCAGACAAAGCCGGATAGATAGAGCAGCGCGCCGGCACCGATCAAGCCATAGAGAAGGCTGGAACTGTCAACGCCGAAGAACAGCTGAGCGGTCGTGGCCAGCAGTATCAGCGCAAACCACAGGGATTGGATGATGCTGAACTGTTGGCTGATTCTGAGTTTAAAGCTGCGTGAGCTGGGGAGTTCGGTCAGTTTCTGATTGTTGATCTTTTTGTACAACACACTGGCCGAATCGATCTGTTGCTGCGACGGTTTGCTTCTGACCGATTGGTAACCGATTACCTGATCGTTTTTCATCACCGGGGTGACGAACGCTTCGACCCAGTAGTGATCGCCGTTTTTACAACGGTTCTTGACGATACCGCGCCAGGGCTGGCCGGCTTTAATGGTATCCCACAGGTTTTTGTAGGCGGCCGGTGGCATATCCGGGTGCCTGACAATGTTGTGATTAACCCCCATCAGCTCGTCTTCGCTGAAACCGCTGATGTCGATAAAGTCCTGATTGACGTAGGTAACTGCGCCCTTCAGATCGGTCATCGAGATGATCGTCTGATCTTCCGTTAGACGAACTTCTTTGTTGCTGACCGGTAGATTGACTTTCATGCAACTTAACCCCCCAACAGTACGACAAGTCCAAATTTTGAGGTACTACTACAAGCGTCAATGTAGTGTTAGTGCGACCAGGGAGGAGTCCCATCCTGCTTGGTGCGACTAATTTAAGTGTGCAATTTTATTACGGGATATTCAATTCCCAAATTTATCAATATCCTGGAATTGATCAATATCACGCCAGTGCAAATAAGTCGTAGAAATCAGGCGGGAAAGTTGGCGAGCGGGGGCGGATTCAACGTTCGATCAGAGGAGATCGGGAGTCTCCTAAGCGCAGAAAACTCCCGAGAACAGGCACGTCCTAGCCGGACTATCGCTTAAGGCTTGGCCAGGGTCGGGTAGGCTTCGGTGTAAACCCAATCCTTGTCTTTGGCCGGGACATGGCAACCCAGACAGTCCTGCTTGTAATCGGCGCTGACATTGCTGCTGCCCGGTCCCTCTTTAAACAGTGCCCAGCCCCAGCCGTCACCCCAGCTGCCGTTATCCTTGAAACGGTTCTGGCTGTCTTTGACCATCACGAAATGCTGCTTAGTGCCGTCGGAGGTAGCGTAGTGAACCCCTTTACCGGTGCTGTAGTCGCCGGACTTGGAGGCCCGTAACTCTTTGATCAGTATTGCGCCGTCCGGAAATTTGCCATCCCGACGGAAGGCTTCAACCGCAGCCTTGTCGGCGTAAACATCGTGGAAGCCGCTGGCCGGACCCTCCGGAACAAACCAGGAGCCCAGATGAACCTGGTTGGCACGGAAATCTGCCGGCAGCGAAATATTCCCCTGGCTGTCCACCGCCGGGCTGAATTCGGCGGCACTTAACGGTTGCAGCAGACTCAGGCCCAAGCCCAGTCCCAGGGCGGTCAACGTGGTGGTTAGTGTTTTACGGTTTTTCATGGTGTCTCACCTAGTGATCGATTGACGAAGTCAGTGGATTACGTAAGTCACTGTAACGAAGCCGGGTCTGGCGGGGTCTTTAGATCGTCCGCAACTTGAACCCGAACGTCCGAGGCCCGCGATGGATCGTCTCTCCGAAGTACTTAACCGTTTGTCTGTCAGTGCCGGTGTGTTTTATCACGGCCACCTCTGTGGCCTGTCACGCTTCGAGGAGCCTGATTGCCGGGTCGGCCATATCCATGTTCTGCGAAGCGGTCGGTTACGGGTCCAGAATCACGCAGGACCCGAGCTGGAACTGGATGAGCCGACCCTGCTGTTTTACCCAAGACCGACACCTCACCACCTGCAGGGGCAGGAATCCAGCCATGCCGAGCTGGTCTGCGCCACGGTACGCTTTGCCACGGGGCCGGATAACCTGCTGGCTCAGGCGATGCCGTCGCCATTGGTCATTCCGCTGCGCTCGGTCCAGTCGCTCGACAGTGTTCTTGGGCTGTTGTTTGAGGAAGCGTTCGGAGAGCGGCAGGGGCGCGAGGCGGTGATCAATCGTTTGATGGAGCTGTTTATTATCCAGCTGCTGCGCTATCTGCTGGAACGGGGGTATACCGGTCAGGGCATGTTAGCCGGCTTGTGTGATCCGCAATTGGCACGGGCGATGATGGCGATTCACCAGCATCCGCAAACCCCCTGGACACTGGCAGAGCTGGCTGAAAAAGCCGCGATGTCCCGGACGGTGTTCGCTGAACGTTTCAAACTGACTCTGGGGAAATCCCCCGGCGACTACCTGATGGAGTGGCGCGTCAGCTGCGCGCAAAAACTACTCCAGCAGGGGCGCCCGTTGAGCTGGGTCGCCAACGAAGTGGGTTACGAGCACGCCTCGGGATTGGCGCGGGCCTTCCGCAAGAAAACCGGCTACTCACCGGGACAGTGGTTACGGTTTCAGGCGCAACAGCAGCAACAGCTGGAGGATTCGATCGATCAGCGGCCACCGGTTGTTAACCCGCAAGACAGCCTTGACGCGGCGCTGATCTAGCTCGGACAGAAACGGTTCCAGGCAATTAACGGATGCTTGGAACCGTGCCGGCGATTATTTATCGGCTGGTGGCCGCCTTGCTGAGTTTGCCCAGGACACCGGAGATCTTATCGATCACCGGGTCGCAATTGCCGATATCATGGCGTTTTTTCAGGTAGGCCGGATCGTTATAGGACAGCCAGACCTGTCCCTGTTGATCCTGCCAGAATAGGGCTTTCTGGGGCAGATCGATGGCAGCACTGGCGGCGCATTGCATCAATGGTGTACCGACCTTGGGATTGCCGAAGATCACAACCTCGGTCGGGGCGAGCTCCAGATCAACCTTGGCGGCGTTTTGACTATGGTTGATCCGGGTGAAGATCGTCAGTCCTTTGTTGTTTAAGATCGATTCGAAACGGTCGGCGGTTTCCTTGACCGAATAGGGACTCTCGATCGAAATGACCCCTTCAGCAGCCAGCGAAAGGTTGCTCAACATTGCGGCTGCAATAACCAGGCAGGATTTTTTTATCATGTTAGGTATCCGTGGGTTGGTGATTAAGTTGTCGCGCCGCAGGATTAATCGGCGCTATCCGTGAAATTCGATTGATCTTCCGGCTCCTGTGGGTGTTTGGCACCGCATTGGCGGCAGCGAATGCCTTCCCGGACTGGATAGAGGGGGAAATCGATACCCAGAAAGACCAGGAACGCGAGCCGCTTACCAAACTGATAGTGTTCGGTTTCGGTGCTTCCGCAGGTTGGACACGAGATGGCGTCATAGCCCTGCTGCTCGATCAGTTCCGGCTCTAAATCCGTAGCCAATAACTCCCGGGCCGCCTGCTCGAATTGTCCCGGTACCTGAATTCGGACACCGCCCAGCGCATTGGAGTAGAGCCAGTCCATATTGATGGTGTGTTCATCGCCGATAGTAGCCGGAATACCCGCCGCATCGAGCTTGGACCAGGCAATCTGGGCTTCGTAGGGGAAGGTATAGCGGGAGACGGTAACCAGCATGGATGATTTGCTCTGATGATGTCCTTAGCGGGGCAGTAAGCCCACTGAGAAAAGCGTAGTTGATCAATCAGCTATTGGACCGCGTCGAAAGGCCATTGTTACAACAACATCGATCCTGTCGGTTCGGATCAGTCCAGATAACGGCGGTGGATGCGGCAGTTGTGGCGTGAATAGAGCCGACTGTAGTGATTGCGTTGTTGATGCCAGCGACGCATCTGGCTCTTGCTGCCGCCGCGGCGGCGCTTTTCGGTGTACTGCTGTTGCAGGTCGCGGTATCGCTGGCACTCTTTCAGGCTGCCCTGTTCCAAAGCGACGGCCGTTTCCGCCGAGAGCCCCAGCACGAGGGAGAGCAGTACAGCCTGGAGGTAACGAAAGGGTAGGGTATGCGATTGCATCGGACAGTCCTTGTCATCTTATGGCTTAGGGTTGCAGGCTCCCCGAACTCTCTCCCTGAGAAGACGGGGCGCTTCAGAGTCACAATCTAATGATGTGAGCTGTAGTCGATACCGACGGTGGCCAGACGTTTTTTCTGTTTCAGGTTATAGACCATCCGGTCCACTTCCTCGAGCATCTTGTCGACGTTGGTATCTGAATTGGCCTGGTAACACTTGGCACCGACGCTGGTGGTAAGCGGCGGCATGCTGTCGCGTTGCTGTTTGATCAGATTCAGCTTGCGCTGTATCCGGATCGCCAGGTTCTCCATATCTTCCTGTTGACGGACAAACACCAGCGCGGCGAATTCGTCGCTGCCGATCCGGGCGGCGATGTCGGAATCACGCAGCTCGCTGCTCATCGCTTGGGCCAGTGCCTGCAGGGCGTTGTCGCCGGTATCGGAGCCCAACTGCTCGTTGATGCTGTGCAGGTTATCCAGATCGAAATAGATCAGTCCGTAGGTATGGCCGTAACGCTTGGCTACACTGAGTTTGTGCTCGGCCAGGGTACGGAACCCTTGTCGATTGTAGATGCCGGTCAGCTCGTCGGTCAGTGTCATCTGATTGAGCATCTGGCTCTGAACCATCAGGTTGAGATCCGACTCGATCAGGGCCCGGAAGGTTTTCAGCAGTTCGAAATACTGGGGCCGATAGTCGGTGGGAACCCGGTCCAGGATGCATAATGAGCCGAACAGTTGGCCGCTGGGCCAGCGCAGCGGGACACCCAGATAGGAGACAAAACCACTTTCCGCGACCTCCTGGTGGGTCAACCAGCGCAGATCTGCACTGGCATCGGGCACGTAAAGCTCACGCTTGAGCTCCGCCAACACATGGCTGAACAGTTCGGCATCACGGGGGATAAAGCAGCCGGGCTGATAGGGATTGGTTTCGTTGCGGTTGGATTCGATAACCAGCGAACCCTGGGCATTGGTCTGAAAAATGCAAACCGACGGCGCATGAAACAGGTTGGCGATCAGGCCGACATTCTGTTGCCATTTATCCAGAGAAATCGGCAGCTCATCTGCGTCTAATAACCAGCTGTTGCGATCGATCATAGGAGGGGAATACCTAAAAATCAGTACCTTTGATTTTAGCGCATTCCCTAACGCTCGTCAGGGTACGCGAATTCAAATGGCATCCAAGGTTATGGTTTGTTACCAAGCATCCTGACGGCCACTGCAGAATCCTTTTTGGATAGATATTTGTTGCATCAGTGTACCGCTATTGTTGTTATATTAGCGTTTAACAATCTGTTTTATATGGACTTTTGGAGCATTAGGGTATTGATGATATTACGCTGGCGTCTGTTTACCAACGCTAAAAGTGAGAAAAACGCGCAAGTATTGCTGAATATCGTTCGCCGAGAACTGAGTAGCGAGCCGAAGTCGGTGCACTTTGAGGGGGATCGGTATAGCGGCCACCAGATCGAATTTGAACTCCACTACCTTCAAGGCAGCCGTGCCGAGCAGTGCTATCAGTTGCTGGCGGATGGGGAGAAGCTGGCCAACAGTTGGACCCTGACCGGGGTGAGTGAACCGATGTCGGGTTGGAGTCATCGTTCCCGGGTTGGCGGTATCACCCAGCTGGAGTGGCAGGAACTCGATCCGCAGGGTCTGCACGCCAAGTCCTGGCGTGAGGGTTGAGTGATTGTTTAAGCGGCCGGTTGCGGCGCAGCAGGCCGAATGCTCACGGCCTGCTGATGCCTCCGTTGCCCGGTTTGCGAAGAGCTAGGCGCCGTTGTCGTTCAGCGGATCCGCATCCGCGTCTTCATCATGGCCAGGCTCCAGCTCCAATGAGAATCCGCCGCCGGTGCTTTTGATCGGTGACTTTTCCGTGTTGCCGGCAGTGCCGGATGTGATCGCTTCGCCGCGCTGGCCGTTACCACCCCCTTTGGTGACCAGTCGCATCTTGAGGGCCAGATTGTTCTTGGAATCCGCATTGCGAAGTGCCTCATCGGCACTGATCCGCCCGGCCTTCCAGAGACTGAACAGCGCCATATCGAAGGTCTGCATCCCAGAGGCGGAGGATTTTTCCATCACCTCTTTGATATCGTCGATATGACCGTTCTTGATCAGCTCGGCGACCCGGGGTGAGCCGAGCAACACCTCAATCGCGGCGGCTCGTTTGCCATCGGTCGTGGGGAGTAGTCGCTGCGAGATAATCCCTTTCATATTCAGCGAGATATCCAGTAGTAACTGTTTATGGCGCTCTTCCGGGAAGAAGTTGATGATCCGGCCCAGGGCCTGGTTGGCGTTGTTGGCGTGCAGTGTCGATAGGCAAAGGTGGCCGGTCTCGGCAAACGCCAGGGCGTGTTCCATGGTCTCGGCGCTGCGGATCTCACCAATCAGAATCACATCCGGGGCCTGCCGCAGGGTGTTCTCCAGGGCGTCCTGATAACTCAGGGTATCAACCCCGACTTCGCGCTGATTAATGATCGATTTCTTGTGGTGGTGAATGAATTCAACCGGGTCTTCGATGGTGATGATATGACCGGCGCTGTTGCTGTTGCGGTGGTCGATCAACGATGCCAGCGAGGTGGATTTGCCCGAGCCGGTGCCGCCGACAAACAGGATCAGGCCGCGCTTTTCCATAATCAGCTTGGGGAGTACCGGGGGCAGGCCAAGCATCTTGATATCGGGAATGTCGGTGGAGATCGAGCGGATCACCATCGAATACTCATGGCGCTGGCGGAAAATGTTGACCCGGAAGCGTCCCAAACCCGGCTTCGACAGGGCCAGATTCATCTCCGGGCGCTGTTCGAATTCGTCGATCTGGTCCTGCGACATGATGGAGTAGGCGATCTGTTTGATCTCTCCTCGCGCCATCACCTTGTCGGCGATCGGCAGCAACTTGCCGTGGATTTTAGAACTGGGTCTGGCATTGGTAGAAAGGAACAGATCGGCGCCTTCGCGGTCAACCATAATCTCCAGGTATCGATCGAGCTCTTCTGACATAGCAACGTCCTTTGCTTCGGCCTTGGCTTACAGGGGTGAGTCAGCGTTAATCAAACACTGCGCTGAGTTTAACCCAAGCCTGAGTCGGGCAGCATCGGCAATTGGGTGCAGATGGTTGATCAAGTTATACCGTTATCTTTTGGCGCGACGGGTGAACACAGCGGTCAGCAACAGGGATCGGTTGCTAGCGGCTGTTGATCGAATCCTTGTCCGATTCTGAGTTCGAAGTGGGTAATCGAGCGGCCTGGGACCATACTTATTCGATGTTGCTCCGGAGCGTTGCGCCGCTTACTGCGAGCCGTATTAAGGATATTCACGACAATGCTGCACCGGATTCGTCTCTACAGTGGTTTGATCATGGCCGCCTTCGTGATCCCCCACTTGCTAAATCACAGCCTGGGATTGGTATCCCAGTCCCTGATGGAATCCTCACTGACCTATTTTATCGGGTTCTGGCACCACCCGGTGCCGACCTGGCTGTTGTACGGCGCGGTCCTGACGCACTTTCTGCTGGCGCTTTGGTCGCTCTACAATCGAACCACATTACGGATGCCTTGGTGGCAGCTGTCCCAACTGATCCTCGGGCTATCGATTCCGCCCCTGATCCTGGTCCATGTGACCGGCGCCCGCCTATCCCATGAATTGTTCGGCACCCTGCCGAGCTACGAAGGGGTGATCCAGGCTATCTGGAACAGCGAGTTTGGCGTTCTGCGCCAGACCGCGCTGGTACTGGTGGTTTGGTTACACCTGCTTATCGGCTTGCACTATTGGTTGCGGTTGAAACCCGACTACCGGCGCTGGATCGCCTGTTGGCAGTTGCTGGCAACGTTGGTGCCGTTGATGGCGTTATTGGGGTTCTATCGGGTTGGGTTGACTCTGGCCGATCAAGCGGAGCCGACCACGACTCAGGCTGTCTACGAAAGCTCGGTCAACCGCCTCGATAATACCGGCTATGACGACGATGGCGGTTATGGTGGATACGGTGGCTACGGTGATGATACCGCTCAAGGCAGCGGGGCCGGACGGTTAGACGGCGATGGTGTTGAGACGCCGATCGACCCGGATAAGCTGCGGGCCGAGCAGACGTTGGCGCAGGTACGTGACATTCTGCCGGTACTTTTCTGGGGTTCGCTTGCGGTTACGTTATTGCTTCGCGGCTTACGGCTGGGTTGGTCAATCCGCCAGGCCCGGGTAAGGGTTCGATTGCCGGCTCAAACCCTGCTCAAGGCGCGTCATGGACAGACGCTGCTGGAAGCGCTGCGTGAGGCCGGGATTGAACACTCTTCGGTCTGCGGTGGCCGGGGGCGCTGCACCACCTGCCGGGTACGGGTGATGGAAGGGCTTGATCAACTGGCGCCAGCCGATGGGTTGGAACGAGCGGCGCTGGACGGGGTTCAGGCGGATCGGGATGTTCGTCTGGCCTGCCAACTACGGCTGACCAACGATCTGTCGCTGGTGCCGCTGATTCCCTACCAGCAACGCTTTGCCTACCTGCGCAAACCCGGCGGTGTCGAGGGGATCGAGCAGCGGGTGACGGTGCTGTTTATCGATCTGCGTGGCTCCACCGCGCTGGCCGAGGCCAGGTTGCCCTATGACGTGGTATTTATCCTGAATCAGTTTTTTGCCGAGATGGCCACCGCGCTGGAAGAAACCGACGGTCACTATGCGCAATTTAACGGCGATGGATTGATGGCGCTCTACGGTCTTGTCGGCGATTTCGAGCAGGGCTGTCGCCAGGCGATACGGGGTGCTCAGCGTATGCTTCACCGCCTGGACGGGATCAACCAGCGCCTCAAGGTCGAGCTGCAGCAGCCGCTTCGGGTCGGTATCGGTATCCACAGTGGTGAGGCGATCGTCGGCACCATGGGGCCTCCCAGCGCTCCAATCCGCTCGGCCCTTGGCGATACCGTCAACACCGCGGCGCGGCTCGAAGGTCAGACCAAAAACCTCGGCGTTCCCCTGGTTTTGTCGCGCTTCAGTGCCGATGTCGCGGGGCTGGCCATGGAAGGGCTGGAACAGCGCCAGATCCCCTTACGAGGGCGTGATCAGTTGCTGGATGTGATTCTGGTCAAAGAACCGGCGAGGCTGGCTTTGTGAGCCAGGTAAAGCCTCTATACTGGCCGCATCCCCGTTCAGGAGAACAGCATGACCCTACAGAAGCTTGAGCCCCAATCGACCGCCGATGACCGTCAGTTACTGCAGCAGGCGTTGGCCGAAATCGAAACCGTGGTGCTGGGTAAATCGCGCCAGGTCCGGTTGGCGATGGCTTGTCTGATCGGTCAGGGCCACCTGCTGATCGAGGACCTTCCCGGGATGGGAAAAACCACCCTGGCACAGGCGTTGGCCCGGGTGTTGGGGTTTGATTTCAACCGCATCCAGTTTACCTCCGATCTGTTACCGGCCGACGTGATCGGGGCGTCGATCTTTAATGTTAAAGAACACCGTTTTGAATTTCAGCCGGGGCCGGTGTTTACCCAGTTGTTGCTGGCCGATGAGATCAATCGTGCCACGCCCAAGGCACAGAGTGCACTGCTCGAGGCGATGGAGGAGCGTCAAGTCACCGTCGATGGTGAAAGTCGCGAACTTCCGGCACCGTTCTTCGTCATCGCCACCCAGAACCCGCAACACCAGCTGGGTACTTTCGCGCTACCCGAATCCCAGCTGGACCGGTTTCTGATGCGGATCGAACTGGGCTACCCGGATCGACAGGCGGAACGGGCACTGCTGAGCGGGCAGAATCCCCGCCGGCGCCTGGAACAGCTCAACTGTGCGCTGCCGTTGCCCAGTCTGCAGCGTCTGCAGCAGCTGGCCGAATCGCTACATCTGTCGGAGCCCCTGCTGGACTATATTCAGCGGCTGGTGGAGTTCAGCCGTAGCAGCGATGATTTTGACTACGGTCTGTCCCCACGTGGCGCCCTGGCGCTGGTTCAGGCGGCCAAGGCCTGGGCCCTGATCGAACAGCGGGACTATGTGGTGCCCGAAGATGTGCAGGCCGTGTTGCCCTCGGTGGCGGAACACCGTCTGCGCGGAGACTATGACTGCACCGGTCACAAAGGAATCAGTCTGACCCGCCAGCTGCTGGATTCGGTCGAAGTGCTGGAGTGATTCGTGTCGCCCGCCTTCTCTCCACTGGCTGAACTGCGTCGTCGTTGGCGTCGATGGTCCGATTCCTGGCTGCGAAAGCGGTTGCCGAGGACCCGTGCCACCACGCTGAACCAGCGCCGGATTTTTATCCTGCCGACGCGACACGGCCTCTATTTTCTGGCGATGTCACTGGCGCTGTTTATCGGCGGAATCAACTACGGTAACGGCTTGATTCTGTTGGTGGCGCTGTTTCTGGTGTCGTTGTTCATGAGCTCCATCCTGCTCACCTACGCCAATCTGGCGGGGTTGAGGCTGAGCCGGGCTGTCAATCAAGCCGGTTTCGTCGGTCAACAGGTGGCTTTCGGGCTGCAGTTGGAGAGTGCGCGCGAGCACGAGTCGATCTCTATCGAAGCCGCGGGCTTATCCAGACTGGTGGTGGATCTGGTGGAGCAGCGGCGTCAGCAACTACCGCTGCTGCTGGATGCCGAGCAGCGGGGCTATCTGCGTTTGCCGCGACTCAAGATCGAGTCCAGCTATCCGCTCGGGTTGTTACGGGCCTGGAGTTGGTTGGAATTGGACAGCCGGGCGCTGGTCTATCCCAAACCGATAGCCGAGGCCTATCCCCAAAGGAGCAGCAGTGGCGGTGGTCGTGGTCAGCGCCTCAGTCATGAGGGAAGCGATGACTTTGATGGCCTCAGAGCCTATCGGGACGGCGATAGCCCACGACAGATCGCCTGGAAAAGTTATGCCCGCGACGGGCGGCTGCACAGTAAACGTTTTGCCGGCTATCAACAGCAGGCTCGTTGGTTGGAGTGGGAAGCCTACAGCGGCATGGGCGTGGAGGATCGCCTGAGTCGGCTCTGTCATTGGGTGATTCAATACGATCAGCAGCGACTGCGTTTCGGACTCAAGCTTCCCGGTGCTGAAGTTCCACCGGGGCAGGGAGATCTACACCGCCAGCGTTGTCTGAGCCTGTTGGCACTCTATGGTTTGCCGACGGCAGCGGGCGATGCGCCAGATCTGGAGTCGGTCGCCGAACCGTTCCGGTCGGCCCGGGAGGGGAACCGATGAGCGAGCAGCTGCCTGAGACGGACTACCAGATTCCCCGCAATGGGCTAGCCTGGTTGCTGGCGGCCATGTTCAGTGCACTGCTGCCCCATATGCTGCGGTTGCCGGTCTGGGTTACGTTGATCTGCCTGCTGTGTGGGGTCTGGAAACTGATGGTTTATCGGGGGCGCTGGCGCGGCCCGGGGCGTCTGCTGCGAATGCTGTTGGTGTTCGGCGGTGGTGCGGCGGTGTTTGCCCATTACGGCACCCTCGCCGGCCCCGATGCCGGTAGTGCGTTATTGATCCTGGGATTCTGTTTCAAACTCATCGAAAGCCGTACCCGTCGCGATGCCTTTATCGTGGTGATTCTCGGCTACTTCGTGGTGGCGGTCAGTTTCTTCTTTGATCAGTCGATTCTGCTGTCCCTCTACCTGGCGCTGGTCTGTGTGATGGTGACGGCGGCCTTGCTGGGTTTGAATCAATCGCCGCTGTACACCCGACCGCGCAGAACCCTGCGGCTGAGTCTGCGGCTGGTGGGTTACAGCCTGCCGATGCTGCTGCTGTTGTTTGTGCTGGTGCCGCGTATCGGCCCGATCTGGTCGTTGGACCTGGGTCAGGGCCGGGCCAAGACCGGCTTGAGCGAAACCATCTCCGCCGGTGATATCGCGCAGCTGAGCCAGTCCTCGGAGCTGGCATTCCGGGTGGAGTTTGAGCCCGGCAGTCCGGTACCGGCGGCCCAGGACCGCTATTGGCGGGCCCTGGTGCTGGAGCATTATGACGGACGGCGCTGGACCCGGGGGCTGGAGCTGGATAAGGCAGATCGGGTCGATTGGCAAAGCAACGGTAGTCGCTGGCGCGGCCCGCGGCAACAAGGCTCCGAAGCGGGACTCAACCGTTACGACTATCAGGTGATGATGGAACCGACCGACCAGCCCTGGCTGTTCGCGCTGGCCTGGGCCCGTAGTGACAGTCGAGGGGTCGGCGCCACCCGGGATTTCCGTCTGCTGCGGGATAAACCGGTCGGTCATCCGTTCCAGTATCAGGTCAGCTCCACCACCGGGCTCTCACTGGATGCCGCGGGTTTGCCGGCCTGGTTGCGTCGGGCCAACTTGCAGCTGCCCGACACGGATCCCCGGACCCGAATTCTTGCGCAGCGTTTATGGCGTGACAGCAGTGATGCGCAGGATTACATCCAGCGCGTACTGCAGTACTTCAATCAGCAGAACTTCACCTACACCTTACGGCCGCCGTTGCTCATCGGTGATCGCGTTGACCAGTTCCTGTTTGAGAGTCGCCGCGGCTTCTGCAGCCATTACGCCGGCGCCTTTGTGTTTCTGATGCGGGCGGCCGGACTGCCAGCTCGTATTGTTGCCGGGTATCAGGGTGGAGAGCTGAATCCGCTGGGCGGCTACCTGCTGGTGCACCAGTTCGATGCCCATGCCTGGGTCGAGGTGTGGCTGCCCGGCAGGGGCTGGGTTCGTTTTGATCCGACCGCCTGGGTGTCACCTGAGCGGGTCGAGCAGGGGTTGGAACAGGCGATGGAGCAGGAGGGTAGCTTTCTGGCGGACAGCCCTCTGTCACCGCTTCGATACCGAGGCTCGGCCTGGATTACCCAGTTGCGTCTGGGTTGGGATTACCTCAACTACGGCTGGTATCGGATCATGCTGGGCTATGATGCCAAGATGCAACGTGAGCTGCTCAGCCGGCTGTTCGATAAGGTCGATCTGATGCTGCTTGCGACCCTGCTGTTGAGTAGCCTCGGGGCAGTACTGATGGGGTTGGCCTGGCTGATCTTCCGCCGCTCGGGACTACGTACACCCACCGATCCGCTGTTAAAACTCTATCGCGGGCTCTGCCGCCGCCTGGCCCGTAAGGGGCTGCGCCCCGAATCCGGCGAGCCGCCATCCAGTTTCGTCAGGCGAGCCGCCACGGAGCTGCCCGAGCAGGCGTTGGCGCTGCAGCGGATTGCGCGGCAATTTGAGCGTTGTCTGTACGCACCGTCCGCCGATGAGCAAGACCCTCAGCTGCAGCGCCTGCGTGTGCAACTTCGGCGCTTGAGTCTCTGACCGCGACGGTTTGGGGGTGTCACGGTTTTGTTATCCGCTTGCAACAGGCTTATCACGGAACCGTCATCGGCTTGACCTAGGTTGATCTATCTCACTCGATCAATGTCCTCTCGGAACTAGGATTCAGCATGAATAAAACGATGTTGGCGGTAGCAATCGCAGCTTCTACCACTTTGGCAGCGAGCGCGCCCTGGGTACAGGCGCAGGGCCATCAGGGCTCGGATCTGAAGGCGGCGCAATACACCTTGAATCAGTCCCTCGGCAAGGCGCAGTTTTCCGCTGCGGGCAAGGTGGGGAAATCACTGGATATCAGTGTCGGTTTTGGGAGTGGTGCGTTTCATGATCCCAAAGATCCGGCCAACCAGTTTTATGCCGTCACCGACCGCGGACCCAACATCAAATGTAAGGACAGTGCCAAGTTGCTGGGTATTGCCGACTTCTGCGGTGCCGGTGAAGGGGCGCACAAGATCTTCCCGATGCCGTCCTATACGCCGATGATCAGTAAGTTCGAAATCGACAGCGACGGCGTCAAGGTGATCCAACAGATTCCGCTTCGTAACAGCGCCGGCGAAAAGATCACCGGTTTGAGCAATGAGCTGACGGTCACCAATACCGAAAAGTCCTACGCCAATACCGGTGAGCAGCGGGCGTTCGACAGCGAAGGCGTCGATACCGAAGCGCTGATCAAACTGTCGGACGGCAGCTTCTGGCTGGCCGATGAATACGGCCCCAGTCTGATCCATGTGGCGCCCGACGGCACTATTCTGGAGCGGGTGGTACCGGCCGGGATGGAGACCGATCTGGCCGACGCGGGTTACCCGGTTAGCGGCAAGCTGCCAGCGGTGTATGCCAAGCGCAAGCTCAACCGCGGGATGGAATCGGTGGCGGTATCTCCGGATGAGCGTTCACTCTACTTCATCATGCAAAGCCCGCTGGCCAACCCCAATGCGGCCGCTTATAAGAGTTCGCGCAATGTACGGCTGATGAAGTTTGGGCTGAACAACGGCGAGCTGGGCAAGGCCCAGGGCGAGTGGATCTATCAGATCGATACCCCGGCGATGTTTGCGGACCTGCCCAGTGGCAAGGGCGACTTGAAGAAGGGCCAGATCCGCAAGCAGAGCGACGTCAAAATCTCCGAAATGGTGGCCGTCGGCAACGATGACCTGATCATTCTGGAGCGTATCAGCAAGGTCACCAAGCTGTATCGGGTGCAATTGAGTTCCGGTGACAGCATTCTGGATTCCGAGCTCAGCCGTGGTGCGGTAGCGGTGCGTGACAGCGAGGCCAAGCAGACCCTGGAACAGATCTACGATCCGGGAGCTGTCGGGGCGATGCCGTTGGTCAAGGCGCTGGTCTTCAACAGCCTGACCGATCTGCCTAAAGGCATGTCCCTGGCGACCAAGATTGAAGGGATAGCGCTGCTGGACGATCAACATGTGGCGCTGATCAACGATAACGATTTCGGCATCGACGGCAAGCCGACTCAGGTCAGCGTCCTGCCGATCATGCCGAAGCTGGTGGCCAAACAGAGCAAGTTGGAACAGCGTTTGAGTGCTTCACTGATCGGTCGTCACACCACCGGGATTTACGATGAAAGCGCGGCGGAGATCGTTTCCTACCACCCGCGCAGCAAGCGAGCTTTCGTCGTCAATGCCGAGGAAAAGCAGATCGATGTGATCGATCTGTCGAAACTCAACGGTAAGCCGCTGGCCGATCCGCTACGTGACAGTAACCTGACGCGAGTCGGCAGCCTGAATATCGGTGCCGATCTGAAATCTAACCGTTTCGGAGCCGCCAACAGCGTCGCCGTCGGCGCTGACCTGGTGGCGGTGGCAGTAGAAGCGGCGGATATCGCCGGAAACAAGAAACAGGGTCGCGGCGTCGTGGCGTTTTACGATGCCCGTAGCCTGAAGTTCTTGAAGGCGGTCCGGGTTGGTGCGCTGCCCGACATGGTGACCTTTACCCCGGACAACAGCAAGTTGTTGGTTGCCAATGAGGGGGAGCCGAGCAAGGACTACCGGGTCGATCCGGTGGGCTCGGTTTCGGTAATCCAGATTCGTAAAGGCCGCCCGGCTGATGTGGCGACCGAACTGAGATTCGATCAGCTTCACTCCGAGGGGATTCGCACCTTTGGACCGGGTGCCGACTTTGCTCAGGATCTGGAGCCGGAGTATATCGCCGTCTCCGATGATTCCAGTACCGCCTGGGTCAGCCTGCAGGAGAACAACGCGCTGGCGATGATTGATCTGAAGGCGATGCAGATCAGCAAGGTGGTCGATCTTGGGCTGAAAGATTACGGCCGGGCCGGTAACGAGCTGGACGTATCCGACAAAGATAAGAAGATCGATATCCGTGCTCGCAAAGGCGTGGTCGGCATGTATCAGCCCGATACCATCGCCGCTTACCGGGCCGATGGTCACAACTATGTGGTGACCGCCAACGAAGGCGATGCTCGTGATTACTGGTTCGATGCGGCTGACGAAGCCAGCTGTCTGGCGGCCGGCGGCCGGGAGTTCGATGCAGAGGATGGTTGTCTGGCGTTCTCCGAAGAGACCCGCATCGCCAAGCTTGATATTCCGGCGACCCATCCCAGTGCCGCTGAGGCGGCCGATAAGAAGTCCCTGGGTCGGATGAAAACCACCCGTTACGGCTACGGTGATGAATCGTTGATCTACACCTACGGCGCCCGCTCATTCAGTATCTGGAATGAGCAGGGTGAACTGGTGTTTGATTCACAGGCCGATATCGAGAAGATTACCGCGGCGCGTCTGGGCAAGAACTTCAACAACACCGATAACAAGAACAAGGGTGATAACCGCAGTGATGACAAAGGGGCAGAGCCCGAAGCCCTGGCGGTGGGGCAGGTGAATGGACGTACCTACGCCTTCGTCGGGCTGGAGCGCACCGGTGGTTTCATGATCTATGACATCACCAATCCCTATGGAGTGGTTTGCCACGATTATGTGATCAACCGGAACTTTGACTCGAACCCGAAGAAGGATCTGGGCGATGCCGGAGATCTGGCCCCGGAAGGGATGAAGTTCGTCTCAGCCGAGCAGAGTCTGACCGGTAAAGCGCTGCTGATTGTCGGCCACGAGGTATCCGGCTCAACGGCGGTCTATCAGCTGCAGTAAGAAAATCTGTCAGCCGGGTGATTTGCTGATCCCGGATAAGAAAAAGGAGGCTTCGGCCTCCTTTTTTGTGACTGGCAGCGGCAGGCTTATTTGATCTTGTCGATATCGCGACGGATCTCGGCCAGCTTGTTGTTGACCACCTTTTCCAGATGGTCGATATCGGCGTGCAGGCGCTCGCGGATATCCTGAACTTCGTGCTCGTGTTGCACCAGATCGTGCAGCTCATCGATCGCTTTCATCAGGAACGCCGACATCTCGGAGATCTCCTGATACTTGTCGTGGCTGCTGTCTACCCGCACCGTCTTGTGAGAGCGACCAAACTTGAACTTCTTACTACGGGGCAGCAGTGAGCCCTTTTCGCGGCGAAAATAGACCTTCAAGACATCCACATCGCCTTCCTGGCGCAGGCTGTACTTGTAGATCTCTTCGACTGACTGGATACCCATTTCGGTCAGGGTGGGGTAGGTAGACATAGTGCAACATCTCAAAATATTAAACACCCTGACACTGTAGAAGAGCTTGCCGAGGCTATCAACCGAAAGTTGAATAGAAGTGTCGGATTGTTGGTTGATTCCACTGACCTTTTGCCAGCACTGCTGTCTATAGTTACCGGAACAGCAATCACCGAGAATGCGTTCTCAATCATTAACCGAACCGGAGATGTGGATGCCTGCGCTGGATTCTAGCCTGGAGCCGAACATGTTGAGTCGGAAAAATCTGCAGGGGCAGACCCTGGAGCAGGTGGCGGCGCTGTTTGATGCTAACCCGTTGGCGGTGATGGTGGTGGATGAGCAAGGATTGATTCGATACCTGAATCCGGCCTGCTGTCGTTGTACCGGCTTTTCGGCGGAGCAGTTGCTGGCCAAACCGGTGATGTCACTGCGCTCGGAATTGACCCCGGAAAGCCTCTATCCGTCGATCCTGCGCTCGCTGAACCGAGGGGTGGGCTGGAGCGGCGAGCTCTGTTGTCGGCGCAGCAGCGGCAAGCCGGTCTGGCTGCGTGTCCATCTGTCACCCTTTGCCGGCCCTGCAGGCCAGCGGCATACGCTGGTGATGATGGAGGCATTGCTGGAACGGCTAGATTATGAGCAGTGGTTATCGCCCAGCCCAGGGGTTGATAGTCTGACGGGCCTGCCGACCCGCTCCGAGGTGGAGGCCAGCCTTCGGCAACTGATCGAGCAAAGCCAGATCGATCAGCACCGGATCGCGCTGTTGAGCATCGATATCTACCGTTTCAAGCAGTTTAACGAAAGCCTGGGCCATCAGAGCGCGGATGAACTGCTGGTGGCCGTGGCACAACGGCTTAAACAGCGTAAGGGCAGTTCAGACGAGCTTTGCCGGCTGGGGGGGGATCAGTTTCTATTGTTGAGTCGGATGGATTCAGCTGCCGAACCGCTCTACGAATTGGCATTGTCGATACAGTCCGATTTCAGAGAACCCGTCACTATCGATGGGCAGCGTCTGTTCGTCGGGTTGAGTATCGGATTGGCCTGTTTTCCCGACGATGGGCGGGATCCGGTGCAATTGCTACAGCATGCCGATACGGCCCTGTATCGGGCCAAGAAATTGGGACGCGACCGGATCGCTCGGTTTGAACCGGCACTGGAACAGCAGGCCCAGGAGTTACAGCAACTCGAATCGGAGCTGCGCTTTGCGCTGCAGAAACAGGAGTTGGAGGTTCATTACCAACCCTTGGTCAGTTTGGATTGCCAGGTGGTGGGAGCTGAGGCGGTGATGCGTTGGAACAGTCCCAGCCTGGGGCAGGTTGTACCGGAGCAATTCGTCGCCCTGGCCGAGTCGATAGGGGTGATCCACCAGATCGGTGCCTGGGGTTTGGATCAGGCCTGCGCCCAGGCCAAAAACTGGCTTGAGGAGCCGACGGCTCCCGATTTTGTCGCCGTCAATGTGTCCCCCCGCCAGCTTTGCCATCCCGACTTCGTCGATCAGGTGCGGGCGGCACTGGCGCAGCATCAGTTTCCGGCCCGGGCTCTGGAGTTGGAGATCACCGAGGGGGTGCTGTTAAACAATCGGGATAAGGCGGCCAGGCAGCTGGAGCGGCTGGGTCAGCTGGGGGTCCGCTTGTCGCTGGATGACTTCGGTACCGGTTATTCCTCGTTGAGTTACCTGCAGCACCTGCCGTTCGATACCTTGAAGATCGACCGCAGTTTTGTGACCGGGCTGCCGGCCAACCGGGACAACGGGATGCTGGTCAAGGCGATCATGTCGATGGCAAAAAGTCTGGGCTTGAAGCTGGTGGCTGAGGGTGTTGAAAATCGTGAACAGGTGACCTACCTGCAGGCGCTGGGCTGTGACCTGTTGCAGGGTTACTACTTTACCCAGCCATTACAAGCGCAGCGTTTCCTCGAATGGTGCCGCCACCAGCCGCTGGCCTGCGGTCTTTATGATGCGGAATAAGTCATTTATTGATTCGCTGTCAGGCTGCTCGCGGCAGCGCTTTCCGCTATAATCTGTCAGCCCTTCTACTGATGTATCCGTTATGACCGCTGTTCGCTCGCTACTCTCCTATTTGCCCGCCAAAGTACCGCCCGCCGCGCCGGTGCTGCCGATGTCCCGTGCTGAAATGAAACAACTGGGCTGGGATGCCTGTGATGTGGTGTTGGTGACCGGTGATGCCTATGTGGATCACCCCAGTTTCGGCATGGCGGTGATCGGTCGGGTGCTGGAGCGGGCCGGTTACCGGGTCGGGATCATTTCTCAGCCGGATTGGCACTCCAAAGACGACTTTATGAAGCTCGGTCGACCACGGCTGTTCTTTGGTGTGACCGCCGGCAACATGGATTCAATGATCAACCGCTACACCGCCGAGCGTCGTCTGCGTCATGATGATGCCTATACGGCCGGCGGCGAGGGAGGCAAACGACCGGATCGGGCGGTGGTCGCCTATGCCCAGCGCTGTCGTGAAGCCTACAAAGGCGTTCCCCTGGTGCTTGGGGGAATCGAGGCGAGTCTGCGTCGAATCGCCCATTACGATTACTGGTCCGATAAAGTCCGCCGATCGGTGCTGCCCGATGCCAAGGCCGACCTGCTGCTCTACGGCAATGCCGAACGAGCCCTGCTGGAAGTGGCCGAGCGACTGGATCAGGGAGAACCGGTCTCGGAGTTGACCGATATCCGTGGTACCGCGGTGATGCGTTCGCACCTGCCGAGCAACTGGACCCTGATCGACTCCACCGATGTGGATCAACCCGGTATCGTGGTGCCGCCGCAGAACCCCTATCAGGAGCAACCGGACTGCGAGAGTAATCAGGCAAGAGAGCAGGCCAGGGAAGCTCAACAAGCTGCGGCACAGCCGGTTGAGGTGGAGCCGCAGCCGTTAAAACTGGTCGATCTGAAACAGAGTAAATTCAAGCCCGAGCGGGATCGCAGCTTTATCCGACTGCCGGCCTACGAGGTGGTCAGCAAGGATCCGGTGATGTACGCCCACGCCTCGCGGGTGATGCACCTGGAGACTAATCCGGGCAATGCCCGAGCGCTGGTGCAGCGCCACGGAAACCGCGATCTGTGGGTCAATCCGCCACCGGTGCCGTTATCGACCCGCGAGATCGATGCGGTGTTCGATCTACCCTACAACCGTTTGCCCCACCCGGACTACGGCGATCTGCGGATTCCGGCCTACGAGATGATCCGCTTTTCGATCAATATCATGCGTGGCTGCTTCGGCGGTTGCAGCTTCTGTTCGATCACCGAGCACGAAGGGCGGATCATTCAGAACCGCTCGGAAGCGTCGATTCTGGGCGAGATTGAGGCGATTCGCGATAAGGTTCCCGGTTTTACCGGCACCATCTCCGACCTGGGCGGACCGACCGCCAACATGTACCGGCTGGCCTGTAAGGACGAGAAGATCGAGGCTGCCTGTCGGCGGCTGTCCTGCGTGCACCCGGGGATCTGCGTCAACATGAAAACCGATCACCGGCATCTGACCCAGCTTTACCGCAAGGCCCGTAAGATCCCGGGGGTGAAACGGATTCTGATCGCTTCCGGTTTACGTTATGACCTAGCGGTGGAAGATCCGGAATACCTGCGCGAACTGGTGACCCACCATGTCGGCGGCTATCTGAAAATTGCCCCCGAGCACACCGAAGACGGGCCGCTGTCGCTGATGATGAAGCCGGGGATGGGGACCTATTACCGCTTCAAGAAACTGTTTGAGAAGGTATCGCGGGAAGCCGGCAAGAAGCAGTATCTGATCCCCTATTTCATCTCGGCCCATCCGGGAACCCGGGATGAGGATATGGTCAACCTGGCGTTGTGGTTGAAGCAGAATGACTTCAAGCTCGATCAGGTGCAGAACTTTATTCCGTCGCCGATGTGCAATGCGACCACCATGTACCACAGTAACCGCAACCCGCTGAAAAAGGTGCGGCGCGATGATAAAGATCCGGTGGTGGTACCCAAAGGCGGACGTCAGCGACGGACCCACAAGGCGATTCTGCGCTACCACGATCCGGATAACTGGCCGTTGATCCGTGAAACCCTGAAGCGGATCGGGCGCAGTGATCTGATCGGGCGCCATCCTGATGCACTGGTGCCGCCGGAAGGGCGCAAACCGTTGCGTTCGTCCTCTAAAGCCCGCCCGGCGCTGACCCAGGGGGATTATCAGAACCGGCGTAATAAACCGAAACGGCAGCAGAGCATCAAGCGGACGGGCGCCCAGGCCGATTCCAAATCGGGCCAGTCTGCCCGTGCGGGAACGTCGGCCCATAAAGGGGGCGGTAAGGGCAAAGGCGTTAATAAAGCTCAGCGGCCCGCGAAAGTAGGGAACGTCAGGGGTAAGAGATCCTGAATCGCAGCCAAAAAAAATGACAGCCTCTGGCTGTCATTTCTTCAACGTCCGGCTCAATCAGAGCGGGTTTACGTTGGTGGCCTGCGGGCCTTTCTGGCCGTCGGTCACTTCAAATGAGACGGCTTGGCCATCGGTCAGGCTGCGCCGACCACTGCCATTGATGGCACTGAAATGTACAAAAATATCCGGGCCGCTCTCCTGAGCGATAAAACCGAAGCCTTTCTCGTCGTTGAACCATTTAACGGTTCCATTCATCACTTCTGACATGCGTGTTCAACTCCAGGGTTTTCTGCATGGTACTTTATTGTTGTTTTGTACTTCTGACCGACGGCTAAGGCAGGCTTCAGAGAGGCATGGTAGCTCCCGGCGGGGTCATCCATTTAGCGCTTCGAAGCAAGACCTTTGTTGCCATTGAGTAACAAATACCCAGGCAGGTTAACCCAAGCCCTGTTTCGAAACAATGTGTGATCGATGACATTTTTGCTGCGATTTTTATTGCGATATCAATGCCATGCTGTCTGAACTGATCTAGGATTTTAAACCCCGTTGGCCTGTTAATTGAGAACGCTCAAGCATGAACTATCTGGCCCACCTGTACTTTGCCGATCCTACGCCGGAATCGATGATGGCCAATCTGATGGGCGACTACATCAAGGGTCCGCTGGCACCGGACTGGCAGCCGGCGTTACGTGATGGGGTGGTATTGCACCGAAAAATCGATGCCTTCACCGATACCCATCCGCTGTTTCTGCAGGCTTCTCGACGCTTAAGCCCTGCCAGGCGGCGGTTTGCCGGGGTGATTCTGGATATCTGCTTTGATCATTATCTGTGTCAGCACTGGCAGCGCTTTTGCGAGCAATCACTGGCGCAGTTCATTTCCGGGAGTTATCAGCTGTTGGATCAATATGAGGGCTATATGCCGGAATCGATGCGGTTGCCGGTATCGAAGATGATTGAGCAGGACTGGCTCGGCAGTTATGCCGCAGCCCGCCAGATTCCGATGGTGTTGGACCGGGTAGCCAGACGATTACGACGACCGGATAGAATGCTGGGGGCCGGTGAGGAGTTTCTGGTGCTATACCCGGAGCTTGAGCAGGACTTTCTCGGTTTTTTCCCGCAACTGATTAATCACGTCGAGCGATTAAAAGCTGTTGATCGCCAAGGATAAGCCGCTTAGCGCCGCTACCAAGCAGCTCAGCGGCGCCTTATTGCAGACCAGGGTCAACCTTTATCGCGGAGGCTCTTCTCGACGTAGGTGATCGCTTCGGCGATGGCGTCATCCACTTTGTCCTTCATCTCCTGTTGTTCGGTCGGAGACAGGTAGAAGGCCATATCGATCTCATGGCGGAAGTAGCGTGGCGGCAGCCGATTAAGGGCGACACAGGCGATATCCTCTATCTCTTCGGCATCGCGAGGCGCTTGTCGTTGCAGCTCGGCCAGGGTGTCGGCGACAAGCTTTTCGTAATAGTTGTGAATATTTTCCTGAATGCTCATTTAATCAACACCTTACAACTTAACGTTGGTTTCCATGGGCTGTTATTGACCGGCCTTCGGAGCTACCGGTATCACGCCAAAATGTGATGGTTGAATAACGATAACACAGCTTGCGGGCTTAGGTCGGCAAAGGATACTCTGGGATTACCCCCTGATTGAAACCGTTGAGTCACAGCATGAGTCGCACCATAGAGTTCTTCTACGATCTGATGAGCCCCTACAGCCATCTGGCGAACTGGCGACTGCCCGGGGTAGCCAAGCGCTCGGCGGCGGTGGTAGTTCCCCGGCCGGTGTCGTTGCCGGAACTGTTGGCGCTGAGCGGTAATCAGCATCCGGCGGAGTTGGAGACTAAACGGGACTATATGCGCCGGGACCTGGATGCGCTGGGGCGCTATTACGGTATTCCGATGGAGTGGCCGGAGCAGTGGCCGGTCGATAGTTCCCGGGCGATGGCTGCGTTGGCGCTACTGGAGGGCAGGGCACAACAGGAGTTGGCGAACGAGTTGTTCAGTGCGATCTGGGACCGGGGAGAGGATATTGCCGACCCCGAAAGCCTGGTGGCGTTGCTGGGGGAATCCCTGTGGCAGCAGAGTGACACCGACGAGGCGCGCCAGCGGTTACGGGACAACACCCGGGAAGCGTTCGAGCGGGGCGCCTTTGGGGTGCCCAGCTGTTTTGCCGGTGAGCAGCTGTTTTTCGGCAATGAACGTCTGTTCCTGTTGCAGATGCATCTGAACGGCTAAACGGCAGTGACGTGATTGCTGGTTTTAAAGTGATTTCAGTGGCTTAGTTTCCAAAGACCTGTTTTAGCAATTCTGTCGAGCGAGCCAGAGGTTGTTCGCGGATTCGCTTCTCCTCTTCGGCCAGGACCTTGAATAATCCCACCAGGGCCTTATCGGTGACATAGCTTTCCAGATCCAGATTCATGTCGCCGACCAGCGGGTATTGCGATGCCTGCTTCACCAGCGCCTGGTAATAGTTGGTGACGCCGACCTGCTGCATACTGTCTCGGATGATGGGCTCGAAAGCGGTTTTCAGGTCCGCTTGGGTCTTGTCCTGGAAATAACGGGTTGCCGCATCGTCCGAACCTTCGTAGATCTGTCTGGCATCCTCAAAGCTCATCCCTTTAAGGGTGGTCAGGAAAGGCTCTGCCGCCAGCGGTGCTGCTTTTTCTGCGGCGCGGTTGATACTCCGTTCAAAGTCGTCCACCAGCGACTGGCCGCCGAATTTTCCAACCAGTTTGGCGCCCTGATCGATCACCGACGGTAAGGGGATGCGGATAGTCGGATTACCCAGATAACCATCGGTTTGGGAGACCTGGTCGACGGCTCGCTGGGTACCGACCTCCAGCGCCTGCTTCAGGCCCCGGATCAGGGTGTCGGTGTCCAAGGATGAGTGGGAAGCGCCATCGCTGTTTGTGCCCTGTTGCAGCAGCTGTGGGGCTTGCTCCTCTACCTGCTTGAGGATATCCCCCCAGCCGGCAACGGCATTAACGGGCGCCAATAAACTGATTGATGCCAAGGCTAGCGGGGCGAGTCGGTGAAGCTGGATCGGCATGGTGAACCTCAGTGTTGAACGGTTGCAATCAGTGTAGCCGCTATGGAGGAGTCCGTTACTGAACACGCCAAAGTCTGTTCAAATTGGCCGTTCATCGGTTCGACGTATCGATTGGAGATAAAAAAAGGGAGCCGCATGGGCTCCCTTGATTTGGCTGTGAGTATGATCAGTGTTGCAGGATCTGACTCAGGAACAGCTGGGTCCGTTCGGACTGAGGATTGTTGAAGAACTCTTCCGGTTCGTTCTCTTCGATGATCTGGCCGCCATCCATAAAGATAACGCGGTTGGCAACGGTCTTGGCGAAACCCATTTCGTGGGTGACACAGAGCATCGTCATGCCTTCCTGGGCCAGCTCGATCATAACGTCGAGCACTTCCTTGATCATCTCCGGGTCGAGTGCCGAGGTTGGCTCGTCGAACAGCATCACTTCCGGGTTCATGCACAGGCTTCGGGCGATCGCCACCCGCTGCTGCTGACCACCGGATAGCTGGCCCGGGTATTTATACGCTTGATCCGGAATCTTTACCCGCTCCAGGTACTTCATCGCGATCGCTTCGGCTTCCTCGCGGGGGGTCTTGCGAACCCAGATCGGCGCAAGGCAGCAGTTCTCCAGCACGGTCAGATGCGGGAACAGATTGAAGTGCTGGAATACCATACCGACTTCACGACGGATGGTTTCGATGTTCTTCAGGTCGTTATTGAGGGTGGTCTCGCCGACGATGATATCGCCGGCCTGGTGCTCCTCGAGACGGTTCAGGCAGCGGATCATAGTCGACTTGCCCGAACCGGACGGACCGCAGATAACGATCCGTTCGCCCTTGCGAACGGTCAGGTTGATATCTTTCAGGACGTGAAACTCACCGTACCACTTGTTGACGTTGTTAAGTTGAATCATCACCTCGTCGGAGACGTTCATGCTGGCCTGGCTTTGTTGTTCTGACATTGCAGACTCCTTGAATTCTTTTACTTCTGACGGCGCCCGTTAGCGGGCACCGTGACCGGTGTGCAGTTTGCGTTCGAGGAATTGGCTGTAGCGGGACATGCCGAAGCAGAAGACCCAGAAAACGAAGGCAACAAAGGTATAGCCTTCGATGGAGTAACCCAGCCATTTCGGATCGGACAGTGCCGCCTGGACGATCGCCAGCAGGTCGAACAGACCGATGATCAGTACCAGAGATGTGTCCTTGAATAGCGCGATAAAGGTGTTAACGATACCGGGGATCATGATCTTCAACGCTTGTGGCAGCACGATCAGGCCCATCTTTTTCCAGTAACTCAGACCCAGCGCATCGGCCGCTTCGTACTGGCCTTTCGGAATCGCCTGCAGACCACCACGGATAACCTCGGCCATATAGGCGGACTGGAACAGGGTGATACCGATCAGCGCTCGCAGCAGTTTGTCGAAGTCGATCTCTTCCGGTGCGAACAGCGGCAACATGACCGAGGCCATGAACAGGATGGTGATCAGCGGAACACCGCGCCACATCTCGATAAACACGGTACAGAAACTGCGTACCACCGGCATATCCGAGCGACGTCCCAACGCCAGCAGTACCCCGATCGGCAGCGAGGCGACAATCCCCACCAGGGCCAGAACCAGAGTCAGGCTGAGCCCACCCCATTTATGGGTTTCGACCACTTCAAGGCCGAATGAACCGCCGTAGAGCAGGAAGAAGGCGATGATCGGGAAGACGACCAGTGTAAAAGCGCTGATCCAACCCCGTTTGGGCATGCCCTCGTAAACCAACGCCGTGATCAGTATCGCCAGCATGACGAACAGAATGTCGATTCGCCAGTACTCGGATTCCGGGTAGAACCCATAGATAAACTGATTGAACCGGGCATTGATGAAGACCCAACAGGCACCGCCGCTGGTACAGGCATCCCGGCTGTCACCGGCCCAATCGGCATCGATGAAGGCCCACTGAACGGCCGGGATTACGGTGATCCACAGCAGGTAAGCCACGATCAGCGTCAGCACGGTGTAGGTTGGGGTTGAGAACAGATTGGTCCGCAGCCAGCCAACCACACCGACGGTGCTGGCGGGTGGCGGTAGATCGGGTAATTTCTTGTCGTTGACGATCATATTAACGCTCCACCAGCGACATGCGCTTGTTGTACCAGTTCATAAACAGCGACACCAACAGGTTGATGGTCAGGTAGACCGCCATCGTCATGAAGATGATCTCGATCGCCTGGCCGGTCTGGTTCAGGGTGGTACCCATGAACACGGAAACCAGATCCGGATAACCGATCGCGGTAGCCAGTGAGGAGTTTTTAATCAGGTTCAGGTATTGGCTGGTCAGCGGTGGAATGATGACCCGCATCGCTTGGGGAACCACGATCAGACGCAGGGTGCGGCTGTTGTTTAATCCCAGCGCATGGGCCGCTTCGCTCTGGCCCTTGTTTACCGCCAGGATACCCGAGCGGACAATCTCGGCGATAAAGGTACCGGTATAGACCGACAGGGCGATCAGCAGTGCCATCAATTCCGGAATGATGGTAGCGCCGCCACGGAAGTTGAAGCCCTTCAACGCCGGGTAATCCCAGGTCATCGGCGAGCCGGCCAGGAAATAGACGATCAACGGCAGGCCGATCAGCAGAGCCAGGGCCGCCCGGAAAACCGGGAAGGTCTGACCGGTTTCGTCCTGGCGTTTATGGTTCCACTTGACCAGAAAGATCACGGCGACGACGGCAATCGCGAAGGCGATTGTTACGAACATAAAGGCCGGGTGGAATTCGGGCCAGGGGATGTAGAAGCCCCGGTTGTTGAGGAAGGCACTACCGATTTCAATACTCTGCCTGGGTGAGGGCAGGGGCTGTAGAACCGCGAAGTACCAGAAAAAGATCTGCAGCAGCAGCGGAATATTCCGGAAGATCTCAATATAGGCGGTTGCCACCTTGTTGATCAGCCAGTTCTGGGACAGCCTCGCGATCCCCATAACAAAGCCGATGACTGTGGCTAGAATAATCCCCAGTGCAGAAACCAGCAGGGTGTTGAGCAGACCAATGATAAAGGTCCGGCCAAAACTGAAGGTGGCGTCATAGGGAATTAAGGTCAGCAGTATCTCGAAGCCGGCGGCTTGACCAAGAAAGTCAAAACCGGTGGTGATACCACGTTTTTCAAGGTTAAAGAGTGCGTTTGAGATGATGTAGGCAAAGAAACCCAGAATCGTAAGAATCATCAGTATCTGGAACAGCAATGCCCGTTTTTCAGGGTCGTTCCAGAACTTGGGTTTCGAGGAGGGTGCCACGCCGTTTTTCACATCAGTGGGCATGGAAAGATCTCCGGTTTGTTGTTATTAGGTTCATAAAGTCTAGCAGCCAGCTTTAACTTCGCCTGCTGTTAAACCTTGCCGAGGGTCGATCCTGGAGTTGCATTAACTATTTGAGCAACTCTCTGATTCATAAAAGATAATCGACATCCTGGTCGATGCTGCTTCGGTAGAAATTGCAGCGGGTTATAGAAACGGCCGGAAGGATTCGCTCCATCCGGCCGTCATGAGGGGCTTAAGAATTAACGCATCGGCGGTGCGTACAGGAAGCCGCCTTTGCTCCACAGTGCGTTTACACCACGGTCGATTGCCAGCGGGGAGCCGGAGCCGACGTTACGCTCGAAAGCTTCACCGTAGCTGCCGACCTGCTTAACGATCTGGTAGGCCCAGTCATCGCTCAGCTCCATACCGGAACCTTTCGGACCTTCCATGCCGACGAAACGACGTACGCTCGGGTTGGAGCTGTCCTTCATCTTATCGATGTTGGAAGAAGTCAGGCCCAGTTCTTCGGCGTTGATCATCGCATTCAGAGACCACTTGACGATGTTGAACCAGAGGTCGTCACCCTGACGAACGACCGGACCCAGCGGCTCTTTGGAGATAACTTCCGGCAGAACCATGGCGCTATCCGGGTTGGCCAGCTTGATACGCAGGGCGTACAGCTGTGATTGGTCAGAGGTCAGTACATCACAGCGGCCAGCCTCAAAACCTTTAACCGTTTGGTCAGAAGTATCAAATACCACCGGGGAGAAGCTCATCTTGTGCTCACGGAAGTAGTCGGACAGGTTCAGCTCGGTGGTGGTACCGGACTGGATACAAACGGCTGCGCCGTCCAGCTCCAGAGCGCTCTTAACGCCCAGGTTCTTGCTGACCATGAAACCCTGACCGTCGTAGTAGTTTACGCCGGCGAAGTTCAGACCCAGGGTGGTGTCACGGGTTTGGGTCCAGGTGGTGTTACGAGACAGTACGTCGATCTCACCGGACTGCAGGGCGGTGAAACGCTCTTTAGCGGTCAGCGGGATGTATTTAACTTTGGAGGCGTCACCCAGGGTGGCGGCGGCAACGGCGCGGCAGACGTCTACGTCCATACCTTGCCAGTTACCTTTCTCATCGGGATTCGAGAAGCCCGGAAGACCGGTAGAAACACCGCATTGGACAAAACCTTTCTCCTTGACGGCATCAAGGGTGGCGCTTGCGGCTTGTGCGCCAGATGCCATGCCCATTGCAATGGCTGAAACGGCTGCAAGAGAAGTGATTTTTTTCATAATTGTTCCTTCTGTTGTCAGGTTATCCACCTTATTTATTAAGAGGTTGGATAAAGCTAACGGGTCGTGTTGTTGTAATTCCCGATAATGCAAGCGTTATGCCACCTGTTCAAAATAATTACCGTCTTGGTGCTCATCTAAAGACCTCTATCGTCTTGAAATTCACATAAAAACGGTAGGGTGAACGACAACTGCTCGCCTAGCGATTTGATTGAAGCAGATGGATTTAGGCCCAACAATATCGCTACTTGATGCTAGTAGAGCTTAATAGGTGCTTCATTAGCATCTGCTTGCGCCATTTTACTGTTGTTAAATTTCTGGAACACGGCCGTAAAAGTAATTTAAATCAATTAGTTATCGCTTTTTGTTGAAAATATTCACATTTCTGAAGCTGTGGTGCCTGTGGCGCCACTTTTGGTGACAGTCTGTTCCGCGGCGCGGGCGACGGTTTGATCAGGTGTCGTGCCGGCTCCCTTCGGGATAACTTTTTTGCTACAGTTCACGCCCTGTTATGGGCACTGAAAAGGGAACTTTTTGTATCCTGAGCGCTTTGTTGGTGCAGTGAAGCTGTATCTCAGTGCCGCGAGAAAAGAAGTGGCGCCAAGCGACTTTTTGAACCTTACTTTATGTCGTATCTCTGCGACGTTTCGATGAATAGGTATTCAGGTATGACTCCTTCTGATCATATTCCGCTGTCGGTTTTGCAAAACGCCAGCGAGTTCACTGAGCGCCATCTTGGCCCCGACCTCCCCCAACAAAATCAGATGCTGGAGGCCCTGGGGCTCCAGACGCTGGCTCAGTTGATCGATCAAACCGTGCCGGAGTCGATTCGTTTGAGTCAGCCGCTTGCTTTGGCCGACGGCAAGAGTGAAGCACAGGTGTTGGAATACCTGGCTCAGGTAGCGGCTAAAAACCAGGTCAACAAATCCTACCTTGGTGCCGGCTATTACAACTGCCGGGTTCCTAATGTGATCCTGCGCAACGTGCTGGAAAATCCGGGTTGGTACACCGCCTATACACCCTATCAGCCGGAGATCGCCCAGGGCCGTCTGGAAGCGCTGTTGAACTTCCAGCAGATGGTGATGGACCTGACCGGCATGGATCTGGCCAACGCCTCTCTGCTGGACGAAGCGACCGCCGCCGCCGAAGCGATGGCACTGTGTAAGCGTGCCAACCGCAAGAAAAGTAATCTGTTCCTGGTCGACGACCAGGTCCATCCGCAAACCATCGATGTGGTTAAGACCCGGGCCGAGTATTTCGGCTTTGAAGTGATGGTGGGCGAGCTGGATGGTTTGCTGGATCAGCATGAGGCGTTCGGCGTCTTGATGCAGTACCCGGGAACCACCGGTGCGATCTGCGATATCGAGGCGTTGATCACTAAGGCCAAAGCCCAGAAGGCGATGAGCTGTGTCGCGACCGATCTGCTGGCGCTGGTCTCTCTGAAGGCTCCCGGAGAGCTGGGCGCCGATGTGGTATTCGGCTCGGCCCAGCGTTTTGGTGTGCCGATGGGCTTTGGTGGTCCCCATGCCGCCTTCTTTGCCACCACCGAAAAACAGAAGCGTGCGATTCCTGGACGGATGATCGGTGTGTCGATCGACAGCCGCGGCAATCAGGCACTGCGGATGGCAATGCAGACCCGCGAGCAGCATATCCGCCGCGAGAAGGCCACTTCCAACATCTGTACCGCTCAGGCACTGCTGGCCAACATGGCCGGTTTCTACGCCATCTACCACGGTCCGGAAGGCCTGAAACGGATCGCCGACAGGGTTCAGCGTTTGGCCAGTATCCTGGCTTCCGGTCTGCAGGCGGGTGGTGCCGAGCTTCTGCACGAGAGCTGGTTTGATACTCTGACCTTAAAAGCTGCGGATCAACAGGATGCGATCCTGCAGCGTGGTTATGCTGCAGGCGTTAACCTGCGTCCGGTCGGTGATGATCAGATCGGCATCAGCCTGGATGAGACCACCACGGCGACCGATGTCGAGCAGCTGTGGCAGATTGTGTTGGGTGCCGATCATGGCCAGGATCTGGACGCGATCGACCTGGCAATCAGTCAGGGCCAGCAGAGTGGCATCCCGGCCGAGCTGCGTCGTACCTCCGAGTTCCTGACTCACCCGGTATTCAACAGCTACCACTCCGAAACCGAGATGCTGCGTTACCTGAAGCGTCTGGAAAACAAAGACTTCAGCCTGACCCACGGCATGATTCCGCTGGGTTCATGCACCATGAAACTGAACGCCAGCGCCCAGATGATTCCACTGAGCTGGCCCCAGTTCGCCAATATCCACCCGTTCGCGCCGCGCGATCAGGTTCAGGGCTACATGCAGCTGATCGACGAGCTCGAAGCGATGCTGGTCGAGGTGACCGGTTACGACAAGGTCTCGATGCAGCCCAACTCCGGTGCCCAGGGCGAATACGCCGGTCTGCTGGCGATCCGCAAGTACCAGGAGAGCATCGGTGAAGGTCACCGCGACATCTGCCTGATCCCGAGCTCCGCCCACGGTACCAACCCGGCTTCTGCCGCGATGGCCGCGATGAAGGTGGTTGTGGTTGAGTGCGATGAGCTGGGTAACGTCGATATCGACGACCTGAAGGCCCAGGCCGAAGCCCACAAAGATGATCTGTCCTGCCTGATGATCACCTACCCGTCCACCCACGGGGTGTACGAGGAAGGCATCAAGCAGATCTGCGACATCGTTCACGACAACGGTGGCCAGGTCTACATGGACGGCGCCAACATGAACGCCCAGGTCGGTCTGTCCAAGCCGGGTCTGATCGGTTCCGACGTCTCCCACCTGAACCTGCACAAGACTTTCGCCATCCCACACGGCGGTGGTGGTCCGGGCATGGGTCCGATCGGTGTGAAGAGCCACCTGGCGCCGTTCCTGCCGAATCACGCTGTCAGCCCGATCGAAGGCCCACTGGCCTCCATGGGGGCGGTCTCCGCGACGCCGTTTGGTAGCGCCTCGATCCTGACCATCTCCTGGGCCTACTGTGCCCTGCTGGGTGCCCAGGGTCTGCAGAAGTCCACCGAGGTGGCGATTCTGAACGCCAACTACCTGACCGAGAAGCTGTCGGCGCACTACCCGATTCTGTACCGCGGCCGTAACGATCGCGTCGCTCACGAGTGCATCGTCGACATCCGTCCGCTGAAAGAAGCGTCCGGCATCTCCGAAGAGGATATCGCCAAGCGTCTGATGGACTTCGGTTTCCACGCCCCGACCATGAGCTTCCCGGTTGCCGGCACGCTGATGGTGGAGCCGACCGAGTCCGAGTCCAAGGCCGAGCTGGATCGCTTTATCGAAGCGATGCTGACGATCCGTGAAGAGATCCGTCAGGTGCAGGAAGGCGAGCTGGATGCAGACAACAACCCGCTCAAGAACGCGCCCCACACCCAGGCCGACATTGTTGAGGGTGACTGGGATCGTCCGTACTCACGCGAGCAGGCGGTGTTCCCGGTTCCGAGCCTGAAACACAGCAAGTTCTGGCCGTCCAGCAACCGGATCGACAACGTCTACGGCGACCGTAACTTTGTTTGCAGCTGCCCATCGATTGACGAGTACCGTTAATTCGGGGTCGGGTTTGCTAGTTGAAAGGCCGCAATGATGCGGCCTTTTCTTTGGCGAATGCGTTAGGAAAGCGTGGCCGAGTTTTGGTCAGGCGTTGGTAAAAGGAATTTAACCATTGAGTATTCAGCGAACTTTGCAATATCCCGCCCAAGGGGTGGGTCTGGCTCTGATGGCGGCAGCGATGTTGCTGATCCCGTTTGTGGACGGGCTGGCTAAATATCTCAGCGAAACTCACTCGCCGTTGTACGTCAGTTGGGCTCGCTATGCTGCGGCAAGTCTGGTGGTCGTGCCGATTGCACTGGCGGTCCATGGTCGTCGCTGTCTGCCGACGGAAAACCTGGGGGCCCATTTCAATCGGACCCTGTTTCTGGTGATCGCGATGACGCTCTATTTCGTCGCGCTGTCCAAAGTCCAGATGGCGTCGGCGATTACCGCCTACTTTGTCGGACCGATTATCACCGCAGTACTGGCGGTTATCTTCCTCAACGAGCGGCTGACCCCGCGAAAGATCATGGCGCTGGTCTGCGGATTCGTGGGCACGCTGATCATTCTGGATCCGGCGGGCGAGATCGAACCGGGGATTATCTACGCGCTGGGTAGTGGGCTGTTTTTCGCGTTCTATCTGATTGCGACCCGGCTGGCATCGAAAAATAACGACCCGTTGAAGACGTTGACCTTCCAGTGCCTGGTGGGCTCGCTGATTCTGACCCCGCAGGCGATCTGGGCCTGGTCGGTACCGCAGCTGTCCGAACTGCTGTTCTTTGCGGCAATTGGAGTATTGTCCTCGCTGAGCCATCTGCTGTCGATCCAGGCGTTCCGTTACGCCGAAGCGTCGTTGCTGGCGCCGCTTGTTTATCTTGAGCTGATCGCTGCCGCTGCGGTGGGCTATCTCTTCTTCGATGAGGTGCCGGCGCTGATGTTGTGGGTCGGGGCCGCGGTGATTATGGCGGGAGGGGTGTTGCTGCTAAACGAGCGCCGTAGCAGTTAACGCGTCGAATTTAGATCCCGGTACGATCAGCAATTCGATTGACGGTAGGGGAGTAGTCCTCGGGCCTGCTCGATATAGGCCTCGACCTGGCGGCGCTCTTGGGCCAGCCATCTTTCTACCCCTTGGTGAAGTCCCGGGTGTTTCAGCCAGTGCAGCGAACAGGTTTTGACCGGCTCGAAGCCACGAATCAGCTTGTGCTCGCCCTGGGTGCCGGGATCGAAACGCTTCAATCCTCGTTCAATCGCGAACTCGATCCCCTGGTAGTAACAGGCCTCGAAGTGAAGGCAGTCGTAGCCGGGCAGTCCGCCCCACCAGCGCCCGTAGAGGGTGTCCTGGTCGAACAGAAACAATGCGCAACCCACCAGCGGGTTACCAGGAGCGCTTTCGTCAACGGCAGTGACCAGCAGCATTCGGTCGGCAAGCTGTTGTCGTAGCTGCTCAAAGAAACGACGATTCAGGTACGGGTGGCGGCCTCGCTGGTGATAGGTCAGGGCATAGAAGTCGTAGAAAGCACCGATCAGGGTGCTGCTGATCTGCTTGCCGCTAAGCCGGTTGAGGCGGAGTTGCTGCTGTTCAATTTTGCGCCTTTCCCGTTTCAAGCTTTTGCGCTTCTGGGAACGCAGTTGCGAGAGAAAATCGTCGAAGCTGCTGTAGTTGCGATTAAACCAATGGTACTGGCAGTCAAACCGCTCCAGCAGCGATTGCGATAAGGGCCAGTGGCGTTGAATCCGTTCGCGACTCGGGTGATCGGCAAACAGCAGGTGCCAGGATGAGGCCTGCTGCTGTTCAGCATGGCCGATCAGTTGTTCCAGCAGTGCCGGCAGCAGGGATTCTGCGTCGGGATCAGACAGGCCTAGCCGAGGTCCGGGGCAGGGTGTGTAGGGAATGGCGCTGATCAATTTCGGATAATAGGCCAGTCCGGCTCGTTCAGAGGCATCGGCCCAGAGCCAGTCGAACACGTATTCGCCGTAGGAGTGCTGTTTGAGATAGAGTGGCAGAAAGGCTTCCTGATCACCGCTGTCTGATCTCAGCGTCTGGTGTTGGGCCAGCCAGCCACTCTGCGGTCCAAGGCAACCACTACTTTCAAACGCCTCCAGAAAAGCGGCGCTGAACAGCGTCTGCTGTTCGACGGGGAGGGTGGTCGGCCGGAGTTGGTCGATCAAGTCGTTGTTTGCTGCTGGCATAAAACATCCGCCTGGATTGCGAACCAAACTGAAAGACAGAAGCTCGCCAGGACTTATTCGTAGGTTCCCAAGCATAGACGGTTTGCTAAGCCTTACTCGGCTATTTATTCGCGTTGGTTGATGCCAACTGGCTTATACTCAGATAAAACCCCGTAAGGAGACAAGTATGACCGAACTGGAGGCCAGCGCCGATATTGATTATGACCCGGCCCGGGATCTGGATCCGGAGCTCCACCCCTACAGCCTGGATCCGCAGCTAGCGCAGGACTGTATTCGACTGGGGCGTTTCTCATTGTGCGAGCTGTTGCTGATGAACGACGCCAACTATCCCTGGTTTATCCTGGTGCCACAGCGTTCGGATGTCGGTGAGATCTATCACCTGTCGGTGGAAGATCAGCAGCAGCTGTTGGCCGAATCGAGTCGGTTGTCGTCTAATCTGGCCGATATTTTCAATGCCCATAAGATGAATGTGGCGGCGCTTGGAAACGTGGTGCGCCAGCTTCACGTGCATCATGTGGTGCGCCAACCGGATGATCCTGCCTGGCCGGCGCCGGTCTGGGGCAAACTGCCGAGCCAACCCTACAGTGACGAACAGATTGCCGATATTCGTGAGCGGGTTAACAGTATGTTGGCCGATGACAGCGAGTACGAAACCGTCGCGGAAGGCTGATCTTAACCCGATCTGTTACCTCGTCCTGATGCCGGATGCCCTGGGTATCCGGCTCTACAGCGCTGCAATCCCGTCTTGTCCAGCATGGTTATTCTGATCTGTGCGGTGGCGATCTGTTCGGCTCTGCTGCGAACATCAAAACTGCCTCCATAACTCCGCCCAGATTCCCGTCCGGCAGGGGATGTCAGACCTCGCCGAAGCAGTTATAATCGCGCGTTTGTTTGACAGCGATTTACTTCAGATATGCCCATCTACGAATACCAGTGTGGTGACTGTGGTCACCAACTCGAAGCGTTGCAGAAGATCAGCGATGATGCGCTGACCGATTGCCCTCGCTGCGATCAGCCCTCTCTGACCAAGCAGATCTCGGCCGCCGGTTTCCGCCTGGCGGGCAAGGGATGGTACGAGACCGACTTTAAGACCGGATCCAAGAAGAATCTGGCCGGCGGTTCCGACAGTGCCTCCAGCGCTGACAGCTGAGCAACTTTAGAATTCGGCGTTCAAAGCGACGCTAGATAGATTGATTCATTTTGAGAACAGGACAGCATTATGCGTAGCCATTACTGTGGCAGCTTGAACGAAACTCTAATCGACCAGACGGTTACACTCTGTGGTTGGGTCCATCGTCGCCGTGATCACGGTGGGGTTATTTTCCTGGACCTGCGGGACCGTGACGGTATCGCCCAGGTGGTATTCGATCCGGACACCGAAGAGCATTTCGAGCTGGCCGACAGTGTTCGCAACGAATTTGTGATCCAGGTGACTGGTCGTGTCCGTGCCCGTCCGGAAGGTACCGAAAACGCCGAGATGACCACCGGTAAGATCGAAGTGCTGGGTAAGGAGCTGGTGATCCTGAACAAGGCCGAGACGCCTCCGTTCCAGCTGGATGATCACCAGACCGTCGGTGAAGATGTTCGTCTGAAATACCGCTACGTCGATCTGCGTCGACCCGAGATGCTGAACAAACTGCGTCTGCGTTCTCGGATCACCAATAAGATCCGCAACTACCTCGACGATAACGGCTTCCTGGATATCGAAACCCCGATCCTGACCCGTGCCACGCCGGAAGGTGCCCGCGACTACCTGGTGCCGAGCCGTACCCACGAAGGTAGCTTCTTCGCACTGCCGCAGTCGCCGCAGCTGTTCAAGCAGCTGCTGATGGTGTCCGGCATGGACCGTTACTATCAGATCGCCAAGTGCTTCCGTGACGAAGACCTGCGCGCCGACCGTCAGCCGGAATTCACTCAGATCGATATCGAGACCAGCTTCCTGGACGAAGAGCAGATCATGGGCCTGACCGAAGGCATGATTCGGGAGCTGTTCCAGGACGTGCTGAGCGTTGACCTTGGCGACTTCCCGCAGATGCCGTACTCCGAAGCGATGGAAAAGTACGGTTCCGACAAGCCTGATCTGCGGATTCCGCTGCAGCTGGTTGACGTTAAGGACCTGATGGCCACCGTCGACTTCAAAGTCTTCGCCGGTCCCGCCAAAGACCCGAAAGGTCGTGTGACCGCGCTGAAGGTTCCGGGTGGTGCCAGCCTGACCCGTAAGCAGATCGACGAATACACCAAGTTTGTCGGTATCTATGGTGCCAAGGGTCTGGCCTGGATCAAGGTCAACGAGCTGGCCAAGGGCGTCGAAGGGCTGCAGTCGCCGATCGTTAAATTCCTGGGTGCTGACGTCTCATTGGCGCTGATGGAGCGGGTTGAAGCCAAAGACGGCGATATCGTCTTCTTCGGCGCTGACAGCGGCAAGGTGGTTACCGAAGCTTTGGGTGCGCTGCGCTGCAAGCTGGGTGAAGACCTGGACCTGTACACCTGTGAGTGGGCGCCATTGTGGGTTGTTGACTTCCCGATGTTCGAAGAGAACAGCGACGGTTCGCTGACCGCGCTGCACCACCCGTTCACCGCGCCGAGCTGTTCCGCTGAGGAGCTGAAAGCGGATCCGGAAGCGGCGCTGTCCCGTGCCTACGACATGGTATTGAATGGTTGTGAACTGGGCGGTGGTTCGGTCCGTATCCACGACCAGAAGATGCAGGAAACCGTGTTCGACGTGCTGAATATCTCCGAAGAGGAGCAGCAGGAGAAATTCGGCTTCCTGCTGGATGCGTTGAAGTTTGGTGCGCCGCCCCATGGTGGTCTGGCCTTCGGCCTGGACCGTCTGGTGATGCTGATGACCGGTGCCAACTCGATCCGTGAAGTGATCGCGTTCCCGAAAACCCAGAGTGCAGCCTGTGTCATGACCGCTGCGCCGGGCGAAGTCAGCGCCACCCAGCTGCGCGAGCTGAATATCCGCATCCGCAAGACGCCCTGATCCGTTATCAAGGTTTAGGGCTGTGCCTGCGGAACCGGTTTTCGCAGGCTGTAACAAGAGATACCGGGCGGCAGAGGTCGCCCGCTGACAGAGGACAGTTTCTATGGCAGGTCACAGTAAATGGGCCAACATCAAGCACCGTAAGGCGGCACAGGATGCCAAGCGGGGTAAGATTTTCACCAAACTGATCCGCGAGCTGGTCGTTGCCGCCAAAGAGGGCGGTGGCGAGATCGCCGATAATCCGCGTCTGCGACTGGCGGTCGACAAGGCGCTGGGCGCCAACATGAAGAAAGACACCATCGAGAAGGCGATCGCGCGCGGCGCCGGTGGTGGTGAAGGCGAAAACTACGATGAGCTGACCTATGAAGGTTACGCGCCGGGTGGTACCGCGATTCTGGTCGAGACCATGACCGATAACGTCAACCGCACGGTGTCTGAGGTTCGGGCTGCGTTCTCCAAGGCCGGTGGTAATCTGGGGACTTCCGGTTCTGTTGCTTATCTGTTCGACAAGAAGGGGCAGATCAGCTTCGAAGAGGGAGCCGACGAAGAGCAAATCATGGATATCGCGCTGGAGTCCGGTGCCGATGACGTGGTCACTAACGACGATGGTTCCATCGACGTGTTTACCGACCGTGCCGAATTCCTGAGCGTTAAAGCGGCGTTGGAAGAGGGTGGTTTAACGCCGGTCTTTGCCGAAGTTTCCATGATCCCGTCGACCACCAACGAGCTGGACGTTGAGGCGGCGCAGAAGCTGATCCGTCTGGTCGATGTGCTGGAAGATCTGGATGACGTTCAGAACGTCTACCACAACGCCGAAATCCCTGAAGAGGCGATGGAAGAGTAAATCTTTCAGATTGCTGGATTCAGAATAAAAAAAACCGCGGCAGTGACCGCGGTTTTTTTTGGCTTCATAGTTTACTTGTCGTCCAGCAAACTGTCGGGTTTGAAGCCCATGATCAGATTGCCCCAGTGTTGGCCTTTGATGTAGATCGGCACGGCCAGGTCGTTGAGAATCTCTCCGGTATCCCGAATAAATGTTTGCAGCAGGAAGGGCTCGGTATTGACGGCTCGACGCTGTTCGGCGCGGTTTCCTTTGAAAATTCGCTGGTGCCGGCTCTTCATGTTATCGATGTTGAAGTCACCGGTCAGCGGTTGCGATACATGGCTGTGATGAACCGGCAGATAGCAATTTTTGTCGATGGCCACCGCATAGATAAACTCCGGACACTTCTTGATAAAGGAGTCATAGAGCGGCTGCATTTTGCGCTCAATCGTATCCAGATTGGCAATGCTGTATTTCTGCGGGTTGGTGTTGGGGATCGGCTTGTAGTTGTGGTCGAACAGGTTGACGCCCTGGCCGGCAAGCTCTTCGAAGGCCTGGGTTACCTGATCGCTCCATTGCCGTGCTTGAAGAATAATCCGCTCAAAGCCGCCGTAGCCGATGATAAAGCGCGATAGCAGTTCCTGGATCTGTTCGGTCGACAGCTCCAGTTCATCGGAGTAACCCTGAGAGCGATCGATATTGTCGCTGACCTGCTGGCTCAGCTCGCTGATCCGGGTAACGTGCTGGTGGGACTCCCGGTTGGTGGCGGATAGCTCTTCAATGGCGGCGCTGATTTCGGTGAGCTGACTGTTAACGGTTTCGAAGTCCGACACCATTTTGTGGAATTGGACCGAGGTCGACTCGACGACCGTCTGAGTGCTGTTGGTGAACTCCTGAATTTCTTCGGTGCCCTGTTTGGTGTTGGCCACCAGTGAGGTCATCTGGGTGATGTTGGTGCCGATTTCGTCGGTCGCTTTGCTGACCTTCTGGGACAGATTACGAACTTCGTCGGCCACCACGGCGAATCCTCGACCATGCTCACCGGCCCGGGCAGCTTCGATGGCGGCATTGAGTGCCAGCAGGTTGGTCTGTTCCGAAAACTCCTGCACCATGCCGACGATGTTGGCGATATTGTCGGAGTTGGTCGACAGCTGGACGACGGTTTCGTGGAAGCTGCCCACCAGTGCGGTCACTTGCTGGATCTGCTCCACGACATGCTCGAGTTCCTTGACCGAAGCCTGAGCCTCGCGCAGGTTCTGGCTGTTCTGGTCGGCGATGGTGCTGGTGTGCTGCGCAATGCCATCAATGGCTTCGGTAGCCTGAGAGCTGGATTCGAACACAAATTTGGCGTGGTTCTCCTGCTCAATCACATTTTTATGGGCCTGGGTGATTACCTGGCTGAGCTGGGTCGACCCCAGCGCTACTTTGACACTGCGTCGGCGGATTTTGGCGATGATTCCGCGCAGGTTGGTGGCAAATTCGTTATACCCTTCGGAGAGGTCGGCGATCTCGTCGTAAGTATCGACCGGAAGAGTCCGGGAGATATCGCCATTCTGTTCGCTGATCGCGCGGAGTATGTCGGTGATGGTTTTGATCGGCCGCAGAAACAGGTGGCGCATAAAGAAGATCAGGAACAAGCAAGCACCAAGGCTGATCACCGCCAGAATGCTGATATAGAGACTGCTGTCATCGGCGATGGACTGGACCTGTTGCACCAGCACGTTGTCAGCGGGGAATTTCTCGAGCGCGTCCTGGATGGCGCTGTTGTTGCTGAAAAATAACCAGAGAATCAGCAGCTGCATCAACAGCAGGAACACCACATTGCCGACGATTTTTCGTGTCAGCGTGAAGAAAAAGCTTTTTTCGATATTCTTATAAAGGCTCATACTGCTTCCTAGTTATTATGTTTCCAGCGACTTCGTTACTGCATGGAAAGTGCCCTGTTCGGGGCAGCTTTGAGCTTCTGATGATATTCCCTTTAAATCAAGAGGGACTTTGCCCAATTACGACTTAAGGATATGTCTAATTAATCATCGGAACAGCGGTGCCAAACTTTAGCCATTGATTCCAATGCTTAACGGCCAATTCCCGACGCTAACCCCCATCTCTCGATCCGGTTATGTGCTTGAGTCGCAGCGGTTGTTTCTCGGCTCGGCGGCTACCGAATAACATCTACCCCTGCAGAGTTTGGTTCTGTTGCTGGTCGAGAATGCAACAAGTTCCAGTCAAACCCTGGCAATGGGAGAGCGCCTGTTCGCCGATGGGTATGGCTGAAACGGATGGAGGGATGGGGTGTGAATCAGGGGATATCTTGGACATTGTAAGGAAAATAGTGGGCAGATCGCGATAGTAACGGTATAGTCGGGATGTTTTGTCACGAAGACGTGCGAATCAGTATCGGTCGACCGTTCTATTGCGAGCTTTCTGATCCATCCTTGTTTGCCCTCTGCGTTAACGAAACGGTGCTGAACCGGATACGCCGGCTTGGCCCTAAGCACTATTTTTATCGAGAAAGAAAGACTATGTCAGACAAGCAAACCGGAACAGTTAAGTGGTTTAACGACGAGAAAGGCTTCGGCTTCATCGAGCGTGAAAACGGTAAGGACCTGTTCGTACACTTCCGTTCCATCCTCGCTGAAGGTCGTCGCACTCTGCACGAAGGCCAAGCTGTTAGCTTTATCGAAGTTGAAGGCCAGAAAGGCCCTCAGGCAGACCAAGTTACTGTCCTGTAAGATACTTTGATAACCCCGGTGTTGGCGGTTTCATAATCTTGTAGATTGCCGCTAAGACTTGAAAAAGCAGGTTTCGGCCTGCTTTTTTTTGGCTGTTTTGTACGGCATCCGGATCGCTATAATTCGATCTATTACCACCACCAAATCGACGCTACGTTTTGAATACCTGAGACGGCATCCCTGTGCGTAAACGTCTGCTAATCACCTTGACCACGGCCCGGGGCTCCCGGCAGTTGTCGCTCAATCTAGTTGCCCGCTGTCTGCTGCTGCTGTTTGTGCTGATGCTGTTGGCCAGCTTCTTTATCAGCAATGCGCTGTTGGTTAAAACCTCCGACGAACTCCATAGCCTGACCGCCGACTATCAGAAGCTCGGTAGCCTCTACACCGGTGTGCTGGGAAGTCACGAGACGGTCCAGACCGAGCTGGATAAATTGTCGCTCAATCTGACCAGTCTGGAACAGGAGCGAAATAGTCTGCAGCAGGTCAACGAGGCCTGGAGTCAGCCGCTTCGACAACTGGAGCTGGCCATGGGGCTGGAGCCTGCCGAGACGATGACCATCGAACGCAGTCAGCAACTGCAGCAGATGGCCAACGAGCGGCTGTTTATGCTGCACGGTATTCCCAATGGCTATCCGGTCAAGATGAAGCGACTGACGGACGGTTTCGGAATGCGCAAGCATCCGCTCACCGGCCAACGAAAGCATCATAATGGGGTCGATTTTCCGGTGGACACGGGCACCCCGATCTATGCGACTGCCGACGGGGCCGTGGAGTACGCCGGCTACCATAAAAAAAGTGGTTTCGGATACCTGGTGATTATCAACCACAATTTCGGCTTCAAATCCTACTACGCCCATATGAAAAAACGGCCCAAAGTGCGCAGCGGCCAGTTGGTACGAAAGGGGGAGTTGATTGGTCAGAGTGGTAACTCGGGTAAATCTACCGGACCACACCTTCATTACGAAGTCCGCTATCTGTTCAAACCGCTGAATCCGGTTCCGTTTCTAAACTGGAGTTTGCATAATTACGACCAGATCATGACACAGGAAAAGGCCGTCGCATGGGATGGTTTAAAAAAGATGCAGCCGCTGAACCAGCTGGCGCTGCCGTCACTATCATCGCCCGAGGACATAAGCTCAGCGGACAAATGAGCCTCGATGGTAAGCTCCATATCGATGGTTTCTTCGAGGGCCATATCCGGACCCTGGACAGCATTACCATCGGTCGTCGAGGCGAGGTCAGAGGCGTTGTTGAAGCGCGCCAGATCAGTGTCAGCGGCTTGCTCGATGCGGAAGTTCATTGCGATGAGCTGAATGTCGAGCGAGACGGTCGGGTTCGTGGGGTTGTTCATAGCCGTCAGATGTCGATCCACAAGCGCGGATGCTTTATCGGTGAGCGGGCGTTGACGGCCGATTCGTCGCTGATGACTCCGGGTCAACTGGAGCAACTGCATCCTGACAGCGTGTCGATCACTCCATCCCTGGTGCAGGATTCGTCGGTCATTGAACTACCCGCAGCCGTTCCTCTGGCCGAGGACGGTGCCGGGCCCTCGGACTCTGACTCGGGGTTGGGAGCCACCAAAGAGGGGCAGTTGACTCAGATGTTGGAGCAGATGCTGGGAGAGGTGCCGACGGTTGGCGATAAGGCCGGTACGCGAAAGGCGACCGGCACCCGTAAAGCGGACAAGACGGAGCCTGATTCCGATCCCGCTGATTGAGCTTTCCTGACGCTGATTCTAAAGGCCGCTTGAGCGGAAAGCGGTTTTCTTGCTGTTTTCATAGGGTTTTTTATCTCAAGCTGTAACGGATCTGACCCCGTTGCGTCTAGACTTCGTCTGTCCGCTAATGGGCAATCGATTTTATCCAGAAAGTAAGGGGAACCTATGGATTACGCGTTACCGCTGCTGGTCGCCGTGGTGGCCTTGGGATCAGTGATGTTGAGCGCCAATGCTCGTCATCAAGGTGCTTTTTTCCGGGGGCAGTCGGCCGATGGTCAGGCGCCCGGATTGTTGACGTTGATCTTCTCCCAGGTCACAACCTGGGTGTTTGCCCGTTCATTGATGAATGCGGCTATCTTGGGCTTTTACTACGGCCTCTGGGGTACGCTGGCCTACGCCGCTTACTACCTTTCCTTTCTTACCGGCGGCCGGATCATCGATAGCCTGCGTTTCGAGCACGGTTTTGACAGCGTACAGGATTTTCTACGGGCACGGTTCGGTCGCTGGGGAACCGGCTGCTATAACGTGGTCGTCGGAGTTCGTCTGATCAGCGAAGTATTCGCCAATCTGCTGGTTATCGGCCTGTTGTTCGGCGTCGCCGGCAGTCAGGGATATGTGCTGGCGATTGTCGGTTTTGCGCTGGTTACACTGTTCTATTCGATGCTGGGTGGATTGCGGGCCTCACTGCGCACCGACCTTTACCAGATGATGATCTTCCTGCTGGTGCTGGTGTTGCTACTGGCCTTGACCTTCAGCAGCGGTCATTTCGCCGTTGCCGACCTGATGTTCAAGCCGTTTGAGATCGATGAGCCGGGTCCGATCCTGTTGTTGGTTGCCTTGCTGCAGGTTTGGTCTTACCCGATGCATGATCCGGTCATGATGGACCGTGGATTTCTGGCGGACCGGAAAACCACCAGTAGCAGTTTCCTGCATGCGGCCTGGATCAGCAGTTTCTGTATTCTGGCATTCGGCTCTCTGGGTATCCTGGCCGGTGCCCATGCCGGCAGCGGCGAAGCCATGAATGAGGTGTTGACCCGTCTGCTGGGTGAGCTGCCGATGCTGGTGTTCAATATGGCGCTGGTGATCTCGGCGATGTCGACCCTCGATAGCACGCTATCCAGCTCGGCCAAACTGGTTGCGGTCGATATGGGCGTACTCAAGCCGGAGGTCCGAAACGGTCGTACGGTGATGGCGCTGTTTATGGCCTTGGGGCTTGGGTTTGTTTTCCTGGGAAACAAAGATCTGTTCAGTGCGGTGGCAGTCAGCGGGACGGCTTCCATGTACCTGGCCCCGGTTATTTTCTTTTCGCTTTGGGGTAAGCGCCGTGATATTCCGGTCTGGAGCTATCTGGTCAGCTTTGTCCTGGCGCTGGGTGGGGCGGTGCTCTACTTTACCGAGTCCTCCGGGTACAGCGCGCTGCTGGGCGATAGCCACAAGTACACCAAACTGTTGTGGATCTCGGCTGTCGTTCTGGTGGGTGGCTGCCTGGCCTTCTGGCTCGGTGGTTTGTTGACGCCCGCCAACCAGCCGCCGAAGTCTCGCAATAACGCCCTGGGTTCCGCTGCCGGATGATAACGCTCGATCTTGGGCGTTTGCAGGGGCCGCTGCTGATCTTTGGCGGCCCGTATGGCAACCTGCAGGCCACCCAGGCGCTTCGGCGTGAGGCGGAACGCTTGGGAATTGCCCCGGATCAGATTATCTGCAACGGTGATCTGGTGGCTTATTGCGCCGAGCCGCAGCAGACGGTCGATTACCTCCGCCGCTGGGGAGTGGTGATGATGCAGGGTAACTGTGAGCAGTCCCTGGCGGACGGATCGCTCGACTGCGGTTGCGGGTTCGAGCAGGGCTCGACCTGCAGCTTGCTGTCGCAGCAGTGGTATCGCTTCTGTATGGAGCAAACCCTGCAATCAACACGTAGCTGGATGGGCTCGTTGCCGGAGCAGATCCGGTTTGAACTGGCCGGTAGAACATGTCAGGTCATCCACGGTGGCTTGAGTCGCAACAACCGTTTCCTGTTCTCTGACACCGATGAGCAAGCCTTCGCCGAAGAGCTGAGCTTGACCGATGCGGAGCTGATCATCGGCGGGCACTGTGGCATTCCGTTTGGACGTGCTCTGTCCGGCAGGCATTGGCTCAATAGCGGTGTTATCGGGATGCCGGCAAACGATGGTAGTCGTGATGGTTGGTATCTGCTGTTGGAGACCACGGATGAGGGCGGTTTGAAGGCCTGCTGGCATCGTTTGGCCTATGACGCAGAGCAAGCGGCGCAGCAAATGCGACTGCATGGGCTGGATAATGGCTATGCCAAGGCTTTGCTGAGCGGAGTCTGGCCCAGCAACGACGTGCTACCTACACCCCTGAAAGCGCTTCAGGGACAGCGTCTGACACTGTCTCCCCTGTTTATCTGATTCCCTGAGATAGCAACGCAAGCGATTGTTTTTGCGCCGGCTACTGACATCGGGTCGTTCGAATCGATAGAATCTATCCTGTATTGCAGTCGGACCTGTTGCAGGTGGATCTGGAGCTGCTTCCGTTAGCCATTGATAAGAAACTGATTTATGACGAATACCGAACATCCATTTGCACCCTTTGTGCGGATTCTTGGCAAGGGTAAAAAAGGCTCTCGATCACTGACCGCCGAAGAAGCTCAGCAGGCGATGTCGATGATTCTTGATCATCAGGTTACGCCGGAACAGCTGGGCGCATTTCTGATGCTGCTGAGGGTCAAAGAAGAGAGCCCGGAAGAGCTCAGCGGCTTCGTCAACGCGGTGCGCGAGCAGATGCGTACACCGCCTCCGGTGCAGGCCGACCTGGATTGGTCCACCTACGCGGGCAAGAAGCGCCATCTGCCCTGGTATTTCCTCGCAGCATTAACGCTGGCCGACAGTGGCGTCAAGGTCTGTATGCATGGAGCGCGGGGTCATACGCCGGGGCGTATCTATGTTGAAGATCTGTTGGGTCAGTTCGGGCTGAAGGCGGCTCGAAGCTGGTTTGATGCCGAGCTCGACCTGAATGAAACCGGGCTTTGCTATCTGCCGTTGGAGCTGATCAGTCCTGAGCTGGCGCGGATCATCAATCTGCGTCCGATTCTCGGTCTGCGTTCACCGGTGCATACCCTGAGTCGACTGATCAATCCACTGGATGCACCCTATCGCATCGATGGCGTGTTCCATCCCGCCTATGGCCCGATGCACCAGCAAACCGCTCAGCTGCTGGGGCAGAGCGATAGCGTAACGATACGTGGTGACGGTGGGGAGGCGGAGATCCGTCCAGACGCCGACTGCACCCTGCAGTGGGTTAAGCAGGGTGAGTATGAGGATCAGGTTTGGCCGCGGCTGCTAAGTAAGCGTTTGACCCGGCCTGATAACCTCGATCCCAGCGACCTGCTGGCGATCTGGAAGGGTGAGAAAAGCTGCGAATACGGGGAGCATGCGGTGACAGAAACCCTCGCCGTTTGTTTAGTGCTGATGCGTAAGGCTGATTCGATTGAAACTGCCCGAGAGCGCTCGCTGACTTTATGGCAGCAGCGAAATCGAGAGCGCTATGGTTAGGCTGCTTGCCTTGGCGTGACTGACCACGGATCCTAGATTAGATCAGCGGTCAGCAAGTACCTCATCGAGACGCCGAATGAGATCCTGATCGGTGTACTTGGGTGAAAGGACAAAATAAATATCCCAGTCCTTGACGTTTTGAACACCAAGTTGATCAACCGGTGCCTCTAGCAGGGCGGCCTCAGCTGGGCGCCGGTAACCTAGCATATAATCCCCCTGTTGCTGCGATAGCAACTCGAAGGCGTGTCGATGATCTTTAGCCATCTGCAATTTGATTTGATTGGCGGGATCACTCAGTTGGCGGAACAATCCGCCATAGCCGTAGCCCCGGATAACAATCACTCGCTTACCCTGCAGATCCTTTAGGCTGGAAACTGGGGGTTTATCACCGATCCAATAACTGTTGAGTTGTAGATTGCCGACCGGGTTGAGGCTGTAACGGGCGCGTTCGAGCAACAAGGGATGCTGTATTAGCATCAGAAGGTCAGTTTCCCCGTTGATGTGGCGCTCTAATAATTTACCGGTGGGATCGAAACGTCCCTGCCAGCGACAGCCCAGCTTAGTCATTACTCGATCAAGCTCATCGATCAGAATACCTTCGGCGTCCCCTGTTTCCGTTTCGCTGTAAAACGGAGGGAACTCGAAGAAACCGACCCGAATGGGGTTGCTGCCGCAAGCGATAGCGCTGGTCGGTAAGCTGCTCAGGCCCAGCAGAAGAAGGGCGAGTAACGATAGTCTTTGCTTCATAGAACGAAACTGCTCTGATCGTCCGTGGATTCGCTGCCCTAACAGTCAGTTCTGATGGGCTCACAGGTGGGCATGGCCTTGTACCTGTCGGGCTATACTTGGGTTGTGCGCTTGGCCTTTTGAGATTCCTGCTTTTCGCACTGCTTGTTAGCATCGGCTCTGTCCAGGCCTCGCAACCCTTAGTCTGCGATGTTAAGGGAAGTGATGATCGTTTTCTACTCTATCAGGAGCAGCGTATCTATCGTTCCGAGCGATACGAGGTTTATGCACTGATGGGGGGGCTGACGTTGGCCACCGTTGCCCGAGATTCGTTGAAATTCCAGCGTACCTCTCAGCTGAACCTGTTGCCTCAACCCGATCGGTTACAGCTGTTTGAAGGCCAATGCCGTTACTCCATTGAAGCCGAAGCCGATTGAATCCTAACAGGTCGCTGAGTCACCCCTTGAAAGTCTGCTAGACTGCCCGCCAAATTTTCAGGAGTCAGTGATGCCGAGCGATTTCGAAATTGTTGATGTTCAACCGGGCTTTGTCGTCATCGATAAATCTGCCGGGGTAGGCTTTCATCAAGAAGCTGATCAGCCGGGGCTGGTATCTCAGGTCGAAGCTTGGTTGGGTGAGTCCAAGCTCTATCCCGTGCATCGGCTGGATCGGATGACATCGGGCCTGTTGTTGCTCGCAACCAGCCCGGCTGCCGCCGAACAGTTGAATCGTCAGTTTCGGCTGGGTTTGGTTAAAAAGTATTATCTGGCCCTTTCTGATCGCAAGCCGAAAAAGAAACAGGGTCTGATTAGCGGAGATATGGACAAGGGGCGCCGGGGCAGCTGGCGTCTGTTGAAGACAAAACAGAATCCGGCCAAGACCCGTTTTTTCAGTTTCGGTCTCGGAAATGGTTCGCGACTCTATCTCTTAAAACCCCTGACCGGAAAAACCCACCAGTTAAGGGTGGCGCTGAAAAGTATCGGTGCGCCCATTTTGGGTGATAAGCGTTATTACCCGAACGATCCGCAGCATCGGTTGGCAGAAGTGGATCGTGGCTATCTACATGCCTACGCCGTTAAGTTTGAATTCGATGGCAAGCCATGTCGTTATCTGCTGCCGCCAAGGCAGGGGCTTAGATTTATCGACAAGGCATTGAACGATCAGCTTCAAGTGCTGGGCGATCCGGAACAGCTTCCGTGGTCAGAGTAACCTGTTGTCAGAGGGATTCATCAAGGATGGTGAATGACAAAAAGGTCGTGAACAGGCCAAGGGTGATGATGAAGTGGGTAATAGGAAATACCAGCATCAGAATGCCGCAAGCGATCCAGAGCGCACGGACAATCTTCTTTTTGGCACGGTAGCGTGGTGTTTTGGTCGAGGCCGCCGAGTCGGCATAGCCGCGACCGGAACTCCACATTACTCGCAGCATTTGCAGCAGCAGGAAGGCTCCTGTAGGCATCATGCAATTCCACATTATTGATCTGATGATGAAACTATAGCACCGGCGCTACTCACCGTTGATTGGGTGGCCAGTCACCGAAGACGAAACACGTCGGATAATCATGCGCTGATGGGGAGCAGGAGCGGGTTGTCAGATCGGAAGCTTGGGAGCGTCGTTGATGCTCGATCTAAGCTTTATCTTAGCGATATCAGGGGCTCAGCGAGCCCCTTTGCCGAATAGCACCACTTCCATGGTTTCGATCAGAATCATGGTGTCGAGCAGGAAGCTGAAATTCTTGATGTAATAGAGGTCGTACTGCAGTTTTTCCTGCGCGTCTTTGGTTGATCCCCCGTAGGAGTAACAGATCTGGGCCCAGCCGGTCAGCCCCGGTTTAACCATATGGCGATCACCGTAGTAGGGGATCTCTTCGGTCAGCTTGTCGACGAATTCGGGACGTTCGGGGCGTGGGCCGACAAAACTCATGTCCCCAAGTAGGACGTTCAGCAGCTGTGGCAGTTCATCGATACGGTATTTGCGGATAAAGGCACCGACTACGGTAACCCGATCATCGTTTTTGCGTGCCCAAACGGCACCGTTGGACTCCGCATCGACCCGCATGCTGCGGAACTTGAAGATCTGGAACGGCTCACCGTTCAGGCCCACACGGGTTTGTGAATAAAAGATCGGTGCACGAGGACCGCTCTCCAACATGATCAATAGTGTGGTGATTAGGGTAAGCGGTAGGGTGACCACCAGCATGGCAACGCTGATACAGACATCGAACAGTCGCTTAAAGGCTCGGATCACGGCATCGTTAGTCTTGTAGCCGCGGGAGTAGATGATCCAGCTTGGGCTGAGCAGGTTCAACGGAATCTTACCGCACTCTTTTTCGATGAAGGTGGTGACATCGGTGACGTAAGTGCCACCCACACGGCAGCGGTAGAGTTCATCCATGGGCAGAGCACCACGGCGTTGGTCAGCGGCGATCACGATCTCATCGATATGGTTTTTCTCGGCATACTCCCGAAGACGTTTCATATTCACTTTGCGTCGTTTCTCTTCGGGGATGGCGGTTTCAACGTCCGACATCGGAACGAAACCCAGCAGGTTGAAGCCCCGTCTGTCATTGGCGCGTCGCAAGCGTTGTTCGATAATCTGGGCCTTCTCGCCGGCGCCGAGCACCAGTACCCGGCGACGGATGAAGGCGGTCTTGGCCAGCTTGCTGAAGCAGTAGCGGATAATGCAGACGATAAAGAATGACAGTACCAGCGAGATGATAATCGCTTTCGGGGCGATATCGAGAAACGGAATAAAGTAGAAGAATACGGCCTGGGCAACCGAAGCCAGAGCGAAGCTGATAAAGATACGCGCCAGTTGTTCATGGGGTTCGCCACGTTGGCGAGCATGATAGAGCCCCATGCCGGCCATCGACAGGGTGACCACCAGCACGAAGGTGATACAGTCGGCGCAAAGCAGGTGGTCAAAAAAGCCGATGTAGTTGGTGCCGGAGAAGTTGATCCCCAAGAAGAGGCAGGACAGCATCGCAACGGATTCAAAAACCGCAAGTCCAAAATAAGTGTGTTTTACAGAAGGCTTTCGAACCCTGGAAATCTTGGACATGCTCTCCTTTCCTTAACGCTAGAATCCCCTTTCTTGAGACTACGGGACAACAAGAAAAAAGCGATGATATTCGATGCAGCGATGGGAGTATAGCAGTGCCGGTTGTCAATTTATTTTACAGTTTGAAATTTTCGCCACATTTAATGCCTTTTACTTGTCGAAATCTGGCAGCCGTCGGGGCTTTGTACGCGACTTGGGCATCTAAAAGGGCTGGGGTCGATGATTCTGCTGGAAGGAGGATTGATGAGAGCTGACTCACCCCCTATGCTTGCGGCTATCTTTCGGATTGCAATTTGAAACAGCTTAATGAAAAGGAAGTAGCTATGCAGGTGGAGCAGTTTTTAGACCGCGCTCGGGCGCTGGAACCGATACAATTTAGCGAATTGATGGCGCTGATTGAGCAGTATTATGACTATTCTCCAACGGCTTTCAGCAACGGTGGACTGCAGAATGCTGAAGATCAGAATCAGGGGTCCTGTAAGCTGCTGGCTTTTGCCAAACTACATCAACTAACCGTTGAGCAGACGCTGAACCTATTTGGCGATTTTTACCATCTGGAAGTTGTGGGCGATCCGAAAGGTGAGGCCCACGGGAACATCCGAGCCTTTATGCAAACGGGGTGGGAAGGGGTCTGCTTTGATTCTGAACCGCTGCGTTTACGGGGCTAGCCGCGGAGTTTGGTTTACAGGCCTGCATATTTAGCGGGCCTGTAGCTTCAGGCTGATCTAGGCAGCCTGGTTTTGGTTCAACTGCTGACGCAAGCATTCCAGCGCCTCTGCCGCGCAGGCAGTAATATTGTCGCATGGCTGGCCCAGCGGTTGGTGTTGCTTGAACCAGCTGAATCTGGGGCATTTTACCAGTATGTAACCCTTCTCTTGCAGGCGCTCAGCGCGTAGCTCTTCCAGCGGCAGTTCTCTCAGCTGTTCTAAACTCACGCTGTGGTGCTGCTGATCTTCGATTCGCAACTCACCGGTTAACGCCAGCTGGTAGCGGCTCTGATCGGCCAGTGACTCGGCCTCCAGAATTACCTCAAGATGATACTCGGTATTGCTGCCCAGCAGGCAAGCCAATTGGATGGCTTCGATCTGGTCGTGTTGATGGAAGGGTTCGGTGGAAAAAAAGTAGCCGTCGGTGGCCAGAGCGAAATCCGTCGCTGTTTGATGCGGCATCCTTAAAGCCTCGTTGTTGTTATTCTGGGTATATTTTGGGGCGCTACTCTACTGGATTAACCCGATGAATGCTAGGGCTATTAGTCGGGGTTGACGATCTCAATCAAGCCGTTGTTCTGCATCACCTGATAAACCTTACGTGCCCGCTTGGCCAGTTTTTGAATATCTCCCAAGCTGGGCTGTTCACCACGGTCGAGTCGGGTCTGCCACTCTTCAAGCTCCATGTCGATGAACTCCAATAGCTTTTTTGAACAGCCTTGGCAGGGGCCGCGACACAACTGCGCCTCGTCCATCTCAAACGGAAGCGCCTGGCGAATTTGCGCCAGCAAGAGTCGCATCGCGGTGTGACAATCCGGTTTCATCGATGGTTGATGTTGTGTTCAGATGGGAGCGGCAGTAACGATCTCCGTGTTACTGCCGCTGTTTGATCAGGAGGCGATGGGCTGGATCTGTTCGGGCGCCACATCCTGATCCAGATAGGCCATTCCGAGAATGTTGAGGTATGCCATCCGATCGGCGCTGCGCAGGTCGATCTCAGGAGCTGCGAGGCCGCAACGTTCATAAATCGCAGCCACGAAGGGGAGGTATTTTTCCCCTTCGATCAGCAGCAGGCTGGCGGCGCCGACGTCGGGCCTGACTTTGGCATTGATCTCGTCCGGTAGATTGACCGCCAACACGATCGGCTGCTCTTCACCTTCAAAGCGGACGCTGCGGTCGCGAACGGTACGCTCCGCCCAGTAGTAGGCCAGCTCTTTGCTTTGGGTCAGGAAAACCGGTTCGATCGATTCGGTGTAGCTGTTACCAATGGTGGCCATGGTCTGCTTGGCGGCTTGCTTCATGGCTTTATCGCCGGAGCGCTTCAGGCCGTTTTCAACGATCGAGTCGACCAGGGCCGATGAGGTGCCGTGATACCAAACCTGGCCGGTAGCGAATCCGCTTTGGCTTAGAATCTGTTCAGCATCCTGAAGGTGTTCGGGGGTCTGGGTCATGAAAATTCTCACAATTGAATCTAGGTGTGCGTCACGCAGAGGTGGCGACGTAGGCTATGGAGAGAATGGTAATAAAAAAAAGCCCCGCGGTTAAGCGGGGCTAAAGAGGGTTATCTCTGTTTGGGCAGGCCGGGGTAAGCCCGCCCGAGATTCAGTGCTTAGCTGAACTGGTTGGAAGTGTTCTTCGCACCGCCAGCTTTCAGCGCGTTCTCACCCGCGTAGTACTCTTTGTGGTCGTCGCCCAGATCGGAACCAGCCATGTTCTGGTGCTTAACACAGGCGATACCCTGACGGATCTCTTTACGCTGAACGCCTTCAACGTAGCCCAGCATTGCCTTGTCACCGAAGTACTCTTTCGCCAGGTTGTCTACAGACAGGGCGGTGGTGTGGTAAGTCGGCAGAGTGATCAGGTGGTGGAATACGTTCGCTTCGCGAGCGGTGTCCGCCTGGAAAGTCTGGACGCGAGCGTCAGCTGCGGCAGACAGTTCAGAGTCGTCGTACTCGGCGCTCATCAGGTTGGCACGGTCGTAAGCGGAAACATCCTTACCTTCAGCGGCCCATGCATCGTAAGTCTGCTGACGGAAGTTCAGGGTCCAGTTGAAGGACGGCGAGTTGTTGTAAACCAGCTTCGCATCCGGGTGAACCTTGCGAACTTCGTCCATCATGTCCTTGATTTCGTGGACAGTCGGAACCGCAGTTTCGATCCACAGCAGGTCAGCGCCGGCATTGATCGCTTCGATACAGTCGAAGACGCAACGCTCGTGGCCAGTGCCCTGACGGAACTGGTACAGACCGGAAGGCAGACGCTTCGGGCGAACCAGCTTGCCGTCGCGGCTGATCAGTACATCACCTTCTTTGGTGTCTTCCGGTGCAACTTCTTCGCAATCCAGGAAGGAGTTGTAAACGTCACCCTGGTCACCCGGCTCGCGGACAACAGCGATCTCTTTGGTCAGGCCAGCACCTTCGGAGTCGGTACGGGCAACGATAACACCGTCATCAACACCCAGTTCCAGGAAGGCGTAACGCAGGGCGCGCAGCTTGGCGTGGAAGTCGGCGTGAGGAACGGTAACCTTACCGTCCTGGTGACCACACTGCTTCTCGTCAGCAACCTGGTTTTCGATCTGCAGACAGCAAGCACCAGCTTCGATCATCTGCTTGGCCATCAGGTAAGTCGCTTCTGCGTTACCGAAACCAGCGTCGATGTCAGCAACGATCGGTACAACGTGAGTTTCGTGGTTGTCGATCTGGCTCTGGATTTCAGCTTCTTTAGCAGCATCACCGGCTTCACGGGCCTTGTCCAGCTCGCGGAACAGGCCGCCCAGTTCGCGGGCGTCAGCCTGACGCAGGAAGGTGTACAGTTCTTCAACCAGGGAGGCTACAGCAGTCTTCTCGTGCATGGACTGATCCGGCAGCGGGCCGAAGTCAGAACGCAGAGCAGCAACCATCCAACCGGACAGGTACAGGTAGCGACGCTCAGTGGAACCGAAGTGCTTCTTGATAGAGATCAGCTTCTGCTGACCAACGAAACCGTGCCAGCAACCCAGTGACTGGGTGTACTTGGTCTTGTCCTTGTCGAACTCAGCCATGTCGCGACGCATGATGCCGGCGGTGTACTTGGCGATATCAAGACCAGTCTTGAACTTGTTCTGCGCACGCATACGGGCTGCGGATTCAGGGTTGATTGCATCCCAGGGGTTGCCGTGGTTATCGCACAGGGCGGCGATGGATTCGATGTCTTTGCTCAGTGATGACATGGTCTCTCCTCACTTGCGTTATTGTCGCATCAGTTCATGTTTTAAGAGGTGCGCTACTGTGTAGAGCTGAGTCGACTATAACCCTGGGATTTCCATCATTGAAATTTATATTGCATATGCTTGCTATTCTTTTTGTGAATGGTTGACGGTTGCCAGCACTGAAATTGAATAAATCCACGAGGTTTGGTGAGAGAAGTAAGGTAGTTGGCAGCTAAATAATTTATCCTGTTTATCACCCTTATAGCGGGTATCCATTTGCTGAATAGAACTGAGTTGCCATGAATCTCGACCGTATCGACCTGAACCTGCTTGTCTATCTCGATGTACTACTGCGTGAACGTAGTGTGACTAATGCAGCAAACCAGTTGGGATTAAGCCAACCGGCGATGAGTAACGGTCTGCGTCGTCTGCGGGACCTGCTGGGCGATCCGCTGCTGGTTCGTACCAGCGATGGTATGACGCCGACCGAGCGCGCCAACGAACTGCAGCCGCTGGTTCGTGAAGCCTTGGCCCAGTTGGAAAAAGCGTTGCAGCCCAAACAGCCGTTCGATGCCGCCCAGACCGAGCGGGTGTTCCGGATCATGGCCAGCGATTACGCCGAAGCCACCCTGTTTCCGGCAGTGTTGAAGCGGATTCGAGATGTCGCTCCCGGAGTCGCACTGGACATCATGACCCCCAGTGACGTCAGTTTCTTGGATGTGGAGCAGGGCAAGGTCGATATGGTGATCAACCGTTTCGATGCCATGCCGCAATCCTTCCATCAGAAGACCATCTGGCACGATGGCTTTTCCTGCGTGCTGAGCAGCAGCAACCCGATCTGTGAGCAGTTCGATCTCGACCACTATATTGAAGCCAACCATATCTGGGTCAGCAAAACCGGTTTTGGCGCCGGGGTCGGGATCAACCCGCAGGACGTTCAGCGCCTGGGCTGGGTTGACGGGGCGCTCAACAAACTGGGCAAGAAACGCAATATCACTGTGTTCACCCGCCACTACCAGACTGCGATGCTGTTAGCGGAGCAGGAAGACCTGGTGGTGACGCTACCGACCCGAGCGGCCAATCTACGACAACACTCTAAAGGGATGGTGATCAAGCCCCCGCCGTTCCCGATCCCTGAGATCGAGCTGAAGATGGCCTGGAGTCCACTGCTGCAGCACAACCCGGGCCATCAGTGGTTGCGCAATGTAATCAGCGAAGTGGCGGAGACAGTGCCCGAAGCGATTTGACGCTGCCGTGCTTTGGCGCTGTGGTGTTGAAGGCTTGGTTTAGCATTCATGCAACAAATACCGGGGATTCTTTTGATAATCTAGGTAAATTGTTGCGCCCGCTATAGAATCGGTTGATAACTATTGGCCGATGTGACCTCGGATTGTCTCTTGAACACGACGAGCCAGATTTTATAACCCACTGAACCTTAGAGGGATTCCTATGACTCAGCGCACCCAAGTAGGTGGACTTCAGATTGCAACCGTTCTGTATGACCTGATTGCCGATAAGGTGGCGCCGGGGACCGGTGTCGAACCGCAGGCGTTCTGGACCGCTTTCGAGGAAATCCTGACCGATCTGGCGCCGAAGAATCGGGCGTTGTTGGCCAAACGCGACCAGCTTCAGGAGCAGATCGACGACTGGCATCGCAATCAGAATAACGGCCAAGGGGGCGCCGGTGACTTCGCCGACTACAAAGCCTTCCTGCAGCAGATCGGCTACCTGGTACCTGAAGGACCGGATTTTGAAATCAGCACCGAAGGTGTCGAGCCGGAAATCGCCAACCAGGCCGGACCGCAGCTGGTTGTGCCGATCATGAACGCCCGCTTTGCCCTGAATGCGGCCAACGCGCGCTGGGGTAGCCTCTACGATGCTCTTTACGGCACCGACATCCTGCCTGAAACCGACGGCGCCGAGAAAACTGCACAATTCAATCCGGTACGTGGTGCCAAAGTGGTCGAGTACGCCCGTGCCGTGTTGAACGAAGCTGCGCCGCTCAGTGTTGGAGATCACAGCCAGTCCAGCGGTTATGCCATCGTTGACGGTCAGCTGCAGATCACCCTCAAGGGGGGCGAGCAGAGTGCGCTGAGCGATCCGGCTCAGCTGGTGGGCTACCAGGGCGATGCCGCCAACCCGACGGCAATTCTGCTGGTACACAACAATCTCCATATCGAAATTCAGATCGACCGCGATCACCCAATCGGTAAGACCGATGCCGCCGGTGTTAAGGACCTGGTTCTGGAAGCGGCTCTGACCACCATCATGGATTGCGAAGATTCGGTGGCCGCGGTTGATGCCGATGATAAGGTTCTGGCCTACAGCAACTGGCTGGGCCTGATGCGCGGTGATCTGGAAGAGGTGATGGAGAAGGGTGGCAAGACCATCACTCGCCGTCTGAACGACGACCGTCGTTATACCACCACCGATGCTTCCGAGCTGGTCCTCAAGGGTCGTTCAATGCTGTTTGTCCGTAACGTCGGCCATCTGATGACCAATCCGGCCATTATCGACAAAGACGGTAATGAAGTACCTGAGGGGATCATGGATGGTCTGGTCACGGCACTGATCGCCATGCACGATCTAAAAGGGAACGGACAGCTCAACGGTAACAGCATCTGCAACTCCAGCGCTGGCAGCATCAATATCGTTAAGCCGAAGATGCACGGCCCGGAAGAGGTGGCCTTTACCAACGAACTATTCGGTCGCATCGAAGATGCCCTGGGGCTACCACGCTTCACCATGAAGGTCGGCATCATGGATGAAGAGCGCCGTACCTCGGTTAACCTGAAAGAGTGTATCCGTGCGGCTAAGGATCGGGTTGTGTTCATCAACACCGGCTTCCTTGATCGTACCGGTGATGAGATTCACACCAGCATGGAAGCCGGTGCCTTTGCACCGAAGGGTGATCTGAAAACGCTGCCGTGGATCCTGGCTTACGAAGATCAAAACGTGGATGTGGGACTGGCTTGTGGTCTGCCGGGCAAAGCCCAGATCGGTAAGGGCATGTGGCCGGTGCCGGACAACATGGCCGACATGATGGAAGCCAAGATCGGTCACCCGATGGCCGGTGCCAACACCGCCTGGGTTCCGTCCCCGACCGCCGCTACGCTGCACGCGCTGCACTACCACAAGGTCAGCGTGCCGAGCCGTCAGCAGGAGCTGCGCAGCCGCGCTCGCGCTAATGTAGACGATATCCTGACCATCCCGCTGTTGGGTGATCGTCAGCTCAGCGCCGACGAGATCCAGAAGGAGCTCGACAACAACGCCCAGGGTATCCTCGGCTATGTGGTCCGCTGGGTTGACAGTGGGGTCGGTTGTTCCAAGGTGCCGGATATCAACAACGTCGGCCTGATGGAGGATCGTGCCACTCTGCGGATCTCCAGCCAGCATATCGCCAACTGGTTGCGCCACGGCATCTGCACCGAAGAGCAGGTCATGGCGACGTTGAAGAAGATGGCCGCCGTGGTTGATCAGCAGAACGCTGCTGATCCCGGCTACCGAGCCATGGCACCCAGCTTCGATGGTATCGCCTTTGAAGCGGCTTGCGATCTGGTCTTCAAAGGCTGTGAGCAGCCCAGTGGCTATACCGAGCCGCTGCTGCACGCACACCGTCAGGCGGTTAAAGCTCAGTAATCACCGCCAAGTCGGGACACCTTGAAAGAGAGCCTTCGGGCTCTCTTTTTTATTTCCGCTAAAGGCTGTGAAAGGCATCCGTTGGATGGCGCTGATGGCTGGTAATAGAACCAATCAATCCGACCCGGGCTGGCAACGGCAGTAGATCAGTTCCAGCTTGGCCAGACAGGCAAAGACCATCAGTCCGGTACCCAGGGTAAAGGCGCTGATTACTTCGATCCCGCCGGGCAGATAATAGTGTCCCAGTAGGCGGAACAGCCCAGCCAGTACGCAGATCAAAATGCCCAGAATGGCGGCCGTATTGCCCCCGAGCAATAACAATCGAGCCATGGTTCTCTCCTTTGATAATGGCTGAAACTCAAAGCCTAGCCCAAGGTGTTGATTTTAGCCGTTTCGTATGATCTCTGACTTTGAGAAGAGGGCGTTTTTCGGTACTATCGGGCTACCTTTTTTTTGCGATGCGCAATAGCAACTCAGTGAGGAACTCCCGTGGAAGCACGTCCTGCCGTCAAACCCCAGAATCCTAATTTCTCATCCGGTCCTTGCAGTAAACGCCCCGGTTATTCCGTGGCGCAACTGGATACTGCTACCTTGGGTCGTTCGCACCGTTCCTCGTTGGGCAAAGCTGCACTGCAAAAGGCTATCGACGATACCGCCGACCTGCTCGGCCTGCCTGAGGGCTACCGGGTCGGTATCGTACCGGCTTCTGATACCGGTGCGGTGGAGATGGCACTATGGAGCCTGCTGGGCGCACGTCCGATCGATGTCTGCTCCTGGGAGTCTTTCGGTGCCGGTTGGCATGGTGATATCACCAAGCAGTTGAAACTGGAGGTCAACCATATCAGCGCCGACTACGGCCAGCTGCCGGATCTGAGCCAAACCAATCCGGACCACGATATTGTGTTCACCTGGAATGGCACCACCTCCGGGGTTAAGGTCGATAGCGCCGATTGGATCAGCGACGATCGCCAGGGCCTGACCATCTGCGATGCCACCTCGGCGGTGTTCGCGATGGAGATGCCTTGGGAGAAGCTCGATGTGGTCACTTTCAGCTGGCAGAAAGTGCTGGGTGGAGAAGGGGCCCACGGAATGTTGATCCTGAGCCCCCGGGCGGTCGAGCGTTTGGAAAGCTACACCCCGGCATGGCCGCTGCCGAAGATTTTCCGGTTGACCAAAGGCGGAAAACTGATCGAGGGTATCTTTAAAGGCGCCACGATCAATACACCATCGATGCTGGCTGTTGCCGACTACCAGGATGCGCTGGATTGGGTGCGTGAAATCGGTGGTGTCTCCGCCGCGATTGAGATCAGCAACGCCAGCCTGAAGGCGATCGAGTCCTTTGTCGATAGTCGTGACTGGATCCAGTTCCTGGCCGAGAACCCGGCTCAGCGCTCCAACACCAGTGTTTGTCTGACCTTGGATCTTAGCGATGACGAGGTTAAGGCGCTGGTCAAACTGCTGGATGCCGAAGGGGTTGCTTACGATATCGGTGCCTACCGCGATGCGCCTGCCGGCCTGCGGCTTTGGTGCGGTGCCACGGTTAATACGGCCGATATCGAAGCGCTGCTGCCCTGGCTTGAATGGGGCTACCACCAGGTCAAGAACAGCTAACGCACGATTTTTAAACGGCCCTTTTTAGGGCCGTTTTGCTGTCAGCCCAGCGTAGGCTGGCAGCCAATAACTAGATCGACATAACTATTCTAATTCTCCAAGTAAGGCCCACTATGTATCAGATACGAACTTACAACAGTATTTCCGTTAAAGGTCTGGACCGATTCCCCCGCGACAGCTACGAAATAGCCAGTGAACTGCCGAATCCGGACGCCTTCCTGCTGCGCTCGCAAAAACTTCACGACGTTGAATTCCCGGAAACGCTCAAAGCCATCGCCCGTGCCGGTGCCGGGGTCAACAATGTTCCTTTGGATCGATGCACCGAGCAGGGAATCGTGGTGTTCAACGCCCCCGGTGCCAATGCCAACGCGGTCAAGGAGCTGGTGCTGGCTGGCCTGCTGCTGGGCTCCCGAGATATCTATCAGGGGATGCGTTTCGTTGATGAGCTGGAACCGCAGGAGGGGCTCGATCCGCTGCTGGAAAAAGAGAAGAAGCGCTTTGCCGGCTCAGAGTTGCGTGGTAAGACCCTGGGTGTGGTCGGGCTGGGTAATATCGGCTCGCTGGTCGCCAATATGGGCTTGGATCTGGGAATGCAGGTTTGCGGCTATGATCCGGCGATTTCGGTCGAAGCAGCCTGGCGGTTATCGAGCCGGGTTCAGAAGATGGATAACCTCAATAGCCTGTTTGCCAAGTGTGATTACATCAGTCTGCACCTGCCGGCCATCGAAGCGACCAAGGGATTGATCAATGAATCCCTGCTGGCCACGGCAAAGCCCAATGCGGTGTTGCTGAACTTCGCCCGTGGTGAAATCGTCGACAAGCAAGCGATTCTGGCGGCTCTGAATGAAGAGCGTCTGCATCGTTACGTCTGTGACTTCCCGGCTAATGAGACGCTGGGCCATCCGAAGATGCTGCAGATGCCTCATATCGGGGCCAGTACGGCCGAAGCGGAAGAGAACTGCGCCATGATGGTGGCGGATCAACTGATCGATTTCCTGGAAAACGGCAATATCCGCAACTCGGTTAACTTCCCGCCGATTGAATTGGCTCGGACCACGCCGGTGCGCTTGACCATTACCAATCGCAATGTACCCAAGGTACTGGGTCAGATCACCGCCATCATTGCTGAGTACAACCTCAATATCGTCGATATGTTGAACAAGAGTCGTGATGACCTGGCCTACAACATCATCGACCTGGAAGAGGTGCCCTGTCAGGCATCGATCGATGCGCTGAGTGCGATCGAAGAAGTGATCAACCTACGGATGATCAGTCACTGAGGATGGTTTTGAACTAAGGCCGGCCAGGCGGCCGGGTTGCCGCCTGCTGCGGGTTCCACCGGCCTTAGCGGATGCTGACCAATCAATGGTAATCCTCAACCGCGGGCTCTTTTTAGATCGCAGGTGCTCCATTCGGAGCCCCTGCGACTGAAACTTTTTCAGTTGCAAACCGACCGGTCTCAATAAAATTGGAACGCTCGTTTGATTGCCGGGAAAGACTCGGGTATGACGGCCGGCGTTACATTGGCCGCTTGAGGGTGATGATCTCACCGCATCCCATATACTCCGAGGCACCCAACCGGGCCACCGGATTGAGTCGGCTGGTATCGAGTTTTAAACGCCCCTTGTCATCCCGAGTGGCGACCTGATCGTCGATGTAGATCTGCTTGATCTCACCAAAGATCAGTGACTGAGCGCTATTGCCGATCTCATCGATACGGTACAGCTCGCACCCGAAGGCCACCCGACTGTCCTTGAGTCTGGGGAGCGGGAATCCTTCGAAGGTGGCGGTTTCCAGATTTAATTCATCAACTTCAGAAATCTCGGCGGGCAGGGTCATCGAACTCTGGTTCATGACTTCGAGTTGTTCCGCACTGGTAATATGAACCACGAAATGTCCACGCTGCTCAATATTGACGCGGGTATCTTTGTGGCTGCCGTCCGGTTTTTTTCCCACCGAGATCATCAGTAGCGGCGGGTCGCTGCATACGGCGCTGAAATAGGAAAACGGAGCCAGATTGAGTTTGCCGTTGGCATGTTCCGACAAGACCCAGGCAATCGGTCGAGGCACCAGGGTCTGAATCATATTGAAGTAAACCTGATTGGGGTTTAGTTCGGCGAGATCGATATACATATCAAAGAATCCGTATTGAAAAATTTTCCTACAGTCCGGCCATCCTGGCAGGCCCGAAAATTGGCCGCTAGAGCAGCTGCTATGCTTTATGGCAGCGTGTCAGATCGTTGCGGTTGTGTCTATCCAAGAACCTAATTTACGGCGTTTGTGGTTCCGTTAATAGGTAGAGCTCATTTTACGTGAGGTTAGAGCGTGGAGTTCTCTGAAGTCTATCTGGGTCAAAAGATGGGGGCCTTGAAAGAGGTCATTCTGCAGCCGAAACCGGACGGCTGGATAATGCTATTACGTGATGAAGATGATGGGCTGTTGCCGTTAACCTGGGGTGGACGGGCCTGCTTGTTTGACAGCCTCGCGCCGGCCACCGAGCTGGCCCATCTGATCGGATTCGATCACGTTCGGGTACAGCATCACTGATATCCGCATCCCATCTTGTTCAACAACTCATCTCGTTTAACTACTCCAGGTTGGTTTGCGTTTGGTTATAAAGGCATCGATTCCTTCGACCGCATCCTGGTGTTGCAGGTTACAACTCATTACCTGAGAGCAGTCCTCATAAGCGTTAGCCAAGGGTTGGTTCAGCTGGCGATAGAAAGCTTGCTTGCCGGTCTGAACACAGTATCCCGATTTGGCGGCGATGCTCTGTGCCAGCTCGGCGACGCAGGTATCCAACTCCTGTTCATCGACGATCCGGTTGATCAGACCGATCTGGTGAGCGCGTTCGGCGTCGATCATGTCACCGGTCAGTAGCATCTCCATCGCATGCTTGGGGGCGAGTGACCGGGTCAGGGCAACCATCGGGGTGGAACAGAACAGACCGATATTAACCCCCGGTGTAGCAAAGCGTGCGCCTTTCTCGGCCACTGCCAGATCGCAGCTGGCGACCAGTTGGCAGCCGGCTGCCGTGGCAATTCCATGTACCTGAGCAATGACCGGTTGGGGAATGTTGACCAGTGTCTGCATCAGGGTGGCGCAGCGCTCAAACGTTCGATGCTGGCGTTGGGCATCCTGATCCTGCGTCAGCTGTTTCAAATCATGGCCGGCGCAAAATCCCCGACCTGCGCCCTTGATGACGACGACTTTGCACTGGGGGTGTTTTGCCAGTGTTTGGAGCTGTTCGGTCATCTGCTCCATCAGTTCGTCCGACAAGGCGTTGTAGGCTTGCCCACGCTCCATGGTCAGCCAGGCAACTCCCTGTTCGATCTTGAGGCTGGTCAGACTCTTGGTGCTGGTGTCGAACATTAATCCGCTCCTTAGAACTTCAGTCATTCGGTTATTTTTTGTTTGAGTATACTGTGGTGTATGGCGACTGCTAACGCGACCAACGACTAAGGTTATCGTCTTATCGTGCGGGGGCTGTAGGGCGCACGATATCGATTCGGATCAAGAAAAAAGTAACAAAATGGTTTTTTTGTGATCATAGCTTTATAGGCTCGGGCTAATTGACATATGTAAATCGAGGGAATATGTTTCATTGAAACAATTACTTGCGCTAGGCCGAAGCTGAGCTATCTTATTCTTTACTGTTTTAGTAGGTTACTGATAAACAGGACTGGATAAAGCAGTATCCCTGCTAGTGAGATGGAAGGAATTAGCCATGGTTGTAGAAGAAGCGGTTACCGAAAACTTGGAGCAGTCTTCAGAGATCGCTGGTGGTCGGGGTTCGGGATCTAAGTTGAACAACCGTGACTGGACGGCTGACGATAAGGGCAGTCCGGATGCAACTCAGCTCTACCTCAACGAAATCGGTGCGGCCAAGTTACTGACCGCTGAAGAAGAGGTCTATTTCTCCCGTCGCTTCCATGCCGGTGATATGGCGGCCAAGCAGCGCATGATTGAGAGCAATCTTCGTCTGGTGGTCAAAATCGCCCGACGCTATCTGCATCGCGGTCTGTCGATGCTTGATCTGATCGAAGAGGGTAATCTGGGGCTGATTCGGGCGGTGGAGAAATTCGACCCGGACCGGGGTTTCCGTTTCTCCACTTACGCCACTTGGTGGATTCGCCAGAACATCGAACGTGGGATCATGAACCAGACCCGTACGATTCGACTGCCGGTTCATGTCACGAAAGAACTCAATACCTACCTCAAAGCGGAACGTGAGCTGGCCCAGGAGCTGGACCATGATCCGAGCTGCGAGGCCATTGCGGCTAAGGTCAACAAGCCGCTGGAGAAGGTGAAGCGGATGATGGAGCTGAAAGACAGCACCACATCCATTGACACCATGGTCGGTAACGACAAGAAAACCCCGTTGCAGGAGATCATCGCCGACACCCAATCGGAGAGTCCCGAGCAGTGGCTGCAAAATACCAACCTGTTCGGCCGCCTCGATGACTGGCTGCAGGAGCTGCCGGGTAAACATCGTGAAATCCTGCAGCGTCGTTTCGGCTTGAACGGTTACGAACTCTGCACGCTGGAGCAGGTCGGAGCCGAGGTCGGGCTGACCCGTGAACGGGTCCGACAGATTCAGATCGAGGCCCTGCGAATGCTGCGTGAGACCATGGAAAAGAATGGCTTGTGCAGCCAGGATTTAATGCAGTAACGCGAACACAGCACCCCATTCCAGAAACCGGCGGCCATAAACCGCCGGTATTTTTATGTATCATGGACAGCGATTCAGGCCCGACTCGAGGGCTGTTGCTTGGCCCTGTTATCACCGTAGGAACCTAAATGAAAGTTGATCAGATCAACGGCTTCCTGGCGGAAGCTTTTCCTTATGCCGATTTCACAGTCGAATCCGTGGGTAACAAACGGGCTGTGATCCGTCAGCCGATTTCGGCCAAGCATCTACGCCCCGGGGGAACGGTATCCGGGCCGACCATGATGATGGTGGTCGATGTGGCGCTCTACACGGCCATTCTGGGGGAGCTGGGTAAGGTTGAGATGGCGGTGACCACCAATCTGAACATCAATTTCCTGCGCAAGCCTGTGGCGGACCGTGACATCATTGGTGAGTGCCGTCTGCACAAAGTGGGACGCACGCTGGTGGTCGGCGAAGTCAGTATCTTCTCCGATGGCTTGGAAGAGCCTGTTGCGCATGCGGTCGGCACCTATGCGCTGCCTTCCGGCGACAGTGCTGGCTAAGCTAACCGATACGTAAAAACCGCAGCGATGTGAGACCGCCATTATGACTGAACCTGCCAGCAAACTTCTTCCTGCCGAGTCCGTCGTTATCATCACCGGCGCCTCCCGAGGCATCGGTGCAGCCTGTGCCCGTCTGATTGCCGCTCGTGGCTATCGGGTCGTGATCAATTACCGCCAGCAGGCTGATAAGGCGCTGGAACTGGTGGCGCAGATAACCAACGCCGGCGGTCAGGCACAGGCGATCTGCGCCGATGTGGCCAACGAAGCTGAAGTTGAAGCGCTGTTTCAGCAAGCCGACCATTTTGGCCGCTTGCATGGGTTGGTGAATAACGCCGGCATCCTGGACCGTCAGGCTCGTTTGGATGAGCTGGATGCGGCCCGACTGCAGCGGCTGTTTCAGGTCAACGTGGTAGGCAGCTTCCTATGTGCCAAACAGGCGGTGAAACGGATGTCGACCCGCTACGGCGGTGAGGGCGGTTCTATCGTCAACCTCTCTTCGGTGGCCGCGCGCCTGGGCGCCCCAGGCGAGTATATCGATTACGCGGCAACCAAGGGAGCGATCGATACGATGACGCTGGGGCTGTCGAAAGAGGTGGCGGCCGAAGGTATCCGCGTCAATGCGGTGCGTCCCGGCATCATCTACACCGACATCCATGCCGATGGTGGTGAGCCGGGAAGAGTCGACCGGCTGGGCCCGAGCCTGCCGATGCAACGGGGTGGGCAGCCCGAAGAGGTGGCCGAAGCGGTGTTGTGGTTGCTGTCGGAGCAGGCTTCCTATATAACCGGCAACTTTATTGACGCGGCCGGTGGTCGCTAGCCACAACTGATAAGAATTTAGGAGAGCATCATGTCCTGGAAGGTATACCTGTCCGGTGAGATCCACACCGATTGGCGCGAGCAGATCATCAAAGCGGCCGGTGCGGCTGGACTGCCGATCGAATTCAGCTCGGCGGTAACCGATCATGATGCCAGCGATGCTGCCGGTGATGTGCTGGGTGATGAGCAGAACGGTTTCTGGCGCGACCATAAATCGGCCAAGGTCAATGCGATCCGTACCAAGACACAGCTGGAACAGTGCGACCTGGCGGTGGTGCGTTTCGGTGACAAGTACAAACAGTGGAACGCGGCCTTCGATGCCGGCTTCTGCGCGGCGCTGGGCAAGCCCTATATCACGCTGCATAGCGAAGATATCATCCATCCGCTGAAAGAGGTTGACGGCGCGGCGATGGCTTGGACGCAGACCCCGGAGCAGGTGGTCGAAGTACTGAAGTATATCTGTCGAGAGAAGTAATAGATTTTTCCCTGTCGCAGGGCGAAGACAAAAAAGGCCGGCAATCGCCGGCCTTTTTTATTGGGCTTGTCCCGTCCTGAATAACGTTGACACTTTTCGATCATTAACTCGGGAAGTGACATGAAAACAAAGACTAAACGTACTCAGAAAGATTATTCCCTCGCCTTTAAATTGTCGGTTGTCGACCAAGTAGAAGCCGGTGAACTGTCCTATAAGCAGGCACAGCAGCGTTACGGCATCCAAGGTCGCTCAACCGTATTAGTTTGGCTACGTAAGCATGGCAGGCTAGATTGGTCTCAAGGATCAGATCACCAGGCAAAACTAATGTCAGACAAGCCTTCAGAACTTACCCCAGAGCAGCGGATCAAGGAGCTTGAGCAACAGTTGGCAGATGCCCAGCAAAAAGCGGAGTTCTTCGAAGCGGTGGTTGATGTGCTCAAACGGGATCACGGGGTCCGTGTCGTAAAAAAGCCTCGCGGCAAGTCATCGAAGAACGGCAGGTCACAGGGCTGACGGTTACTCGAGCTTGCCAAATCCTCGGTATCAGCCGACAGGCCTACTATCAGCAACGCCAGCGAGCGAAACAGCAAGCAAAGATGCGTTGTTCCATACTGAGCTTTGTTCAACGTGAGCGTATGCAGCAACCTCGGCTGGGAGCGCGTAAGCTACTGTCCCTGCTCAATGCCGAAACGGAATGTAAAATCGGCCGGGACAAACTATTTGAACTGCTCAGGGATCGCCGCTTATTGGTCCAGCGACGCCGGGCATATCACAAGACTACGCAGAGTCATCATCGTTTCTGGTGCCATCCTAACTTGCTAAAGCCCGGTGCAGAGCAAGAGCAAGCCACACGGCCAGAACAGATCTGGGTCGCGGATATCACCTATCTTCCAGTCAGGGACGGAGAGGCCTATCTGAGCCTGGTTACCGATGCGTATTCACGCAAAGTCGTCGGCTATCACGTACACGGTGATTTGAGGGCTGAGTCCGTATTAACGGCCTATCAGAAGGCCTTGGATGGTTACCAAGGTAGCGCCGGGCTTATCCATCACTCTGACAGGGGGATACAGTACTGTTCAAAGCGCTATCAGGCCGTACATAAGGAGCACGGTGTGCGTTGTTCGATGACGGATGGGTATGACTGCTATCAGAATGCGCTTGCGGAAAGAGTAAACGGGATTCTGAAAGGTGAGTATCTGCTGAGAAAGCCAGAGGATCTAGATCAGGCCACGATCATGGTTGATGAGTCGATCCGACTCTACAATACACGGCGGCCACATATGGCCTTAAAATACAAAACGCCCGATGAGGTGCATCGGGCGTTTTCAACCTGAAAGGATGTCAACCTATATCAGGACAAGACAGCTGGTCCGATCAGATGCACTGCTGCTGACGCAACGCGTCGATCTGCTCGTCGCTGTAGCCCAGCTCCTGCAGGGTCTGCTCGGTAGCATCCCCAAGCTTCGGTGGCGCCTGGTCGGTGCTGACCGGGGTGCGGGAGAAACGGATCGGATTGTTGACCAGGTTCAAGTTGTCATTATCCGGGTGCTGCAGGGTCTGCTTCATACCGCGGGCCAGCAGCTGGGGATCTTCGAACAGCTGGTCGATCCGATTGATCGGACCGCAGGGGACGCTGCGCGCTTCCAGTCCGTCGAGCCAGTACTGGCTGGTTTGGGTGGCGATTAGCTCAGCGATGGCGGCACAGAGCGGTTCGCGGTTCTCGACCCGGGCACGGTTGGTGGCGTACAGCGGATCATCGGCCCATTGCTGATCGGCCAGTTCGCAGAACGCCCGGAACTGGGAGTCGTTGCCCACCGCCAGGATGATATGGCCATCGCTGGTGGCAAACGCCTGGTAGGGGACGATATTCGGGTGTGCATTGCCGAGTCGTTGCGGCACCTTGCCACCGACCAGGTAGTTGGTGGCCTGATTGGCCAGCACCGCCGCCTGTACATCAAACAGTGCCAGGTCGATATGCTGGCCCAGTCCGGAGCGCTGACGTTCCAGCAGGGCGCCCTGTACTGCAATGGTGGCATAGAGGCCGGTGAACAGATCGGTAACCGCGACGCCGACTTTAACCGGCCCACCGCCGGGCTTCTCGTAGGGCTCACCGGTGATGCTCATCAGTCCGCCCATGCCCTGGATCATAAAGTCGTAACCGGCCCGGTGTGCATAGGGACCGTCCTGGCCAAAACCGGTGATCGAGCAATACACCAGCTGCGGATTGACCGTTCTGAGGCTGTCGTAGTCCAGGCCGTATTTTTTCAGTCCGCCGACCTTGTAGTTTTCCAGTAGCACGTCGGAACGCGCAGCCAGATCGCGGATGATCTGCTGGCCGGCTTCGGTGGTGATATCGACGGTGACCGAGCGTTTACCGCGGTTGGCGGCCATGTAGTAGGCGGCCTCAGCGGTGTCGTTGCCGTCGGCATCTTTGAGGTAGGGAGGGCCCCAGTGGCGGGTATCGTCGCCACAACCGGGGCGCTCGATCTTGATCACTTCGGCACCCAGATCGGCCAGGCTCTGACCCGCCCAAGGGCCGGCCAATATCCGGCTCATGTCCAGTACCCGGATACCTTGCAGTGGTGCGTTCATGGTAACCCTCACACAACGTAGATAAAAAAAACCGGATGCTGAATCAGCATCCGGTGCAAGAGCAGGCGATTAGAAGAACGCCTGCAGACCTGTTTGGGCACGCCCCAGAATCAGCGCATGGATATCCTGGGTACCTTCGTAGGTGTTGACCACTTCCAGGTTGACCATGTGACGCATGACCGGGAATTCATCGGAGATACCGTTGCCGCCGTGCATGTCACGGGCTTCACGGGCGATCTCCAGAGCTTTGACGCAGTTGTTGCGCTTCATCATCGAGATCAGTTCCGGGGCCAGCTTGCCTTCATCCTTCAGGCGAGAGGCGCGCAGGCTGCCCTGCAGACCCAGGCTGATATCGGTTTGCATGATGGCCAGTTTCTTCTGGATCAGCTGGTTCTGCGCCAGCGGGCGACCGAACTGCTTACGCTCCATGGTGTAGTTCAGGGCGGAGTGCCAGCAGGCTTCGGCAGCACCCAATGCACCCCAGGAGATACCCAGACGGGCGCTGTTCAGACAGCCGAACGGGCCTTTCAGGCCTTCAACGTTAGGCAGCAGGTTCTCTTCCGGCACGAACACTTCGTCCATCACGATCTCACCGGTGATGGAGCTGCGCAGGGCCAGCTTGCCTTCGATCTTCGGTGCACTCAGTCCCGGCATGCCTTTCTCGAGGATAAAGCCGCGGATCTTGCCGTCGTCGGTCTTGCCCCAGACGATGAACACATCGGCGATCGGGGAGTTGGTGATCCACATTTTGGCACCGCTGAGCTTGTAGCCACCGTCAACGCTACGGGCACGGGTCACCATGGAGCCGGGATCAGAACCGTGGTCAGGCTCGGTCAGACCAAAACAACCGATCCACTCACCGGTGGCCAGCTTCGGCAGGTACTTCTGCTTCTGCTCTTCGGAGCCGTAAGCGTAGATCGGGTACATCACCAGGCTGGACTGAACACTCATCATCGAGCGGTAGCCGGAGTCAACACGCTCAACTTCGCGGGCGATCAGGCCGTAGCCGACGTAGCTGATGCCGGGGCAGCCATAGCCTTCCAGCTGCGGGCCCAGCAGACCCATTTCACCCATCTCACGGAAGATGGCCGGATCGGTGTGCTCGTTCTGGAACGCTTCACGAACGCGCGGCTGCAGTTGCTCCTGACAGTAAGCACGTGCGGCATCACGGATCATCCGCTCTTCTTCGGTCAGTTGATCTTCGAACAGAAACGGGTCTTCCCAGTTGAATTTGGCCCAGCTCGGTTGTGAGGACATGTTGGCTTCCTGTGTTGGGATGTTTGATTGATGTAACAAAAGGTATCACTTGTTTTTCGATAAAAATAATATATGTTTTATATCTAGAGAATATTTATCGATTATGGATTTTGCGCCATGGACAAACGTCAGTTACAGATTTTCCAGACCGTGGCCCGCTGTGGCGGCTTTACCAAGGCATCGAAATCGCTGCATATGGCCCAGCCGGCGGTCAGTATCGCGATCAAGAAGCTGGAACAGGAGTTTGGTCTGATGCTGTTTGATCGCAGCGAAAAGCAGATCGAACTCACTGCCGAAGGACGGGTGCTGCTGGATCATGCCGACCGTATTCTGGATCAGTTTCACCAGGCCGGTATGGCGATGTCGGAGCTGAGCGGTGTGGTTGGCGGTGAAGTCAGGTTGCTGACGTCGGCGATGCTGGGGTCCTATCTGCTGCCGGAGCAGTTGGCTTCTTTCCGGCGCGACTTTCCCAGGGTGAGAGTACGTGTCAGCAGCGAGGGCACCCAGCGAGCTGCCGAAATGATCGAAGCCGGGGAGGCAGAACTCGGGGTTCTGCATCTGGATAAGGTCTCCCCGACTCTGGAAGCCAGGCCATTTGCCCGTGAGGAGGTTGTCGTCTGCGTGGCTACAGATGACCCCTTGGCGCGTTATCCGTCGATCACCTTCGAGCAGTTTGTTCAGCGTGATCTGGTGGTTTATGAGCCGGGCTATTACCTGCGAGAGTTGCTGGAACAGACCTCCCGTGAGGAGGGTCATCCGCTGCGGATCGGGCTTGAAACCAACTTGTTGCGTTTAATGCTGTCGCTGGTACGTCAGGGCAGCGGCATCAGCATCTGTCTGCGGCATGTGCTGGAGCATGAATCCGGGCTGGTGGCGCTGTCGTTCGAAGAGCCGGTATATCTCAATCTCGGTATCGGCTGGCACCGAAAGCGCTACCTGTCGCGGGCAGGGCGGGCTCTGTTGGAGCATCTTTGCGGTGACCTTGAAGACTCTCCGCTAGATGATTGAACGTTAAGTAAAAAATCAATCTAGTTAATGGTATTTGGTTGCCGGTTTTGGCGGGTTTCTGGTCTGTGTCCAATATGAATATGAATCACTAAACTATTTATACCGTTATCTTTGGTGTGGCTAGATTTAGCTGATCGAACGCTGAGCGGTTGATAAGTGAAGCCGGGGTTGGTGCCCGATCAGGATCTCTTTAAACGGGTAATTCAATCAAAACTGAAGACCAGCCCCTGCATTAAACGCGGCACCCAGCTGTTGAACCGCAATGGGGCATCGGTGGCGATCAGGCAGATACAGTGCTCGTTGCGGTCTGCGATCGGTTGATGCTCAATCTCATCATCCAGGTCGGCAATGTCGCCGGGCTGGAAGCGACCGATCTCGTCGCTGTAGGAACCGCGCAGCACCATCGTCAACTCGCTACCTTGGTGGCCGTGGGCCGGCATGCAGGTTCCCGGGGCGATCCGCAGCAGGCTTAGGTTGGAGCTTCCCAGATCGATTTTGTGCTGCTGAATCCCCGGCGCGATCCGCTTCCAGGGCACTGTCTCGAAATCTTGATCCGTCCAGTTCTGCAACAGTGCCGGGATCAAAGACTTTTTGGGTAGTGCTGCCCCATGGGACTCAGACTTTGTCTGTCCAGCGGGTTCGTCAAGACGATCGAAGAGTGCCTGCTTGCAGTCAGGGGACACCTCTGCCGGTTGCAGCCGTTGCATCAACTCGGCCCCCAGCTGTTCCGCCTGACGCAAGCGTTGACGGCAGCGAGGACAATGGCGCAGATGGCAGGCAACCAGGACGGCAAAATTACGCTCAAGGGTGGCATTCGAAAAAGCGAGCAGGGTGGCATCATCCGGATGGTATTGAATCTTCATCGGGCACCTCCCAAGCAGCTGCGTAACTTCTCGAAGGCCAAGCGCAGGGTCGATTTGACGCTGCCCAAGGGAATCTCCATCGACTGGGCAATTTCTGCGTGGCTTTTGCCTTGGTAATAACTCATGTAAAGCACCTGAGCTTGGCGTGACGGTAGCTGCTGCAATGTGTTGCTGAGTAGCTGTCCATCCAGCTCCGATTCCAGTTCCCGTTCGGTTTGTGTGGCACCGTCCAGCGCCATGGCATCCGGTTCGGGGGGAGGGCGATCGGCTAAGCGCTGATGGCGTAAATGGTCGTAGTATTTATTGCGCGCTACCCGATAGATCCAGGTGGCCGCGTTGCCTCGTTCTGCATTGAACTGATGGGCACGGTGCCAGACCTGCAACAGGGTTTCTTGCAGAATCTCTTCCGCTATCGCTGCACCGGCCCCTCGGCCGATCAGATAGCTTTTGAGCAGCGGTGCAAAGTGGTCATACAAGGCGGAGAACTGCTGACGATCGCGTTCGGCGGCGATTCGATTCAGCACCTTCGACCAGTCCTGCTGGGTCTCTATTCCATCCATCGGCTTGCTACAAATCTCATTCATACCCGTAATACGAACCACCCCGGGAGTTGGATCACCGCCCTGGGTGTTAAAAATCACTATAGACGCGCTGATAAGGAGGTTTTCGAAGAATTTTCCGACTCAGAGTGATCCGCTTTTCTGTGTCGAACGTAACCCTTTCAAACTAGGCTCAATTTGAGTCGGCTGAAATGAGGAAGCTGTCGATGTCTAACCCCCGCTTTGCTGTTAACGCCCGATCGACTGAACCGCAGCGGATTGCCGTGGTGGGCTCTGGTATTGCCGGTCTGAGCTGTGCCTGGCTGTTGGCGCAGCAGCATGACGTGACACTGTTTGAGAAGGATGATCGGTTTGGCGGGCATTCCAACACAGTGGTGCTGGAAGGTGTCGATGATCAACCGCCCCTGCCGGTGGATACCGGCTTTATCGTTTTCAATCCTCAGTCTTACCCGAATCTGGTGGCGTTGTTCGAGCATCTGGAAGTGCCGGTCCGGGCAACTGATATGTCATTTTCAGTGTCGATCAACCAGGGACAGATGGAGTACGCCGGTAGCGACCTGACCGGTTTGCTGGCTCAATCGTCAAACCTGCTTCGCCCCGGATTCTGGCGAATGTTGGCCGATATCCTGCGTTTCTATCGCCAGGCACCCCAATTGCTTAACGAACTGGATGATCAGACCTCTCTGGGTCAGCTGATCGAACAGTATGGCTATGGCCGTCGTTTTCGGGATGACCATCTGCTGCCGATGGGGGCGGCCATCTGGTCGACACCGGCCAGTCAGATGCTCGATTACCCGGCCAAGACTTTCCTTCGTTTCTGCGCCAACCATGGCTTGCTTCAATTACGGGACCGTCCCCAGTGGATGACGGTGGAGGGGGGCAGTCGGGAATATGTCGAACGGTTGGTGGATCAACTGGGTGAACGGGCGGTGGTCAACCGCGGAGTTCGCAGTATCCAACGCACGGGAGATCATGTGCTGCTGACCGACTGGCAGGGCCAATACTGGCAATTTGATCAGTTGGTATTGGCCTGTCATGCCGACCAGTCGCTGAAACTGCTTAGTGATGCTGACCAACAAGAGCAGGCCTTGCTGCAGGCCTTCAAGTTCGAGCGCAATCGGGCCTTGCTGCACAGCGATGAGCGGTTGATGCCGTTGCGCAAACGGGCCTGGGCGAGCTGGAACTACCTTTGCCGGCGTCAATCCGAAACCGATACGTCGCTTAGCGTCAGCTATTGGATGAACCGGTTACAGGGCTTACCGGAGCATCGTCCGCTGTTCGTGACATTGAATCCGCTTATGGAGCCGGATCCGGAACGGGTTCATGCAGCGTTTCTGTATGATCATCCGACCTTCGATGCGTCCGCATTACAAGCCCAGCGCGAACTCTGGCACCTGCAGGGCCATAACAATACCTGGTATTGCGGTGCCTGGTGCGGCTATGGGTTTCACGAGGACGGACTGCAGGCCGGATTGGCGGTGGCCGAAGCCCTGGGGCAGCAGCGCCGGCCCTGGCAAGTCGACGGTATGTACGATCGGATTCCATTGCCGCAGAACTGGTTCGAGCGAGGTACGGCCGCCGCTGCCAAACAGGCCGGAGGGGAGGCGGCCTGATGGACGCGCCTGCCCTGAACAGCGGCCTGTATCGGGCCGAGGTGATGCATCAGCGGCTGCGACCCCGTTCGCATCGGTTCGACTACCGGATCAGCAGCTGGCTGATCGATCTGGACGAGTTGGTAACTCTCGATCGGCTGGGACTGCTTCACTTCAACCGTCCGGGTTTGTTCAGTTTTTATGAGCGTGATCATGGTGACGGCAGTGAGCGGGGACTCAAGCAGCAGTGCCAACAGCTTTTGGCCGAGCGGGGCTTGCCCCCGGCCAGCCATATTCGACTGTTGTGCCAGCCACGCTGTTTCGGATTCGGATTCAATTCGCTGGCGATCTACTTTTGTTATCACGAGGATGGGCAGCTTTTTGCCACGCTCTACGAGGTCAGCAACACCTTTGGAGAACGTCATACCTACGTGATCGGATGCCCCTCTTTTAAAGGGTCGCGGCTACGCCAGCGGGCCGATAAGCGGATGTCGGTATCTCCGTTTATCGCTCTCGATGGTGAGTATCACTTCCGACTGCTGCCGCCCGGCGAACAGTTCTCGGTGCTGATCCATTATCGGGATACAGCCGGACCGTTGCTGTTGGCTCGTTGGCGAGGCCAGCGGGTGCCGCTGCAGCGCCGGGTGCTGCTCAGGGAACTGCTGCGCCCGCCCATGGCACTCAAAACGCTGGGATTGATCCACTGGCAGGCATTGAAGCTGTGGATCAAGCGGATCCCTTTTATCTCACCCCGAAAAACCCAACCCTACGCGACCAGCGCCGGTTCAATCCTCGAAGGCGTTGTTGAACAGCAGTCATCCTCGGGCCGTTTTTCAGGTCCATTGAGTCAGGAGAATGTCGATGGAAACCCTGCGCAGCAAGCAGAGTACAACAATGCTATTTCGAACCGAGAACAGGTCAAACCCGCAGCCGGCAAGCAATCCGAATCCGCGATCGCTGCCGTCGTCTCTGCCCCGCGCCGCTCAGGCGTGGATGCCGGTCTCCCAAGGTAGCGGCTATTCCCGACAGCTGCCATCGCCTCAGGCGGATCAGCTCCAGTCTGAATCCTGGATATGGCGTTTGCTGCTGCCGCGATTTGCGCGCAAGTTCAAGCAGGCTAAGGTCTCGCGAATCGATATCTCGTTACCCGGCGGTCACTGTATCCATCTGGGGCAACTGCGTGCCGAACAGCCGGTACCGCGGGTTGAACTCAAACACCCGCAAGCGCTGATCCGCGGCTGGTTTGGTGGTTTGATGGGCTGGGCCGAGGGCTATATGGCCGGTGACTGGTCCTGTCGACGGCTGCTGCGTTTAACCGACTGGGCCATGGCCAACGAGCAAGCCCTGGAACAGGCTTTCGGTGGCACCGGGATAGCGGCCGCCATGCACCGACTGGTGCACCGACTTCGTCCCAATAGCCTACGGGGGTCGCGGCGAAATATCGCCAGTCACTATGACCTGGGGAATGAATTCTATCGCCGTTGGCTCGACCCCAGCATGACCTATTCATCCGCCCTGTTCGACAAGCCGGGGCTGTCGCTGGAGCAGGCTCAACAGGCCAAGAACGCCAAGGTGATCGAATGGTTGGAAGCTAATCCGGGTGATCGGGTGCTGGAGATCGGCTGCGGTTGGGGTGGTTTGGCCCAGCAACTCTGCGATAGCCGGTCAAATCAGGTTGATTATCTGGGCATCACCCTGTCCGAGGAGCAACTGGCTTGGTGTCGGCAGCGAACATTTAACGATCGTCAGGACGTTGAGTTTGAGCTTTGCGATTACCGGCATCTGCACCGGTGCTACGACCGGATCGTTTCGATCGAAATGCTCGAGGCCGTGGGTGAGGCGAACTGGCCAATCTTTTTCAACCAGCTGAAGCAGCGCTTGAGTCGAGAGGGTTGTGCGGTCATCCAGGTCATCACCATCTCGGATCAGCGCTTTGCCGGGTACCGACGCGGTGCCGATTTTATCCAGCGTTACATCTTTCCGGGCGGCATGTTGCCCAGCCCCGCCGTGTTCGCCGAGCAGGTCGAGCGAGCCGGGTTGCAGATTGATCGGCAGTTGAGTTTCGGGCCGGACTACGGCAGTACGCTGAATATCTGGGCCGATCGTTTCGAACGGGCCTGGCCGGAGCTGCAGACATTGGGGTTCGACCAGCGCTTCTACCGTATGTGGCGCTATTACCTGGCCTACTGTGAAAGCGGTTTTAAATCCGGCTCCATCGATGTCCAGCTCTACCGTCTCCGACACGCCGATTAAAGCCGGCCGGATCGGCTCACACCCTCTTAGCGCCGCCCAGCAGCTGAGTTACGCCTTGCCGGCGGTGCCGATGGCGCTGCCCACCCTGGCGGTCTATATCTGGCTGCCGACCTTCTACGCCGAACAGACCCAGCTTACGCTATTGCAGGCGGGTACGGCGCTTCTGCTGGCGCGGCTACTCGATCTGCTCAGTGATCTGGCCGCCGGACGCTACTGTGATCGGCCGATTCTGGGACTACCTCGTCGACGGGGCTGGATGCTGTTGGGGCTGTTGCTGGCCAGCCCGGCATTGTTGATGCTGTTTGATCCACCGGCGGAGTCGGGTTGGCCGAGATTGCTGCTGTTGGCGTCGTTGCTCTATGTGGGCTGGACCCTGATACAGATCCCGTGGCAGGCCTGGCTGGTCGATCTGTGTCCCGACAGCGATCGTCGCTTGAAACTCTGCGGCTGGCGTGAAAGCGCCGGTTTATTGGGACTGCTGTTGTCGGCAGCCTTGCCGGTCGTACTGTTGGAGAACGGTGCCACGCTCCGCCAAGCTCTGGCTTCTCTGGCCCTGTCTACCTTGCTGATGGCGTTGCCATGCGCGTGGTTGCTGTCCCGACTCCCCGAACCGGACACAAGGATCGGCGTGCAGTCCCACGGTTGGCGAGATTTGTGGCAACTTCGGCGTAACCGGTTATGGCTTCGACTACTGTCGGCCTGGGGACTCAATACCCTGGCGAACGGTATTGCGGCAGTACTGTTTCCACTGGCCGTCAGTATCGGTTTTGGCGGTGATGACCGAACCCGGGTGTGGCTGCTGTTGCTCTATTTCGGCGCTGCCCTGATAGCGTTGCCGTTCTGGAGTCGCAGCCGGGTAGAGCTGCATCGGCTTTGGGGCGGGGCGATGATAATGGCGGCACTGGTGTTCCTGTTGGTGCCGTTGCTACCAGCCGATCATGTCATCGGGCTTTGGGGGTTTGCCCTGGTCTGCCTGTTGACCGGTGTCGTGTTGGGGGCGGATTTGGCACTGCCGCCGGTGATGCAGGCCAACCTGGTGGATTGGGATCGCTGGCGTTTCGACAAGGAGCGGGCGCTGGCCTGCTTTGCCGGTCACTCGATGGTGATGAAACTGTCACTGGGCGCCGCTGCGGCATTGGCGCCGGCTCTGCTGTGGTTGTTGTCAGACGGTGAAGAACCGACCGGGGCGGTTGATCCGGAGCGACGTTTTGAGTTGCTGGTGATCTACGCCTGGCTGCCGTGCGTATTAAAACTATCGGCAGTCGCTTTGTTATGGCGTTACCCACTGGGTCGGCAGCGCCACCGGATGATCCTGACGCGACTGCATCGTCATCAAGAAGATCAGTTCGGAAGGCTCGGGAGGTAGCGATGTACTGGCTTAGAGTGATAGGGGCGCTGCTGTTGGGATTGCTGTTGGTCCACAGCCCCCATGTTCTGGCGTCGGTGGGCGGACCCGGTCCGGAAGCCGATCGCCATCAACACTGGCAAATGCTGTACGGGGATTCGATCGAGTTTGAAGTGTGGCGAGATGGTGAACCGGTCGGCCGCTACCACACCCGGTTTGATGGCGGGGCGGGACAGCTCAGGGTTGAAGCGCAAATGGAGCTGGAGTTGAGCTGGCTCTGGTGGCGTTATCGTTATCGATATCAAGCGGTTGAGCTTTGGCAGCAAGGCCATTTGAGCGCCCTGAGTTCGCGAATCGACGATGACGGAGAGCAGATTCACTATCATTTTGTTCGCTTTGGCGATCAGTTGATCGAAACGGATGCGTCCCTGACCCCTGTTGCATCGAGCCGGGCGAAACCGGTGCCGTTGCCGGTGCTGGCGAGCCATCATTACGACATTGCGGTTTTGGATCAGGGGCGAGTGCTCAATACCCTGACCGGTCAGCTCAATCGCTTTCAGGTGGAGCAGCTCGGGTCAATGACAATAGCTTCGGCCCGGGGCAAGATCGACGCGCGGGGGTTCCGTTATCAGGGGGAACTGCACGATACCGAAGTCTGGTATGACGAGCGCAATCGATGGGTCGGACTGCGCTTTAAAGATCGGCGAGGGATGACAGTGGAGTTTCGCTGTCAACGCTGCGGCAGGGATCAGTCCACGAACCTGATGATGCGATTCCCGGCAACGGGAGTCGGGTGGCCGCTGCCGTTGGGTCGGGTGTTGAATCCTGACCAGTCTCCACAACTGATCAGACCGCGGTGGCAGCTATGAAACAGCCGGTTTCCGTCGCGGCAGAGCAGCCGCTGGTATGGATAACCGGTGCCAGCCAGGGAATCGGTGCCGCTCTGGCACTGGAATATGCGGCCCGGGGCTGGCGCGTAGCCGCCAGTGCCCGAAATGCGGCGCGACTTCAACAGGTACAGCGAAGGGCGCTGCCGTTGCCCGGGTCCGTCGAACCTTTCCCTTTGGATGTGTGCGAACGTGATCAGCATCAACAGGTGTTGGATCGGATAGAGGCACGCTTCGGCCCGGTTCGGTTAGCGATTCTGAATGCGGGGAGTCATCGCCCCCAATCTGCCCTCGAGTTCGACAGCGGCCTGGTCCGCGAGCTGATGGAGTTAAACCTGATGGGGGTGGCCAATGGTTTAGAGGTATTGATCCGGCGTATGCTCAACAGAACCCCAACTCAAGACGCGCATGCGTGCCATCCGCCAACGCCCCGACATGCTATCGATCCGGCCCGCACGCGTGGCACGATTGCGGTCGTCGCATCCCTGGCCGGTTATCGGGGTTTACCCAATGCCGCTGCCTACGGCGCCAGCAAAGCGGCACTGATCAATCTCTGTGAAGCCCTGCGTTTAGAGTTGGCGGATACCCCGGTGCGGCTGCAGCTGATCAACCCGGGTTTTGTCAAAACTCCGCTGACCGATCGCAATACGTTTCGGATGCCGTTTTTAATCGAGGCCGAGCAGGCTGCCAGGGAGATCGCCGATGGCCTGGAAACCGAACGCTTTGAAATTCGATTTCCAAGTCAGTTCGGCTGGTTGATGGCGTTGTTGCGACAGTTGCCGTATGGATTGTACTTCCCGTTAGTCCGACGCTTAACCGGAGTCTGATCATGAAACCGCTTCAATCACCGCAGGATAAGGTCGCTGTGCATCAAGTTGCTGACTCGTTGACGCTGACGGCACGGCAGCGTTGCGCGCGTAACTATTTTGAACTGTTCAATCGGCTACACCGTTATCAGACCGAAACCGCCAGCGGAGACTCGCAGCTGATGGCCGAGCTGGGGGTGTTGGTCAGTGACGGGATCTGCTTTGAAGACCCATTCGGCGCCGTCGAAGGCCGCAAGGCACTGACCGATTACTTGATTCGATTTGCCGAGCAGGTAGAGGAGGGACATTTCGAGCTGCTCCAGCAGGCCGGGGATGATAACGCCTGTATGCTGCTCTGGCGGTTCAGCGGCTTCAACCGCCGCTTTGGTGATGCCGATGGTATCTGGTGTTTTGAAGGGGTGTCGGTGCTCTATTTCGACGATGAGGACAAGATCTGTCGCCATATCGATTATTGGGACTCGGGAACCTGCGTCTACCAAAAGCTGCCTGTGCTGGGCGGCTTGATCCGTTGGATAAAACGGCGGATTCACCAGGGTTGAGCAGATAAAGCCGCGACTAACCCAGCCACTCAGCTACCGATACCATCACTATCGGTGCTGATGGCGACCAGCTTATCGGGTTTCTGAAGTGCCAGCTGCAGTGCCTGCGCGGCTCGGCCGATCAGCATTCGACGGTTATCACCGGTTTGGCTCTGTACCAACCCGATGGAGAGATTGAATCTTAGCTCGTTGCGGGGCGGATTCTTCGATAGGTGCTGGAGTTTATTGGCCAGAACCGAAGCGTTCTGGATCGCCGTACACGGACAGATGATCAAGAAACGCTGGTCATCCCAGCGGCCGAGCAGGTCGACGCTGCGAACATTGTTGCTCAGCAGCTCACCGAAACGGCTCAGGATCTCCTCGTGCTCCCAAATCTCGGTGTCGTTAGGGCCTTCGAGCCGGATCAGAATGACCGAGAATAGAAGCTCTGGATAGCGCTGGAACAGGTTGAGCTGCTGCTCCAGCATCACATCCAGATGGCGTCGGTTCATCAGCAGCGTCTGAGGGTCAACGGTCGACAGCTGCTTCATCAGTTTGTGGTCGGTAATATCCTTGGAAACCTGGGTATATCCGATGATCGTCCCCTGTCGATCAAACTCCGGTGTGATGGTGGTACTGACCCAGCAATCATGTCCCTGCTTGTCGCGATTACAGAGTTCGCCATGCCACTGTCGACCGCTACTCAGGGTGCGTAAAATTTCCTCGTAGATTCTGGGTGAGCTGTCCGGATGACAGACCAGGCTATAGGGCTGACCGATCAATTCCTGGCGGGTGTAACCGCTGATTTCACAAAAAGCTTGGCTGACATGGGTGAAATTACCCTCGATGTCGGTGCGCGAGCTGATCACGTTTTGATCCAGCAGGCGATTACTTTGCCGCAGCTTGACCAGAACGCGGTGCAGATGACGATGCAGTCGTTCGGGGATACGTGAACTCAACCATGCCAGAGGCAGCGCAACCAGTGTGACCAGCAGAGCAATCAGCAGCGTGTTGAACAGAGTACTGTCGCCGAGGTCGGGTGGGAGCAGCTGCTTGGGGGTCAGCACCAGATAGAGTGGCTGATCGTTCTGCAGCAGCTCGCCCAGCGGCAAACGGTAGCTTTGAGAATCATCGGCATCAGCGTTACCCTGCGCCGTCAACGAGGTCCGGTTCGATGCGGAACTCAGCGGCTGGTCCAAGTCGGCACTGTGCAGAACCCTGGACTCAGTATGTTCCCCTTCGACCAGCTGCACCACGAAATTGGTCGAATAGATTAATTCCCGCAGCAGGTGCCGCACATCCAGCGTCGCGACCAAAATTCCGTTCAGGCGTCCTTCGACATAAACCGGTGTGGCACTTTGAAAGCTGGGCCGAGCGTTAATGCCATCGGTGGAGATATTCAGCAGCGAGTGCTTAACATCGCCGTGGGCGAGCAGTCGGGCACTGTCGATTAAGGTTGAACGTTGATCCAGAGGCAGGCGGCGGTCGATACGGATATCGGACTCTTGCCGGCTTAGCGGACTGTTGGTGTGCGGGTTGCTCAGATCGGCTGAGCGGTAACTGTCACCGCGATTTACGCAGAGCTGCGCTTGACCTTGGCTATCCAGGTAGCATAACTGGCGATAGAGGCTGTTGGAGGTTGTCGTCGCCAGATAGAGGTTGCGTAGGGATTGGGTCGACTCGCTGGTCTGGTCGACTAGGTAACGGTGAGTTATCGGGTTGTTGGCCAGTGAGGCAAGCTGGTTGTCTAGGCTACGCAGTCGGTGCCGCAACCGTTCGATGATCCGGTCATGCTCGATGCGATATTGCTGCTGGATCTGGTAACTGCTGGTCGTTTGTTGCAGATGATGGTGGGCCAGTGAAGTGACAACAGCGACGGCGGCGCCAAAGCCGATAAAGCAGAGCACCGAGATTAGAAAGGTACGGCCCCATGAGCGGCCGAGGGTGTCACCAGAGTCGAGTCGATCCATCATTTCCTTCCGGCTTGCTGCAATCGACACTGACGGCATCCGGCCGTAGACGGCTTCATCGATTGAGCACGCAAAGACAGGGTAATTTGTCCCTGTTTGACGTTTAGGTCAAGTTAATTTCACTCATAGTGAACGGGGTTGGGTGGAATTTCCGAACTTGATCCAGCGAAATGATCGACGGGGATTGGATTGGGAGGGTGATGCTGTCTTCGTCGATCGCCTCTCGTCCGAGGATTTAGACGCGTAAGTCGCCGTCGTTGGCGGCAATAACACTTTAGCAGCGATCTGGTGATACGTTGGGTGGCTGTCTTTTTTCGACTTCTATCGCGTCGTTATTTCTTGTAAAACTAGGCTGTTATCAAAGTGTTTGGGCTATAACTTCTCAATCGGTTTCATTAAAGGAATCTTGGTGTTGATTCCCAGATAGCGTCCTGTCAGACGTGGAGAGACGTATGAAAATAGGTGTACCCAAGGAGATTCACCCCGGAGAAAAGCGGGTGGCTTTGACTCCGCCGCTGGTTAAACAGCTGCAGCAGATGGGCTATGAGGTAGCGATCGAGGCTGGTGCCGGGCTGGGATCTAACTTTACCGATCAGGCCTATGCCGATGTGGGGGTCGAGGTGATTGATGGCGCCGAGGCGCTCTGGTCTGCCGCCGATATCGTACTCAAGGTCCGCCCGCCGGAGCAGAACACGTCGTTGGGCAAGCACGAGGCTGACCTGCTCAACGAAGGCGCGATCCTGACCAGCTTTATCTGGCCGGCCCAGAATCCGGACCTGATGGAGCGGCTGACTGCGCGCAAAGCCAATGTGCTGGCGATGGACTCGGTGCCTCGGATCAGCCGCTCGCAACGCTGTGATGCGCTCAGTTCGATGGCCAACATCGCCGGTTATCGGGCCGTGGTTGAGGCCTCGAATCACTTTGGACGCTTCCTCAACGGCCAGATCACGGCCGCCGGTAAGGTTCAGCCGGCTAAGGTACTGATTATCGGTGCCGGGGTGGCGGGTCTGGCCGCGATCGGTTGTGCCGGACGTATGGGGGCCATCGTTCGTGCCTTCGACACCCGTCCGGTGGTGAAGGAGCAGGTGGAGTCGATGGACGCCGAGTTCCTCACCGTCGAGATCGAAGAGGACGGCAGCGGCGGCGGTGGTTACGCCAAGGAGATGTCTAAAGAATTTATCGACGCCGAGATGGCGCTGTTCCGCGAGCAGGCCAGAGAGGTGGATATCATTATCACCACCGCGCTGATTCCAGGAAAACCGGCGCCCAAACTGATCCTCGAAGATATGGTCGAGATGATGGCCGAAGGTAGTGTCATCGTTGACCTGGCCGCCGAGCAGGGCGGCAACTGTGAGCTGACCGTTCCCGGCGAGGTGGTGGTTCGCCACGGGGTCTCCATCATCGGTTTCACCGATCTGCCCAGCCGCTTGCCGACCCAGTCCAGCCAGCTGTACGCCACCAACGTGCGTAACGTGCTGTCGGAACTGACCCCGGATAAAGACGGTAAGCCCAACTTCAACATGGAAGACACCATTATCCGCGGCACCACCGTGATCCATGAGGGTGAAGTGATCTGGCCGCCGCCCCCGCCGGAGCTGTCGGTTGCACCGCCTCCCAAGGCTGCGCCCGAACCGGTGCCCGAGCCGGAACCGATGTCGGCCGGCAAACGGGCGGCGATCACCTTCGGCAGTATGGGCGTGGCAATGATCCTGCTATTGATGCTGGGTTCGGTGGCCCCGGCGGCCTTTATGTCGCACTTGATCGTGTTCGTGCTCAGCTGCTTCGTCGGCTGGCAGGTGGTCTGGGCGGTGACCCCGGCGCTGCATACTCCGTTGATGAGTGTGACCAATGCCATCAGCGGCATCATTATTATCGGTGCGTTACTCCAAGCTGGCTCGTCCAGCAGTGTGGTCGGCTTCCTGGCCTTTATCGCGATCCTGATCGCCAGCATTAATATCGCCGGTGGTTTCTATGTCACCCAGCGCATGCTGAAGATGTTTGTCAGGGAGGACTGAGCATGAGCGGATTAGTTACTTCAGCCTACATTGGCGCCAGCATCCTGTTTATTCTCAGCCTGGGCGGCTTGAGTCACCAGGAGACCGCGCGTCGCGGCAACATCTACGGCATCGCCGGGATGGCGTTGGCGATACTGGCCACCATCGGCAGCGATCAGGTTTCCGGCCTGGGTTGGATCATGATTGCGATGCTGATCGGCGGCGCGATCGGGATCTACTTCGCCGTCAAGGTGCAGATGACCGAGATGCCCGAGCTGGTGGCGATGATGCACAGCTTCGTCGGCCTGGCCGCGGTGCTGGTCGGCTACGCCAGCTATCTGGATCCCAGTGCCCATTTCGAGGGGGCCGAGAAAACCATCCATGAAGTGGAGATCTACCTCGGAGTGTTGATCGGTGCGGCGACCTTCTCCGGCTCGCTGATCGCGTTCGGCAAACTGCGAGGTCTGGTGCAGAGCAAGCCACTGCTGCTGCCGGGGCGCCACTACCTCAATCTCGGTGCGCTGATTCTGTCGATCATCCTGGGCATGAGCTTTGTCGGCGCTGAAAATGGCGCCTTCTGGGCGCTGTTCCTGATGACCCTGATCGCGCTGGCCTTCGGCGTCCATATGGTGATGGCGATCGGTGGGGCCGACATGCCGGTGGTGGTGTCGATGCTCAACAGCTACTCCGGTTGGGCGGCCGCCGCAGCCGGATTTATGTTGTCCAACGACCTGTTGATCGTGGTCGGCGCGCTGGTGGGCTCCAGTGGTGCGATTCTGAGTTACATCATGTGCCGGGCGATGAACCGCAAGTTCGTCAACGTTATCCTAGGCGGGTTTGGTACCACCACCAGCACTAGCGCTGTTGAAGGCGAGGAGCAGGGTGAGGTGACCCCGACCAGTGCCGAAGAGGTTGCCGAGATGCTCAACAATGCCGATAGCGTGGTCATCGTACCCGGCTACGGTATGGCGGTGGCTCACGCGCAGCACCCGGTGTCGGAGATTACCCAGGCGCTGCGGGCCAAAGGGGTTAATGTTCGGTTCGCCATTCACCCGGTCGCCGGGCGGATGCCGGGGCATATGAACGTGCTGCTGGCCGAGGCCAAGGTGCCTTACGATCTGGTGCTGGAGATGGACGAGATCAACGACGATCTGCCGGATACCGATGTGGTACTGGTGATCGGCGCCAACGATACCGTCAACCCGATGGCGGCGGAAGATCCTACCAGCCCGATCGCCGGGATGCCGGTGATCGAGGTCTGGAAGTCCACCACCGTGGTGGTGTTCAAGCGTTCGATGGCCACCGGCTACTCAGGTGTCGAGAATCCGCTGTTCTTTAAGGAGAACAGCCGGATGTTGTTCGGCGATGCGCGCGAGAGTGTCGACGCGATTTTCAAGCAGCTGTAATCGAATCTGGGGTCTCTTCGGCTCGAATAAAGCCCGGCATTACGCCGGGCTTTTTTGTGGATCGGCTTTGTTGGTTTTGGCTTTGATTTTGAGCGTACCGAGTACGGCGCCGCCGCTGATCAGGGCCACAGCGATGACGACGTTGCTGCTGAGTGGGGCATCCCCGAACAGAATCAGCAGCCCGGTCGACAACAGCGGGGTGAAGTAGGACAGTGCCCCGATCGTGCGTGGGTCACCACGCTTCATCGCCGCGTCCCAGCAGTAAAAGGAGATACCCATCGGACCAAGCCCCAGCAGTGCCATCGTTATCAGGTCTTGTTGGTTTAGGTCAGGCGTTGTTTCGAACAGACCATGACAGACCAGCGCCAGCACGCCGGCTAACAGACAGAACAGCCCCACGGTTGCTGAGCTGAAGTCACCGCTACGCCGGGTCAGCAGCGAGTAACGAGCCCAGATAATGGCGGCGGCAATCCCTAGCACATACCCCAAGCCATGGTCCGGATTAAAGCTGGCATCGTTACCGCCGAGAATCACGGTGGCCGCGCCGCTGAAGCCCAGCACACCGCCGAGAATATGGTTCCGGTTCAGATGGAAACCGGCAAGATACAGCGGTGATAACAGCACGATCAGCAACGGCCAGAGATAGTTGAGCAGATTGGCTTCAACGGCGGGGGCGTGGCGATAGGCCATAAACAGTGCGAAGTGGTAACCGAAGATACCGAACACGCCCATCTGCAGGATCGATCTTTTCGGATGCCAATGGCGGTATTTGGGCAGCGATAGCAGCCCTCCCAGCAGTAAGGCCACGCCGAGTACCAGAAACGGCGGCAGGTGGTTGAGGCGGGTCGCCAGCAAAGCCAGCGAACTCCAGAGGCCGATCGCGGCGATCGCAAACAAATAGGGCACGGTGTATACCTCAGGAATAAAGTTCAGAAGTTTGGAAAGAGGCCAATCAGTTTGCAAATGGTACCCAATAAACAGCCTCGTGTGTTTGGTTAAAAGCCGGTGTTTTATGGTGCAAGGCTGGAAGGCTTGGCTGGGATGGCTGATCTATCCCAGGCGAAGTTGGCTGGGTGGGTGGCCGTAATGGCAAGAGAACCGATGGCTGAACGTGGAGAGGTCTCGGTAGCCGACCTGCTGAGCGATGATACCGATCGGGTAGTCGGTGTGCAGCAATAGGGCCCGGGCTTTCTCCATCCGTAACCGCAGCAGCTGTTGGCCCACGGTACGTCCGGTCTGTTTCTTGAACAGGGTTTTGAGTTGGCTCAGGCTCAGGCAGGCGATCTCGGCCAGTTCGGCCAGCGAAGGCGACCGACTAAGATCCTTTTCCAGATGATTGAGAACACGGCTGATACGGCTGTCATGGCTGTGCAGGAAGCTCTGCTCGCTTAGCAGTCGAATAAACCAGTCGCCCAGCTGTGGTTCCAACTCCGGACTGACCTGGTGCTCCAGCTGTTGCTGAACGAAGGTACAAAACGCCTGTACCGCAGGACTGATACGAATGATGGCCTGGTCGGAACAGAGCAGGTTGACCGGTAACAGTGTCAGGTCGGCCACCAGAAAGCTGGCATCCGGGTCGGGGGCAAACCAGTGGGATTGGCCAGCCGGAATGATCACGCAGCTGCCGGGGGCTGCGCGTCCACGCTGGCCGAGGGTTTCGATGTCGATGCTACCGGCCAGTGGTAACACCAGTTGATGGTAGTCATGCTGATGCTTGTCCGAGTGGAAGGCGTAGGAGCGGATCGACAGTCGTGCACTCATGCGGTGAGGTTCTTCTGAAAAACTGACAGGTTCTTATACCGCGTCGATGCTGTTTCAGCAAAGATTCGATCGCTCAGTCGCGCCCGCCGTCTTCAGAAATTGCCTCAAATCTCCTCGCCGCTTTTGACCACCCGGTCCTTGCCGAGTGCCTTGGCTTGGTAGAGCGCCTGGTCTGCCCGTTCGATCACCGATTCCAAGCCTTCAGTCGGGGCCCGCCATTGGGCCACACCCAGGCTGGCGGTGACCTGGACAACCTGTTTGTTCGCTTTGGTCTTTAGCGTACGGATCGCGTGGCACAGCTTCTCGGCCGCTTGGCTGGCCTCATCGTCGGTGGTTTCGGGTAACAGGATGACGAACTCTTCGCCACCGTATCGGGCCACAATGTCGTTGTTGCGTGACTGGTTGTTGAGGGTCTTGCCGACGTTTTGAATGACCAGATCGCCGACGCGATGCCCCCGGCTATCATTGATGGCTTTGAAGTTGTCGATGTCGAGCATGATGATCGAGAAATTGCGGTCATAGCGCTGGCAGGCTGTCAGCTCATCTTCACCCCGGCGCATAAACTCGCGCCGGTTCAGGGTCTTGGTCAGCGGGTCTTCGATCGAGAGGCGGGCTTGCTTACGAATGCGTAGCAACAGCAACAGGGTCAGACAGCAAACACAAAAAACCAGTATCAGCGTGGCCAGAGAGGCCCACAGCTGAATATCCTGATAACTCGATAACACCGTTTGGTATTCGCACTCGGTAGTGACTTTGAACGGATGGGAGCGAAGCTCCTGGGTCAGGCTCAGCTTCGGACCTGTGTTGGTGTTGCGGTTGATCTGGGCGTAGACCTTGTCATTGCTGTGAGAGATCGACGCGCTGATATTGGGATCGTCGACCAGTTGCATCAGAACATCGCGGAGATAGTCGGTCTTGATGATGGCGACCAGAATGGCCACTACATCATTGTTGCTTGAGCGCACCGGAATGCTGACGGCAAAAAACCATTGGTCTTGGTGAACACGGGACAACTTGGGCTCACCAACCCAGACCTCGGTACTCGGTTGTTCTCGATAAATCGACGAGTAAGGGCGATCTTTGACCGAAGGCGGGGTTCCGTTGCCGGTCCAATAAGCGATCTCGCCATTGCGATCGAGTATCAATAGATCCATCAACTGAGGGGCATTGGATTTCAGCGCGATCAATCTTTCGTTAATTTCACCCGCTTTGGCGTCGACAAGGGACAATGTGCTGGCAATGCCCTTGAGCAGCTGCTGTGCCCCGGAGATCGACTGAGCAACCTGCTGGCCGATATGGCCATTGAGCATTGCCAATCGGGTTTGATGATCGACGATCAGGTTACTTCGATGCAGGCCCAAGGACGTTGTGGTGATGGCAATCAGCAGAAAAACGGTGACGAACCCGATGACCAACGCCAGGACCGATGTTCGATGACCGCCAATGCTGTTGAATAGACCCCGCATACCGCTGAGCACCTGCTGGGATAATCTGGTTGGGTGATTGTAGACGTTCTCCCGGTAGAGCCAAGCCAAAGATCAGCTGTTCACCGATCTGACTCTGACTTACTTGGCCTTATTTTATAGCCTGTCGGATTAACCGTATTTGATGAAAACTGTAGTGGTCAAGTAAAACTGGCCACGGATTTGTACGCATTCCAGTAGTTTTTCTCTGTCATATTCGGCGGCAACATATCGTTGTGTTGATGCGGCCGGACCTGGCTGTAATAGCCAATCAAGTAATCAGTAATCGACTGCTTGGCTTGAGCAAATGAGGTGTAGCCAGTTTCGGGTATCCACTCCGTTTTCAGGCTGCGGAAGAAGCGTTCCATTGGCGCGTTATCCCAACAGTTTCCTCTTCGACTCATGCTCTGCTGGATCTGGTAGCGCCATAGGTGCTGCCTGAACCGCAAGCTGGTGTATTGAACACCTTGGTCGCTGTGGAACATCAGATCCTTCGGCCTTCCTCTCGATTCATACGCCATCATCAACGCCTTACTTGTCAGCTTGCTATCAGCTTTTAGCGATAGCGCCCAGCCGACTGGCCTGCGGGCATAAAGATCCAGTACGACCGCTAGGTAAGCCCAACGCTCTCCAGTCCAGACATAGGTGATGTCGCCACACCAAACCTGGTTAGGTTTGCCGACCACGAACTGTCGATCTAGTGCGTTCGGGATTGCCACATGAAGCTTATCGGCTCGCTTATACGCATGTTTTGGCAGCTGGTTGCTCACGAGGCGTAACTCCTTCATCAGCTTGCTTGCAACATAACGGCTGAGTGCCACGCCTCGCTGAGTGACGATGCTGGCCACTGTTCTTGCTCCGGCAGACCCTCCGCTCAACTGATGGGCGGCTCGCACCATCAGTTTAAGCTTGCGACGATAAGGGTTATCGCTTCGAGGCTGGCTGCGCCAGTACTTGTAACTGCTGCGCTGAATATCGAAGATCTGGCACAGCTGTTTGATCGGATAGCTCTCTTGAAGACGCTGAATTATCGAATATTTTTCAGCTCGTCTGACATCAAGAGAGCCAAGCCCTTTTTTAGAATCTCTTTCTCCGTCTCTGCGCGTTTGAGCTGTCTCTCTAGCTCCCTTATACGACGCTGCTCCGGGGTCATCGGCGCGGCTTTCGGACTGTCCCCGCTACGCTCCTGTTTGAGTTGACGTACCCACTTCTCCATTGAGGAGCGACTGACGTTCATCGCCTCACAAGCTTCGCGGATGGTGTAGCCGTGGTCGATAACCAGTTGAGCTGATTCGAGACGGAATTCGGGGCTGAAGTTAGGTCGAGATTTTCGGGTCATTGGATCACCTGTTGTTGAAGAGGTGATGCTATCACCTCTATTCAGGTGGCCAAATTCACTATGCCACTACAAACCAAGTTTTTCAGCGACTCTCGAAGCCTATCTCAGAGATAGACCAGGCTGCTGCCAGTGAACCAAACGCTTCTGAAAGCGAGTCGAGACCCACTCCTGTCGCGAGCGATTATCAAGGAAATGGAAAAACTGTTTGTCGGTTTGTAGGAATTATCAAGGCTGGCGTTATCCGTTAAGGTGGATCGTTTAAACCGCGCCGATAGACGGTTGTCAGTATTAACAATCCAAAGTAGGTAATCGATGGGGCAGGATCAGGGCTCGTTGGGCCGTCAGTTGTACCGTATGACCTGGCCGATGCTGATCGGCCTGCTGGCGATCATGAGCTGTCAGCTGGTTGATAGTGCCTTTATCGGCCAGCTGGGTGCCCAGCCGCTGGTGGTGGTCGGTTTCAGTATTCCGGTTTACCAGTTGATTATCGGTACTCAGGTGGGCCTCGGCATTGCCACCACGACCATTATCTCCACCGCGCTGGGAGCGGGGCAGACCGATTGGGCCAAACAGCTGGGTGCGATGGTGATCGGCACCGGGTTGGTGTTGATCCTGGCCCTTTGCTCGCTGCTTTGGGTCTTTCAGCAGCAGGTAGTGTCAACCCTCGGCGCCCAACCCGAACTGTTCCCGCTGCTCCGAGAATACTGGTTCCCCTGGCTGATCAGCACCTGGATGGGGGCGTTGCTGTACTTTGGCTACAGCATCTTTCGCGCCCACGGCGAAACCTGGTTGCCGGGAATGGTGATGGTGCTGACCAGCGTCGTCAACATGGTGCTCGATCCGATTCTGATCTTCGTGCTGAAGATGGGGATTGCGGGTGCCGCCTGGGCCACGGTGATCGCCTTCGGTATCGGTTGTTGGATTATCTTAAGCCGGATTCTGAGTCGAGGCCTGATCGTCTGGCCGGCAGGTGGCGGCATGATTCGTGACGGGCTGCACCGTCTGCTGGCCTTTATGGCACCGGCGATGATGAGCCAGTTTATGCCGCCGATTTCGGCAATGCTGGCCACCAGTATCGTGGCTTTTTACGGTGATTTTGCGATCGCCGCCTGGGGGCTGGGCACCCGAATCGAGCTGTTTAGCATCATCCTGGTCTTGTCGTTGACGATGTCGATGCCACCGATCATCGGTCGCCTGCGAGGTAATAACGAGCTGGATCAAATCCACCAGTTGGTTCGTATTGCGGTTCGCTTCGTGCTGGTTTCGCAACTGACGACGGCGCTGATAATCGCTCTCGTGTCCAATCCGGTCAGCGATCTGTTGACCACCGATGACAACATTGCCGCGGTGCTCAACCAGTATCTGTGGGTCGTACCGATCAGCTACAGTGCGCTGGGCGTCTGTATGATCATGGTTTCGGTCTGCAGTGCGCTGGGAACGCCGAACCTGGCGTTGCTCATCTCCGTGCTGCGTTTGCTGGTTTGCTATATCCCGGGGCTTTGGATCGGTTCGCAGATCGGCGGGCTGACAGGGCTGTTCTTTGGCGCCATGGCGGGCAACCTGCTGGCCGGTTTGGTGGGCTGGCAACTGTACCAACGCCGATTTAACCAGATGCGGGCACGGCTGCAATCGGAAAGTACGCCGATTGCCGACCGAGTACCGCTGTCCTAAGAGTAAGGTTGCAGGTTGTGATTGGTGTGGTTCTAGCGCACGCAATCGGACCTTCAGTCCGTTTTGCTGATCACCAGCTGGCGCAGTGTCGAGGACTTGAATTCCCGTCGGTACAGAACGAACACAACGCCCGCCGTTAACACCATAAACAGCCAGGAGTTAATGAACCAGCCCAGCACCGCCATGCTGAAATAGTAGGTGCGTAGTCCGAGGTTGAAGTTATGGGCCGCCATCGAGCTCATCGCCGCCAAGCGGTTGGTATGGGCATTAATTTCCTGTTCGCTGGGTTCATCCTGCGGGTTGGGCGCCGCACCCATCATCACCGAGGTAAACCCGTACTGGCGCAGACTCCAGGTGAATTTGAAGAACGCGTAGACGAACAGCCCGATCAACAGCAGCAACTTCAGCTCCCACTCACCCTTGGTGGCTTGAGTTGCCAGCGGAATGTCGCGGACGATATCGATCGCCTTTTCGGTTGAGCCCAGTACTGTCATCAGGCCCGCCAGGATCAGCATGGTCGACGAGGCAAAGAAAGACACGCTGCGCTCCAGATTAGCGATCACCGCCGTATCGGGAATCCGGTTATCCCGACTCAACAGATTGTTCATCCAGGCCAACCGATACTGGTGCATCAGGTGGGCCAGGCAGTAGCTGTTTCTTGCCTTCTTGTGGGTGTAGTTGTTGTAGCCCTTGAAACAGGCCAGGAACCAGGCGATGGCCAGCAGATTGGTCCAGTTGTCGGTGATGAAGTAGAGGAGCTGGTCCATAGGTAGGCAACAATCAAAGGTCAGCGAGAACAGCTGCCAATTGAAACACAATCAGCGTGCGCTACCCAACGACTTTGAGCTGCTGGCAGACTCTGCTGGGCGGTATCGTTGATTCGAATGAGAGGGCGGGCCTGATAACGGCAGACGGGGCTGCTCAGGCCCTGGGGGTGTCGGACGCGGGGTTTACTGAGGAACCGCCGCGTAGGCCACGATTTCACACAGCATCTCTTCGCGGGCCAGACCGGCGACGATCATCGCGGCGCGGTTCGGGTAGGGGGCTTCGAAGTAGTCGGCGTAGACCTTGTTGAAGATCGGCAGTTGATCACGGTCGGTGACGTAGATCAGCACCTGAGTGACGTCGGCCATGGTTAGTTCTGCGGCTTCGATGCAGTGCTTGAAGTTCTCCATGGTCTGGCGCGCCTGGGCTTCGATACCGCCTTCGACCACCTTACCTTCGGCATCGATCGGAATTTGCGCGGTGGAGAGCTGGCCGTTGGCGATAACGGCCCATTCCAGCGGAGCCTTGGAGGCAAAGAGTTCAGTTTTGACAGCTTTTTTCATAGTCAGGACCTGGCTAATTTTGATTAAAGAGTTTGTAAAAGAATGACTTAAAGAGTTAGTCAAAGAATGAAATTGGGAGAGAAGAAAAAGAGCGGCCATCCGACCGCTCTTTGAGGGTTAGGGTTACAGCTAGAAAGGGTGTCGAGCCTTAGCGTGACAGCGGTGACAGTCCCTGTTCTTTGGCCATCTTCAGCGCGATCCGCGGGGCGGTCCACAGTGACGGCAGCAGCACCAGCGAAACCGGGACCGCAGTGATCACGATAAAGGACTGCAGCGCCGAGATACCGCCGGAGCCGATCGAGATCAGCAGCGCGGCAACGATACCCATCATCGCGCCCCAGAAGACCCGGATGGCCGGCTTCGGGTGATCGGTACCGGTCATGACCATCGAGACGGCGTAGGTCATGGAGTCACCGGTAGTGGCCACGAAGATGGTGGTCAGGATCAGGAACAGCACCGAGATCAGGAAGCCCATCGGCAGTTGCTCGGTAATCGCCAACAGAGCCGCCGGCAGGTTGAAACCGGTGAACGGCTCGGAGATCACGCCCGGTGTGGCCAGTTCGAAGGCCAGGCCGCTACCGCCGACGATGGTGAACCAGAAGCAGGTGATGATCGGTGCGATCACGGAGATCAGCAGGACCATTTCACGGATGGTACGACCGCGGGAGATACGGGCCACGAACATCGCCATCAGCGGGCCATAACCCAGGAACCAGCCCCAGAAGAACACGGTCCACCAGTCCAACCAGCCCGGGCTGGCACGGAAGGTCGCCATCGGGATGAATTGATCCAGGTACAGACCAAAGCCGTGCAGGTAACCGTCGATAATGAACGCGGTCGGGCCGAACAGCAGGATAAAGGCCATCAGTGCCACGGCCATGATCACGTTGGCGCGGCTGAGGATCTGGATCCCCTTGGTCACACCGCTGACGGCAGACAGGGTGTACAGGGCGATCAGCCCCACTAGGATGCTGACCTGGGTGGCGTAGGTGTTGGGGATACCGAACAGTTTTTCCAGACCGAAGCTGACCTGCAGACCGAGGAAACCGATCGGGCCGACGGTACCGGCGACCACGGCCAACACGCAGCTGGCATCCACCAGGGTACCCAGCGGGCCGGTCATCACACGGTCACCGAATACCGGGTAGAGCAGGGTGCGCGGCTTGAGCGGCAGACCTTTCTCGTAATGCAGGTACATGAACACGATGCCGGTCAGGCTGCCGAGGATCGCCCAGGCCAGGAAACCCCAGTGCATGAAGCTCTGCGCCAGCGCGTTATAGGCGGCTTGTGCAGTACCCGTTTCACTGCCCGGCATGCCGCTGAACAGCGGTGGTGGTGAGGTGAAGTGGGCCATCGGCTCGGCCGCGGCCCAGAACACGCCACCACCGGCCAGCAGGGTACACATGATGATCGAGATCCACTTGAAGGTGGAGATCTCGGGCATCTTCAGCCCGCCCAGTACCACGGCACCGGTATGGCTGACGGCCAACAGGATGCCGATGATAAAGGTCAACAGCAGCAGCACCTGCCAGTAGGCGCCAAAGACTTTGGTGGAGGCGGCAAAGCCGGTGTTAACCCAGCTGGACACCATGTCGATGTCGTAGAGGGCGAAGACGGCGAACAGTACGAGTACGCCGCCGCTGATCAGAAATACCGGGAGGTCGACGCCCCCCAGCCAACTGTTCTTGGGCATGGTGGCCTCGCCTGCGGGCATGGCGGTTTGGGTTGAGTTACTCATTATAGTCTCCTGATGGATCTTAATTTTTATAGGTTTATCAGGGCATTACTTTGATGGCGCGGGGCCGGATCGGTCCGCGCTATCGGGGTTGGGTAGAACGAGCAGTTCGGGTCGATTTAGCCGGGTAGAGCTAGCCGGGTTTCAACCCATCGTCGAGGAAGTTGAGCCAGTTCATTCCCATCACCTTGGCCACATCCTCGGGGCTGAATCCCCGCGTCAGCAGACCGTTGGTGATGTTGGGAAAGTCCCGACTGTCACGGAACCAGGACAGCGGACGGGGCCAGTCGGCATTGCTCTTGGAGCCTTCGCCGTAGTCCATCTCCTTGGACCAGCGACCGTTTCGCATCCACTCCAGTACTGACAGCGGTTGTTCCTGACACAGGTCGGTGCCGATGCCGATCCGGTCGATTCCCATCAGATCGGCGGTGCTGGCGACCATGTCGCAGAAATCATCCAGGGTGCAGTCTGGGCCGTTCTTGAGATGGAACGGATACAGGCTGAAACCCAGCAAACCACCGGATTCACCCAGCGCCTTCAGGACCTTGTCGGACTTGTTGCGCTTGGCTTCGTGGAAACTCAGCGGGTTGGCGTGGGAGATCACGATCGGACGCTCGGAGATTTCGATCGCCTCCAGGGTGCTGCGCTCGCCGCTGTGGCTCATGTCCACCACCATGCCGACCCGGTTCATCTCCTTGATCGCCTGGCGACCGAAGCGGGTGACGCCGCTGTCTTCGGCTTCGTAGCAGCCGCAGGCCAGCAGGCTCTGGTTGTTGTAGGTCAGTTGCATGATCATCAGGTTCAGCTCGCGCATCACCTCGACCATGCCGATGTCGTCTTCGATCGGGGAGCAGTTCTGCGCCCCGAATAGGATGCCGACCTTGCCGAGCCGCTTGGCGACTCGGATATCGTCGGCACTCTTGACCGGCATGATCAGATTGCCGTGTTGCTCGAAGTGGCGGTTCCACTCAGCGATCCGCATCAGCGTTTCACGGATCTGCTCGTGGTACACGATGGTCGCGTGGACCATCGTGACGCCGCCTTGGCGCAGCTGTTCGAAGATCGAACGGTTCCAGTTGGAGTACTGGAGTCCGTCGATCACGATCATTTCATTGTGCAGTTCGTTATGCATGGCAATACCTCCAGGCACTGATCCGAATCAGGCGCTGATGTAGGTTGTCTTCACAACGGTGTAAAACTCTTTGGCATAGGTTCCCTGTTCACGTGGGCCAAAGCTGGAATCCTTACGGCCGCCGAACGGGACGTGGTAGTCGGTACCCGCAGTCGGCAGGTTGACCATCACGCAGCCGGTCTTGGCGTTGCGCTTGAAGTCGGAGGCGTATTTCAGCGACTGGGTGCAGATACCGCCGGTCAGACCGAAGTTGGTATCGTTCAGGGTCGCCAGGGCCTCGTCGTAGTCTTTCACCTTGATCACACAGGCGATCGGGGCGAAGGCCTCTTCGCGGTTGATGGTCATGGCGTTGGTAGTCTCGGTGAACAGCGCCGGCTGCAGGTAGTAGCCTTCCTTCTCTTCGCTCAATACTTCACCGCCGTAGACCAGCTTGCCGCCTTCTTTCTTGGCCAGCTCCAGGTACTCCAGGTTCTGTTCCATCTGGCGGGCATCGGCGACCGCGCCGATATGGACGCCTTCCTTGAGCGGGTGACCCACCACCAGCTTCTTCATCCGTTCAACCATCGCGTCGACGAAGCGATCGTGGATCCCTTCGGTGACGATCAGGCGGGAAGAGGCGGTGCATTTCTGACCGGTACCGCCGTAGGCGCCGCCGACGGCACACTCAACGGCATTGGCCAGATCGGCGTCATCCAGTACCACCAGGGCGTTCTTGCTACCCATCTCCAGCTGGCATTTGACCAGGTTGACGGCGGTCGCGGCGGCCACCTTGCGACCGGTCTCCAGCGAGCCGGTGAAGGTCAGGGCGTTGATGCCACGGGAGTTGATCAGCACGTCGCCAACCTGCGAGCCCGGGCCCATGACCAGGTTGAAAGTACCGGCCGGCAGACCCTGACGGGAGATGATCTCGGTCAGCGCCCAGGCAGAGGCCGGGACCTGGTTGGCCGGTTTCCAGACGATGGCGTTACCGAACGCCAGCGCCGGGGCAATCTTCCAGGCACCGGTGGCGGTGGGGAAGTTCCAGGGTGTGATGATGCCGACAACACCGACCGGTTCACGGCGGGTCTCGATCTCGATGCCGGGACGGACGGAATCGGCGGTTTCGCCCATCTGACGCAGCACTTCGGCAGCGTAGTAATGGAAGAACTGACCGGAGCGGTAGGTCTCACCGACACCCTCGGCCAGGGTCTTGCCCTCTTCACGGGCCAGGATTTCACCCAGCTCGTCCTTGCGCTCGATCAGCTCGTCGCCGATCGCCATCAATACGGAGTAACGTTGTTCCAGACCGCTCTTGGCCCACTCGACTTGGCCGGCGGCTGCGGCGGCGATAGCGGCTTCGGTTTGGGCGCTATCGGCTTGGGAGTAATGGCCGATGACATCGCTGGTATCCGCGGGGCTAACGTTGGCGACGCTCCCGTTATTGCCTTCGACCCACTCGCCGGCGATGAAATTACGAAAAACAGAATCAGACATAGTGACCTCCCGATTAGTGATGGATCCATCATAGGAGTCGTGCTGTAATAATAAAAATTGATAATATCTATTCGCCGATAAGGTTTACTTACCAGGAGCCGGTAACATGTTGCCCGAATTCAAGATTGCTCAACTTCGCCACTTTGTTTGGGTCGCCGAGCTGAAGGGGTTTCATGCGGCGGCCGAGAAGGCCCACCGTTCGCAGCCGGCGATCTCGCTGTCGATTAAGGATCTGGAAGGCAAACTGGGGGAGGCGCTGTTTGAAAAGCTGAACCAGAAAACCACCCGGGCCGAGCTGACCCCCTTTGGCCAACAGTTTCTGCTCCAGGCCAAGGAGCTGATCGCCCATCACGATCGTGTCGTCGAGGATATGGTGCTGCTGGCGGAGAATAAGACCGGCCATCTGCGCTTGGCCTCGGTGCCGTCGATCGCCAGTCGGGTGCTGCCGGCGCTGTTGTCGGAGTTTGTCGGCGAAACCCCGGACCTGCATGTCAGCTTCTTCGACGACAACTCCAACGCGGTGCTGAAAATGGTCGAGGAGCAGAAGGTCGATTTCGGCATCGCCCACCTGTTCCATGAGCAGGAGCACACCGACAAAACCTTTATCCCGATCTGGGAGGATCGGATCGGCGTGGTCTGCCCCAACGACCACCCGCTGGCCGACAGTACCGAACTTCACTGGAAGGAGTTGCGAAAGCACCGCTTAATCGGCAACGGCACCTCACGGCTGCTGGAAGACAGCGAAGCCCGACCGCTGCTGGGCGCCTCCCAGTTTTATATCTCCAACATGATCTCCTTGATCGCGATGCTGGAGGCGGGCTTCGGTGTCACCACATTACCCTGGTACGCCTTCCCGCAAGAGAGCAAGACGCTGAAGTTTATTCCGCTGAAAACGCCGACGGTAATACGAAGAATCGGAATCGTAACCCTCAATAGCCGGTCGCTGACCCCACCGGCCAAAGCGCTAGTGGACTTTATTCTTGCCAGAAGCCAGCAGGATGATCAGTCGCAGCAGGATTGATCGGGCCTGATAGATCTCGGTATTGGCTGGCTAGTTTGGTTGGATAGCTACGAGAATAACGGATGCTTAGCGAGTTTTATCTGAGCGGCAGATTTCGCACCAAAGCGGGCGTCCAAGAAACCAGCGTAGGGGTCTACTTCTGGCCCCATACCGGCCTGTTAGAACTTGCTGATATTCATTTGCAGGCACGGCAGGCGGAAATCCAAAAGCGGACACTTTTCTACACCGGCCTTATGCCTGTAACGGGAACTTTTCGGACATCAGCATAAATCTATACATCATTTAGCTCGAGTGCATAGTCTTGACTTATGTCTAGTGGAGATATTAGTATGAGTACCGACTGACCGGCCGGTCAGTCTATCAGCCGGTTGTAGAGTTATAAGAATTGATGAATAAGAAAGAACTGATCTTGGATGTTGCTATTGATCTTTTTGCAAAGGAAGGTTTTGAAAAAACTCCTGTATCTGCAATCTGCGAAAGAGCTGGTGTATCTAAAGGGTTAGTATTTCATCATTTCAAAAATAAAAATGTTTTGCTCAGAGCTATCTTCATTCGCACAACGGAGATGATAGGTAACATTGGGAAGCCTCACGAAAAGGTCAGAGATCCTAAAGAAAGGCTGGCGGCTTTGATTGAAGCGATTCTTAGCTCAATGAGTGAGCACCGAAAGCTATATAAATTCAATCTTAATGTGATGCTTCAACCTGCTACAAGAGAGATTTTGAGCGACCTCATTAATGAAAGAAACTCTATGCTTTTTGATACAACTGACGATATTTTCAAAAGAATATCTGAAGACAACAGTAAAACTTTAACTCATGTATTTGTTTCGGAAATAAATGGTATCGCTCTGAACTACCTATATTTTTATGATGACTTCCCCCTTGAAGAAATCAGAAAACAACTGATAAACAAATACAAATAGCATTACATTGAACACGAGGGACCAGCTTTTTTGAGCGTTAAGTAGCAAGTATCCCACCCAATCACTGACCGAACCGGCCAGTAACCTAAAACCACCTTAAGTGTCTCACTTAAGGTGCTTGCATGCGCAATACAAAAAGTTGAGGTATTCACGTGAATATATCAAAGCAAGAACAGCGTGTTCTTCATGTCCTCGCACTTGGTGGTTTGATTCGCTACCAGCGTAAAGAGAGTGGAAAAGTTCAAGACGCCACTTGTTATACAAGAGAAGGTCACATTCTTGCGAGCTTAACAATTGACACTTTCCGTCGCTTAAAAATAAAGAAGCTGATTAGCTCGAAAAATGGGCAGCCTTATCGCATTACCAAGCTAGGAGCTAATTCGGTCCAATCTCAGATGATGCAGAGATAGCGCTCTGTATTACTTAATGCGATTTTAATTACTCTACCTTTTCGACAAGGAGTACTAATAATGATGACACCTTATCAAATACAATATGAAGCCTTCTCAAAAGCTGGAGGTCTCTATGACGATAGACACGCAAAACTATATGGAGACTTAGCTAACGCTTTAATTGAAGATGGCAGCTTTTCGATTATATATGAAGGCGTCGCTCACGCTTGCTATACTCCGATTACAATTGATGCTGCTCCGCACTTAAAATGCTACGTATTAGCCCCGCTGGCTGTATTACCTGAATTCCAAGGAAAAGGGTACGCTACTAGGCTTATGGATGAAGCAGAAAAACAGTTAGATGCGGATGTTATCTTTGTTATGGGTGAGCCCCATCACTATGCTAATCGTTATAACACTCCTCACAAAGTTCTACCTCCAGTGAGGACTCAGGCTCCACTTGAATGCTGGTTTGCTCGTGAGCTGACGAAAGGCGCTTTAGACGGGGTAGGAGAGTCTTCTTCCAGTATATCGGGCCCTTACTCAGCTCCTTTAATGTGGGGGCACCCAAGCGAGCAAGTATAGTCCTGAACGTTGTAGCTTCTTTCTTCGTGAAGGGAGTTACAACCAGCTTTCCTAAGACTGTGTAGATTATCAATCACTGCACATGTCTGCCATGTCGCAGGATCTGCCAATCACAACGCTGAATCGCATAGCTGCCCCTGGCACCTCTCGTGCAAGTCTTTATGACCTGCTGCGGGAAGCTCGTCACCGTTGACCTTAAACTATTGAGCAGGAGTGAACCTGATATGGCAACTTCACGAAAACCAATGCGGGATTTCGGGTTAGAGGTGTTTTTTTCTCGCTGGGAATTCAAGGCGAGGCACCACATGACGGCTTCAGACCTTGAGAGCATGAAGTTGTCGGAGCTTCTGGCCATGGCATCAGAAGAAGATCGCGAGGGCTTTGAACAACTGTGGCTTGGGTATACCGAAACCTGGGGAGCTCCTGACCTTAGGTTTGAGATCGCAAAAACCTATGAGGCCTTGGAAGAGGAAAATATTCTCTGTCTGGCTGGTGCGGGAGAGGGAATATATGTCGTCTCTAAGTGTCTACTCACGTCAGATGATCATGTCATAGTACCCACACCCAACTATCAGAGCGCAGAAACTGTGCCGTTGTCGGTTTGCGATGTGACTGGTGTGCCACTGTTGATTAGAGAAGGAGGTACGGATCACCCTGAATGGCGGCTTGATCTGGATGCTATCAAGGCCGCTATACGACCCAATACCAAGTTGATATCGCTAAATTTTCCTCACAACCCTACCGGGCTTCTGCTAAGCACAAACGAATTGAAGGAACTGATTGAGCTGTGTCGTGAGCATGGGATCTACATTTTCTCCGATGAAGTGTATCGGGGGGTGGAGCTAGATATTGAACAACAGATGCCGCAGATTGCGGACGTTTATGAGAAGGGTATCTCCCTGAATGTCCTCTCCAAAGCCTATGGGCTACCGGGCCTTCGAATCGGCTGGATTGCGTCACAAGATAAAGCGGTGCTGCAGAAAGTGGAGCGATACAAACACTTTTTGTCCATTTGCAACTCGGCTCCATCCGAAGTACTGGGGATCATTGCGTTAAAAAATCGTGACAGGATACTCGCAAGAAACCGAAGCTTAATGCAGGAAAACGTCTTGCAACTTGAACAGCTCTTAGAAGATTTCACGGGACTGGTTGAATGGCAAAGGCCGCAAGGTGGCTGCGTGGCTTTCCCTCGTTTTATTGGTCCCGGAGGTGTGGAAGCCTTCTGTAAGTCGTTGCTTGAAGACAGCGGTGTGCTTTTGTTGCCAGCGTCTATATATGCATCAGAGCTGAGCGAGGTGCCACAAGATCGTTTTCGGATTGGATTCGGGCGAGACTCGGTATTCAAGCAGGGATTGGCCGCGATGCGTGAGCATCTAGAGGTTTATTTTCCTGAGTATTCAAAATAGGACCTGCTACGGTGCGGATCATTCCTTAGCAAGAGATCGAAGCTGATGTTTCGTTTTGTGATCTCTTGGCAGGCAAGAGATCGGCTGAGGGCTTTGAATCCTCGAAACTCACCTTGGTTGATTTGACCAGCATGGGTGCGCAGGATCACGCAATCTCAAGTCTGGTGGTTGATAAACTGTTCTGAGGAAAGGGGTTGCTGTCCTGGGTACGTCTTTTTACAGATTGCTGTAGCTCTGTAGGGCGAAGCGAAAGACGGGCTCGTTGAAGCCTTGTCCTGCTGAATATTGAGGGTCCTGTCGTCATTAGTGATGACAGCTGTGTCGCAGCTGGAATCATTCCAACGGGTGCTACAAGCTGTCCGCTTTGAGGAATCAGAAATGCGTGATCTGAATGAATATTAGGGGCGTCTAACAGGCTGCTTAGTTCGCATTGCAGAAGGTTTAGTGATGGCTCCACGATGTCTGCTATCGTGCCGATAGCTGCCTCCGCAATCGATGTCCGTTTCTGCCCGATGCGCGTCATGCTGGCAGAGTGGTCTCCAGCGTATCAGGAACCTCAGTCAATCCAGCTCGAGTCTGAACCTGGTCTATCTGATCCCCTCACTGATATCCAATCAACTGCCAATCTAGATCGGTAGTTGGTCATGCCGCCTCAAGCCATAGCATGCTGTCAGTCATTAAATCATTGCTTCCGCTAAGGAAAAATAATTACAAAACATCATTCGATAAGTTTCAATTATCGAACGATTTATCCTTTTGATTTGAGTGGAATTAGTTTTCCGGTCAACAATGAGGCACACAACACAAGCAAAACGCGTCTGGTGTACAACATCGGAATCGCCGTTTAGCAGTCGATCGATGCAACTCATGTTGCTCGATGGTTTCTAACCAGGCGATGGCTGTCGTGAAGCGATAGCGGCCCGAAACCGATGCTGAAATTCGCAAGCTTATCCATACTGATGTGTAGCTTAAGAGGATAACAATAATGACGACTACCACCGCCATCCAAGCCTCCATGCGGGGTGAGCATGCGCTGCCGTTAAGGCCGCCGAGTCAAGTTATGGATCTGGAGCGGCTGGGAGCGATGCACCAGAGTCGCTTGAGCTTTATGCGCACCTTGATCCGCCGGATTATGCGCGAGCGTTGGGCCATCGAGCCGGTTAAATTTGAGCTCGATGCTGATGGCTACGGTACCGTGATCTACGAGGTCCAGGCCCCCAACGGCTTGTATAGCTTTGTGCTGTTCTCCGACTACCTGTCTCCGGAAGAGCGTAACGACCGGGTTATCGCCACCAAGTGGGACCTGACGATGGCGCTGGTTGAGGGACGTGTCGAGGCCGACTATCTGGAGCAGCTGCGTCAGAATGTGCCCAAGCAGGAAGCCGGGCGGGTCGATGCCCGGGTTTTCGTGCTGTCGCGGGCCAACCGCAGTGCGCGTAACTTCGATTACGTGGTGGAGCAACTGGCCAACGGCCAGCAGCCGGATATCGAGCGGATCAAGAATGTCGGTTACCTCTACCGCACCACCGCGGTCTACGGCAGCGGTAAGCTGGGCATGGCCGATTGGGAAAAGGTGCGCGAAAAGCACCAAGACTTTGCCCGCCCGTTTGCCGGTGAGATGTTCGTCTGCCTGATGCTGCGTAACTTCAGCCTGCTGCAGGCCGAGCACATTGCCCGCCACAAATCCCCGCAGCGCTTCCAGCCGATGCAGGACGACATCAAGCGCTACTTCGGTATCGGTAACTCGACCGGCCTGGGGATGGCGCCCTATCTGGTCAACCATCCGTTATTGATCAACCAATGGGTTGAGATGCGTGAACTGGCGCTGGCCCGTATCCGTGCGCTGGGTTGCGTCAACAGCCGGGTACAACAGGAGCTGAGCAGCCTGATCGAGCGCTGCGCCCAACATACCCGCGACACCGTCACCGAAGACGACTGGCAGACCGACAACAACCGCTTGGTGCTGGAGGATCTGGCCGCGCTGCAGCAGCACACGGCTGCAGGTTTCGACAACTGGGATGCGCTGCTGGGATGGAGCGAAGCCAACTGCTCGCTGCAGGGGCAGGAGATGCTGGTGTCGATCGCGATGGAGATCTACCCGGAGCTGGTGGATGAGCTGGAAGACTTCCACGCCGCCGAAGAGAACCTGGATCTCGATCCGCTGATGCCGCTGCAAGAGCTCAAGCAGATTATCGAGACCCGCTACGCCTGGGCTCTGGAGATCGACTTCACGGCCGAGGGTGCCCGCGAGACCTGCTGGTACCGTTCCGAAGAGAAGATGGAACCCCGTCTGGGCAGCGTTGCCGATGCCGAAGCCAAGCAGAAGCAGATGGCGCTGGGGGTCGGTTACGCGGTCAGCAAGTGCTACGAGCAACTGTGCAGCTATATCGCCGAGCACCCCGAACACACCACCGCCCGTTTTATGGTGGCGCGACCGAAAATGCGTGGCATCGTGCGTCGGATTCAGAGCATGAGTCGCTGCGTCTACGGCGATATCCAGGCCAACCTGCTGGATCGTAATATCCTGCCGATGCACCTGTTGCGCTGCAAACTGGCGTTCTTCGGGGTGGGTAAGTTTGATCCCCGCTCGCGGCTTTGGGTCCGCAACACCATGTTCCAGGGCGCACCGCTGCTGGAAGATATCGGTAAGCCGTTTAACGATGACTGGTTTATGCCCTTAGCGCCTCTTCAATCGGGACAGCACTAATGAATATCTCCATGAATGAACTGAAGGCGGCGCTGCGGCGCTGCTTTGAAGCCTCGCAGTACTTTGTCGGTAACTACGAAGATGCGGCCAACATGATTCTGTGGCTGGAAAAACACGGCCTGAATGGGTTGGGCGAGCTCAAACGCGGCTTGCCCTATATCGATGAGGATCGTGAAAAAGAACTCAGTAGTGTGATCTACGAAGACAGCACCTCGGCTATCATCGATAGCCACGGTCGCAGCGCGTTGAACTGCATCGCCGCGTCGGTCGATCTGGCTCACGCCAAGGCGCTGGAAAACGGGATTGCGACGGTGACCGTGCATAACTGCCATAACCGCAAGTTTATCCTCAAGGCGCTGACCGACCGCGGCCGTTGTGGCATCAGCGTCGCCGCTTACTGGCAGAATGGCAGTGGGCCGGTGACCGAGCATGCGGCGGCGATCAAGGCCGGCGAGCGCTATCCCAGCTACAGCGAAGCCACCACCGATCTTCCGGCCAGCACCGACGACAAGCAGGCGCTGACGATCATCTGTAGCTCGCGGGTGGATCTGGCGGTGTCGCTGCAGGCGTCCCAGGGCAACCGTAACGCACGCCATATCAGTGCCGAGCAGGTCGAAAAGAACAAACAGCAGAGTGTCGAGTCCGGCATCGAAATCGCCCCGGATCTGTGGGACGAGATCAACCGTATCGGCGCCGGTGTGCTGGTCGAAAACAGCGAACTGTCGCGTCAGGGTGCAGGGGGCCGCTAACTGCCCGAAGCTAAACGCTTGAAGCCATAGTCGCTGTTGCCCAAGTCGATCTTTCTATTGCTGCTGTCAGTGATCGGAAAGGTCGACTTTTTTGTGTCTGCGGTGCAGACAGGCGTCCTTATCTTTGGGACTGCCGTGATGCATGATGCACGATGCGTTATGAGAGACCGGCGAGCCTGAATCGCTGGCGATGAAATCAGCCCCTGGAAGAGAGACAGAGAGACGGTTACTTGGATATAGCATCCCTGATGAGCTATAGCGCAGCCGATCTGCTGGCCATCGCGATCGTGACGGTTGGCATTATGTTGCAGGCCTGGGGTGGACTAGGGTTCGGCTTGCTGGCTGCGCCGCTGCTGTACCTGATCGACCCCGCCTACGTGCCCGGGCCGATTCTGATTCTGGGGTTTTCACTGTCGGTGTTGCTGGTGATCCGAGAGCGCAGCCAGTTGCGCTGGCTAGGAATCCTGCCGGCGGCCCTGGCGCGGATTCCCGGCTCCTGGTTCGGTGCCCTGTTGCTGGTTTCCATTCCCGCCTACAGCCTCAGTCTGCTGTTCGGTGTCACGCTGCTACTGGCGGTGCTGCTGAGCTGGCGTACGTATCGGGTCAGCAAAACGCCGCTTAGCCTGATGATCGGCGGCTTCTTCTCCGGGTTGATCGGCACCGCCACCTCGGTCGGCGGCCCACCCATCGCGTTGGTCTATCAGGAACAGAACCGGATCGTTGCCCGCAATGAATTGGCGGCCTTCTTTCTGATCGGAACACCGGCTTCGATCTTGATGCTGGCGCTGGAGGGGCAGGTTGATTGGCTCAGTCTGGAGTTGAGTCTGAAGGTGTTCCCCGGGGTGCTATTGGGGTTTTGGTTGGCCAACCGGCTGGACGGCCGGGTCCAGGCCAATTCGGCCAAGCCGTTGATCCTGGCGGTTTGTTCCGCCTCGGCGCTGATGGTGCTGTACAAAGGCGTGCAGGGTTGGCTCGGCGCCTAACCGCAGCTGTCCGTCCGGTGATGATTCGCGCGAATTATTGAAGGCAATGGCCGGTCGGTTTCAACGCCGGTGGTAACTCGGTCTCGCCGATCGCTTCCAGCAGGTTGATCTCCAGCGTGCGAGACATGGCGCTCAACGGCAGGTCGTTGGACGATAGACCAAAAGGCTCCTCCAACTCTTCACTCAGCGCATCCAGCCCGAAAAAGGTGTACGCGACGATGGCGCACAGCAGCGGGGTGAAGGCCCCCAGCGCGCTGACCACGCCGAAGGGCAGCAGCAGGCAGTAGATATAGGCGGTTCGATGAACCAGCAGCATGTAGGCGAACGGCAGCGGGGTGTTTTGGATCCGCTCGCAGGCGGCCAGTACCCCGGCCATCGAGGTGATCCGTTCATCAAAGTTCTGGATCAGGATATCCGACAGCAGCCCCTGGCGACGGCACCGCCCCAGCTCTTGTCCAAGCAGTTGCAGCAGGCAGTCGGGCAGGTTTTGGGAGCGTTGTAACCTTTCGTGATCCTCGGCCTGGAGATAGGGTTCGATCTCGCTCCAACCATTTGTCTGACGGAGCTGGTGTCGCAGCGCATGGGTGAAGGCGATGGTCAGGTGTACCAGTCGTTTTTTCGCCTCTGCGGCTCCCTCGACCTCATCATCGAGAAAAGCGTTGGCCTGGCGCGCCAGACTGCGGCCATCGACCAGCAGCTGCCCCCACTGTTTGCGTGCTTCCCACCAGCGCTCGTAGCAGGCGTTATTGCGAAACCCCAGAAACAACGACAGAGCCACACCCAACACGGTAAACGCGAACGGCGAATAGTCGGGCAGCAGCGGGGGGAGGTAGTGCTGGGCAATGGCAACACCGGCGCCCAGCAACGCGACAAACAGAATCTGCGGCAGAATCTTCGGTACGATCGAACCGCGGAGGGTGAAGAACAGCCGAAAGGCATTGGGTTTATCGCGGACAACCATAGGAGACTCTGGGATTAGCGAAATTAAGGCAAGGGTAGAGAAGGTAACAGAGCTATCGGCGGCTGCAAGCAATTTTCGGGGTACGGCTAACGGGCTATTTAATGCGGGGTTCGCGAGTGATTTCCCCGGTATCTTTGTTGGGCTATTTGCTTACCAGGCGTTGAGAGTTAACAAGTGATTCTCGATAATAGAACGTTGTGTCTCAGTAAACGTAGTTGGAATTCATTATGTCGTCTCAGCGTAGTGGTCGCGGCCCTTCGATCTCTCGGGTTATGGAAATCATCGAAGCGATATCGGCAGCTGAACAACCGATGTCACCGGCAGATCTGTCTTTTATGTTGGGGATCCCAAAGGCCAGCCTGCATCGCTTGATTCAACAGCTCGAGGACGACGGCTATCTGCAGATGAACATGCGCGGCAAGGTGGTGCCCGGGCAACGCTTGTACCGGGTGTCGCTGGGGGTGTTGCATACCAGTCGCTATCACCTGCAGCGTCAGGCAATCTTGCAGCGCCTGGGTCGAGAATTGGACGAAGCCTGCGGTATCGCGATTCCCGACGGGACCGAGATGGTCTACTACGACCGGGTTGAATCCAGCTGGCCGTTGCAGTTCAACCTCAAGACTGGCAGCCGGGTGCCGCTGTGGTGCACCTCCAGCGGAAAACTCTATCTGAGCTTCTTGCCTAAGAATATGCGCCATCGGGTGATCAACAGCCTGGCGCTGGACCGGCTTTCCCGCGCGACCATTACCGATCCGGATACGCTGGAAGAGTCGCTGCTGAAGATTCGTGACGAAGAAATGGGCATCGATAATGAGGAGTATATCGACGGTATGGTGGGCTGCTCGGTGCCGATCAAGAACTCTGAAGGGCACTTTATCGCCAGCCTCTACACTCATGTTCCGGTGGTCAGAAAGAGCCTGGAGGAACTGAAGGCGTTCGAGCCGCAGTTGCGTCAGGCCGCCGCCGATATCAGTGACCTGGTCAACTCGCCGGTGATCGAAAGCGGCGAGTAGGGCCGCACTTAACACCGAGTTTTATTAGAAACCCCTTGAATTTCGCCCTGGTTAGCAGACATAAAAAACCCGGTTCATCACTGAACCGGGTTTCGCCTATTTAGGACTTAGGACGGGAACGAGAAGTCCACCCCTTCACGGACACCACTGGACGGCCAGCGCTGGGTGATGGTCTTGCGCTTGGTGTAGAAGCGCACCGCATCCGGGCCGTAGGCGTGCAGGTCGCCGAACAGGGAGCGCTTCCAGCCCCCGAAGCTGTGGTAGGCCACCGGTACCGGCAGCGGAACGTTGATGCCGACCATGCCGACTAGGATATTGTCGGAGAAGTAACGGGCCGCTTCACCGTCACGGGTGAAGATACAAGTGCCGTTGCCGTACTCGTGATCGTTGATCATCTGCATCGCTTCTTCCATGCTGCTGACACGGACCACCTGCAGCACCGGGCCGAAGATCTCCTGCTGGTAGCTCTCCATCTCGGTGGTGACGCCGTCGATCAGGGTCGCACCGACGAAGAAACCATCTTCGTAGCCTTCGACCTGAGGGTGACGGCCGTCGACCACGACTTTGGCGCCATCCTGTTCGGCGCTGTCGATGAAACCGACCACCTTCTGTTGGTGCTGGCGAGTGATCACCGGACCGAAGTCGTTGCTGCTGTCGGTGTAGGCACCGACCTTCAGCGGCTTCATCGCTTCGCTCATCTTGGCGACCAGTTTGTCGGCAGCCTCGTCACCCACAGCAACGGCAACCGACAACGCCATGCAGCGCTCACCGGAGGAGCCGAAGGCGGCCCCCAGCAGTTGATTGACGGCGTTATCCATGTCGGCATCGGGCATTACGATGGCGTGGTTCTTGGCCCCGCCCAGGGCCTGACAGCGCTTACCGTTGGCATTGGCGGTGGTGTAGATGTACTCGGCGATCGGGGTGGAGCCGACGAAGCTGACCGCCTTGATGCGCTCATCGGTCAGCAGTACGTCGACCGCTTCCTTGTCACCGTTAACCACGTTCAGTACACCTTCGGGCAGGCCGGCTTCGTACAGCAGCTCGGCAACCAGCATCGCCGAGGAGGGGTTGCGCTCGGACGGTTTCAACACAAAGGTGTTACCGCACACGATCGCCATCGGGTACATCCACAGCGGTACCATGGCCGGGAAGTTGAACGGGGTGATACCGGCAACCACGCCCAAGGCCTGGAATTCGCTCCAGCTGTCGATGCCGGGGCCAACGTTGCGGCTGTGCTCGCCCTTGAGCAGTTCCGGCGCGCAGCAGGCGTACTCGACACACTCGATACCGCGCTGCAGTTCACCGGCGGCATCGTGGCCGATCTTACCGTGCTCTTCACCGACCGCCTCGGCGATCCGCTCGGCATTTTGCTGCAGTAGTTCCTTGAACCGGAACATGATCGCCGCACGCTTTTGCGGCGGGGTGCTGCGCCAGGCCGGGTAGGCCGCTTCGGCCGCCGCGATGGCTTCTTCGACGGTGGCCTTGCTGGCCAAGGCCACGTTCTTGCTGGGTTGACCGGTGGCCGGGTTGTAGACCGGTGTGGTGCGCTCGTTTTCGAGGGCGACCGGGCGGTTGTTGATCAGGTGTCCAACGGTTTTCATAGAGTGACTCCTAGTTCCAAAGGGCTTTGTAAATTTCAACAATCTCGCCATGGGTTGGGATACGCGGATTGTTGTTGGGAGATCCTGAGTTGAGGGCCTGGCTAGCCATCTCATCCAGCAGGGACATAAAGCGATCGCGATCGATCCCGTATTGCTCGGGTGTCGGGACCTGCAGTTCATCGTTCAGCGCATGCAGCTCGTCGAGCAGCTTCTGATTGGCCTGGTCGGTGTTGTCGTTGGCATCGGCAACCCCCATGGCGCGGGCACAGTCGGCATAGCGCTCCGGGGCAGCACTGATCGAGAATGCGGTGACGCTGGGCAGCAGCATGGCGTTGGACAGGCCGTGGGGCACATGGAAGAAGGCGCCGATCGGACGGCTCATGCCGTGCACCAGTGCCACCGAAGCATTGGAGAAGCCGATGCCGGCCAGGGTGGAGCCCAGCATCATCGCTTCGCGGGCTGCCTTGTCCTTACCGTCTTGGTAGGCACGGCGCAGGTTCGGTGCGATCAGGCTCATGGCTGCCAATGCCTGGGAATCGCTGTAGGCGTTGGCCTTCTGGCTGACGTAGGCCTCCATCGCGTGGGTCAGGGCATCGATGCCGGTATCGGCGGTGATCCGCGGCGGCAGGCTCAGGGTCAGGCTGTAGTCGACCAGTGCCGCTACCGGCATAAAGCCGACGCCGACACAGAGCATTTTCTCGTCGTTGGCTTCATCGGTGATGATGGTGAATTTAGTGGCTTCCGAGCCGGTGCCGGCGGTGGTTGGGATGGCGATAATCGGCAGACCGGCTTCGTTGACGATGCGCGGGAATTTGTAATCGCGCATCGAACCACCGTGCTTGCCCAGGATGGCGATCGCCTTGGCGCTGTCGATGGGGCTACCGCCACCCAGCGCGATGATGGCGTCGTAATCGCCACCACGGACCATCTCCACCCCGGCCATGATCGAGCCGATGGTGGGTTCGGGAACGGTGTCGTCGAAGACATCGCAGAACACCATGTGGTTCGACAGCACGGTCTGGATCTGGCTGGCATAGCCCAGCTCCACCATCATCTTGTCGGTGATGATCAACGGACGTTTGCAGCCCAGGCTGGCCAGGACACCCGGAATTTCCTTACTGGCGCCTTCGCCAACCTGCATGATGCGAGGCAGTATGATTTGTGTAGACATGTTGGCTCCTACGTTTTCGATCAATAGGGAAAGCACAGATTTGAGGCTGAAGATTCCCATCAGTTAATGGTCTCGGTTCAGGGGGCGTAAGCGGCGGCCGGCAACCAGGTGACGATGCCTTGCCAATAGAACACGATGGCCAGACCCAGCAGCTGGATCGCAATGAAAGGCAGTACGCCGCGGTAGATATTGCCGAGCCGGATCCCTTCGGGAGCGACCCCCTTGAGATAAAACAGGGCGAAGCCGACCGGCGGGGTTAAGAACGAGGTTTGCAGACAGACCGCGAACAGCACGGTGAACCAGACCAGGTCGAAGCCCAGATTGGCGACCACCGGGGCCACCAGCGGCAGGATGATCAGGGTCAGCTCGATCCAGTCCAGGAAGAAACCGAGAATAAAGGTGATCGCCAGAATGCAGATCACGATCCCGGTGGGGCCGAAGGGTAGTCCGGTCAGGGTGCTCTCGATCAATTCGTCACCGCCCAGGCCGCGCAGGATCAGCGAGAATCCGGTGGCGCCGAGCAGCAGCGCGAAGATAAAGGCGGTGGTTTTGGTGGTCTCTTGGCCCACCTCTTTCAGCACCTGTACGGACAAGCGCCCTTTGCTCAACGCCAGCAGGGTGGCACCCAAGGCGCCGACACCGGAAGCTTCGGTGGGTGTGGCGATGCCGAAGAAGATCGACCCCAGCACCGCCAGAATTAGACCAGCGGTGGGCAGCACCGCCCAGAGGACGTTGAGCAGAATCTTCGGAGAGACCTTCTCGGCATCGGCCGGAACCGGTGCCGCCTGCGGGCGCAGAAAGCCGAACCCCAGGATATAGATGACGTAGAGGGCAGCCAGTAGCAGTCCCGGGAACAGTGCCCCCAGGAACAGATCGCCGACGGACAGGCCGATGCGGTCCCCCATCATCACCAGCATGATGCTGGGCGGAATCAGGATGCCGAGGGTGCCGGTGGAGCAGACGGTGCCGCAGGCCAGCTCCTTGCTGTAGCCCTCGCGCATCATCAACGGGACCCCGAGTACTGCCAGCAGCACCACCGAGGCGCCGATAATGCCGGTCGAGGCGGCCAGCAGCAGACCGACAAAGGTCACCGTCACGGCAAGGCCGCCGCGAACCCGGCCGAACAGCCGTGCCAGGTTGGTCATCAGGTCCTCGGCGACGCCGGAACGATCCAGCATCAACCCCATGAACACAAACATCGGCAGGGCCACCAGGACCCAGTTGGTCATCACATCCCACATCCGGGGCACGACGATAGAAACATAGTTCCAGTCGATGCCGATAAAACTGTCGAGCCAGGTGTCGGCGGCCATCGCCAGGGCGGCAAAGATGATCGCAACGCCGCCCATGACCCAGGCGACCGGGTAACCGCTGAACAGCAGCGCGATAAAGGTGCCGAACATGGCGACGGCGAGGACTTCATTGATCTCCATGGGGCCTCCTAAGCGATAGCAGGTTTAGTGGACGGCTGCGCGCGTGGCACAAACAGCAAACAGATGACCCGGCTCAGGCGGGACAGGGTGGCCAGCGCCAGCAGCGCAAAGCCGATAAAGAGAGCGGACTTGATCAGCCAGCGGAACGGCAGTCCGCCCGGATCGCCGGAAACTTCCTGCATCTCCCAGGAGTAGGCGACGAACGGTACGGCGTACCAGAGCACGATGCTGAGGAACGGGATCAGCAGCAACAGAATGCCCAGCAGCTCGATCCAGGCTTGGGCTCTGATCGATAAACGGTGATGAATCAGGTCGACCCGGACGTGGTCATCGGCGACAAAGCAGTAGGACAATCCAAACAACCAGCCGACGGCGTAGAGGTGCCATTGCAGCTCTTCGAATTCGATCCGCCCTTCGCCGAGGGCGTAACGCATGAAAACGTTCAGAATGATGACGGCCATCAGCAGAGTCCAAACCCAGGACAGCAGCTCGCCGATCCGAGACAGGCAGCGATCGACCCAGATCGAGAGTCGAGTCTGTGGTAACTCGGTGTGGTGGGTGAGGCTATCAAGGTCGACATGAGTAATGTCGATCTGCGCCCCAACAGGATTCTGAGACATGAGTCCCCCGGTATGGCAGCTAAAACTTCAGGAAAGAGGAGGCTTGATCGGCCCGAATCCGCCTGCGGTGCGGGCAGGCGGGGGTAACGATCAAGCGTTTCGGCGGTCGGGTTTAGAAGTCCCGCGGCAGGTACGCCAGACGCTTCCAGGACTTGTACTCTTGCATAAAGGCCTGCTGAGACTCGTAGACGCGTTTGAAGTCAGCATCGTTGGCCGATTGCTCCTGCATCACTTCGTCGGTCAGGGCCTTCAGCTCGCTCAGCAGTTGCGGATCCAGCTTGCGGGCCGTAACCCCTTTTTCTGCAAAGCTGTTCACCACGCCACCCTGGAGCGATTCGCCTCGCGTTAGCGCACGCAGCGTACCGGCGGTACAGGCCATCTCGATCATCGCCTGGTTGGGCTTGCTCAACTCGTCCCAGACCTGCTTGTTGACCACCAGGTGGTTGGCGGTAAAGGTCTGATGCCAGCCGGGGAAGTAGTTGTTTTTGGCAACCTTGTTGAAGCCGAGCAGTTGGTCGATCGCCGGCATGGAGAACTCGGTGGCGTCGATTGCGCCTTTTTCCAATGCGGGGAAGATCTCACCACCGGGCATCGAGGTAACCGATGCGCCTGCTTTCTGCAGTACCTGGCCACCGAGACCGGCGAACCGAATCTTCAAACCCTTGAAGTCATCGATGGACTTGATCTCCTGGCGGAACCAGCCGGCGGTTTCCGGACCGATCACACCACAGAGTACCGGGTGGATATTGTGCTTGGCGTAGAGGTCTTCGGCGAGGGTGCGGCCTTCACCGTCATACCACCAGGCCGCGTATTCCCAGGGCTCCATGCCGAACGGGACGTTGCTGAACAGACCTGAGGCGGGGATTTTGCCCTGGTCGTAGCCGAGCAGGGCCAGACCGGCCGGGATCTGCTTGTTCTTAACCGCTTCGGTGATCGCAAACGGCGGGACAATCTTTCCGGGCTCAAAGACTTTGAACTGCACCGCGCCATCGCTGACGGATTTCAGCTGCTTGGCGATCTGAGCGATAGGGTCACCCAGCGCCGGAAGGTGGGTGCCGAACACCGACTGCACTTTCCAGCGAACGGTATCGGCAGCCAGGGCCGGTGCACTGGCTGAGGCGGCCAATACCGCCGCTGCCGTCATGCTGGTGAATGATGAACGAAGGCGAGTCTTAGCAATTTTCATGGCTAGATCCTTTGGTTCGGTGCCCGATGGGCCTAGCACACCCAGCGGACAGTGTTTTTATTGGTATAAAATAATCCGAAGTTCCAAAATGGAACCTGAGGTACCATATTGCAGAGATTTTTGGCTGTCAATAAATTTCTAAAATGGCTCTTGAGGTTCCATAATAGAAAATAATTCACAATTGCTATGGTCGGTATTGAGACAAATGCGCACGGGTAGTGACTGAAAGGCGTGATTTTTCGCTGCTCTGCGACTGAGATAACAGCCAAAAGTGGCTATCAGAGGCTGTGCTTGAACCGCTTAGTCAGAGCGGTTTAGTGGGGCGAATGCGCCGGAGGGGGGGAGAGAAAGAGCTGTCGGGTGCGGTTCAGGCCAGCTGGTCGCTGGCGCCTTTGATGATACGACTGATCTGATCGGAGACGATGCTGACCCGCTTCAGACGGCGGGAGTCGGCTTGTCTGACCAGCCAGATATCGGACACTAGGCTGGACTCTTCCGGCAGCACCCGCTGCAGCTCGAACAGCTCTGCGGCAAATCGGGGCAGGGCGGCGATGCCCATATGGGCCCTGACCGCCATTAACTGGGAGTGGTAACTGCCGGTTCGCATATACAGGCTCGGTATCTCCGGGCGGTCTTCGAGCCAGTGGGCCAACGGCAGATAACTCAACTCCGAATCCCAACCGACAAATCGATGTTCGGCGAGATCCGAGGCGGATCTGGGCGTTCCCATGGCGTTGAGGTAGTCGGAGCTGGCGTAGAGCGCCTGCGATAGTTGGCCGATCCGCTGCACGGTGTAGTCGCCGTGGGTGGGGCGGGTAAGCCGGATGGCGATGTCGGCTTCACGCTTGGTCAACGGGGTCGATCGGACATCGGTGATGATTTCGAGCTGGATCTCTGGATGGGCGTGCTGAAGATCGCTCAGTTGCGGGATCAGAATGTACTGGCCCAGCAGTTCGGGGACAGCCAGCCGGACGGTCCCTGCCGTTTCGGTCTCGCTGCGAGCGGCCCCCCGCTCAAGCCAAAGCAGGTGAGCCTCAGCTTGTTCGGCGGTGGAAATCAGGTTGGCACCGGCGTCGGTCAGATCATAGCCATCCTGACGGCGAGAAAATAACTGGGTGCCCAGGGCCTGTTCCAGCGCATCGATTCGACGTGACACCGTGGATGGACTGACGTGAAGGCTGCGCGCCGACACGCTGAGGCTTTTGGACCGTGCCACGGAAAGGAAATATTTAAGATCGTCCCAGTTCATTGCACTTTTGTTGAATCGAGCGTTGCATTTATGCAAAACCAGTTTGCCAAATTTAGGGTGCTAGAGGACCATTCTTTACCGTTACACTTAGCTGGGTCAACAAAAATGCAAAGGCTGATCTCGACCCTGTTCAAACAACAGGATGATCGAACGACGTCAGTCCCGGACAGCAGAGGATGGGCTTCATGTTCAAAGCGATTTTGGTTTCGAATCAAGACGGACACTATCAGGCGGATTTGGTCAATCTGGAACAGGACCGGTTGCCCGAGGGTGATGTGCTGGTCGAGGTGAAGTATTCGGGGTTGAACTACAAGGATGCGTTGGCGGTTACCGGTAAAGGAAAAATCATCCGTCAGTTTCCGTTGATTCCCGGGGTCGATTTCTCCGGTCGGGTATTGGATCCGGGCGCCTCAGACTATGCAATCGGTGATCAGGTCGTGCTGACGGGCTGGGATGTCGGGGTTAGCCACAGCGGGGGATTCAGCCAACGGGCACGGGTGCCATCGGAGTGGTTGGTGCCGCTGCCTGACGGTTTGACTCTGAAACAAGCCATGGCGCTTGGCACGGCTGGTTTTACCGCGATGCTGAGTATTCTGGAGCTGGAGGAGGCGGGAGTTACCCCTGACTCGGGCACTGTCGTGGTAACCGGCGCGAGCGGTGGGGTCGGTAGTATCGCGATCGCTTTGTTGAGTTCGCTGGGTTATCAGGTGGCGGCAGTAACCGGCCGGGCGTCAAATCATGATTACCTGACCCGACTCGGGGCGCAGCAGATCCTGGATCGAGCCGAGATGGAGGCCCCTTGCCGACCGTTGGAAAAGCAGCGTTGGGCGGGAGCGATCGACACGGTAGGTGGCCCTATCCTGTCGCGGCTGTTGGCGGAAACCCAAGAGCCGGGTGCAGTGGCCTGTTGTGGTCTGGCCGCCAGTCACGAACTGTCGTCCACCGTGATGCCGTTTATTTTGCGCGGCATACGACTGATCGGGATCGAGTCGGTACGCCAACCGAAGGCGCGCAGGCTACAGATCTGGAATCGCTTGGCGGCGGCGCTGCCGTTGCAGTTGTTGGATTCGCTGATCGAGGTGATCGATCTGGAATCGGTAGCCGATAGTTCCGAGAAGCTGATCGATGGCCAGGTCACCGGTCGTATCGTGATCGATCTGGATCGCTGATCCGATCGTCTAAACAGGCAGGAGTAGGACTAATGTCATCTCAAACCAGTCGGGCTGAAATCGGCAATCTACAAACCTCTGACGGGCTAGCGATCCGACTGATGCCGGCCGTCTTTGTATGGCTCTGGAGCACCGGCTTTATCGGCGCCAAATACGGCTTGCCCTATGCCGAACCCTTCACGCTGCTGCTCTATCGGATGCTGGTAACGCTGGTGCTGCTGGCACTGGTGGCCATGTGGGTGAAGTCGAAATGGCCCTCGGTAACGGCGGCGTTTCATACCTCGATAACCGGTTTGCTGGTGCATGGGTTTTACCTTGGTGGTGTGTTCTACGCCATCCAGGACGGTATGCCGGCCGGCCTGGTTTCGTTGATCGTGGGATTGCAGCCGCTGGTTACGGCATTGGCGGCGGTGGTGGTATTACGCGAAACCGTCGTTTGGAAACAATGGCTGGGATTGCTGCTCGGGTTGGTCGGTGTCAGTCTGGTGTTGCTGGAAAAGATGGGCGGAACCGAGCAGATGACCAGCTTCCCGTTGTGGACCCTGGCCTGGGCACTGATAGCGTTGTTCGCCATCTCCATCGGCACTGTCTATCAGAAGCGTTACTGTCAGGGCGTCGAGCTTGTTCCCGGTGCCTTTATCCAATATTGCGCCGCTGGGGCACTGTTTGCCATCGGTGCTTTCGCCTTTGAAACCCGGGTTGTGGACTGGGATACCCAGTTGATCCTGGCGATGGGCTGGTTGGTGCTGGGGCTGTCGGTCGGTGCGATTCTGTTGCTGATGCAGCTGATCCGTCGCGGGGCGGCCTCCCAGGTGGCCAGCCTGTTCTATCTGGTCCCGCCGGTGACGGCGCTGGAAGCCTATATCCTGTTCGATGAACGACTGGGTCTGCTGGCGATGTGCGGTGGGCTGTTATCGGTGATCGGGGTTGCACTGGTGGTGGTGAAAAAAGCCCAGTAGCGGCAAACGCACCATAATCAAGAAATCAGCCAGGGTGGATTTATCGGTGTCAATCACATCTGCCTTGGCTCCATATCTTATCCAGAAACCTATTTGTCGATATCTGTATCGGATCGGTATTTCATCTTGCCTCACGGCTGAGTAAACTCGCCGAAAATTTGGCTGGCTAGGTTTGTACTCTTTCGGGTTGGCGTGCGTCGTGTGGATCAGATTCTTACGCGGCTACTCGGATCGAGACTAGGGACAGCTCGACTATACGATTGACAACTCGTCAACGGAGAACCCGTCAATGGAGAATTCGATGAAGCACCTACTTGCTGCGCTACCCATGCTGGCGGCGGCTGGTTTAGCCCAGGCTGACAACGATTGCGGCACCGTGACCATCGCCGATATGAACTGGAATTCGGCCACACTGATCGCCAATGTCGATCGCTTTATCCTTGAACATGGCTATGGCTGCGATGCTGAACTGATCCCCGGCGATACCGTACCGACCGGTACTTCGATCATCGAGAAGGGCAAACCGGATGTGGTGCCGGAACTCTGGACCAATGCGATCAAAGACGCCATCGAGAAAGGGGTTGCCGAAAACCGTCTGCGGATTGCCGGCAAGGCATTTGCCGACGGCGGGGAGGAGGGTTTCTGGGTGCCGAAGTACCTGGTTGACCAGGATCCGAGCCTGGCCACCATCGAGGGTATCAAAGCCAACGCCAAGTTGTTCGAAAACCCCGAAGATCCCGACACTTCCGCTTTTATCGGCTGTCCGGCGGGTTGGACCTGCCAGCTCACCGCCGGCCATAACTTCGAAGCGCTTAAACTGGCTGAGGCAGGGTTTGAGCTGGTCGATCCGGGTTCCAGCGCGGGTCTTTCCGGAACCATTGCCCGTGCGTATGAGCGCCAGCAGCCCTGGTTCGGCTACTACTGGGCGCCAACCGCGGTGCTGGGTAAGTACGACATGGTCAAGGTGGATTTTGGTACCGGCGTCGATGAAGCCTACTTTCTGAGCTGCACCACCCAGGAAACCTGTCCGCCCACCCAGGCGACCATGTGGCCGCCGTTGCCGGTCCATACCGTGACAACTGCGGATTTCGCCAGCAAAGCGCCTCAGGCCTACGAGTACCTGTCGATGCGTTCCTTCACCAACGACCAGATGAACCAGTTGCTGGCCTGGATGGAGGAGAATCAGGCCGATGGCGATATCGCCATGGAGCACTTCCTGACCCAGTACGAATCGATCTGGAGCGCTTGGGTGTCCGAATCGGTGGTCGCCAAGGTTAAGCAGGCGCTGGCGCAGCTTTAACCCGGTTGTACGATAACGACCAGGTCGGGGCGTCCTGTCCCGATCTGACGCCCCCCCTCGAACTTCGATTTCGCTTTGAAGCTCCACCGCTTCGCCTACGCATCCAAGTAGGTGGAGCCGTTTCTATCGCTTAACTCTCAGCCTCGATTGCTTGGGTTAACACGACTGATCGGATGTGCTTTAGCAGGCTGCGGCTTAAACTGTTCAGTAGGCTGAACGTTTATCCCCGGAAAGGTTGAACTGAGGAGCGATACGGTGATTGAAGCACAGCAACTGGAGAAACAGTACGAGCAACTGGTCGACTGGTTGCACGAGCGCTCCCTCAATCCGTGGAAAATCGAACAGATGCAGCTGGAATTGATGCAGCGGCTGCAGAGCATTGGCTTCGATATCTACCGGATGCATATCGGTTTGCCGATGCTGCATCCGTTGTATTCGGTCGGCACATATTACTGGAAGCGCGGGCAGGGATGTTTTCAGGATGCCTTTACCCGAGGGGATCGACTCAGCAAGGCTTGGCTAAGCAGCCCGCTCAGACCAACTTACGAAGCCGGTGCCAACGAACATCTATTCCGGTTACCTAGTCCGGAGGCCGAGCCGTATCAGCTGTTGCGTGAGATGTGCCAGGAGGGGGTAACCGAATACTATCTGCAGATGGCCGGATACGGTGATCGAACGCTAGCGCCGAACGAGCAGGAAGGCGTGGTGTTGACCTGGTCGACGACCGATAAGCAGGGGTTTAGCCCGGCTCAGCTTCGATTCTTATCCCGCTTACGTTTACCGCTGGCGGCGTTGATTAAAAGCCTGGCCCATCGCAAGCTGACCGAGGATATTCTCGATACCTATCTGGGCGGCTACTCCGGTTCACGGGTTCTGGCCGGCAACATTCAACGCGGCGATGTGGAGCCGATCAATGCGGTGATCTTTTTCTGCGACCTGCGCGGTTCCTCCTCTCTGGCCAAGCAGTATCCGCCTTGTGGCTTCCTCGAGTTGCTGAATCAGTACTATGAAGTGACCGCCGGTGCCGTGGTCGAACATGGTGGCGAACTGTTGCGTTTTATCGGTGATGCGTCGCTGGCGATCTTCCCGATCCAGGAATTCAATTCCGAGCGCTCCGCCTGTGACAAAGCGATGCAGGCCTCGCGTCTGGCGTTGCAGCGGCTGTCTGAATTGAATCGGCAACGACGGTCGCAGGATCAGGCGGCGATCGACTTCGGAATCGGCCTGCACAAGGGAGAGGTGCTCTACGGCAATATCGGTATCCCGTCACGGTTGGAGTTCACCGTTATTGGCGAGGCGGCCAATGAAGCGGCCCGGGTGGAGGGGATGTGTCCGGTACTGGGACAAAATATCTTGGCATCCAAGGTATTCGCTGACTGCTATCCGATGGGCTGGAACTCCCATGGGCAGCACCGATTGAAAAACATCGCCGAACCGATGGAGATCCTGTCACCCGTTGCCGATTGATTTGCTATAGTAGCCGTTTCTTATATAAGTCTTAGGGTATTTCCATGATGGCCAGCAGCCGGGCTTACTGGGCAGCAACGCTGTTACTGGTGCTGATCTTTGGCGCCGGTTTTGCTGTCGGCCGAAGTAACGCGCCACTACACGGCATGGAGGTAACCTTTAACAACGCCAGTGGCCAGCGTATCGACGCGATACAGTTGGATTTTGGCAGTGCCGATAGCCAATCCAGCCTGCAGGTATTCAGGATCGAACCGGGCCAGCAGCGATTGCTGGTGCTGAATCATCGGCCCGCGATGGGGTTCAATGTCAAAGTGACCTATCAGGACGGCCGGGTGCAGGAGTTTTGCGCGCTCAAGGGGCGAAAACAGCAGCGGGCTACCTTAACGCTAAGGCTGTAATTCAATCGGAACGGTTTTTAAGCGTTAGCCCTTAACTCTCAACTCTTACCCTCTAGTCCAGGATGTCAGTAGCAGCTTAAGGCTCAGGTTTCTTCTGCATCAGGTTTTCATTAGGACCGCTGAAATACTGACTCACTGCGGCAAGAGACTGGGTTAGTTTCTTGGCGGGTTTTCGACCGGCTCTTTTCTGTTGGTACATCTGCTCATCGGCACGAACGAGCAGTTCATTGATGGATTCGCCCTGTTCGGGATAGATTGCCGGGCCGATGCTCAGTGAGAGCGCAATGGAGATTCCATCGATCACAAACGGCTGGTCAAATTGGCGGTTTATCTTGCCGATAAAGCGGTCGATCGAGGCTTGTGAGTCAATTCCCGGTAGAACCATGGTGAATTCGTCACCGGCGAATCGGGCCAGGGTATCCGAATCTCTAATGGTTCGGGTTAGTCGTTGTGCAATTTCAATCAACGCCTGATCGCCGGCGCTGTGTCCCAGCGAGTCATTGATGGCTTTAAAGCCGTTCAGATCGGCAAACAGCAGAGCCAGGCGCTCGCCGTTTCGTTTAGCCCGGGAGATGGCTTGCGTCAGCCGGTCCAGGAACAGGGCGCGGTTGGGTAGACCGGTCAGGTGGTCGAAGTTGGCCCGTTGATGAAGGGCCTGTTCCTTCTGTCTTTGCTTGGAGATGTCATCGAACAGCCAGATCGAGCCGGCCCCGTCAGCGTCCTGATCGATCACTCGGCCGGTAATTCGGCACCAGAACAGGGACTCGTCTTTGCGCTTCAGGCGTATCTCGGCGCGATAGACATTGCCGCCTTCGATGCCCGAGTAGGCTTCCTTACCGATCTGGTGGTAGCTTTTCAGGCTTTCATGGATGATGCTGGTGTCGCTGCCTTCCAGTTCTGCCCGCTGGTACCCCGTCTGTTCCAGCAGCCAGTTGTTGACCCGGACGAACACCCGATTTCGGATATAGGCGATACCTTCGTGGGCGTTATCCAGGATCGTTTCAAGTTCCGACAGGGTGCGCTTGGCTTTCTCTTCGACGAGCAGCTTTTCGGTGACATCATGAATCACGGAAAACAGCAGCTTGTTCTCTCCGACGTTGATCGGGGTTGAGATCACTTCGACTTTGCGTATTTCACCACTACTGAGCCGATGGGAAAACACAAAGAAATTTCGGGATTCCGACTCGGCCTGGTTCATCTCTTCGCTGATCTCTTCGACCGAGGCGGTATTGATCTCGGCAATGGCCATGGAGGTCAGCTGCTCACGTGAGTAACCGTAGTATTCGCAGGCGCCGCTACTGGCTCCAACAATGCTGCCAGTGGTCGGGCAGATCAACAGCATGATGGTTTTGTTGTTGGAAAACAGATCGCTGCCGGCTAAGGCTTCAGCGTCAAGAATAGTAGGGCTGAGATAGGGGTTACTTGGACTGTCCATGATTCCGTACCCTCGGTTACCGCGTGCGGTTATCTTGTGTTTAGCTTGGAATCGCGTGGCGACAGGTCAGACAAATCGTGACGCCTTACAAAACAGCTAAATTAGATAAGCCGTATGTATATGTTCTCACATCGGATCACGGATATTTAGTGTTTCAATGAATTCTTGTAACACTAAGTAACCCATTTGCCCGACGGTTAGCGTTAAGGCGGCAGGCCTGTTTTTCGTCTTCCAATGACGCTGTTGCAAGGTAGCTTTGAGCGGTCGTTTACCTGATACTCTGCGGTTTGACTTCGACACGGGATGGCTGAATGAAAAAGTGGTTTCAACATCTCGCTGGTTGCCTGCTGCTGAGTCCTTTTCTGCTGGCAGATGCCAGTGCGCAGAGCAAAATTATTTCGTTAGGCACCGGCGGTGTGACCGGTCTTTACTATCCGGCAGGCGGAGCTCTCTGTCGGCTGGTTAACCAAAGCCGGATGGAGCATGGAATTCGCTGCGCGGTTCGGAGTACGCCCGGTTCGGTCAGCAATCTGCAGCAGGTGGTGTCTGAACAACTCGATCTGGGCATCGCCGAGGCCGGACAGCTCCATGATGCAATCCAGGGGCGGGGGCATTTCGATAAGCCGCTGGGGGAGCTGCGAACGCTATTTAGCCTGTACACCGAGTACATCACCGTGGTGGCGCGCAAGGACAGCGGCATCGACAGTTTCGATGATCTGTTGGGCAAGCGGATCAACATCGGACCGAAGGGCAGCAGTCAGCGTACGACGTTGCAGTTGCTGATGCAGGCACGGGGTTGGACCCTGTCGGATTTTCCCGAAGTTCACCAGCTGGAGCCGGCACAGCAAGCCCAGGCTTTATGCGACGGGCGGATCGATGCGACCCTTTATGTGGTGGGGCACCCCAGCGGTGCGATCAAGGAAGCGCTGCGTGATTGTGACAGCCGATTGTTGGCGTTGGCGGCCAGCGATATCCTGACCCTGTCCGATCAAAACCCCCACTACCGTTCCGCACGCCTCAATGGCGGCTACTACGCCCAAGGGTTGGCCGATATCGATACCGCGGGCGTGCGTGCCACGGTGATCAGCCGGGCGGATCTGCCGGAGCAGGACGCCTATGCAATCGTCAAGGCGCTGTTTGAGCGTTTGCCGAGTTTTCGCCGGATGCACCCGGCTTTTCAGCAACTTGAGTCCGCTGCGATGGTGAATGGCCCGCTGGCCGCGCCGATGCATCCCGGCGCATTGCGCTACTTCCGCGAGGCGGGCTTGATCCGTTAACCCTCGTCCCCCATCGCCGCGGTGTCCTGCAGCGGCAATTCGATCTGAAAGTGCGCACCCTGGTCTGAGACCAGCGAGCGGATCTGGCCGTTGAGCAGTTGATGAACCAGGTTGAAGACGATGTGCATGCCCAGGCCGCTGCAGCCCTGACTGCGTTTGGTGGTCATAAAGGGTTCGAACAGTTTCTGATGCCAATCCTCGGCAATGCCGACACCGTTATCCCGGTAGTCGATCTGCAGCAGGTCGCCATCAACGTGTAGCTCAATCTCGATCACACCGCCGGATCGGTTGTCGAACCCATGCAACAGCGAATTCAGGATCAGGTTGGTGAAGATCTGGTAGTAACCGCCGGGGAAGCTGTCCAGCATCAGTTGCTGTGGGCCGTTGATCCGAATCTCGGGGCGGCACTGTTTCAGGCGCGGCTGCAGTGAGGTCAGGATCTCGTCCAGGTATTCGATCAGATCAAAGCGGCGTCTCTGTTCGCTGGACTGGTCGACGGAGACCTGCTTGAACGCGCTGATCAGTTGGGTGGCGCGCTCCAGGTTCTGGCAGATCAACCGACTGGTCTCCATCAGGGTATCGGTCATCGGTTCCTCTGGCCGCTGCTGCTTATAGAGCCGGGCCTGGTCGCTCAGGTAGGAGGCTGCGGTGTATCCGATCCCGATTGGGGTGTTGATCTCGTGGGCAACCCCGGCCACCAGGCCGCCCAAGGCTGCCAGTTTCTTCGATTCCACCAGCTGCTGTTGAGTGGTTTGCAGTTTGGACAGCAGCTGTTGCAGCTCCTGATTGCGTTGCTCGAGCTGTTGGGTTCGGTCGACCACGCGCTGTTCCAGTTCGGTATTCAAGCGGGCCAGCTCCTGTTCGGCCTGCTCACGCTTGCTGATGTCCTGCAGCATCGATTCACGCATGCTGTTCATCGCGTCGACCACCTGACTCAACTCATCGTCGTGATGGCGCTGATGGCGCTTCAACAGCAGCGGCTGGTCCAGATGATCCAGTTTCAGTCGGCGGGCGTAAGCGGCCATGGTGCCCAGGTGCTGGGTGACCAGGCGACTGAAGATCGTGAGGATGAAGATCGACACCAGGAAGGTCTTGATCCCCTGGGACGCCAGGATCACCAGTACCTTGTCGGCCAGGCGTTGGTAGACCTCGTCCAGGCTGATAATCAAGGTCAGCTCACCGACCTGAAACAGGTGGCCATCGGCGCTGCGGTGTTCGAGCTGGTAGCGACGCTCGAGAATCGAGCCGGAGGTGGGGCGGGTACCGGCACGGTAGTCATCGCCGTACTGCGAGCTGATCTCCAAGTAGCGCACATCCGGCAACTGGTGCAGGCCGTCCAGCTGCACCTGCACCTGGGCCGGACTGATCTCCCACAGACTGTTGGACAGGCTGTTCAGCGAGCTGGTCTCGATCTGATGCAGGCGTTCATCGATGGCGGAGAGTTCGTAGCGGTAGTCGAGCCAAAGCTGAGTACCGGTGGCGATCAGGGTGATCAACGAACTGCAGAGCAGAATCGCCGTCAACAGGCGGATACCGAGGGGTTTTTGGCGACGGAGTTGTTTGAGTCGTTGTAGCAGGTTCATCGCGGGCATCAGCTAGTGAGTTTCCAGCGGCTCTCAGTTGGTGCCGCTTGGCGTCCTATGATAGCGGCGCTTTTGTGGGTTGGCAGTCACTGTTTCCGGTTTTAGAGGGGTTTTAGCCACCAGATCATTTTTTATCAGAGATTGGCACGCCAGGAGGTTTTGTTGGCGTGAATGGCGGTTCAGGCGTTGGCCGGGTTGACTTATGTTGTCCCGAGTCTTGATTGACTGCCCCCGAGGCGAAACCAAACCGTCTTGTCACGGGAGCCATGCCGGCCGTGATCGCAAGGATTGCTGCCAACCATAATGATGACCCGCCCGGCGGGATGATAACGATAATTAGGAATGCACATGTCTCTGAAGAACAAACTTGCAACGACGCTACTTTCCTCCACTGTAGGCCTGACGGCTGCGTTCGGCGCTTCCAGCGCGCTGGCGGCGGATCAGACCTACGTGACCATCGGTACCGGTGGTCAAACTGGTGTTTACTACGTTGTCGGTCAGTCCATGTGTCGTCTGGTCAACCGCGGCACCAGCGATCACGGCATCAAGTGCACCGCACCGTCCACTGGCGGCTCTGTGGCTAACATCAATGCGATCCGTCAGGGACAGCAGGACATGGGTATGGCCCAGTCTGACTGGCAGTTCCACGCCCTAAACGGCACCAAGCACCAGACCTTCATCGATCAGGGTAAGTTTGAAAACCTGCGTGCGCTGTTCTCTGTCCACAACGAGCCGTTCACCGTTGTCGCCCGTGCCGATTCCGGCGTTAAAACCTTCGACGACCTGGTTGGCAAGCGCGTTAACCTGAACAACCCGGGTTCCGGTACCCGCGGCACCATGGAAGTGATCATGGCCGAGAAAGGCTGGACCCGTGACAGCTTCAAGCTGGCCGCTGAGCTGAAGGCTTCCGAGCAGGCTCAAGCGCTGTGCGATAACAAGCTGGACGTGATGATCTACTCCGTTGGTCACCCGTCCGGTGCGATCAAGGAAGCCACCACCTCCTGTGATTCTGTCGTTGTTCCGGTTACCGGCAAAGCGATCGACAAGCTGATCGCCGAGAACGACTACTACGCCGAAGCCACCATCAAGGGCGGCCTGTACAAGGGAACCGACAGTGACGTGACCACTTTCGGTAACGCGGCCACCATGGTGACCTCTGCCGACGTTGACGATGAAACCGTTTATCAGGTCGTTAAGGCGGTCTTCGACAACTTCGATCGCTTCAAGCGTCTGCACCCGGCCTTCGCCAACCTGGATCCGAAGACCATGATCTCCGGCGGTCTGTCTGCTCCGCTGCACGAAGGCGCTGTGCGCTACTACAAAGAACAGGGCTGGATGTAATCCGGACCCGCTCATCCCCTAGGGATCACGGTCAGCCCCTCTCGGGTTGACCGTTCTTTTTAGAGCGTCTGCCGCCCCCGCTTGATTAGGCTCTGCCGGCGCTTGTTTCACGCTTAATTGTCGGAGCGATTATGACAGAACTACAAAACCGACAGGCTGAGGCTGATGATAGGGAACTGCAGGAGATGGTGGCCGCCAACGATACCGGCGCCCGTATCCCTGAAGGTTGGCAAGGAAAAATTCTACTCGCTGCCGCACTGTGCTGGTCACTGTTCCAGCTCTGGATAGCATCACCATTACCGTTTTACGACTGGCCGCTGATCGGTAGTTTCGGCATTTTCAATGACACCGAAGTGCGCGCCATTCACCTGGGCTTTGCTGCGTTTCTGGCCTTTACCGCCTATCCGGCGCTGGCCCGCTCGCCGCGTCACCATATTCCGGTGACCGACATCGCCCTGAGCCTGCTGGGCGCCTTCAGCGCCAGCTATATCTTCCTGTTTTACGACCAGTTGGTGACCCGTCCGGGTCTGCCCAACACCCAGGACCTAGTGTTCTCGATTACCGGTCTGATCCTGCTGCTGGAAGCGACCCGACGGACCCTGGGACCGCCGCTGATGATCGTGGCGATCGTGTTCCTGACCTATTCGCTGGCCGGGCCCTGGATGCCGGAGCTGATCGCCCACAAGGGCGTTACCCTCAAAGAGCTGGTTAACCACCAGTGGCTGACCACCGAAGGGGTATTCGGTATCGCGCTGGGGGTGTCTTCGAACTTTGTATTCCTGTTTGTGCTGTTCGGCGCACTGTTGGACAAAGCCGGTGCCGGTAACTATTTCATCAAGGTGGCGTTCTCGCTGCTGGGCCATATGCGTGGCGGCCCGGCCAAGGCGGCGGTGGTTTCCTCCGGTCTGACCGGCCTGATCTCCGGCTCCTCCATCGCCAACGTGGTCACCACCGGCACCTTCACCATCCCGATGATGAAGCGGGTCGGCTTCACCTCCGAGAAGGCCGGTGCGGTCGAAGTGGCATCCTCGGTCAACGGTCAGATCATGCCGCCGGTTATGGGCGCCGCGGCGTTCTTGATGGTCGAGTATGTCGGCATCTCCTACGTTGAGGTTATCACTCACGCCTTCCTGCCGGCATTGATCTCCTACCTGGCGCTGATCTACATCGTCCACCTGGAGGCCCTGAAGCAGAACATGCAGGGGCTGCCTCGCCGGATGGAAGTCAAAACCTGGCAGCTACGTCTGATCGGCATGTTGACCGGCTTCCTGGTCACCGCCGGCATCGCGGCGGTGGTGTATTACGGCATCGGCTGGGTTAAACCTACCTTCGGTGACTACGCAGGCCTGGTGATCGCGGCGCTGCTGTTTGTGGTTTATCTGTTCCTGATCCGCTTTGCCTCGCGGGTACCGGATCTGGAGCTGGACGATCCCGACTCGCCGATGGTGCAACTGCCGGAAGTGGGTCCGACGGTCAAATCCGGTCTGCACTACCTGCTGCCGGTGGTGGTATTGGTCTGGTGTCTGATGATCGAGCGCCTGTCGCCGGGGCTGTCGGCCTTCTGGGCCACGGTGCTGATGATGTTCATCCTGGTGACCCAGCGGCCGTTGATGGCCTGGTTCCGCGGTAAGGACGAATTGCCCCGCCGTCTGCGCAAGGGCTTCAACGAGCTGATCGACGGTCTGATCGTCGGTGCCCGCAACATGATCGGAATCGGCATTGCCACCGCCACCGCCGGGATTATCGTCGGTGCGGTCTCGCAGACCGGTGTCGGCTCGGTGCTGGCTGATCTGGTGGAAGTGCTGTCGATGGGCAACCTGCTGCTGATGCTGATGCTCACCGCCGTGTTGAGTCTGATCCTGGGGATGGGGCTGCCGACCACCGCCAACTACATCGTGGTGTCGTCGTTGTTGGCGCCGGTAGTGATCTCGCTGGGCCAGGAGTCCGGTCTGATCGTGCCGCTGATCGCCGTGCACCTGTTCGTGTTCTACTTCGGCATCATGGCCGATGTGACGCCGCCGGTGGGGCTGGCCTCGTTTGCTGCGGCGGCTGTGTCCGGCGGTGACCCGATCCGCACCGGTTTCCAGGCCTTCAGCTACAGCCTGCGAACCGCGGCGCTCCCGTTCCTGTTTATCTTCAACACCGACCTGTTGCTGATCGATGTCAGCTGGGCCCAGGGGATTCAGGTCTTTATCGTCGCGACGATTGCGATGCTGATCTTTACCGCCGCGACCCAGGGTTATTTCTTCACCCGCAACCGCTGGTACGAGACTCTGGCCTTGTTGTTGATCGCATTCTCGCTGTTCCGTCCCGGTTTCTGGATGGATCGAATCGTGGCGCCTTATCAGCAGATCGAACCCAGTGCGCTGGTACAGACCCTCGATACCGTCGAGCCGGGCACCGAGCTGCGCTTCTGGGTCGACGGCGAAGATGCGGTCGGTAATGCCCGCTCCTTCGTGGCCACGCTGGTGTTGGGCGAAGGCGATAACGGTCGCGATCGTCTGGCCAGTGTTGGTCTGGAGCTGATCGCCAGCGGCGATCGCACCCTGGTGGATTTCGTCGGTTTCGACAGTGCCGCCGAGAAAGCGGGGATGGCCTTCGATCAGGTGATCACCGGCGTCGAAGCCCCCCAGGCACAGCCGCCGAAACAGCTGATCTATATTCCGGCGGTGGCTTTGCTGCTGCTGTTGATCAGTCTGCAGCGTCGCCGTCGTTCACGGGATGAGCAAGCGTTACAGGGTGCCTCGGCTTCGGTCTGAAACGCCCCCAATTGATAACCCAGGCCCGGCGTCGATCGTCGGGCCGCTTTTGCAGGAAGAAGGGATGTTTAAAAAAGTACTGGTACCGGTGGACCTGTCTGAACCGGATTTTATCCAGCAAGCCCTAAAACTGGCGCTGCGGGAGGTTCGGGAAAATGATGCTGAGCTCCATCTGATCACCGTTGTTCCCGGGTTCGGTAACTCGCTGGTGGCCTCGTTCTTCAGTGAGCGGGAGCACCAGAAGGCCGTGACCGAGGTGGCGCGTAAATTCAAGGCGTTGGCGTCTGAGATCGTACCGGAGGATATCAAGCCGGTGCTCAAGGTCTATGAAGGCTCGCCGGCAGAGATGATCGTGCGCTATATCCGCAAGCAGGGCGTTGACCTGGTGCTGATGTCGGCTCACCACCGCTCAAAAGTGGATGAGTTCCTGCTGGGCTCGGTTTCGGCCCGGGTGGCGGAACGTGCCGGTTGTTCAGTTTTATTGCTAAAAAGCTGACATAATTAGCTGCTATAAAGTAGATCTTTTCGGCCAGATTGAGCTGGACTGGCTGAAAAAGACCAAGATAAATACTGCTGTTTTGCCAAAACAGCAATTGATAACACTTTCTCTGGCCTGTCGCCGAAATCGGGCACGCGACAGGCCTTTTCATATGCCCTGTTGCAGGTTAACAAATTAACCCTCATGTTCGACCGATTCCGTGACAACCTTTCACTCCTGTCTCCACTGACCGAGCTGTTCAGCCAGCGTCTCAAAGCGGCCATGGCGGCACGGGTGAATGAATTTGCACCGCTTTACTACCAGACCGCGACCCACGACGAACTTAGCGAGCGTTCGCTGGAAAACCTCTATGGCGCGACCCTGTCCTGCTGGGAGCTGCTGCAGGAGTTCAATCCCGAGCAACCCCGGATCCGGCTCTATAACCCGGATCTGGAAAAGCATGGCTGGCGCGCCCAGCACACCGTGATCGAAATCATCCAACCGGATATGCCGTTTCTGGTCGATTCGGTCCGAATGGCAATGAACCGTCGCGGCTTGGCGATCCATACCATCCATAACGCGATTCTGCATTGCCGACGTGAAAACGGTGTGTTGCAGGAGTTCGGCAGTGCCGCTGAAGAGGGCTTTCAGGCCGAGTCGCTGATCTATCTCGAAGTCGACCGCACCAGCGATGAAGCCGAGCACAAGGAGATTCTGGCCGAGCTGCAGCAGGTGCTGGCCCATGTCCGTATCGCGGTTGAGGATTACCAGGCGATGCAGGATAAGGCTGCCGAAATGGCGCAGCAGCTGGGTCAGCAGGATCCGGTGATCGGTCAGTTCCTGGCGTGGTTGCAGGATGACCGTTTCACCTTCCTGGGCTACGACGAGGTCGAGATTGCCGATGGGCAGGTCTGCACCGTGGAGAACAGCGAACTGGGGATCTTCCGCTTGGAGCGCAATCCGGTCTGCGTCAAGCTCGAAGCTTTGCCGCAAGCGGAACGGGAATTTCTGCTCGAACCCTCGACCCTGATGTTCGCTAAGGACAACCGTTTCTCGCTGGTACACCGTCCGGCCTATATCGACCGCATCGTGATCAAGCGGTTTGACGATGCCGGGAACGTGATCGGCAAGTGCCGCTTCCACGGCCTCTACACCTCGACCGTTTACTCCGAGCCGATGTCCGGTATTCCGGTGGTCCGTGACAAGGCCAAGACGGTGCTGACCCAGACCGGCTTCGACCGCCGCAGCCACAACGGCAAGCAGCTGCTGCAGATTATGAACGATCTGCCCCGTGATGAGTTGATCCTGTCGAGCGAGGTGCAGCTGCTCGAGATCGCCATGGGCATCTTCAGCCTCAACGAGCGCCGTAAGGCACGACTGCTGATGCGCCAGGATCGCAGCAACCAGTTTATGACCTTCCTGTACTTCGTGCCGCGCGACATCTTTACCACCGAGCTGCGCTTACAGGTACAGGATCTGTTGGTCAAAGCCTGCGGTGCCAGCACCGTGGACTTCACCACCACCTTCAATGAGTCGGTGCTGGCGCGGGTACAGTTTGTGCTGCGGACCGATCCGTCCAACCCGCCGCAGTTTGACCTGACCCAGCTGGAAAAAGAGGTGGTCAACGTCTCCCGCGACTGGAACGACGAGCTGCACGCCGCGCTGATCGAAAACTGCGGCGAAGAGCAGGGCAATCGACTGCTGAGCCACTACCGTTACGGTTTCACCAGCGCCTACCGTGAGCACTTCGTCCCGGCCAGTGCGGTCTATGATATCCAGCGGATCGAAGCGTTGAGCGACGACAACCCGATCACGATGAGCTTCTACCGGGTGTTGGAGCAGAGCCAGCAGCTGCTGCGCTTCAAGCTGTTCAACTCCGATGAATCCCTGGTGCTGTCCGATGTGATCCCGGTACTGGAAAACCTCGGCATGCGGGTCGTGGGCGAGCACCCCTACGAGATCCGCCGCCAGGACGGTCAGCGTTTCTGGATGCACGACTTCACCCTGATTCATCAGGGCTCCGAGCCGGTGGTGTTGGAGCAGGTGCAGGAGGTGTTCCAGCAGGCGTTTGCGACCATCTGGAGCGGTCGTGCCGAGAACGACGAGTTCAACCAGCTGGTGATCGGCGCCAACCTGAACTGGCGCGAAGTGGCGATGCTGCGTGCCTATGCCCGCTACTGCCAGCAGATCCGTTTCGGCTTCTCCCAGCCCTATATCGCTGCCACCCTGTCGAACCATATCCAGGTTACCCGCCTGCTGGTGGCGCTGTTCCGGGCCCGGTTCGAGCCCCAGCGACAGGAGAGTGACAAGGTCGAGGCCCTGGCCGAGCGGATCGAGAACAGTGTGCTGGACGCGCTGGATCGGGTCGCCAACCTCAACGAAGACAAGATCCTGCGCCGCTTCCTGGAGCTGATCAAAGCGACCCTTCGGACCAGCTTCTTCCAGACCGACGAGCAGGGCGAGCTGAAAGATTACTTCGCCTTCAAGCTGAGCCCGCGTGATATCAGCGATATCCCACTGCCGCGGCCGATGTTCGAGGTATTTGTCTACTCCGCCCGTGTCGAAGGCGTGCACCTGCGCGGCGGCAAGGTGGCCCGCGGTGGACTGCGTTGGTCCGACCGCTTGGAAGACTACCGTACCGAAGTGCTGGGCTTGGTAAAGGCGCAGCAGGTGAAGAACTCGGTGATCGTGCCGGTGGGTGCCAAGGGCGGCTTCGTCGCCAAGCAGCTGCCGCAGGACGGTGGTCGTGAAGCCTGGCTGGCCGAGGGGATCGCCAGCTACCAGATCTTTATCAGCGCGCTGCTGGATATCACCGACAATCTGGTTGCCGGTGAGGTGGTGCCGCCGGTCGACGTGGTGCGTCATGACGAAGACGATCCGTACTTCGTGGTCGCGGCCGACAAGGGCACCGCAACCTTCTCCGATATCGCCAACGAGATCGCCGAGTCTCGTGGTTTCTGGCTCGGCGATGCGTTTGCCTCCGGCGGTTCGCAGGGGTACGACCATAAGGGCATGGGCATCACCGCCCGCGGCGCCTGGGAGTCGGTCAAACTGCACTTCCGCGAGCTGGGGTTGGATACGCAGTCCGAGCCTTTCAGCGTGATCGCGATCGGCGATATGGCCGGCGACGTATTCGGTAACGGCATGCTGTTGTCCGAACACATTCAGATGTGTGCCGCGTTCAACCACATGCATATCTTTATCGATCCGGATCCGGACTGTGCCAGCAGCTTTGTCGAGCGCAAGCGGATGTTCGAGCTGCCGCGCTCCACCTGGGAAGACTACGACCAAAAACTGATCTCCAAAGGTGGCGGGATCTTCTCCCGGGCCGCCAAGTGGATCGAGATCAGCCCGCAGATGAAGCAGCGCTTCGCGATCAGTGAGGATCGCCTGTCGCCCAATGATCTGATCAGTGCATTACTGAAAGCGCCGGTGGATCTGATCTGGAACGGCGGTATCGGTACCTACGTCAAGGCCAGCTTTGAGAGTCACAGCGACGTCGGCGACAAGGCCAACGACAGCCTGCGGGTCAACGGCAACGAGCTGCGCTGCAAGGTGTTGGGTGAGGGCGGTAACCTGGGCTTCACCCAGCAGGGGCGGATGGAATTCTGCGCCCTGGGCGGCAAGTCCAACACCGACTTTATCGATAACGCCGGTGGGGTGGATTGTTCCGACCACGAGGTCAACATCAAGATCCTTCTGAACGAAGTGGTGGCCAACGGTGATCTGACCGTCAAGCAACGCAACAACCTGCTGCGGGAGATGACCGACGAAGTCGCCGATCTGGTACTGAAAAACAACTACCAGCAGGCGCTGGCGATCAGTGTGGCGCACAGCCATGCCCGCAAGGCGCTGGACGAGTACACCCGTCTGATCAACCGCCTCGAAGCCGACGGCAAGTTGGATCGGGAACTGGAATTTATTCCGGCCGACGAGGTGCTGCAGGAGCGCAAGGGCAGCGGCCAGGGGCTGACTCGCCCCGAGCTGTCGGTGCTGATCTCCTACGTCAAAGCGGAGCTGAAAGAAGCGCTGGCCGATTCCTGGATCACCGAGGACGATTACCTCAGCAAGGAAGTGATGTCGGCGTTCCCGCAACGCCTGATCGGTGATTATGCCGAGCAGATCGACAGCCACCGCCTGCGCCCGGAGATCATCGCGACCCAGCTGGCTAACGGCATGGTCAACAGCATCGGTATCACCTTTGCCGAGCGTATCTCCCAGATGGGCGGCAGCGATCTGGCCGATGTGGCGGCCGCTTACGTGATCGCCCGGGACGTATTCGGTATTGAACAACTGTGGAGCGATATCGGAGCGCTGGACAATCAGGTGCCGGCGTCACTGCAGCAGCAGATGATGGCCGACCTGATCCGGATGGTGCGTCGGGCGACCTACTGGTTCCTGCGCAACCGCCGCTCGGCGGCCTCGGTACGTGAGGTGGTGGAGCGGTTCCAGCCGGCGGTTGAGGAACTCAGCAGCCAGTTCGGTACCCTGCTGGAAGGCGAGCCGCTACAGCGTTGGCAGCAAAAGCACGACGAGCTGGTTGAGGACGGTATCCCGGCCGAACTGGCGGCCAAGGTAGCTGCGGCCGACAGCCTCTACAGCCTGCTCAGCGTGATTCAATCTGCCGAGCAGACTGGCCAGCCGTTGACGCTGGTTGCCCAGATCCACTTCGGCCTGGGCGATCGTCTGCAGCTGAACTGGTTCGACCATCAGGTCCAGGAATTGGATACCTCCAACCACTGGGAGTCGGTGGCCCGGGACAGCTTCCGTGAAGACCTGACCAGTCACCAGCAGGCGATCGCGGTACGGGTGCTGAACGGCAACGACGCCAATCTGGACGACAGTGCTGGTGAGAGCCTGGTCAGCCAGTGGCTGGACAGCAACCATCGCCTGCTGCAACGCTGGCAACAGCTGCTGGACGAGATCCGCAGCAGTACCCAGCAGGACTTCGCCGTCTTCATCGTGGCGATCCGAGAGCTGCTGGAGCTGGCCCAGGCCAAGTAAACCAGGGTATTATTACTAGGCCAATAGGCTAATCAAAAAGGGAAGCGATATGCTTCCCTTTTTTGTGGGCGGGAGAGCTGATTCTTGTCCTGTAGTTTACAGTTAATTGTTTTCCTTAATTTTCTATTTCCAAAGAGTAAAGAATTTTCTCTTCTGAAAAGTGGTTGGTTTGATATGCGCTGGTATTGAAAAAGAAGATATTGCACTATCAGATACTTTAGGAATCAGTAGATTGAAGTATCGTGCCGTGCGGGCTTGTTCTCTTCCGGAGAGAGGAGAAGGATAGATTCCAATTACCTACTCTATTCAGCACGGCCTAATAAATAGACTCAGTATTAAGGTTTTATGCATAAGGGGTAATCATGGGCAGGAAGCTAACCATCTACATGATTGATGGAGTTGCGACAGGTTCCAAAACAGTTGAGATTGGGAATTGGTCAGGGAAAGCAATTTATTCCCCTCGTGCGTCGCTAAAGCTAATGTTGAACCGAGATGAATTTGATAATCCAGGAGTCTATTTATTAAAAGGCCATTCAACTTCAACTGAGTTCAGCGACAGTGTCTATATAGGGGAAGCGGAGGAGCTAAGATCACGGTTGAAGCAACATTTAGCTGACCGAGATTTTGAATCTGTTATTTGCTTTATCAGTAAAGACGATATGCTGACTAAAGCGCATGTTAAATACCTTGAGTCAAGGCTTATAGCTATTGCAAAAAAGGCTAATAACTCATACTTGGAAAATGGTAATCAGCCCAAGTTATCAAAGCTATCAGAAGCAGATGTTTCTGATATGGAGTATTTCTTAGAACAAATACAGCTCGTATTGCCCACAGTTGGTTTGCAATCCTTGCTATCTGTTATCGTGCATCCAGCCGAGGGGATGGAGCCTGATACAGCCCAGGAAATCTACAAAGTAAAATCAAAGTCTCTTTCTGCATCAATGGTAGAAACAACTGAGGGGTATGTCGTCTTGGCAGGCTCTGAAGTTGCGAAGAAAGTAAACAATTCTATGGCTGACGGCTGGAGAAGAATTAGAAGTAAGTTGCTAGATGAAGGAGCATTGAAGTGGAAAGAGGACAAGCTTATTTTCACAGAGGATACAACATTTGCTTCTCCAAGTGCTGCCTCATCAGTGATTTTGGGAAGGCAAGCTCCGGGACCTATATCATGGATAGATAAAAATGGAAGAACTTATAAGGAAATTCAGGAGAGTAATGCATAACAAAGATATTCATATGGGAAGCTTACTCTCCGTCTTACACTATTTTAGTTTCCCTTCTACTGGCGTTTGGTTTAATCACATTGATAAGAACAAGCAGCATATTTCTAGCGGGCGCATTGGCTTCAGGCAGCCTGTTTCAGTTTGATCTTGACCTTCCAAGCTATCACGCGACTCAGTATCAGGCTCAACGGGCGAGAGTCGATCGGGCCAAATCCACCGTCGCGCAGCGACGGGCTACCTTGTCGAAGAAATCGATACAGAAGGTGGGCAAGAAGGCGGCGGGGTCGCTGATCCCCTTCGTCGGTGCCGTGGTCACGTTAGGGCTGGCGGCGGAGGATTACTGCGAGGAGTTGGCGGGGATTATCGAGTTGCAGAACATTCTCGATGAGAAACAGCAGCGCTTTGATTCGGATGCCTGCCTGAAAGAAGCCGAGTCCTTTATTCGATCACAGCTCTATTAGTTACAAGGGCCCGGACACCGGCACGGTTAATCGCCTGCGCGTTATCGGCCCGCCAGGCTGAAACGCACCACGCCTTCATCGCCGGTCTCCAGCCACTGCCCATGGAGCGCTTCGCACAGTTGCTCCAACCGGCGGCGGAGGTGGTTGACCCATTCGTCGCGGATAAATTGCGGTTGGCCTACGCTGAGCCCGATTTCGACACCGAGTTGACCGTTCTCTTCATTCCAGTCCAACAACAGTTTCAGGTCGTTGCCGTTGGCCAGATACAGACCTAACTCGATCGCCACTAACAGCAGTTGTTTTAATAAGGCGGGATCGCTATGGATCTGTGTTGGCACCTCGGCACCGAGCCGATAATCCAGCAGCCAGCCCTGCTGTCGACCCAACGGCAGGAAGACCTGCAACGCTTGATCCAGCAGTGGGGCCAGGGTCAGGGGTTCAGGATCGGCGCCGACGGCTTGGTCGTCCAGCAGGTGGATGGCGTTGGCTAGCCGTTGGTGACGGGCGTGCAGTTCATCGCTGAGATCCCGCGCTACCGGATTCAGCTCCAACGACCGGAGCCGCTGTCCCTGTTTGACGATCGGTTCGATCTGGCCCTGCAGTATCTGCGTCGTACCTTCGGGCAGTTGGCTACGGCTCTGAGGGCTGTCCGCCGGATCCTGCTGTTGGCGAGCTGTCTTGATATCGCGGAACGAGCGAAGCGCCACGACCACCGAGGTCAGCAGTCGGGACGCGGACAGTTCGGCTTTGCTGAGGTAGTCGTTGATGTCGTAATTGACGATCACCTGCGCCTCGGGGGCGTAGCCGGGGTGGCCGGTGCGCAGGATTACGCGCATATCGGGGTTGTGCAGTTCTGAGCGGATATGATTGACCAGTTGCAGACCTTCATGGTCGGTCTCCATCACCACATCCAGCAGCGCCACGGCGATATCCGGATGTTGCTGCAATAACTCCCGGGCCTGGGCGCCGCTCATCGCGCTGATCAATTTGATCGGCCGTTTTTCAAACTCGTAACCACGGAAGATCATTCGGGTGATACCGTGAATGCCTTCCTCATCGTCGACGATCAGAACTTTCCAGGGGGTCATGAGCTACTACGGGTCGTTATCGTTATAGAGTCGGCTATTCTGCCAGCAAAGCCAGCTGCTGATCCAGCTGTTTGACTTTGGCTCGGGCTCCCCAGTCGCGATAGAAGGCCAGGGCGGCATCGAGGCAGTACCGCGCCAGGCTGGGTTGCTGATGCTCTGACAGCAGTGCGGCATAGCGCTCCTGGACCAGGGCTCTGCGGTAACTGAATTGTTGTTGCTCGGCTGCCTGCAGTGCTTGTTCGAACCAGCCGGCGGCCGGCTGCCCCTGAAGGCGACAGAGTTCGGCTTGCAGCAGCAATCGCTGGCAGTCGAAGTTTTCCGGGCAGTGGTGGGCCCAGAGCTCGAAACGTGACAGCAATTGCTCGGTTTCCAGCTGACGACGGGGACTCAAGCCTCGCTGCTGCTGACCTTGAATCAACCGCATCAGAGCGGTGCAGAACAGCATTTCACTGACGCCGAAATAGCCCGGCATCTCGTTCTCCAGGCGGCTTTCCCAGGGATAGAACTGCGGCCATAACGGTTGCCGATCCAGCAGCAGCGCCGCCTGGGTCATGGCGACGGCGTGCCAGCCGTGTTGGTACTCAAGCTGTTCCGGCCAGGGGCGGTCTCCGCTTAACAGGCCGATCAGCAAGCCACTGGACTGGTCCAGCTGATCGGCCGGTTCCGACAGCTGGTGTTGCCGCAGCTGTTGCTGCTGTTGTTGCAACTGTGCACGTTGCTCGCTCAGAGGTTGGCGGCTAAACAGCTGCAATTGCGCCTGCAGCAGACTGCACTGACCCTGCTGTATCCAAAGACCCTGTTCGGCAGCCTGCTCGATGGTGGTCTGCAGCTGCTTGGAAAGCTGTGGAAGCGGCTGGTACCAATGCTGGACCTGAGCGCACTGAACCAACCGTGCGGCAACGGCGGAAAAGGGCGTGGAAAAGGGGGCAGAGAGGGGCGAGAAGAGGGTTGTGCCCGGAGCCTCGTCGAATTCCGTGTCGGTCTGCTGTTGCAACAGTTCGGCCTCGTTCGCCAACTGCAGGCCGCGATCGGCAAAACGGCGGGCCAGGGTCAGATCGGCGCAGAACCAGCTGCAGACCCAGGCATAGCTGCTGAAAGCGAACGGGGTTTGTCGGCATTGCCCCTGACGCAGACTGAGCTGGGCCATGCGGCCGATCGCGCAGGCCGCCAGTAGAGGTTGCCCCAGGTGACGGGCCAGCTGGCTGAGTCGTTGCAGTAATTCCATCAAGCCGTGACGCTCCGGATCGGCCGGTTGCAAGGGCCGGTCAAGTAGGCCTGCGTTTACGCTGTCGTTGATCTGCTGTAGCTGGCTCAAGAGCTGATCCAACAGTTCGCTACGAGTCACCGGGAGCGGCTGCTGCCGTTGTTCGAGTTGTTGCAACAGAATCTCGAGTGCGCCGGCTTCATCGCCTTGGTGCTGATGGGCACCGGCCTGTAGCTGTGCTATTTCGATCTGTGCCGCAGCGGGCAGGTCTAAGTCGTTCAGTGTGCTCAAGCTGGACTCTACTGCGCCGGGAGTACCGGCCTGCAACTGCATCTTGGCAGTTTGCAGCCACAACGAGTAGTTGTTCAGATCGGGTCGGGTGCGGCGACAGGCTGAATCCAGATGCTGTGCCGCGGCATTGAAGTCACCCAACAAGGCGGCGGTCTGCGCCGCGGCCAGCGAAGCCTGACGGATCAGGTCTGGGTTGGCCCCGGCCTGTTTAAGGTGTCGCAGCAAACGTTGCTGCTGTTGCAGTTGTTGCGCGGGATCGAGTTCGGCAGTTGAACCGGGGGCGGCGAGCTGTTGCAGCAGTTCGGCATAGCGGCTGTGCATCCGCTTTCGGGTTGCTGTCGGCAAACTGTTATCGAGTTGCCGGCGGATACGCGCATCGCTGAAGCGGTAGCGGGTATTGTCGTTGTTGGTGGCTTCGATCAGTCCCGCTTGTTCCGCCGGCCACAGGTGGATCGCCAGTCGTGCCAGCGGACTGCCGGTGGCTTCGGCCAGATCCTCGAGGCTGTACGGGTCCTCCAGTAGCAGGGCCCAGTCCAGCAGTTCACGGCTTAGATCCGGCAGCTGCTTGAGCCGTTGCTGAATTTGCTCGGCATGATCGTCATCCTGAAGCCAACGGGTATCGACTGGGTTGTCGGGCTGGTTTACTGCGGGCTCGAGCGGCAGGGGCCGAACCTGTTTTCGGTATTCGCTCGGGGGTTGCTTCATCCAGCGCTTAAACGCCTTCTGGAATGCGGACTGATTGGAGAAACCCAGCTGATAGGCAATCTCGCCAAAACTGAGTTCGCCGCGTTGAATCATCTGTAGACAGAGATCGCGCCGGGTCTGGTCATGGATCTCCTGGAAGCTGGTATCCTGCAGGCCAAGCTTGCGCTGTAGGGTACGCAGACTCATCCCCAGTTGCTCGGCAACCTGCTCACGGCTGACCGAGCACTGATGATCGACCAGCTGTTGTCGAATCAGGTTGCGGGTTTGGGCGATCAGCGCGCCCTGTCGGCCGCTCTGTCCCAATAGCACATCGGCAAACTCGCGATGTAACTGATGCATCTCGGCATTGGCGTCGAGGCAGGGCAGACTCAGGTAGTCGCTGCTGAACCAAAGCTGGTTGCTCGGCGCGCCGAATTCGGTTTCTGCGGCAAAAAACTGTTGGTAGGGCCGCTTATCCTCAGGCTCGGATCGGGCCAGCTTGACCCGCTGCACGGCCACCTGATGCCCGGTCAGCCAGCGTGGCCAGTTGATCAGGCAGGCCAGCAGGTAGTCGATCAGGGCCGGGTGGTTCTGGTTCAGCTCCAGTGTCAGGACGGTCCCCCGGGGTGATTGCTCCAGTTCCAGTACCGCCTCTTCATGCAGTAGCGGCAAATAATCGATCAGATTGCGATAGGCTTGCTCCAGATTGTCGGAGGTGGACATCAGAAAGCCCACCGAACCGAGCATCCGAGGTTGGGTGGCTTCGCCCAGACTGAGGCTGATTAACGGGTTAGCGCTTAGCTGCACCAACTGATCCAGCACCCGGGGATAATTGGCCGACGGAAAACGTGACCCCGGTTTGGTAAACTCCGACTCGGTAAGCCCGGCGATCTGCAGCAGCTGTTCGCCCTGGTTTTGTCCGGAATCGGTGCGGTAATGCCGTGCCAGTTGCAGCACCGGCTCTAACAAACGCGCGGAGACGGTCGGAGTTGGCATGAAAAGAGTGCTTTTGGCTTGATGGGAAAAATCGCAGGTTATCACAAAGAAGCAGGGTTTTTGTCCTTGTGCGCCACAGTAAGTCGTTTCAAGTTCAGAATGTGCATCGGTTGCGGTTGTTTGTTGGCCCTGCTGGTTTGGTCCGTGTCGGCAACCGCCGACACCGGGTCCGGTAATCAGCTGCGGGTTGGGATGCCATCGCCCGGTCAGGTCCCTTACTTCTGGCGCAACGAGCAGGGCGAGTTTGAAGGCATCTATGCCGATACCTTGCGGTTGATCGCCGAGGATTTGGGGATTGAACTGGCGTTTGTTCCACTCTCTCAAGCACGCTTGCGGCGCCACTTCATCGCCGGCGAGATTGATCTGGAAGCGGGGGTGCCGGTAAACCTGGAAACTTCGGCGTCGCTGAAGCAGGTTTCGCTGTATAGCCGCCCGTTCGGGATCGTCAACGAAGTGATCATCTATCGCCCGGAACTCTCGTTTCCGGTCTTCATTTTGAAAGATCTGGAAGGTAAACGGGTTGCGACGGTCCGGGGGAGTTCGGTACCGGATAAGCTGATCCGCGAAGACTTTTCCAACCAATGGCAGATCGCCCAGCGGGTGCATCGTGGCTGGAATGAGATCGGACTGATGAAGGAGGTCAGTGCACTGCGTTATCGGCGTGAGGGTCAGCTGAATTACGAAATCTCACTGCCCTATGTCAGTCATCCGGTAACGTTTCGATTGCATCGCAGTCGCGGTGAGCTGCTTGATGGGATGAATGCCAGTATCGAGAAACTGGAACAACAGGGTGAGCTGGAACGGGTAGTCTGCAAGTACCTGTGCGGGGTCAACACAGAGAACTAAGCTCTGATTGTTGATCGCTGCGTCTTAGGCCGGTTTTCTCGCCTTGCGGCCTCCATTATCAGCTCGGCAGCTGCGCTGATCCATCCTGCTATGCCTACCGGCTGCATCCTTGGTGAGGGATTGCTGGTGGCAGAGAGTCTTCACGCTGAGATGCGACCGGTCAACCGGTTTGATGTTTTTATTTATCGGAATTGAATATTTCACCAATAAGTTTATGCCTATTGCTGCCTATTTGTTGAAAGATAAGCTATTTTTCAATCTTGTAAGGCAAACAAGTCTTATTGCTTGAGCAGTTTCAGTTCGCTGAGGCAGTCGCTACTGCAATTGGTTGGGGTTTATCTAAAAGGATGTTCACCAAGCAGTAACGGTGCCACAGATATCATGGATTAGAGCACACAGGAGGTATGCTGCGATGAAGGCAAACAGAGTCACAGGTTGGGCTTTGTGGCTGCTACTGACGGCGGTGGCGGCACCGATCCAGGCTCAGGACTGGATCTACACCACGGTCGAGGGCGACAACCTCTGGAATCTGAGTGAACAGCATCTTGACTCGGTGATGCGGTTTAAGCAGCTGCAACGGATCAACCGTATCGAGAATCCCAAGCAGATGCGGCCGGGCACCCGGCTCCGGATTCCGCTTAAGTGGATCCGCAGCAATCCGGTCCCGGCAACCGTCGAAGCTATCCAGGGTGAGGTGACATTGCGGCGCTCCGACGGTACCTCTGCCCCGTTGCAGCCGGACGATCTTATCTATCTGGGTGACCAGGTCCGCACGGCTCAGGGCAGCACGGTGGCGATTCGATTTGCCGACGACTCGATCCTGACCCTGCATGAAGACAGCCTGATCCGTTTTGACCATCTTAGTGCCCATGGCCGTACCGGCATGGTGGACTCTCGTCTCAACCTGCTTGAAGGGCGGATGGACACCCGGGTGATCCCCGCCAAAGGGCCGGGCTCGCGCTTCCAGATCAAAACCCCTTCGGCGATCAGTGCGGTTCGGGGTACAGAGTACCGGGCGGCTGTCAGCGATAACGGTTCGGTTTCCAGCATCGAGGTGCTGGAGGGATCGGTGGCGGTCAAGGGGGCGGATAAACAGAGTCTGATTAAGGCCGGTTTCGGAACCCGGGTGGCTGAAGGGGAGGCGCCTTTGGCCCCCCGTAAACTGCTGCCGGCACCGACATTAAAACCGGTCGATGGGGCAATCCGCTCGATCAACTGGGTGTTGCAATGGCAGGCCGTGGAGGGTGCCAGCGCTTACCGCCTCGAAATCGCTGAGCAACGCAGCTTTGATACCCTGTTGTGGCAGCAGCTTAGTGTCCATCACCGGGCGGCTTTACCTGATCTGCCCGACGGCCGCTATTTTGCTCGAATCCGAGCCGTTGATCCGCTGGGGTTGGAGGGGCATAACGCGGTCCAGACGCTGATTCTGGATGCCCGCCCGCAGGCGCCGATTCAACTCAAACCCGATGATCAACAGCTTTATCGTGGTGAATCGCCGACGCTGCGTTGGACCCAATCCCAGGAGGCGGATCGTTATCGACTTGAGATCGCTGTCGATCAACAGTTCGAACAGGTGCTGATCGATCGGGATGACCTGTCCGAGACCCGCTTTAATACCAATGAACTGCCGATACCCGGTACCTACTTCTGGCGTTTGACCAGCATTGCCGCCGATGGTGAGCTGGGCCCGGTGGGCACCGTACGCAGCTGGCAGGCCAAAACCATCCCCGCCGCCATCGACACCCAGATGCAAAGTACCGATGATGGGATGCTGGTGGCCAACTGGCCCGCCGGTTTAGAGGGCCAGCGCTATCAGTTGCAGATGGCCCAGGATCCGCAGTTTCAGCAGCTGTTGGTCGATCAGCTGTTGGATACTCCCAGTTATCGCTTTGAAACCTTCAGCGGCGGATCCCGCTACCTGCGGGTAAGAGCGGTGGAGCCGGACGGTTTTGCCGGCCCCTGGGGCGCCGTACAGCGCGTGCTGCCGACACCCAATTGGACGCCGTTGATCCTGTTCAACAGCGCCTTGGGATTACTGTTGCTGCTGTAGTGTTGTCGGCAGGCGAGCACGATGAAACTGTCTGAATCCCAACGCAATGGGGCTTTTGCGCTGTTGCTGTCACTGCTGTTGCTGACGGTCGGACTCGGGTTGGAGCAGACTCGTAGCCTGGAGCGGGTTGATCTGTTGCTCTACGATCTGTTGCTGCCGTTGCAGGCTGGACCGATGAGCGACCAGGTGGTGATCATCGCCATTGATGATGCCAGTTTGGAGCAGCTGGGGCGCTGGCCCTGGTCGCGCCGACGCCATGCGCAGATGCTCGATAAACTGACCCAGATGAAGCCGGCCGCCGTCGGTTTCGACATTCTGTTCTCGGAGCCTCAGCGCGATGACCCGCAAGCCGATCAGTTATTTGCCGAGGCGCTGGGCCGCAACGGGCGCGCGGTTTTGAGTGTTGCGCCCGCGCTCTACCGGCCGGGCCAGCTTATCTCCGAGATTCTGCCCCTGCCGGATTTGGCTGTCCGGGCCGCCGCGATCGGCCATGTGGATGCCGAGTTGGACCTGGACGGTTTATGCCGCCGGGTGTTCCTGTACAGTGGTTTGAGCGATGCGCGTTGGCCTGCCTTGACCCTGGCGATGCTGCAGGTTGCCGATAAAGCGCCGACATTGCCGGGTTCCGAGTTGCCTCCCAAAATGCCAGCTGTCAGCGAGGACTGGACCCGCGATCATAGCCTGCTGATACCCTTTGCCAACCGTTCAGAACCTCCCAAGATCTATTCCTGGGTCGATGTGATCGAGGGACGGGTCAGGCCGACGCAGATACGTGGCCGTTATGTGTTGCTCGGCGCAACGGCGGCCGGGTTGGGGGACGCCCTGTCGACGCCCGCTGCCGGTGCGCATGAGTTGATGCCCGGGGTGGTGCTCAATGCCCATATCCTTAATGCCCTGTTGCACAATGACAGGATCCAGAGTCTGTCGAGTCCGATCAGTGGTCTGATCACCGGCTGCCTTGCTTTGACCGTTGCCCTGGTACTGATTTTATCGCCGCTACGGCTTGGCTTGTTGCTGTCCTCGCTGTTGGCGGTGCTGACCTTGGCACTGTCATTGGGACTGTTGATCTGGGAGCGACTCTGGTTTGCGCCTGCCGCGGCGTTGTCGGTAAGTCTGATCGGCTGGCCGTTGTGGAGTCTGTGGCAGCAAGGGTTGGATGTTCGATTGCGGCAACAGCTTCAGGCGCAGTTGGAGCATCAGGCGCGCTTCCACCCGGCCAGCGGTTTACCCAATCATGCCATGCTGGAGGATCAGCTCCGTGCGCTGGAGTCTTTGACGTCGCCCGACCAGCCGGTGGCAGGTTTGATGGTGATTCATTTCGACTGGCCCGGCTCGGCCAGTACCACCCTGGGGCGCCCCTTGGGGGATGAGCTACTGCTTAAGATCGGTGAGCGCTTACGCCGGCTGGCCGGTGAAGATCAGTTTGTCGCCCACCTTAACGGCGATGACTTCGGCGTGGTGTTAACCGGCTTGGATGAACCGGTACAGGTGCGACAGTTGGCCTCAAGGCTGTTGGCCCAGCTGCGACAACCGATGCCGATGGAGCAGGAGATGCTGTTGCTGGCTCCGCAGATCGGGGTCAGCGTCTGGCCCGGAGATGGTCAGGATGCCATGGGGTTGCTGCGTAATGCCTACACGGCGATGTTCAAATCAAGAATCGATGACAGCGATGATCTGTGCATCTACTCCGATGATATCGGGCGTCAGCTAAGAGTCCGCTCGCAGTTGGAGCAGTCGTTGATACTGGCGCTGGAACGGGACGAGTTTTCACTGCAGTTCCAACCGCAGGTCTGTGCCCAGAGCGGTGATTTGGTAGGGCTGGAAACGCTGCTGCGCTGGAACAATCCGCAATTGGGTTGGGTCTCGCCGGAGACCTTTATCCCGGTGGCGGAGCACGTCGGTCTGATTGTCGATATTGGTTACTGGGTGTTGGATAAGGCCTGCCGCCAATTACGAGAATGGAGAGATGAGGGGCTGAACCCGCCACGCATTGCGGTCAATGTTTCGCCGTTACAATTTGCCGATCCCAATCTGGAATTGAGTGTTCGTGCGATCGTGGACCGGGCTGGAATCGAACCGGCCGATCTGGAACTGGAGATCACGGAAAGCTCGCTGATGTCGGAAGTGGATCGGGCGATCACGGTGATGCGTCGGATTAAACAGCAGGGGATGGAGCTGGCGATTGATGACTTCGGTACCGGATACTCGTCGCTGAGCAATCTGCGCAACTTCCCCCTCGATCGACTCAAAATCGACCAGGCCTTTACCCGAGAGATTGGAAACAGCCGGGAATCGTCCGAGATTACACTGACCATTCTGGCCATGGGACGTCGACTGGGGCTACGGGTGATCGCCGAAGGGGTTGAGACCGAGGAACAGGCGAATTTCTTACGCTGGCATGGCTGCGACGAGTTCCAGGGTTACCTGTTCGGGCGCCCGATGGACGCCGACCAGATCGAGCAGCTGCTACGTCGAAACCTGTAGCGTTCAGCCCCGATCCGCGTCCGGATGCCGACGGGATTCAGGGGCCGACCAGATTATTCTCAATGGCATAGCGGGCCAGTCCGGCGGCGGTCTGAATGCCGAGTTTGGTCTTGATATTCTGGCGATGGGTCTCGACGGTCCGGACGCTGATATTCAGCTCCTTGGCGATCTGCTTATTGCTGCTGCCCTGGGCGAGCAACCGTAGCACGGTCTGTTCCCGTTTGGTCAGCAACGGGTTTTGCGTTTCCGTACCAGCTGCCTTTTCGGCATCGGGGTTGAACAGGCTTTGGGAAGCCCCTTGGCTGAAATAGGTGTTGCCCTGATGCACCGTTTCAATGGCCTTGATCAGCTCTTCACAGCCGACGTCCTTGAGGACATAGCCCCGGGCGCCGCTGTGCATCAACTGCATGATGTACTCGCGACTGTCGTGCATGCTCAAGATCAGGACACGGATATCGGGGTAGTCCCGCTGAAACAGGCTGCTGGCTTCGATGCCGTTCATTACCGGCATGCTGACATCCATCAACACCACATCAGGATTGAGCCGGGCGCTGAGCTCCAGGGCCTCGCGGCCATTGCCCGCCAGGCCGATCACCTCTATCCCCGGGGCGGATTCGAGTCGGGCCTGGATACCGTCCAGTACCAACGGATGGTCATCGACCAGTAGCACTCGGATGCCGGCGCTGTCGCTCTGTTGTGGGATCAACCTGTGACTCCTTGGATGATGGGGTTGTTAACTATATAGCTCGACCGGAAGTTGCGCGCTAATCCAGGTGCCGCCCCCGCGGGTGGACTCAATATTGAAACGGCCGCCGAGCAGTTCGATCCGCTCGCGCATATTGCGCAGGCCGATGCCGTCGCTACGGATCTTGTCGGTGAGATCGAAGCCGCAGCCGTTATCGCGGATCTCCATCCGGAAACTGTTGCCGTGCCAGGAGCCCTGCAGCGTCAGGACGCTGGCATCGGCATAGCGCTCCACATTGGTCAGTGCCTCCTGTACCACGCGGTAGAGGGTGATATCGATCTCTTCGGTCAGCTGACGTTGGTCCAGATCGACATCCAGCTCGACCTGAACGCCGGTACGCTCGGCGAACGCACCCAGCAGGCTTTTCAGGGCTGGAAGCAACCCCAGGTCATCGAGTACCGTCGGGCGCATGTCGTGGGAGATCTGCCGAACTTCACGAATCGCATCGTTCAGAACCTCCTGGCCTTTAAGCAGGTGGGCCTCGGCACCGTCCTGCTGTTTTTTCAGGGTCGACAGGGCCAGCTCCAGGCGATATTTCACCGATACCATCAGTTGGTTGATGCCGTCATGGAGCTCGCGGGAGAAGCGCCGTCGTTCACTGATCTGGAACTGCATCGAGCGGCGGGCCAGGTCCCGCAGTTTGGCATCGGCCAGCATATGCTCATGGACGTTGAAGGCGATCCCGATCATCACGATCAGGATGACGGTGACGGCGGTAAACACCAGCACCGTAAAAAAGGTATTGCGGACGTTGCGATTGACCTGCTCGCGGATCTTGGTGACCTCTTGGGCGATATCATCGAGATAGAGTCCGGTGCCGAGCATCCACTCCCAATCTCTGAGCTGCACCACGTAGCTGAGCTTGTCCTCGGCGCGATTGAGCGAGGGTTTGAGCCACTGGTAGCGCAGGAAGCCACCGCCGTTGCGGGCCAGTTCTAGCAGGCTGACGATGATCTTGGTGCCGTTATCGTCGGTCAGCTCGATTAGGTTGTGCCCCTCAAGCTCCGGTTGAACCGGATGGACCAGGTTGGTGCCGTTGTCGTCGTAAACGAAGAAATAGCCGTCTTCACCGTAGGTCAGATCCCGCAGGATCGCTTTAACCTGGGCCTGGGCGTCTTCGGGATCGAGGTCCTGATGGCCGTGCAGGTGGCTGATCGATGTCAGCGCCAGGCTGACATAGTCTCGCAGGGCCTGTTCCTTCGAGGCGATCAGGTTGCGCTCGAAGGTTTGGATCTCCTGCTCACCCAGCGCACGGGCCTGATTAAGTGCCACCAGGGTGACACCGGCGGTAAGCAGCAGCAGCGGTAAGATCGCCAGCAGCAGGATTTTTGTTTTGAGCTGCATCGTCGGAGTGTGGAATCGCATCAGTGTAGAACGACCAGTTATACCATAAAAAAACGGCCTCCAATGGGAGGCCGTTCCAGTGCCGTTAGGGGATTAATCCAGGCCGTAGAAAGCCGGCAGCAGCAGAATCGATACCACCACCAGCGCCTGAATGGCGATATAGGGCATGACGCCGCGATAGATATCCTTGGTTCTGACTTCCGGCGGGGCAACCCCCTTCAGATAGAACAGACTGAAGCCGAACGGCGGGGTCAGGAACGAGGTCTGCAGATTCATCGCGATCAGGATCGCAAACCAAAGCATGCTGATGCCCAGCGCTTCGGCCACCGGTGCCAGGATTGGGACGATGATAAAGCTGATCTCGACGAAATCGATAAAGAAGCCGAGGATCATGATCACCACCATCGACAGGATCAGGAAGCCCCACTTCTCACCCGGTAACTGCAGCAGCCACTCCTCGACCAGGTAATCGCCACCGGTATAGGTGAAGGCCATCGAGAAGGCGGTAGCACCCAGCAGAATCGCGAATACCATCGCGGTCACCTTGACGGTTTCCTGGGCACTCTCAATGATCACACTCCAGTTCAACTGGCGATAGCAGGCCGCCAGGATCAGCGCACCGACACCACCCAGTGCCGAAGATTCGGTCGGGGTGGCAATACCGGTAAAGATCGAACCCAACACCACGATAATCAGCGCCAGCGGCGGCACGATCGCCTTCAGGGCTTCGATGACCTGTTCGCCTTTGGTTCCTGCGTCAGGGTCGGCCGGGATGGCCGGGGCTTTCTCCGGTTTCAGCCAGGCGTAGACCAGCACGAACAGGATATACAGACCGATCAGCACAAAACCGGGGCCGACAGCCGCCTTGAACAGGTCGCCGACCGGAATCCCCAGTACATCGCCGAGAATAATCAGGATGATCGACGGCGGAATGATCTGACCCAGGGTGCCCGAGGCGCAGATGGTGCCGCAGGCCAGGCTCTTGTCGTATTTGTACTTCAGCATCACCGGCAGCGAGATCAGCCCCATGGCCACGACGCTGGCGCCAACCACACCGGTGGAGGCGGCCAGCAACGCGCCGACCAGAATGGTGGAGATCGCGATACCGCCGCGGATGCCGCCAAACAGCTTGCCCATGGCTTCCAACAGCTGTTCCGCCAGCTGGGTCTTCTGCAGCACGATACCCATAAAAACGAACAACGGGACGGCCATCAGCACCGTATTCTCCATGATGCTCTGGATCCGGAACGGCATGAACGCGAAGATTTCGGCACCTTCAGCCCAGACCCCAAACAGCAGTGCCACACCACCGAACGTGAAAGCGACCGGGAAACCGAGCAGCAGCATCAGCAGTGCTGCCCCAAACATGTAGATACCAACCATGATTACAACTCCGTGTGCTTGTAGGGCTGCTCGTGTTGTCCCAGCAGGGTGTTAATGGAGGTCAGCAGCAGGCCCAGGCCACTGAGAAGCATGAAACAGAACGACACCGGGATCATGCTCTTGATGATCCAGCGATGGGGCAGGCCGCCCGGATCGCCACTCTGCTCACCAAGCTCATAGGCTTCCTTGGCAAAGTCGTAGCCGTACCAGGCCACCAGGGCGCAGAACGGGAACAGGAACACGATGGTGCCGAACAGATCGACCCAGGCCTTCTTGTTTGAACTGAGGTTTTCGTAAATCAGGTCGACCCGGACATGGCCGCCGGTTCGCAGCGCATAGGGAACCCCCAGCAGAAAAATGGTGGCGTGCAGATGCCATTCCAGCTCCTGCATGCCGATGGAGACTTCGTTGAACAGGTAACGGGATACGACATCCCAGAATACGTTCAACAGCATCAGCACAAACAACAAGGCGGTCAGTTTACCGAGCCAGTCGCATACCCGGTTGATGCCGTTCTCGAGATTTAACAGAAATTGCATAACCGTACTCATTCGGATCGGTTAATCGGAAATTCTCGAACAAATCGCTTCGACATCGGCACGGCGCTTTCGGACGTGATCGTGCGGCGCTAATAAAGGAGATGTTCGCAGGTTCCCCGGCTCCCACCCGGCTTGGAACAGGTGGGAGCGGGGAGCAACCGGACCCATGGGTTCGGTTGTTTAGAAACAGCTTAGTTGGACATGCTGTCCAGGTAAGCCTTATCGGAAATATCAGTCCATACGCGCGATTTCTCGCGGTAAGCCTTGCGGGATTCGAGAATCTCTTTGGCCAGTTCATCCTTGGCTGCATGCTCGGCCAGCAGCTCTTCGTTGGCCTTGCGCATGGCGGTCATGACTTCAGCCGGGAAGGTCTTGACCTGGATATTCGGGAACTCGGTTTTCATCTTGGCCCAGTTCTCACTGCTGGCATGAGTGGCCTGGGTGTACATATCATAAGCGGCGGTGCGCATGGCAACCCGCAGGATCTCCTGCAGATCGGCCGGCAGGCGGTCCCACTTCTTCTTGTTGAACAGGAACTGCAGTTCGCTACCCGGCTCGTGCCAGCCGGTGTAGTAGTACGGGGCGATCTTGTGGAAGCCCATGCGCAGATCCAGTGACGGGCCTACCCATTCCAGTGCGTCGATGGTGCGACGCTCCAACGAGGTGTATAGCTCAGCCGGCGGGATGTTGGTCGGGCTGGCACCCACCTTGGCGAAAATTTCACCGGCAAAGCCCGGAATCCGCATTTTCAGACCCTGCAGGTCGTCAACCGAGTTGATCTCTTTCTGGAACCAACCGCCCATCTGGTTGGCGGTGTTGCCTCCCGGGAACGACATCAGACCGAACGGCTCGTAGACCTTCTGCATCAGCTCCATGCCGCCGCCGTGGTAGAACCAAGCGTATTGTTCAGTTGCGATCATGCCGAACGGCATACTGGTGAAATACAGGGTGTTCGGGACCTTACCCTTCCAGTAGTACGACGCGGAGTGGCCCATGTCATATTGACCGGCACGGACCATATCGAAGACGCCGAACGGTGCCTTGTGTTTGTTGGAGGAATCGATGGTGATTTTCAGGCGACCGTTGGACATCTTCTCGGCCATTGCTGCCATGTTTTTTGAGGCATCGCCGAAGATCGGGAAGTTAGGTCCCCAGGTTTCCGCCAGCTTGAGACGGTAGACCTTGTCAGCGGCCTGGGCCGGTAGTGCGATCACGGCTGCGCAGGCTGCGGCCGCAACCAGCTTGGTGAGTTTCATTTTTAGCATTTTGATTATTTCCTCATCGGATCGAACGATTCGCAAGGCGAACTTATTGTTATTCCCGGACTCGACCCAAGTGGGTTGGGTGAGCATAGCGCTTGGTGAGTACGGTGAGCCTATCGTCCCAATAAGCGAGTTGAAAAAGTATCCGAACAAATGCGCAGCGGCTGCGAGCTACTACGTAGAGGAGTACGTAGTTTTACTGAGGAAAATGCGTTTAAAATCGACAACTTAGACTAAGGTCGAATCGGGTTCCTTAGAGGCCGAGCTGTGCTGCTTCAGCACAACGGAAGATCGGGAAGATTTCTAGCCGGCACTGCCTCGGTTCGTCAATGGCGGTGATCAGTTGACCGCACGACAAGGTGCGCCAGGCGATTTCAGGCTAAGCGACCGAGTACTGCACCGTCTGGCATCGACCACCAGACGGCTGCTCGATTCAGGCGAAGCCTTAGAGAAAGACTTCAACCACTTCCGGGTGGCTCAGAAAGCCTTGGGGGCTGGCGCTGAAACCGTAGGCGCCGGACTGGCGGACCAGGATCAGATCACCGACTTCGCAACGGGGCAGCTCGACCTTGTCGGCGACAATATCCAACGGGGTGCACAGTGGGCCGACCACGGTGACCAGTTCGGTTTCACCGCTTGGGTTGGCGGGAATCGCCTCGACCGGGTAATTCTTGCGGATCACCTGGCCGAAGTTTCCGGAATTGGACAGGTGGTGGTGCAGACCGCCGTTGGTGACCAGATAAGTGGTGCCGCGGGAGACTTTCTTGTCGATCACCTGACAGACATAGAGCCCCGCTTCGCCGACCAGATAGCGGCCCAGCTCCATCACGATTTCGGTATCGGGCGCGATCGCCTGGAAGCTGGCCAGTTCGGTTCGCAGGTTGTCGGCCACCGATGCCAACTCAAGCGGCTTTTCGCCGGGAAAGTAGGGAATACCCAGACCGCCACCGATATTGACGAACCGTAGCGCCAGCTGGTGTTGCTCGATCAGTTCGGCAGCCAGTTGCATCACACCGCTATGGGCTTCACAAATTGCTTCGGGTTTCAGGTTTTGCGAACCGGTAAACAGGTGCAGACCTTCGGGTTCGATACCGTTTTCTCGCGCCAGTGCGATCGCTTCGGTCAGTTGCTCGGTGTCGATGCCGAAGGGCTTGGCGCCGCCGGTCATCTTCATGCCGGAGGCCTTGAGCTCGAAGGCCGGGTTAACCCGCAATGCCAACCGGGCCTGCTGACCCAGCCGGGTGGCCGCATCGGCGGTCTGCCGGATCTGCTGCATCGATTCGCAATTGACGACGATGCCGGCAGCCACGGAGGCGCTAATCTCCTCCGGCGACTTGCCCGGACCGGCAAAACTGATCTCGGCGGGCTCGGTGCCGGTAGCCAAGGCGACCCGAAGTTCGCGCTGTGACGCGACATCCAAACCATCCATCAAACCGGCAAGGTGGTTTACCACGGCCGGCATCGGATTGGCTTTGATGGCGTAGTGCAGTTTGATGGCGTCGGGCAGGGCTGCCCGAAGGTTGGCTACGGTTTCGTTGATACGGCTGCGATCGTAGGCATAGTAGGGTGTTTGCCCGGCAATCGCGGCGACCTGTTGCAGGGAATGGCCGTTGACCAGCGGAGCGCCGTTTCGGCGCTGATTCCAGGTACTGTGATGGCTTGGTTTGCTGCTGGTCATGGTGATTCTCTGCGGTGATAGCGGTAATTCGGTTATAGGACGGGGTCGGTCAACTCAAGTGCCAGGATTGCACGCTGTTATCCATGATTGAATTGCTCGGCATAGCGCTCGGCCAGCTGTTTGCGATCAAATTTGCCATTGGGGTTGCGCGGTAACGGGCCCTCGATCTCGATGATCGCCTGCGGATGCATAAAGTTGGGCAGTTCACTGCGGTAGCGTTTGGTCAGTTCGGCGCAGGGATTGTCCGAATCGGGCTGCGGGCTGAACAACACCAGGATACCCTGGCCCAGGGTCGGATGGGGCAAGCCCAACGCAACGGCATCTTCGACCAGACCGGAGCTATAGGCCACCTCCTCGATTTCGCTGGGGCTGACCCGGTAGCCGGAGGTCTTGATCATCTCATCCTGGCGTCCGACGAAATACAGGTAGCCCTCTTCGTCACGTTTGGCACTGTCGCCGGACCAGACCGCGATATCGTCGAACACCACCCCATCTGGGCCGGGAACCGGCTTGAATCGCTCGGCGGTGCGGGCCGGATCGTTCCAGTACCCCTGGCTGACCAGCGGTCCCCGATGGACCAGCTCGCCGATCTCGTTGGCTTCGCATTCGGTCCCGTCTTCACGCAGAATCATCACCTGGGCATTGGGGATCGCTTTACCGATCGAGCCCGGCTTGCGATCGACATCGGCCGGTGGCAGATAGGTGGAACGGAACGCCTCGGTCAGACCGTACATCAGGAAAGGCTCGGCCTTGCCGAAGGTGGCGCGAAGCTTGTTCAGCAGGGACTGAGGCATATGGCCGCCGGTATTGGCGAAATAGCGTACCGAAGCGGCGGCTTCGTCGGTCCATTTCAGGTTGGCGATCTGATGCCATAACGGCGGTACGGCGGTGATACCGGTTACCCGATGCTTGACCACCTGCTTCATTACGTCATTGGGCAGCAGGTAATCCAGCAGGATGCAGCAGGCGCCGCTGGCGAAGGCGGTGGTGATCTGACTCAGGCCTGCGTCGAAACTCAGCGGCAGCACTGCCAGTATCCGGTCCTGCTCATGATTGCCAATATAGCTGGCGACACTCTGGGCACCAACAACCAGGTTGCGGTGCGATAACACCACCCCTTTGGGTTTGCCGGTGCTGCCCGAGGTATAGAGGATAGCCGCCAGATCGCTGTCGGTACCGAGCGGTAATCGGGGATGTTCCGAGGTCGTATCCAACAGCCCGGTCCAGTTCAGGACGCTGAAGGGAAGCGGCTTCGGTGTGTCGAGCTGGCCATCGTCAACCAGAACCAGCAGACGTAGGTCGTGACAGTGTTGTAACTGGGGTAACAGCTGCTGGGCTCTAGCCCTATTGGTGATCAGTACCCGGGCATTGCAGTCGGACAGTATATGGCCGACCTGAGGCGCCTTGAGCACCGGGTTGACCGGTACAAAGCAACCACCGGCGGCACTGGTCGCGAATATCGACGCGACGGTTTCGACTTGTTTGGGCAGGTAGACGGCAACGCGTTCACCTGGTCGCAAGTCTTGGGCCAGCAGCGCGCCTGCCAGTTGTTCAGTCTGCTGCCATAGCTGTGCGTAGCTCAGTGACTGTTGCTTATGTACCAGTGCCTCTGCATCGGGGCGGAGTCGGGCCTGTTGAGTCAGCAGATGGTGGAACAAGAAATACATACCGGTTTCCGTGGTCGGGCTGTTATCTGGGTTAGCGTTGCTTGAGCAGCTGTTGGTCCAATTGCTCGATAAACTGCTGCATCCGTTGATCGGCGCGAGTCGAGTCTTCGTAGTCGGTGCTGATTAACGTAACCAGGCTCGGGTGAGGGTTGCCGCTCAGTCGATTGAGCCCCTGCAGCAATTTCACCTTCAGCGGGTTGATGGCCGTTTCACCGTTGACGCCGTACCAGTGCCAGGTACGGCGCTGGACTCCCTGCAGATGGCGAAGCTCGGTTTCCACCACCGGGAAGGGCTGGTCGCCGATCTGCAGCTGGCGCAGCTGCTGACTTTGAATGGTCCAGGCCGGTGCGGTTTCAATCCGATTGTTCTGGTTGATCAGCTCCTTACCTTGGGTTTCGTTGCGGTAGCGGGCGATATACAGACCGATGGCATCGAGCTGATCGTTCGGTTCCCCGTTGCGGTAACTCTGTTTTACCACTTCATCGGCACCCTGGTAGCGGGGTGCCCAGGGGCTGCTCAATCCTGCAACCGGCTGCCAGGGCGATTGTGGTAACTGTAACTCGGCCAGAGCCGCTTCTGCTTCGGTGTGCTGCAGCTGGAAACCCGACCAACCGACGCCGAGAAACAGCGTCAGTGTCAGTACGCTGATCAGATAGCGGCTGGAGGGAGCGGGGATGGCCAGGGGTTGACGTATCTGGGCAGGGGCTGCTTCGGGGTCACGCCAGAAACTACCGAGCCAAAACATCAGCGCCATGACCATACCGAAGAACAGCCAGCCGTAGACCAGATGGTCGACCCCGGTGGCGTATTTCATCTCAGACAGGTGGGCGATGATGACGATCAGGTAGGCGCGCACACCGTTGGCCAGGATAGGCACCAGCAGAGAGGCCAGCATGAAAATCAGCCGGGTGCGGACACGGGTGTAGTTGAGGTAGGCGTACAGGGTACCCACCGCCAGAGAAGCTATCAGGTAACGGATTCCGGAACAGGCTTCTGCAACTTCGAATTTGCCGGTCGGAATCTCGATAAACAGACCGTTGATATAGACCGGAATGCCGGTGAGTCGCAGCGCTTTAACGGTGATATCGGCGGTAACCTGCTGCAACATCGGGGTCAGCTCTTCGCCGATCGGCACCATAAACAGCAGATACAGAATAGGAAACAACAGGGCCCAAAACAGATGTAGCCCCAGCAGTGCCGGGATCAGGCAGATGAGAATCCCGACGGCGGCCAGCTGGTGCAGTGCGGCGATGTCGGTGGCCAGCGCCAGCAGCCAAACCAGGCAGCCGATCAGCATCGCCGCCAGGGCCAACCAGGAACTGCCCAGAGGGATGGCGGGCAGCCGGTCTCGCTGACGCCAGACCAGCCAGATGCTGATCAGCGGGATAAACATGCCGTGGGCAAAGGTGTCTGAGCGCCACCAGATGGCCGCCATCGAACTCAGGCTGGGCCAGAATACCCAACCATAAACTGCCAGCGCAGCGAGTAATAACAGCAGCGGCTGCAAACCCGGCGGGTTGGCGGCACGGGGAGTACTGTCCGTGGTTGCCGGCGGTTGCTTCAGGGATTGATTCATACCGCTACTTTAACCCAGATACTTTGACAGTACCGGCCCCAGTAATTGAGAAAGTTTCAGGGGAAGTTTCTGCCAGGCACTGATGAAGTACTTGTATTTAGGGTTGTTGGGGCTGATATCCGGGACCTGATCGGCCTTGACCAGATGGTATTCGTAAACCAGGGGTTCGGGAGTGAAACCCCAGTGACGCTTGTAATTGTAGGGCCCGCTATCGTTCTTACTGCGGCCGAAATCATAGGTTTTAAAGCCCTTGGCCACCGCCCTGCGAATCTGATCCCAGTACATAAAATCCATCGACTTTAACCCTCGAGACTCGGGTAAGCCGCCGCCGTAGTAGGGCAGTACTTCGTCGCGGAAATAGAAACTCATCAGACTCGATCGCGGCTGCTTATCCTGAAAGATGGTAACCACTTCGCAGTCGTCGCCGAACTCCCGCTGCAAGGCTTCAAAAAATTTACGCGAGAATACCGGGGTGCCGAGATTTCTGACGCTGGTGGAGTAGATGTCGAAGAAATTATCGAGTCCCTGCTCCAGTTTGGCTTCATGTTCGTTTTTGATGCTTTGACGAATTACCGCGCGCTGTTTGCGTTTCATCGCCATCAGGTTCGGCTCTTCTTCCGGATCAAGCAGTCGACGGAAAGTGGAGTGTTTGCTTTTGCTCGGCCAACCATCGGTTTGGGGCTGACGGTGACGCAGCTCAAGATAATCGACCCCGAGTTGCTCGGCCAGCGATTGGGCTTTGCTCAACAGGGCCTGACGAGCTTCATCGTTGGCAGCCACCACGCCCCCGTAGACACAAAACGGTGTTGAGACTAAAGAATGACCAAAGAGTAAACTCTTGACTTCAAACAGCGGCAGTACGCCGGTAACCTCGCCATCTTGTTCGGCATAGAGGTAGTGGGGGCGGTGACCAATGCTGTCGGCAATAACCCGCATCCAGCCGGCTCGGTGGAAGAAGGTGGCGTCGTTGTTGGCGATCACGAACTGATCCCAGCGCTCTGAGTCGTTATCGGCCTGATGGGTCAGGGTATGGATGGCAACCAAGATTAATTCCTTTTAGGGCGCTCGAAGAGCCACAAAGCTAGCAGAATTAGCTTCAAACTCAAGCTGTAGAGCCCCCTTAAAGGGCCCGGCCACGATAAAACGTAGTTGATGTAAGGCGGACATTAAGCTATTTAGTCTTCTCTTTCGGCCGGGTTGCAGTTTCATGGTGTTGATTACACCTCGCCGGATGCGCGTTAGTGATCCAGAATTACAGGAAAGGATGGCCAGAGCAGTGAGCAACAACGACCCGCAATCGCTTGCCGAAGTGATCAATCAAGAGCAGGGGACGCAAGCGGTAAAACGGCAGGTTGTGGTGATCGCCGAAACACTGTCGCCAGAGCAGACCTGCATCCGTCCGGAGATCGAAGTCTACTGTTTCGGCCAGCCCCGAAATAGCACCCGCCAGCTGCTCAGTGCGTCACAGCTGGCCGAGCTTTTCCAGCAGGAAGCGCCGCCGTCGATCGTTGGCCACTTCGCCCTGGTGGTCGTCTGGCCACAACAGTCGCGTTGTCTGATTCTGGCAGACCGCTTTGCTACCCAGCGACTCTATTACTCTGCCGAGGGTGCCAGCCTGGTGGTGTCCGACCGACTCGAAGCCGTCAGACAGCAGCGCCCTAACAGCACTATCTCCCAGCAGGCGTTGGTTAACTACCTGTTCTTTCATATGATCCCCAGCCCGGAGACGGTCTACACCGGCATCCATTGCCTGGAGCCGGCGCAGCGGATTGACTGGTTAGCCGGTGAGCTGAGGCGTGATCATCATTGGGCCCCCCGCTTCGATCAGACCGTAGACGTCGATGAGCAACAGCAGGCCAATAACCTGTTGGGAACGATGCGCGAACTGATGCCCGAGTATTCAGGGCGTGAGGCCAGCGGCTGCTTTCTCAGCGGCGGTTTGGACAGCTCCAGCGTGGCAGGTCTGGTATCGGAGCAGCGTCCCCACGCCGATGTGTTCTCGATCGGGTTTCCAATCGAGCAGTACAACGAACTGGAATACGCCCGAACCGCTGTCGACCATTTTGGCCTGACCGGCCACGAGTACGAAATGTCGCCTCAGGATGTGGTGGATGCGCTGCCGCAGGTGATTGCCAGCATGGACCAACCATTCGGCAACAGCTCGGTGATGCCGGCCTATTTCTGTGCCAGGCTGGCAAAATCCAAGGGGGTCGATTGCCTGATCGCCGGCGACGGTGGCGATGAACTCTTTGCCGGTAATGAACGTTACTCCAAACAGCTGCAGCTGGACCGGTTGCGGCAGCGGTTGAAACCGTTGATTGGGCTGATGGATCTGACGATCTTGCGGCCGCCCTGGCCCGAGTCGGTGAAACTGTTCAGCAAGGCGCGCAGCCTGACCCGCCAGCTGAAGATGTCGGTACCGCAAAATCTGGAATACTTTAACTTCCTCAATCTGATCGATCGGGGGGAGATCTTCTCCGATGCGCTGTTGCGGGCCACCGACCAGCGCGAGCCGGATCGGCGATGCCAGCAACTTTATGACCAGCTGGACAAGGGCGATACACTGGATCGAATGCTGTTCATGGACTGGAAACATACCCTGGCCGATAACGACCTGGTCAAGGTCAACAGCATGTGTCGGCTGGCTGGGGTCGACGTGGCCTATCCCATGCTGGACGACCGACTGGTGGACTTTTCACTGCGGGTTCCGGGGCATCAAAAACTGACCCCGTCCAATCTGCGTCATCTCTATAAAATGGCGATGACCGGGTTCCTGCCGGATAAAATCATCAATAAGCCCAAGCACGGTTTCGGGCTGCCGTTCGGGCTCTGGACCGTCGAGCATCAGGGGCTGCGGAACCTGGCCTACGACGCCATTGCCAGTCTGGATCAACTGGCGTTGTTCCGCCCCGGTTTTATCGATGACGTTAAACGCCTGCACCAGCAGGAGCACGCCAAACATTACGGCGAACTGGTTTGGATTCTGATGGTTCTGGCGCTTTGGCTGGACCGAAATCAATAATTGTTTTGTGAGCATACTTTATGGATTTTCAGCAAATTACCCAACAACTGCTGCAAGCGGCCACGGCACGTGATGATGTCGGAGAATGGCAGCCGGATACGCCGCTGTTGGGCCATATCGCCGAATTGGATTCGATGGCGATCGTGACCTTTTTTACCGCCCTGGAAGACGAGCATGGGGTGTTCGTCGATGATGATGAAGTCAGCGCCGAACTTTTCGAAACCCTCGAAACCCTGACCGGTTTTGTCGCCGAGAAGCTTGAGGGCTGAGGTGTCTGACGGTTTCTTTCTTGCCACCGAGCGCGGTCATCTCTATCTGGCCCGCTTCGGTGAACTCCAAGGCCGCCATGTGTGGCTTTATCTGCCTCCCTTTGCCGAAGAGATGAATCTGAGCCGTGCTGTCGTGGCGCGACAGGCGCGCGCTTTGGTGGCTCAGGGCGATGCCGTGGTTTGTTTGGACTACCTGGGTACCGGGGATAGTGAGCTGGAGCTGGATCAGGTTGACCTCAACTGCTGGCTCGACAATATCGACGCGGCGGTCGGTTGGCTGCGACAGCAGGGCGTCCTATCGGTGGGGCTCTGGGGGCTTCGATTCGGCGCGTTGATGGCAACCACCTACCTGGATCGGCAACGACAACAGCAGGCTGACGTGATCGATCGGTTGCTGCTGTGGAAGCCGGTTCTGGATGCCAAGACCCTGCTAGGGCAGTTTTTCCGCCTGCGTCAGGTCGCTGACTCGATCAAAGGGTTACCTAAGGTCAATTGGCTGGAGCGGGTCAAGCAGGGCGAAACGGTCGAAGTGGCTGGATACCCGATCGCTCCGGACTGGCTCAATTCGATCATCGAGATGCGGATGCGTGATCAGGTCGGCAGCCAGATGCCGCAAACGGTCTGGCTTGAAGCAGCATCGGATAAGATCACTCCGGCGGTGGAGAAGGTGGCGCAATTGTGGCCAGCTCAGTGTTTGACGTTGCAGCATTGTCAGGGCTCGGCGTTCTGGCAGAACCCCGATTGTTACGATAGCCCCGAACTTATTCTTGATACGGTGCAGGCCTGGCATTCGGGCGTCGTTCCAGTTCATGCCAAGGAGACAATGGATGTTCAATGAGCGGGCAGTGCGGTTTGAGTCGTCGGGGCGCCAGCTCAGCGGTGTTCTTCATGGGGCTGACTCGGCTTCGATCGGTGTGCTGATCGTGGTGGGTGGTCCCCAGTACCGGGTCGGCAGTCATCGCCAGTTTGTCCACCTTGCCCGGGACCTGGCGGGCAGGGATATTCCGGTTATGCGCTTTGATGTGACCGGGATGGGGGATAGCGAAGGGGACAAAAAAACCTTCGATCAGCTGGATGATGATATCGCCGCCGCGTTGGATTGTTTCTGTGCTGAAGCCGGCCTGGAACGGGTCGTTCTTTGGGGCCTTTGTGACGGTGCCTCGGCGGCGCTGATCTATGGGCCGCAGGATAAGCGCGTCAGCGGTCTGATACTGACGAACCCCTGGCTTGAGAATACCCAGGCCAAAGCCAAGACAGACCTGCTGGACTACTACCTGCGGCGTTTATTCAGCCGGGGTTTCTGGAGCAAACTGCTCAGCGGCAAGGTGAAACTGGCCGACAGCGCCAAAGATTTGGGCGGGACCGTCAAGGCTGCGGTGGAAACCGAACAACCCTCGGTTTGCGGCGAACAGTATCAGCAACGGATGTTGGATGCCTACCAGCGCTTACCGGTGCCGGTATGCTGGATACTAAGCGGTGAAGACCTGACAGCCGGCGAGTTCGAGCGGCAGCTACAAGGTGACAAGCAGTGGCGCAAGGTGGCTCGCCGTCGTGACGATCGGATTGAACGGTTGGCCGAGGCAGATCATACCTTTTCCACCCGCAGCTGGAAGCTGCAGGTAGGGCGACTCAGCGCCGACTTTGTTGGCGGTCTTTGAGTAGCTGCGACGGCGTCTAAGCCATCGCAGCCGGTTCTAGAGATTGCAATCGAACAGTTGCGCGATTCCGCAGATTTTGCCTTGTTTTTCAACGAGCAAGGCGGTGATGTTGTTGTCGTTCATCAGCTCGACCGCCTGCTGTACTTTGGCATCGGCATCGATTCGTTTCGGGTTGGCCGACATGATCTCTTCGGCGCGCAGCTCCAGAAAACGTTGCGGATAGTGCTGCATGGCACGACGAATATCACCATCGGAAATCACCCCTTCGACCTGGCTCGGTCCGCCGACGATCACCAGTCCTACATGACCCTGAGTAATGGCAGAGATGATCTGTTCCATGGTGTCGGTGCGTTGAACCAGAGGAAGCGGTTCCTGGCGTACCACCTGTTCAACCCGGGTCAGTAGCTTTTTACCCAGGCTGCCGCCGGGGTGGAAGCGGGCAAACTGTTCGGGGCGGAAGTCATGGCTATCCATCAGCGCCACGGCCAGCGCATCACCCATGGCGAGAGTCGCCGTGGTGGAACTGGTTGGAGCCAGGTTCAACGGGCAGGCCTCCTCCGTAACCGAGACATCCAGATGCACCGTGGCGTTCTGCGCCAGTGTCGAATCGGGAGCCCCGGTAATGGCGATGATCTGGTTGCCATTGTCCAGCAGGAAGGGCAGTAGTTGGATGACCTCTTCGGTTTCTCCCGAGTAGGAGATCGCGATGAATATATCGGAGGGTGAAACCCGTCCCAGATCACCGTGAATGGCTTCGCCGGGGTGCATGAAAAAACTGGCGGTCCCGGTGCTGGATAAGGTGGCTGAGATCTTCTGACCGATCAGGCCGGATTTCCCCATCCCGCAGACGACAGTCTTGCCTTCGGTCTGGCTGATCAGTTCGACCGCCTGGTCAAAGTCTCCGTCGAGTTTGTCGCTGAGTTGGGCCACAGCACGGCTTTCAAGTTCAAAGACACGCCGGGCGGCGGCAACATAGTGAGAGTTCGTCATGGGCTCACCGTACGAGAAACGGTCTGGATTATCCAGTCCAACTCTTCAGGGGTCAGGCTCTGGTGGCAGGGCAGTTGAATCAACCGCAGCCGGTAATCGGCACTGATCGGGCATTCGGAATCGATTAGTTCTTCCCATCGCCAGATCGGTACGCCGAGCATTTTGAGTGCAGGGAAGTGCTGCTGGGGATCGTCCAACAACAGCGGGAATATATAGGGCACCACCTTGTCGGGCAGTGTCGCGTGCAGGGGCTTTACGCCGGCCAGACCATCGAATGCATCCAGATAGGTTTGGTAGTTGCGTCGGCGCTGATCGACAATGGACTGCATATCGCTGTGGCGGGTCAGGAACCGAGTGCAGGCGGTGGCGTCCTTGCCGATTTGGGTCGGCGTAAACCACTGCATTGAGTCCTGGGTTAGATGACGGGTACTGTCGGTATGGGTTGCTATGCCCGCCGGAACCTCGGCCTGAGGGTGCTCCCCCTGGCGGTTCAGTAGTCGCCCGAGGGCACCGAGGCGGCGATAGCCCGCGGCCAGTTCCAGCGTGTGGAGCAAGCTTTTCAGTTGGGCTGAGAAACTTGGCGCGCTACGCCGGACGCTTTTGAGATCATAATCAGGGTTGTTGCACGCCAGCACGCCGCCTTCGACACCGGGAAAGAATTTGACCGTACTGGTGATGCTGAAATCACCCAGACACCCCAGACCTTCGCTGTGCGCTTGCTGGAAGAATGCGTGGGCGCAGTCTTCTATCAGGCCGATCTGATGCTGGTGGCAAAACTGTTTGAGTGGTGCCAGCTGTTGCGGGAAACCGAAGAAGTGTGGCAGAAGCAAAGCCTTGGTATTGGGCTTGATCAGGCTTTGCAGTTGCTCTGGCTCTATCTCCAGGGATGGCGTCAGGGGGAAAAACCTGGGTGTGGCGCCCAGATAGATAACCGGTTCCACCATCGATCCGCAGTGGTACGCCGGAATCAGGACTTCAGTATCGCGGGTTACGCCGAGATGTTGCAGCGCGTAATACAGTGCCACCCGGCCGCTGGGCAGGAACAGCACGTCGCTATCGAGAAATCGGCTGAAATGTGCCGGCTGCTTGCTGGCCCGTAGTAGTCCTTGGTCGAACATCGGTAGCATCGGTGCTCGAGGTTTAGGATAGTATTGGGCTGATTCTGGGAGCTGAAATATTTGCATCTTGATGTATTGTTAGCCTTCCGGTTGGCAATGGTATGCAGTCGCTGCTTAAATAATACACGGTGTCCAATTTTGGTAGCGGCACCAATCGTTAATGCTGAAGGATATAGGATGTCACTGAGACAGTTGCTGTTTTTTTTACTTGTGGGCCCAGTGACGCAGCTTCAGGCCGGAACGGCTGATCCCAACGATTGTAATGTGACCGACTTCCCCAAGATCGGTTATTACGATTATCGCGATAATTCCCGTCGAGCACTGGAGCGGCGCAAGCTGGTCGAAGGTGCGCATTTTACCCGGGGGGTGCAGCGGGGGCTCTACGGCAATACCGGCAAACTCATTGATGATGTTAATTACGTGTTGCGCCACATCCCCAATCATCCTCAGGCGCTACTGTTGATGTACGAGATTCAGACTCGACCGGGATTCCGCAGGAATAAACAGGGGCGGACCGATTATTACTACGACAGCGTAAGCTGCTATTTCAAGCGGGCAATGTTCATTGCCCCGGACGATCCCGCGGTCTACCTGACCCGGGCTGTTATTGCACACCGCGATAATAATTTCAAAGATGCTGAAGCTGACTATCTGAAAGCGCTGGAATTAAACGAAAAGCATGCCGAGGCTCACTACAACCTCGGATTGTTGTATTTCAGTCAGAAAAAGTACGCTCAATCCCGCCAGCATGCCGATAAAGCTTACGATCTTGGCTATCCCCTGCAGGGTTTAAAACGTAAACTTGCCGCCGTCAAATAAACTGCAGGGCTTGTATCAAACATGGATGGACAACATCAAAGGCCTTCTTTGACGCTACTTGAGCCGGCACGCTGGCATCTGTTTGGCGGCCTGGATCGACTGGCCGATCTGCGAGATCCGCGTGGCGAAACGCTAAAGATCTGGCATCCGCAACAGGGGGCCCCCGAAGGGCCCTATATCTGGGTTTACTGCTCCACCATCGGCGAAGTCAATGCCTGTAAAGCGTTCCTCCAACAGGCCGCCGAACAGGGGCCGTTGGTTCTGCTGACCGATCGACACTGCTATCGGGATAGTTATTGGCGCCACTTTCCCAATGCGGTGGTCGTCGAACTGTCCGGTAGCCCGGCCGATGGTGCCCGACTGGCTCGTGAACTGCCGCCGCAACATTTTATTGTCTGTGAGATTCCGGCGCAGCCGGTCGAGGCTCCCTGTCGATTGTCATACGGGGTGCTGCGGGCGGCCAAGCAGGCTGGTGCGCAGTGCAGCCTGATCAACGCCTGGCTTTACGGTTATCAAGCCTCCTGCCGAATCGATGCGGTCGAGCAACGCCTGCTCGGACAAGCCTTTATCCAAAGCTTTGATGTGATCAGCACCCAGACAGAATCAGTCAGGAAGCGGTTGATCGAGTTGGGCGCCGACCCCGCTTGTGTGCAGGTGTTCGGGAACCTGAAATTTGATGCCTTGGAGGATACTTCCACCCATCTGCTGGATCAGCGTAGTCGGCAGGTCATCGAGCAACTCGAATTTGCCGGTCGGGAGATGGTGGTTGCCGGCTGTCTGACCGGCGATTGGGAGTTTGAGCTGGTACTGGAAGCTTTTGCCAAGGCTTATGCAGAAAATCCGTCACTTTACCTGATTCTGGCCCCACGCCATCCTGAATATGAGGAGCCGATGCGCCATCTATGGCGTTTGCTGGACAACAGTGGACTGAGTTACTGCGTTAAGTCCCGTCTGGATAAGGATGAATCGGCCGAGCCCCATGCGTTGATGCTCTTGGATACGTTTGGCGAGCTGAAGAGTTTTTACAGTCGCTGTAGTGTTGGTTATGTTGGCATCAACCACAATGTGCTGGAACCATTGAGCTTTGGTCGAACCGTGCTGGTGTCTCCGGGCTGGGAAGCAACCTATCCGAGTTATCCGGTCTATTTGACCACCCGTGATCTGGAGTTGATCGTCGAGGTCGCGGATGCCAAGGCGTTGACTCGGGAGATGCTCAAGTCGAATCAGCATCGCCATGCGGATGAGATCAAACAGTTGCTGGCTGAGCAGTGCGGTGCGGCGGCGAAAAACATGCGGGCGGTATTCGGTCGCGAATAGGGATATAGATGAAGCTTTGGTATTTTGAGGATAACGGCGGAAACTTCGGCGATGCATTGAACCCCTGGTTCTGGTCCCAGGTGGCGCCCGAACTGGAACTGTCGTCGCCGGATTCGCTGCTGCTCGGCATCGGTACGCTGATCAATCACCGCGCCCCGTCAGGGATGCCGGTTCGAGTGTTCGGCTCCGGAGCCGGCCTCGGTGAACTGCCGGCAGCGGTGGCTGACTGGGACTTCTACTGTGTCCGTGGCCCCTTAACGGCGGCCCAGCTGGGATTGGACGCCTCCAAGGCCGTTACCGATCCAGCGGCACTCTGTACCCGGCTGTATCAACCGGAGGATCAGCAGAAACGCTATCGCTGTTCTTATATGCCCCACTATATGTCGCAGCAATGGGGTAATTGGCCGGCACTCTGTGCCGCTGCCGGGGTTCACTACATCGACCCTACGGCACCAACCTTCGAGATCATCGATCAGATAGTGCAGTCCGAGATGCTGATCACCGAAGCAATGCACGGAGCGATCGTGGCCGACTGTTATCGGGTACCCTGGCAGGCGGTAGCGAATTCCGGCCAGCTGAATCCCAAGTGGCAGGACTGGATGCAATCTCTGGAATTCAGCTGCGGTCCGGTATTGGAGCTGGAGCAGGTCTATCGGGGTGACGGGGAGCTGGCGCCGGGCCAACGATTCAAAAACAGCTTCAAGCGACTCTGTTTGAGTTTGAGCGGTGATCGTCTTGACTGGACCCCACCACCGCCGAAAAAGTCCTCCGGCATCCACTTCGACACCCAGGTCAAACGGCTGTCCGATGCCGCCCGTATCGGTGCTGTGGGGCTCAGCGACAATAGGGTTCTACAGGCTCGCCTGGATCGTTTGGAAGAGTTGCTACAGCAACTGCGCGCCGATTGTCTTGCCCAGGTTCCCTCTGTCCGGTTGGAGCCCAGCCTATGATCGATCAGCCGTTGGTTTCGGTGGTCATCCCCAGTTACAACAGTCGTCCTTATATCGCGGAAGCTATCGACAGTGTCAGAGTGCAGCAGGTGGAAAGCCTGGAACTGGTTATTGTTGACGATGGCTCTACCGACGGCAGTGTCGATTACATTCGCCAGATAGCCCCTGAAGCCCGGGTGATAAGCCAGGCTAACGCCGGTGCCGCAGCGGCTCGCAATCATGGGGTACGGGAGGCGCGGGGCCGTTATATCGCCTTTCTGGATGCTGATGATGTCTGGGTGCCGGGCAAACTGCAGGCCCAGTTGCAGGTGCTGGAACAGCGACCTGAGATCGATCTGGTTTATGGGCATTTCAAGCCCTGGTATTGCGATGAGCAAGGACAGTACCCGGCGCCGGCCAAGGTCGAAACCACGCCGGATCAGGTGGCTGTAATTGAGGATAGGGTGCTGCCGCTGGCGATCCTGTTCGATTCGGTGGTTTGCATTATCACGGTGCTGGTAAGGGCAGAAGCGCTGAGGGATATCGAGCTGTTCAATCCCGACTATACCGTCGGTGAAGACTACGATCTCTGGATGCGGCTTTCGCTGCTGAATCGATGCGCGATCCTGCCGACAACCCTGGCGCATTATCGCGACAATCCGGTCAGCCTGACCAAAAGCGTACCGAAGCAGAACTTCGAGAAGCTGGTGGTTGAGCAGGCGATGGAACGGATCCGTCAGCGCTCCCCGCGGGCGCTGAAAAAATACCTGGAACCCGCCCTGCAGGCACGGCTGGCCGATCTGGATTACAGCTACGGCCACGGCTGTTTTATGGCGGGACGGCGCGAAGATGCGCGCGATGCGTTTGCCAGCCTGTTGAGTCATCGTCCGACACTGATGGCAAGGTTCTTACACCGGGTTGCCTGCCACTCGGTATTGTTCAAATTCTGCCGCAAGCTGCTGTTGTGGCGACGCCGTTTGCGTGATGGGGCGCCGGGCTGATGAGTGCAGCACAACAACTGTTAGGGATGGGGTATCGGCTGGTTTGCCGTCAGCGACTGGCAATTCTGATTTATCATCAGGTGCTTGATCAGCCGGATCCGATCCGTCCCGATGTGCCGGACCGGGCCGAATTTCAGTGGCAGATGGAACTGATCAAACGGCGTTTTACCCCGCTGGGGCTGGCCGAGGCGGTACAGCGTCTACGTCAGGGCACGCTACCGCCGGGGGCGGTCTGCGTCACCTTCGACGACGGCTATCGGGATAATCTTGAGGTTGCCTTGCCGGTGCTGCAGCAAACCGGGGTGCCGGCTACCGTCTTTGTCTCCACGGCGTTCTGTCAGGGCGAAAACATGTGGAATGATCGGGTCATTGATCTGGTCGATCAGATGCCGTTTGAGACGACCGACTTTGGTTTGGTTGACTGCGGAAGCCTCGCACTCGAGACCATCGAACAGAAGCGCCAGGCCTGTGGGACCTTGTTGGGCAAACTGAAGTACCAGCAACCGGAGCAACGGTTGCAGAAGATTGAAGCTCTGTATCGACACTTCGGGTTGGCGGAAGCCGCACCGAAGATGATGTCAGACAACCAGGTGATAGAACTTGCCGAAGCCGGTATCGAGATCGGTGCTCACACGGTCGATCACCCGATTTTGAAAGTGCTGAGCCCCGAGCAGCAGTTTCAACAGATGGCGGACAGCAAAGCCTATCTGGAGCAGCTTATCGGCCGGCCGGTGACCGGCTTTGCTTACCCCAACGGCAAACCGGGAGTCGATTATGACCAAGTAACCATTGACCAGCTCAGTCGGATAGGTTTCGATTACGCGGTCTCGACGGCTTGGGGCTCGAACGGCCCGAACCAATCACACTATGAACTGAAACGTTTCACGCCCTGGGAGAAAACGCCACAGGGGTTCCAGCGGCGTCTGTGCTGGAATGGACTGCAATCGATGCTGGGACGCTAGCCAATGCCACGATCACAACTTTCGCTCCAATGGCAGCTGTTTCCGGGAGTTGAGTTTACGCAATATCGACACGATTGGGATCAGTTGAACGCGCGGATCTCCGCCAGCGCGTTGCTGAGTAGCCGCTTTATCCAGCCCTGCCTGGACCACTTCAGCGATGAGCAGCTGATGCTGGCCGTTGCCCGTGAGGGTGAGAGAATCGTGGCGATGACGCTGATCGAGCGAGTCGGTTACGCGCGATGGCTGACCTTTCAGCCGTCGCAGGCGCCGGTGGGTTGCTGGTTAAGCGATCTGGATTACGATCTGGACCGGTTATTGGAAAGCCTGGCCAAAGCGCTGCCTGATCCGGCGTTACAGATCAGTATTACCCAGCAGGATCCGCAGATAATGCCTCGACCGGAGCAGAATCCGCGGATGAGCACGCTCGATTACATCACCACCGGGCGGCTGGACATTCCGGATGACTTTGAAGCTTATTGGCAAAATCGCGGTAAGAATGTACGTCAGAACACCAACAAGGCGAAAAACCGACTCGAGCGAGAAGGTGTCGACATACGCCTTGAGATTGCGGCTGATGAACAGTCGGTACGGGATTATGTGGCTGAGTTCGGGGTGCTGGAGAGTGCCGGCTGGAAACGGGAGACCGGAACCGCCGTTCATATCGATAACCAGCAGGGCCGGTTTTATACCCAGTTGCTGCAGTCGTTTATGCCGGAAAACTGCCAGGTATGGCGCTACTACTTTAACGACCAGCTGGTGGCCATCGATCTTTGTCTTTGTGTCGATGGCGTGCTCTATATCCTCAAGACGACCTATGATGAGCAGTGGAAGCGCTATTCCCCGGCATTCATGATGCATCTGGAGGGGGTCAGGGAGCTGTCACAATTGCCTGTTGAACGTATCGAGTTCTATGGACCGGCGATGGATTGGCATAAAAAACTGACCCAGGACCTGCGGACCATGTACCACATAACCTGGTATCGCAGTGCACTGTTGCCCAAGCTGAAACAGTTGCTGCGGCGCTCCAAAGGCAGCGCTTAGGATCATGGCTTCAAGTTTTCGGATCAATCTGGCCTGGTCGCTTTTTTCCCGTTACATCAACATGGTGCTGCAGTTTGCCACCATTATCATTTTGGCCAGACTGCTGACCCCGGAAGAGATCGGGATCTATTCCATCGCGGTGGCCTTTTTCGGTATCGGGCAGATAATTCGTGATTTTGGCATTTCAGAATATATCACCCAGGAGAAGGATCTAAGTTCGGACAAGGTCGCCTCTGCCTTTACCGTCTCGCTGTCGATCTGTTGGACGCTGGCTCTGGTTTTTTACCTGCTTGGACCCGTGATCTCGGACTTTTACGGCCGTCAGGAGCTCAATGAGCTGTTCGGCTGGTTGATCTTGAACTTCCTGCTGATCCCCTTCGGTACCTTGACCCTGTCGCTGCTGAAAAGGGCGCTTCAATTCAAGAAGCTGATGATCATCAACTTCGTCAGCACCCTGGCTTACAGTCTGGTGGCGGTGGCGATGGCCTATCTCGGCTATAGCCACCTGAGCCTGGCCTGGGCCTCGGTATCCGGTACAGCGGCAACGATCCTGATGGCCTGGGTTTATCGCCCCGCCGATCAGCCCTGGCTGCCCAGCGTGGCGGCGATCCGACATGTGGCCAGTTTCGGTTTCAAGATGAGCTACGCCACCATGGCGGGCTACCTGAACAAATCAGCGCCGGAACTGATTATCGGTAAATTCCAAGGGGCCCACGAGGTCGCCATTTTCGGTAAGGCGATGAGTACCACCTTGCTGTTTACCGAACTGGTATTCAATGGCCTCTCGAAGGTGATAGAGCCGGCCTTCGCCCAGAAAAATCGTGAGCAGGGTGACCTTAAAGCGCCGTTTATGCACGCCACGGCGGCGCTGACGGTGATCGCCTGGCCTTTCTTCGCCTTTTTTGTGGTGATGGCCGAACCGATTATTCTGTTCCTTTACGGTGATCAGTGGATCGAATCGATTCCGCTGCTGCGGGTCGTCAGTATTGCCGCGATGATCTACTTCACCTTCAATCTGACGGCCCGGGTGCTGGTCAGTAAGGGTAAGTCTTCACGGCTGGCGGTGATACAGACCCAGTTCCTGATCTTTGCCTTGATCAGTATCTTTATCGCCGTTCAATACGATCTCTATATGGTGGCATTGGCCATCGTGGCAGAGCGGTTTTATCGGGTCTGGGTGCTATCTTCCGATCTGCGCAGGGAGTTAGGGGTGACGCTATCCGATTATGTTCCGGTATTGACCAAGGGGATCGCGATCACCCTGGTGACGCTGGTCGGCCCGGTGCTGGTTGCTTGGATTAACCAAGAGCAGCCGTGGCATGAATTCTGGCAACTGGCCGCGGCTGGCCCGGTTTGGGCCCTGAGTTGGATCGGCGCAGTCTTTCTGTTTTCACACCCGATCAAGCAGGAGCTGATTCTGGTGCTGAACGTAATCAAGGCAAAGTACGGCAATAAAGCCGTACCAAACAACGGATAAGGGATGAGGCAGATGGCACAACCGCAGGCGATGCTGATCAATATGGGCGGACGCGGAAATATCGGTGACCGGGCGATGGCGCTGAATGTGATTCGCCAGTTGCGCGAAGGTTCTCCCGAGGCCCGTTTGCTGGTCGGTCCGCATACGCTCGACTTTATGGTCGAAGAGTTTGATCTGCAGCGCTATCCCTACCTGAGCCACTGTTTTAGTCGCTGGGGGGCTGTGGAGCAGCGTCTTGGCACGAAAGCGCGGTGGCTAAAACCGTTGCAATACCTGTTCTACTGCCTGGATTCGTTGTTGGTTTTACTGCTGATAATGCTCAAGCGCCTGTTTAACTGGGATCCGGGCTGGCGCTTTATGGAGGCCGAGTTGGCCCGTGCCATCAGCACCTCCCAGGTGGTGTTTTTTTGTGGCGGCGGCTATATCACCGATGTCGGCCGCCTGGAAGCACGCAGCAATCTGGTCATGGCTTGGTTTGCCACGTTGGCCGGTAAACCCGTGATTATGTCGGGGCAGGGGTTCGGGCCTTTCGATAGTTGGCTATCGCGTTTTCTGGTCAAACTGGTGGTTCCCCGTTTGGATACCATTACGTTCAGGGATGTGGAGGGCAGCGAGCAGTTGCTGCAACAGCTCGGTGTCGAAATTGGTCAGGGCAAGGCGGTGGGCGACGATGCCATGTCGCTGCCGGAGCGCCAGGTGGAACAGACGGGCCAGACCGATGCGCCGGTGAAACTGGGGGTGAATTTTCGGATCTCTCCCTTTACCCCGAATCTGGAGCAACGGGTAGAAGCCTTTACCCGTTTTTTATCGTTGGCCTCAAACCAACTGGGCTGGCAGATCCATTTCTATATCTTCGAAACCTGGCGGCCGTGGGAAGAGGGGTTGGTCGATTCGATCATCACCGACGGTGAGCTCAAGGATGTAGTGATACATAAAACCGAGGATCCCCGAGAGGCGCTGTATCTCACTCGACAATGCGATGTGGCAATCGGAATCTCTTATCACTTTATTGTTTTCGCCTTGAAACTGGGAATTCCCGTGCTGGCGCTGTTCACCGGTGAGTATTACCGCGCCAAGATGTCCGGCCTGTTGGCTTGGTACGGTAAGGGAGACTGGGTAGTGCCGGTGCAGCAGATGGAAGCGGAGGCGTTGTTGTCGCAGTGTCAGGTGATGCTGGAGCAGCGGGAGCAAACCCGCCAACCGCTGGTTGATAAAACCGTGGAAATGGCAAAAAACAGCCGTGTTACGATTGATCGTGCGCTACATTTTCTTAATGCTGGCCAGAGATAGGGGAGATCGATGGAAAGGGAGCGTTACTACGAACTGGATTTTCTCAGGTTTGTAGCCGCCTTTGCCGTACTGCTATTTCACTACGTCTTCCGGGTTTGGAATCTTGACGGTAGTGGATACCTTGCTTACCCATTGCTGAGCGGTTTCTCCAAGTACGGTTATCTTGGTGTCGACGCCTTCTTTATGATCAGCGGCTTCGTCATTCTGATGTCCGCCGATGGTCGGAATGCCTGGGGCTTTGCGGTCTCTCGAATCGTCAGGCTCTATCCGGCCTACTGGTTTTGTACGGTGGTTATTTTTGCCTTCGCCACCCTATGGCCGGTGCACGACTATAAGCCGACGTTTGCCGACTTTTTGCTGAACTTGACGATGTTTCATAGCTGGTTCGGGGCACCCCATGTCAGCTCCGTGTTCTGGACATTGATTGTCGAGATGCAGTTTTATCTGATCGTGCTGGTGTTAATCCAGACCGGTTTGATTCGTCGGCTCAACCTGTTCCTAGGCGTGTGGCTGGGGTTAACCATTGCCAGCGATTACCTCCCGTTCCCGGCCTGGCTGAAGACATTGCTGATTGCCAGCTGGTCTTACTATTTCATTGCCGGGGCAACCTTCTACCTGATCCGCAAACAGGGACTGAGTGTCTATCGATTAGCGCTGTTGGGACTCTGTCTATGGGAAGCGGTACGGCATGGCTATTGGTATGTGCTACTCAAGGAGCGGCTATCCGGGGTGGATTACGACCCGGTGATAGCCGTCGGAATCCTGGTCTCTCTGTTTGGGTTGTTCTTTCTGGTTGCGCTGCGTCGGTTGCCGGGTAACTACCGCCAACTGGCAAGACTGGGTGTTTTGACTTATCCGCTATATTTGATTCATGCGTTGATCGGCGAAACCCTGTTGGTGGACTATGTCACGCCGGCGAATCGTTACATAGGATTTGTCTTGGTTACTGCAGCGATGCTGCTATTTGCTTACTGGATCAATCGCTATATAGAGCGCCTGTGGGCGCCGCGCTTAAAAGCAGTTCTTACTCGATAACACAGTGTAAGAGGTAAGCGGCAGATGGAATTGCAGACTATCGAAAAAACAACTGACAACGATGTTGTCAGGATCTGCGCCAGCGTATCCGTTGAGGATGGCGGCGGGCCGCAGCAGCTCTGGTATGAGTTCCCCGCCGAATATGCTGAGACGGTAGAGCTGAACGGCAGTGCGTTATTACCGGCATTGTTGTTTCCCGCGATGAAATCCGGCCGGGGGCTAAAGCTTAACCAGCCGATTGATAGGCAGCTGCTGGCCAATGTTGAACGTCTGATGGATATCTTTCACTGCTGGTATCCGCAGTTGCAAAAGGTCGAAATCAGCGCCCCCGAAATGGTTGGTTCTCGCGTATCAACGCCGGACCGAACCGCGCTGTTTTTTTCCGGTGGGGTGGATTCATTCTATAGCCTGATAAAGAATGAACCCGAAATCGACAGCCTGCTGGTGGTGCACGGATTTGATATTCCTTTAGGGCAAAGCCAGCGGTTCCGGCGCATGTTGCGCCGTATCCAACTGGTGGGCGAGCAGTTCTCGAAGCGGGTGATACCGGTTCGTACCAACGTTAAAGAGTTTACCGATGCCTATGTCGGTTTTGGCTCAATCGCCCATGGTGCGTTGTTGTCGAGTGTCGCACTGCTGTTGGATGGGCACCTGAATCGAGCAATCGTCCCTTCCTCAAATTGTTACGATGATCTGTTTCGATGGGGGAGCCACCCGTTGACGGATCCGTTGTGGAGCTCGACAACGCTGTCAATCGTCCATGACGGCAGCGAAGTACGCCGGATCGATAAGGTGTTGGCCATCGCTGATTCACCGGCAGTGCAGAGAAATCTGCGTGTTTGTGCGATCGATGATGAGCATGTCTATAACTGTGGGCATTGTGAAAAGTGTATCCGGACGATGGTCAGTCTACGAATCGCCGGGACTCTGGAGCTGGTAGAAACCTTTCAGGAACCCCTGGATCTGTCTGCGGTCCGTCGACTGCAGATCAATGGCAAGGGGGTGATGGCCCATCTGACAGAGAATATAGCGACCTTGAAAAAGATGGGGACGGATCCGGAGTTATTGACCGCGCTTGAAGACTGCTACCGGCGCTATGACCCCCACAGCATCCGGTTCCTGCTTAAACAGATCCTGCATCAGATTGATCAGCGCTATTTGAAGCGTCGAATCAAACGCGCCTTTGGCAAGAGTTAATTCATGAAACTTATACAGATTCTGCTGCTTTTCTGCTTCACCGGTACAGTCGCCTGGGGCGGAAACGATCAGTTGGTATGGGATGAACAGGCGACCCGGGTCTTTGCCAGCAAAACGTTACGGATCAGATGGCAACAGGAACTGGGGGACTGGGTCGATGCGAACGGGGAGTACGGAGGCAGTAACGCTTGGGCCAGCCTTAAGGTTGCAGACCTGGACCGGCAGCAGTTTCTCAATTGGAACGTGACGGAGCTGGTGAAAAGCTGGCTCGATGATCCAAGTCGAAACCAGGGAATGCTGTTGAAAAATGCGCCCGGCGAGAAAGGGCGGACCATCTTTTTAAGTCGGGAAGGCGAGTCACTATACAGTCCGCTTTTGGTGTTGAGTTTGAACTCCGGTGAGGAAAAGATGGTTGAAACGTCGGCGGATACCTATCTGAGCCGGGGAACACGTCAAGCCATGGGAGGTGACAAGTTTATTCGGGTTGGACCTTCCGAGCATGGTCTGCTGTATTTCCCCCTGCCGCAGACGCTGACCTCTGAACAACTGGCCAGGGCAGAGTTGTATATGTCGACCCACCCCAAGCAGTACGGGGACAACCGGGTCGAGGTTTACGATGTCGGTGTGCCCCGATCGGGAATAGTCGAGCAGGGATTGGCGGCTGCTTTTGTCAGGGACCAGGGGATTGAGCGACATCCGGATGTGGTCTACACGGATCGATTCAATGATACGCCGGATAAGCCCTGGGTGGATGTTCGAGATCCGCTCGGTGTCGAGACCGTCGAAAGCGAGAATTCGACCGGTTTTGCACCCTTTGACGGTTCTGGACTGTCGATCATGTTTTCACCTCGTGCCCATACCGCTATCAGCATGGCGCTCCGGTTGAAGACTCTGATGGGTGAAGAACCCGAGTCGATGTACTTTCGTTATTATCTACGTTTGGGGAATGACTGGAATTCAGATCGAGGCGGCGGTAAATTCCCGGGATTCAGTGGTACCTACGATCGTGCCGGCTGGGGCGGTCGACGCCCTGACGGTTATAACGGCTGGTCGGCGCGGGGCATGTTCCTGAGTACGGTCGACAAAGGGCCGCATCGGGGCAAAACACCGATTGGCAACTATATCTACCATGTGGACCATGCCAATGTGTATGGTGAGCAGCGTTCGTGGAGCAGCTTTGAAAGCCTGCTTGAGAAAGAACGTTGGTACAGCATCGAGCAGTTTATAAAGCTCAATAGCCCAGGGAACAACGATGGCGAGTTGAAAGCCTGGGTAGATGGTCGGCTGGTGATGTCATTGGACAATCTAAGGTTTCGGGATACCGAGGCACTAAAAGTCGAGAAAGTCTGGTTCGATTTCTACCATGGAGGTGGCTCTAGGCCGTCATCAGAGCAGCACCTGTTTATTGATAACCTGGTGGTTGCGAAACGGTATATTGGTCCGGCAGGGAATAACTAACGAGTTAGCGGAGACGGCTCTCAATGCTGCAGAATTTGAATGACAAGTTTGGGACCCATCGTGGTCTGGTGAGACTTGTGTTGGACCATATCAAATGGCGTCTGGGACATTATCAGCCCTATCAGCAGGTGGACTGGACAGGGGTAAAACGTTTGGTGTTTGTCTGCCAAGGAAACATCTGCCGCTCCCCCTATGGCCATTTCCTGGCCGAAGCGGAACTTCCCGGACAGGTGGTTTCGATCGGTTATGCCACCACGACCGGGGCTCCTGCCAATGATTGCGCCCGCTTTGTCGCCAAAGCCCGCGGTACGGACCTGACGGATCATCGAGCCACCGACCTGAGTGACTTTGAGGTTCAGGATGGAGACCTGTTTCTGGTGATGGAAGATCGCCATATTCCCAAACTGACGCAAGCGTTACGGGGAAAACAGACCCAGATTACGCTGCTCGGCTTATGGGCTTCACCGGCTTATCCGTTAATTTATGATCCTCACCATCTCTCCGAGGGCTACTTTCACAGTTGCTACCGGGTGATTGAGAGTGCTGTCGCTGCCGTGGTTCAGCAGATCAAGCAGAGCCGGGCTTGAGGCGCTTCAATATTTTTGCAGCCGCTTGGCGCATATCGCTCAGGAAAGGCTGTGGATCGGTCCACTCGAACACATAAAAACGGCAGCGGGGATCAAACCAACGACTGATGAAGAGCGCCAGCTCTTGAGTCTTGGAGAAGCGAGTGAAGGGGTCCGCAATCTGATCCGGCTGCAGCACAATTCTGGCGATGCGTTTTAATTCCGGAATCATATAGCGGCTCTTCAGATCGTATCGGGGATTGAAGGTCCGCGGCGATTGTCCATGACCGATCGCTTCGACCAGATTGGTCGCAAAACCGATATTTGAACCGCTTGCCAACGGAAAGCTACCCCAGAAGCGACCGTTGATCTCCATCAGCCAGTAGTCACCGCTGGATGGATCGTAGCGGTACTCGACCATAGCGACGCCATTCCAGTTCAGGGATTTCAACAGCTGGCGTGAACGCGCCATCGCTTGGGCGTGTTCGCTGGGCGGCAGTGCCTGGCACAGCGTCGAAGACCCACCCTCCGGGGGCCATTCGTTGATTCTCTCGTGCTGAAACTCAACCAGTGATTCACCATCACGACAAAGGAAAAACTGACCCAGACCGTGGCCCGGACAATATTGTTGGATCAGCGGATAGTGTTGCAGTGGTTGGTAGCGCTGTAGTGCGCTCTTCAACTCCGAATAACTGCTGCAATATTCCAGTTTCAGCAGACTGAGTCCCTGTTGCTGCAGCTGTTGCGCGACTAAATGAGGGTTGGACCACTTCAGAATGACCGGAAATTTCAGCTGTGGTTGAAGTTTGTCGAGCTGCTCCAGCTGTTGGAGCTGGATCGACATTGGGGTTTGGATGCCCACGCCGGCGGCTGCGTCCAGGGTGGTTTGCTTGTCGAGAACCTTATCCATCTGCGGCTGATCCGGATCGAGCAACTGCAAATGCTGACTTAGCCGTTGCCGGTGTCGGTTGATCAGGTTGATATCGGATTCGCCGATACTGAGCAGAAAGGTCTTGTCGTCGGGACGTGCTTGGGCGATGTCGACCAACTGGTTGATCAGTTCTTCGGGCTGGCGTTTCCTGACGTGGGCTTCGGAACAGTATTTGGACATCAGTCCAAGAGAGCGTAGATGGCTTCCGATGCCGACAACTTCATAGCCGTTTCTTCCCAGATCACGGATGACACCTAACCCAATCGGGGAGTCGGTCCCCAGCACGATAACCCTGTCCATTGATGCGTCCTAGCGGAAATGATCGGTGTAGTAGTTCTGCGCGGTACGGTGCAGCATCGCCAGGTAACTGCCACTCAATGTTGAATCCGATAGCGTCGGTGAGGGCGGTCGCAGCGGATCGAGCTCGCCGAAGGTGGTGACATTGAACCGGTCTCGGTTGGATGCAAGAAAGTCGCAGAGCTCGGTTAGCCGCTGCTGATTAACCGGGTTGGGGCGCATATTATCGAAGCGGTAGGAATCCCTATTGATAAACTCAAACGGGTGAGTGATCAGGCAGAGCATCTCGAAGCCCTTCTGGTGGGCCTGCTCGATTACACTGATCAGTTCCGCACTGGAGCAAGCGGTGAGTGCCAGCGGTCGTAGCACCTTGCTGCCTTTGACACTGAAACTGTTGAACGCGCTTAACGGGACTTCCAGTACGCCTTCGATCTGTTGATAGCCGTACAGGTGGTGTAACCCGGTATCTGCCGGCGGGCAGGTGGGAACCGAGATGTTGGATGACGCTTTGATGCCAACCCGCTTCAGGGCTTGGAAGGTGTCACGACCGGCGGAGAAATTTCCGGTGCGCACGGCCACCGGCGAACCCAGGCTCCAGGCCTCGAAACGTTCGATCGCTTCGGCAAATATTGCCTCCAACTCGTCGACACTCCGTCCGGTGCTGTGATCATCCGGTTCGGTTTTTACCACCTTGCCATCGGTAAAGTTTCGCCAGCAAGGGTGTACATGTAGCTGCAGATCCTGATTGGCCTCAAGAATCTGTTCTGCACGTAGGCGCATCGGTTCGTGGCCGAAATAGCGGCTCTGCAGGGTCTCGGTGAAAAAAGTGGCACGTAAGCCCGACTGTTGCAGGGTCTGTAACAGAAAACCCAACGCCTGACTGCGCCCTTGTACCAGCCCATCTACCGGTTCGGATAGCAGCGGTTGAAAGCGCTCCGGATTTGAAAAGCAGCCGGCGATAGAGGCTTCGGTATCGACGGTCAGGTAAACATCCATGCAGTGGCTCATCAGTTTGGCTCCACCCGGCTGGGCTTGGCTTTGATCGTCCCGGAGAGGCTGTTCAGGCGCTGGTGTACGGATCGGAAGAAGCGCCGGTACAGATACTTGGTGTTCTCGATTTTACTGCCGATCGCTACGATCAGGATAAAGGTGATCCCGCTAACCAGCAGATGGTGGAGTTTCGGATCGAGGCTGTACTCTGCCAATACCGCATCAAAAAAGTTCAGCAACGGCTGATGCATCAGATAAAGCGCGAAGGTCAGGTTGGCAAACGTACGGATAAAGTGAGTGACGCGATTCTCGTTGATCTCGATATTCGCCGCCAGGACCCGGGCTGATGCGAAATTTAATGAGATGATCAGGGCCAGCAGGTAGTCGGAAATCACATAGCGGGAGAAGGCCAGCTCCCGGAAATACTCTTTGCCAAGCCAGCTTTCGAGCAGATTCCAGCCGGCGTACGAGGTTCCATTGGCGACAAACAGATAGAAACCGATCAACGAGCAGCCGAACAACAGGGTATTGAGCCAGGTGGGTAAGGAGGCCAGTGGGTTACGGTTATAGATCCAGACGCCGATCCACCAGAAAGGAGCCAGCAGAACGATCTTGGGGCCAAGCAGCAGGGCGATCAGCGTGAGCAATAACAGTGGCCGTTTGAAATAGAAGGCGGCGGCAAAGCTGATGTAGTACCAGACCTCATAGTTGATCGACCAGTAGGGGACATTGCTGAATGACTGGATCGAGATAAACCAGATCTCGTTGGTAAACAGCAGACTGGATAGGAAGCGGAGCCAGGGCAGGTCAAAGAAGTCACCGTAAGCGGCCGGATTGATGGCCGCCCCGCTCATGTCCAGTAATAGGGTCAGGCAGAGTGCCGGGATGGCAACGGAATAGATTCTTGAGGCGCGGTTGATGACAAAGTCCGACAGTTTCTTTTCTTTGGTATCGAAGCAATAGGCGATGATGAAACCCGACATCACAAAGAAAATAACCACGGCCTCGTGGCCCAGCTTAAAGACGAGGCTTTCATAGCCGTAGATATTGCGTGAATGGTAAAGGAATACCAAAAAGGCGGCGCTGAAACGCACGATATCCAGATAGAGCGAGAAGCTATTTGGCATCAGACGGTACTTTCACTGGCATGGGTGGCTGGTTCGGGAACCTTGGGAGCCGGTGTGCGACGATCCTCGACATAACGGAATTTACCGTTGCTGCCCGTTTCGAATTGCTCCACCTCGCTGATCCGGATCTTCATATCACTCCCCAGACGCTGTTGCATGGCCTTGGAAATGGTCTCCAACGCCGCTTGACTGAATTGGCTGTTGGTCCGGATCTGCACTTCGGTCATGTCGTCCTGGTGTTGAATGATCTTGAACTGCTCAATGCCGTTGATCTCCCGCAGAATATAGATCAGGGCTAAGGCATGGACCTTGGCACCATCGGTGGCACAGATAAAATCGGTCGACCTCCCCTTGACCTCTTTCAGGACTGGCAGACCACGGCCACAGCTGCAAGGTTGGTCGGATAAGGTGCCCATATCGCCGGTTCGATAGCGAACGAACGGGAAACCCCTGGTGGCCAGGTGGGTCACGACGATCTCACCCTCCTGACCCGGCGGGCATGGCGATCCCTGCTCATCCAGGATCTCTACCACGATATGTTCGCTGCTGATATGCAACGAACCCTGGGGGCACTGGTGGGCGATAAAGCCGGCATCCCGGGCCCCATAGCCGTTGGCGACAGGGGCTCCGAATAGCCGTTCGATCTGTTCCCGCTGGTGTTGGTAGAGCATCTCAGAGGTTGTGAATACGACTTTGACGCCGAGCTGACTCAACGGAATCTGCTGCTGTTCGGCAGCAAGAGCAAGCTGGGAAATGACCGACGGGTAGCCGAACACCATCTTGGGGCGCAAGCGCACCAGTTGCTCCAGATAGGCGCGAATTCGTTCCGGCCTGAGATCGAAGGCCGGGATCAGATAGGAGCGGAAGAGCCTGTCGCGCCACTGTTTGATCCGGTCCTGTTTACCCAATTCGATCGGCGAACCCCAGATAACGGCTTCGGTATCCCCGATATCAACATCCCACCAGCGCGTTGCCCGCCACTTCGCCGCGACATCGTGACTGACCCGATCCATACCCATATAAAAGATCAAGGGTTCACCACTGGACCCCCCGGTGTTGTATTTGATGCGCTTGCCATCGATATCGCACAGCAACTGCTGCTGGTGCGCCCGGATTTCGGTTTTGGTCAGTAATGGCAGCTTTGCCAGATCGGCCACTGTTCGGAAGCTGTCTCGGTCCAGCCCCCGTTCGGCCAGTAGGGCGGAGTAGTAGGGGTTATGTTGCTGCAGATGTTCGATGAACTGGCGCAGGTTTTGGTTCTGCAGTTGCTGCAGCTGTTCGGGCGCAAGCCACTGACTCTGTTCCAATGCTTCCAGCAACGGGGTGCTGTGATGCTGCTTGAGCCGTTCGTGCAGCGGAAACAGCAGGCGCGAAGCCAGGCGGGTATACCAGGAGCGACTGGGTGAGGGGTTCATGCACGATGCTCCATATTCTGATTCGAATCCCTTAATGCCTGTTGCTGGGGCCGTTGTATAAAACTAGTCGATTTTGGCTCCGTGCGTACCTTAACCAATTGCTCAACCGCCACCAGGGTGATGATGATGTGGTAGGGCAGGTCAAAATAAGCCAGCCCCAAGAAGGTGCCGCCGGTGGCGAAAGCGATCAGGCTACATTGGAGCATACGGGCCAGATTGCCGGCCCACTGCAGATCCTCGTGCAGCTTGGATTGCTTGATGATTCGACTGGCCGTGCGCCAGGACAACAGGCCCAATAGCAGGAACAGGGCCAAGCCGATGAATCCGTGCTGTCCCAATATCTGGAAATAGATACTGTGGGAATCATGGAAATCGAGTGGATCAGGTGCGTAGAGGATGAAATTCTGTCGATTGGTGGCGTGGAAACCGCCACCGAACACATTATCTTTGGCCAGGTTGAAGGCCATCTGCCAGGCATTCAGCCGGCCCTGTACCGAGCCGTCGTAATCTTCAACCTTGTCCTCCAGAATCGTATCCATGCGGTCGTACCAGGACTGCGGCATCAGCGACAGCGCGACCGGGATAAAGATCGCGAAGACGATGGAGATCTGGAGCTTTTTCTGGCTCTTGAGCCATAGGAAGACACCCACCGCCGTCGCGGCTACCAGCGCCCCCCGGGACTGGGTACCGAGGGTCGATATGGTCGACAGAGCGATGGTGGCCATCAAGCCATAGCGGATCCAGCGATTTTGGGTCTGGCTCATCAGATAGAACAGAACCGGGACGATCACCAGCAGGGTCAGTCCCAGCTCGTTGTTGCCGGAAAAGAAACCGCCGGGTGGCCCCCAGACCGTTCCGCCGCCGCCGGTCTGAATGGTAAAAATCCCCCCCTTGAATCCAAAGAAGCCGATACTCAGGGCCACCACCCAGAGCGCCTGCTCGATCCGTTCACGGGTGGTCAACATCGCTAGAATAATCAGCGTGATCAGCTGGATCTTCATCACCTTTTCGAACCGGATCATCTTCAGTTCGGATGGCGGCGCAACCAGCGTGGTGACGCACATCCACAGAAGAAACAGCACCAGTGTGACGGTAACCGGGGTCCAGGGGACTTTCTTGGGTTCCTTGCTGAACAGGTAGGCCGTCAGTAAACAGACTGCTATCAACAGGGCCGCGGGCAGAGTTTGGGCGAAGCCCCAGCCGAGGCGATGCGGCACCATATAACTGATCCAGCACCACATCAGAGCACCGATAAAGGGCCGTTTGAAGATAAACGGGATGGAGCCGAAGATGATGGCTGCTACCAGTAAATCGCGCATCTCAGCAGGCCTCCCGCATCTGGTTATAGCACTGTTCCCAGCGTGGAAGGACGGTGCCGGGGTGGTAGTTGCCGACTTGCTCACGGGCGTTGCGGCTGAGTTTTTCCACCAGTGCCGGACTCTGGATCAACTGATCGACAGCATTTGCCAGGGCTTCTGAATCGCGTGGGCTAACCAACAGTGCGGTATGTTGGTCTTCCACCATAAATGGAATACCGCCGACGTTGGTGGTGATGACGGGTACACCGCAGGCCATCGCTTCGAGCAGCGAGTTGGGCATGTTATCGGCGGTGGTCGGATTCAGCAGAATATCGGCTTCGGCATAGAGGTCGGCGATCTGCTGGCGCTCCAGTCGTCCACTGAATCGGACCCGTTCGCTAAGGCCAAGATCGTTGACGAGCTGTTCAAGCGCCGGACGGTCCGGCCCGTCACCGGCGAGGGTCATGCGGCTGTCGGGGTAGATCTGTGAGAGTTTGGCCAAGGCTTCGATGGCATAGCGATTGCCGTAGAGTGCCTCCAAGTTACGGGTGACTACCAGATGCGGTGCCTTGCCGATAGGCTGGGGCTCGCGATATCGAAACAATTCCAGGTTGACGATGTTGGGGACAATCTCTGCTTCGATCGCATAGTTGCCGAACACCTGCTGCAGAAAACCACTCGGGACCACAAGGCGTTGTACCCGCTTCATGCTGAAGCGCACCCGAGAGGCGGCGGTCTGCAGGAAATCATTGGCCAGCCCACCCCGGTAATTCACCACGCAGGGAACGCCGAACAGATGGGCAATATGAATGGCCGGAGCACAGAACAGGTACCAGGCCCATCCGGAGTTGGCCATCAAATGCACCACATCGTGCTTGCGCAGATCGATCATCAGTCGGAACAGGTAGGGCAGCAATCGAAACAGGGCGCGAAGAACCGGTATTTTGCCGGCGATGGCAGGTCGGTAGGGAGCATTGACACTGATCAGCGTGACCTGATGGCCACGCTGCTGCAACAGCTGCTGCAGCTGCAATGTTTGCATTGCCATGCCGCCGTTGGGTGGCGGTGTGGGGCCGACCAGGGCAATCTTCATGAGGCCACCAGGCGCTGGTAAACCGGTTCGATCTGCCGTACCGAGTTCTTCCAACAGCGTTGCTGTTCAACGTAATCACGCCCGGCCTGTCGCATGTCCGGCCATTGCTGCGGATTGTCGAGCAACTCGATCGCCTTGGCGGCCAGCGCCTGGGGATCATCGGGACGGAACAGGTAGCCGTTGTGCCCTGATTCGATCATCTCCCGGTGACCGCCGATATCCGATGCCAGCACCAGACCATGGTTGGCCATCGCCTCAAGTGGTTTGAGCGGGGTGACGATCTCGGTTAACAGAATGGACTCGCGGGGATAGACAAACAGATCGATTAGGCCGTAGAAGTCACCGATCTGCTGATGGGGTACCCGGCCGGTAAAGGTCACCTGTTGCTGCAGTCCCAGTTGCTCGGTTTGCTGTTTAAGCGCCTGTTCCTCGACCCCACCGCCGACCAGCAATAGATGAAGATTCGGGTGCTTTTGCAGCATTTGCGGTAGCGCTTCTAGCAACAGGTGCAAACCTTCGTAGCGATAGAAAGAGCCGAGGAAGCCCAATACGGTTTTGCCCTGCAATTGATAGCGTTCGACCAGCTCCGAGGGTTTGCTGTCCTGCGGTGCAAACGCCTCCAGATCAACTCCGTTGTGGATCACGGTGATCCGATCCGCCGGAACCCCCCAGCTCTGAACCCGGTCCGACAACCCCTGGCAGATGGTGACCACATGATCGGCGCTTCTGAGCGCTTTTTGCTCCAGTTTCTGGCTGATCTGGTAACGGAGGCTTCCCTCCTTGCAGGTGCCGTGACTGACCGCCGCGTCCTCCCAGGAGGCGCGCATTTCATAAACGAATGGGATGCCACGTGCTTTGGCCACTGAGGCAGCAGCCAGGGCATTCAGTGAGGGGGAGTGGGCATGCAGGATTTGCGGATCGATCTCATCGCATAGCTGATGAAGCCGTTTCTTCAGTCCGGCCACAACGTCGTATTGGCCGAGTACCGGAAGTTTCGCCAGTGCGCCCTTGGGGGTACGGTAAAAGCGATAGTTATCGATATCTTCGACCAACGCGTCACTGGCGTAATGCTTACTGCTGGTCAGGTGCCAGGTCTCAATACCCAAACGGCGCTGCTCTCTCAAGATAGCCAGGCTGCGGAAGGTGTAGCCGCTGTGCAGTGGGATGGAGTGGTCAAAAATATGCAGTACGCGCATTTCAGGAGAGCCCTTTGGAAGGTGAGCGCTTGCGGGAGCGATACCAGAAAATCAGGAAAGCCAGAGCCAACACCACTTCGATCAGCGTGATGGCCCAAAGCTGATACTTGGTGCTGAGCATCTGCGCAACCATGGAGGCGTTGTCTTCGGGACGATTGACGCGGATTCGGGGGTGGATATCCAGCAATAGAGCAACCATCTGTTCGGCTGAGCGCGACAGTACCGCGCTGGTGCTGATCAGTGGGTGCCGGTCGAACGTCAGCGGGTTGGTACCCCACCAGAGATAAAACTGATCTTTACCGCGCAGGTAATAATCGATGGCTACCTGATCCGATTTCATCCCGAAACGGCCCTGCTTGAGCCGGTGAATCTGCAATTGGGCAGGGTCTTGGTGCAGTTGTTGCTGAAGCTGCTGGACCGACAGCGGGCTATCGGAATCCTGCAGAGTGACATAGAAACCGTTAAAGACGTCGACAAACACCCATTGATCCAGGTGCTGACTGTAAAATTCACTGAATGCATGGCCCCAACCCCCGAAACCGTCGAACGACATACCCCATTCGCGCACGGGAATACCCGCTCCCTGAGCCAAGGCGTTGATCACCTGGATGTAATCGGCACAGTAACCGATGCCGTCGCGGGTAATGCGTTCAAAGCTGACCAGTGTGCTTGCCTGTAAAGCCCCTCCACTGGGGCCCTTGGCACGCAGGTGCTCGGACAGGCTTAGGATCTGTTGCCAGTCATTGGGCTGGGGCGGCAAGGCGGCAAGCCACTGCTGCATCGGTGGTGGCAGTGGCGTACTGTCGACCAGGAAGTCCGTCGGGCGTTGTTTTGGCAGCCAGTCGAAATCCTGCTGGGCCGACGGCTCGATCAGTAACGCATTACGAAGGCGTACCAACTCCGTGGTGGCCGGTCTGCCCGGTTCCGGCCACGCCAAGACCGCCAGCCAGATCAGGGGTAGCAGCATCAACGCAGCGATCAGCAGTAGCGGGCGGCGGGCTAGCATCGTCGGTTACCAGCTCAGTCCCTGGTAGCTGGCGTCCAGTTCACGCAGCTGGGGCTGATTGATCAGGTCCAGAATCAATTGGTCACTGCGGCAGTGCTTAGCCAGCGTTGCCAGCGCATCGCGATGATTTTGACCCACGATGACGATATCGGCCTGCTCGATCATCGGTGTCAGGTCTTCGCTCATCAGTTCGCCGATATGGGGAATGGTGTTTTCGATAAAGCGCTTATTGGCACCCAGCAGTCGTGACAGGCTGACATTGGGATCATAAACCGACAGCTGCATGCCTTTGCCGATCAGTTGCTCGGCCAGCATCACCAGTGGGCTTTCACGCAAATCGTCGGTGCCGGGCTTGAAGCTCAGACCCAGCATGGCGACTTTGCGGCCGCCGTGTTGCTCTTTCCAAGCCAGGGCTTTCTGCAGGGCCAGATCCAGATGAGCCTCGTTGGAGCGCAGCACATGTCCCAGCATCGGGATCTCAATGTCGTGGCGTTTGGCCTGATACTGCATCGCACGGAGATCCTTCGGTAGACAGGAGCCACCGAAGGCGAAGCCCGGCTTCATATAGGCGGTGGAGATATTGAGCTGTTTGTCTTCGCACAGCAGCCCCATCACTTCGTGGGGGTCGACCTCCATGCCGTCGCAAAGGCGCGCCACTTCGTTGGCGAAGGTGATCTTGACCGCGTGGAAGATGTTGCAGAAGTACTTCATGGTTTCCGCGGTGGCGATGCTGGTCTCGCGATATTCGCAGGGCAGGTTGCTGTAGAGTTCACGAAGACGCTCGTGGGCCTGCGCATTGGAGGCGCCGATAATGGTGAAAGGCGGGTTGTAGTAGTCCTTGATCGAGCTGCCTTCACGCAGGAATTCGGGTTGGTAGCCGACATCGAACTCAACGCCGTCGCGTTTGCCGGAGATCGACTCCAGCATCGGGATCAGGGTTTTTTCAACCGTTCCCGGCACCAGGGTCGAGCGGAACACCAAGGTGTGGTGCTCCGACTTTTCTTTCAAGGCTTCACCCAGTTGCTCGGTCAGGCGCAGGATTGCGGTCTGGTTCTGATCGCCGTTACTCAGCGATGGGGTACCGACACAGATAAAGCTGATATCACTCTGCATCAGCCCCTGACGGACATCATCGGTGACACTGACTCGGCCGGAAGCAACGGCTTCGGCGATCAGCTCGGGCATACCCTCTTCGATGACCGGGCTTTTTCCATCGGCAATCAGACCGAGTTTGACCGGGTCGATATCGACGCCGATGACATGGTTCCCATCCTTGGCCAGGCAGCCCAGAGAGACTGATCCGACGTATCCCAGACCGAAAATACTTAATCGCATAATGCTGCTTCCTTGGAGGGCGTTGTGCCCGTTGTCGCCTTAATACATTGATCGATGATGCCGTCCAGTCGTGCCATCGAGGCGGGCCAGTTATGGTTGCTCAGGACCCGATTGCGACCTGCGTCGGCATAGTGTTTGCGCCGGTTTTCGTCGCTCATCAGCGATAGCAGGGCATCGGCATATTCCTGGGGGGTGTCGGCCACCAGAAAGTGCTCGCCGGCCACGGCGTCGATGCCGCCGGCTGCTTGCCGGCTGCTGACCACAGGAACCCCCATCGCCATCGCTTCCAGAATCTTGTTTTGGGTGCCACGGGCGATGGCCAGCGGTGCCACCATGGCCGCGGTGCGCTGTATATAGGGTCTGACATCATCGACCGAACCGGTTACCGTAACCCCGTCCAGCTTGTCCAGTGCCCAGATCTCCTTACTGGGGTCTGCACCCACGATAAAGAGTTTAACCTCCGGTAAGCGTTGACGTAAAAGCGGTAACACCTTGTCGCAGAATTCCAGCATACAGTGCTGATTGGGGTAATAGTCCATTCGCCCGATAAAGGAGATGGCGTTCGGATCATAGCCTTCGCCATCGGGCTTAAAAAAGTCGCTGTCCACCCCATTGGGGAACCAGTCGGTGGCGATACCGGTACGGTAGTCTTCCAGCGTCTGCCACTCGGCGCGGGTGGTGCAGGTTGCCATATCGAAATGCTTGGCCAGCTGCTTCTCGGCCCGCTCCATCTTGCTGCCTTCAAGCCAGTACCCCATATTCAGCGGGAACGGTTTAAAGCGGGTGTAGGTCAGCCACTTTTGCGAATCCATGTCGCCGTAATCAAGGATCTTTGGAATTCCGGTCACATCGGCAACGTATTGGGCAACCGAGGAACAGTGGACGAAGATCAGGTCGAATTTTTCCCGAGCCAGCAGCTGGTCGATATGGGCCTTGAGTTTGGCGGAGTAGAAAAAGCCCATCGACGACGGCGTCGGTAACGGCAGGCGCGCTACCATCCGCAGCGTTTGCAGCTTGTTATCAACCTGAGCCATAAAGTGGTGATGGCAGTGCTGTTCGATACCTGAGGTTTCGGCCGCTTCCTGATCCCCACGCACCAGCGAACAGACCCAGACCTTATGACCCTGACGACTCAGGTGGCTGATCATGTTGAACGGGCGAATCTTGCCGCCTCGTTTGGGTGGATAGGGGAAACGGTGGCAGATATAGAGGATATTCATCAGATCGCCTCTTTGAGCGTTTCGCTCATTGTCGTGCTGGAGATGCCGTCCAGATAGAGGCGGCACCATATCTCCAGATTCATCAGGGCCAGCAGGTGTTCGGTGTGATCGGCTTGGTTACGATCATGTTGTTCGATGGTGCGCGCAATCACTTGCCAGTCGAACAGTCCCCGGGCTTCAACGGCCTGCTGGTTCAACAGGCTGGCACGCAGACCGGTTAGTTCCGATTTTAACCAGGCTCCCATGGGGGCACCAAAACCGCGTTTGGCGCGATAGAGGATCGAGTCCGGCAGGACGCCTTTCAGGCTGCGCTTGAGCACGGTTTTGAGCTCACCCTTGGCTAACAGGGTCTGCTCCGGAATTCCCGTGGCCAGATCGACCAGTTCCTGATCCAACAGTGGCACCCGGCATTCGAGCGAGGTGGCCATCGACATCTTGTCGGTCAGCATCAGCAGGTCGTCAGGCAGCTGGGTTTGGCGGTCCAGGTCAAACATCTTCCACAGCCCTTGCTGGGCTCGGCTTTGGCTCAGCAAGCGGCTGGTTCGGTCGGAGCGCGGACTCGGTTTGAGCAACAGTTGATCCTGAAGATCTTTTGAAAAGACTTCGATATAGCTTTGATAACGTTCGTCAAAGCTAAGCTCTGCGCTATTGATAAAGCTGCGAGCCAGGCGCATGTAGTTGAGCCATTTTGAATGCCGGTCGGCCGGTAATCGACGAGCCAGCGGGGCCACCAGATTGCGCCTTAGCCAGGCCGGAACTCGGTGATAGTGGCCGATGTAGTGCTCGCCCTGATAACGACGGTAACCGGCGAACAGTTCATCGCCGCCGACGCCGGACAGAATCACGGTGACGTCACGGCGGGCAAACTCTGAAACCAGGTAGGTGGTGATATAGGCACTGTCGGCAATCGGTTCATCCATATGCCACAGCAGCTTTGGCAGTAGTTCGACGATGTCGGGACGGACCAGAATCTCACGGTGATCGGTGCCGAACAGCTCCGCTACCTGGCGGGCGTAGGGGAGTTCGTTGAAAAACTTCCCGGCTTTACCGGTATCGAAACCGATGGCGTAGCTCTTGACCGGCTGACTGCTGTGCTTGGCCATCATAGCCACGACGGCACTGGAATCGATACCGCCGGACAGGAAGGCGCCGATCGGCACGTCACTGACCATCTGACGTTTGACCGCCTGCTCGATTTTTTCCCCGACCTGCTCGGCCCATTCCTGCGGGCTCTGTTGCTTCGGGGTAAAGTCGGGCTGCCAGTATTGTCGGACGCTGACGTTGCCGTGCTCGATTACCAGGCTGGAGGCGACTTCGAGTTTTTCGACGCCCTTGAACATGGTCTGAGGTGCCGGGACATAGCCCAGTTGCAGATAGGCCGGTAATGCTTCGTGGTTGAGCTCGGCCTGGAACATCGGCAGCGCCAGGATCGCTTTGGCTTCGGTGGAGAACGCCAGATAGTCGCCGTTGTGGGTTTCACTGCGGGCATAGTAGAGCGGTTTGATGCCGAGTCGATCGCGTGCGATCAGAGTGCGTCGACGTTTACGGTCGTGCAGGGCGAACGCAAACATGCCGTTGAGGTGGTTAATGCAGTCGTCGCCGTAGGCCTCATACAGCGGCAGGATCACCTCGACATCGGATCCGGTCTTGAACTGATAACCCCGTTCCTGCATCTGCTGACGCAGTTCGCGGAAATTGTAGATCTCACCGTTGCAGACCAGCTGCAAGCTGTCATCGGCATTGCTGATCGGCTGGTGACCGCCGGCCAGGTCGATGATCGACAACCGGCGCATACCGATGCCGACTCCCTCGGCAATATGGTGGCCGCTGTCATCGGGACCGCGGTGAACGGTGATATCGCCCATCGCCTGCAGGTGAGCCTCCAGTACCGGCTGTTGACCGGACAGGCTGATCAAACCATGGATGCCGCACATCTTAGTTGGCTTCCCGGTTGAGGAATCGCTCGAACATCAGCGAGGTCCAGAGTGAGGCGCTGTTGTCACGGGTGCCGTTAAGGTGGCTGCGAACCAGCCAGCGCAGGGTGTCCGGATTGAACAAGCCGGAGTCGAGCATGTGTTCGCTCAATAGTGAACTCTCCAGTTTCTGCTTCAGCGGGCCACGGAACCAATCGCATAGCGGTACGGCAAAGCCCATCTTCTTGCGGTAGAGCACATCCTGGGGCAGATGAGGCTCCATGGCTTGCTTAAAGACCGCCTTGCCTTCACTGCCTTGCAGGCGTTGCTCCGGTGAAATGCCGGCGGCCCATTCGACAAACTTGTGATCAAGGATAGGGACCCGTACCTCCAGGCTATGCGCCATCGAAGCGCGGTCCACCTTGGTCAGAATGTCACCCACCAGATAGGTCTTCATGTCCAGATACTGGACCTGAGACAACGGATGATCAGTGGGGCAGTTGGCGGCATGCTGGCGGAACACTTCCAGGGCGGAGTAGCCGTTCAGATCGCGCTTAAACTGATCGCTGAACAACCGCTGGCGTTCATCGGCACGCAGGATCGACATGCTGTTCAGATAGCCCTCGACCCAGTCGTAGGACATCGATTGGAAGGTGGTTTTACCGCGCAGATATCGCGGTGCCCAGTCGAGTTTCGGATAGACGCGGCCCAGAGTGCCAAACAGCGGACGGCGCAGTCCCAATGGCAGCTTCTGACGGAAGGCCTCTTCTTTGAGGTGCCAGTTGTAGCGCCGATACCCCGCCAGCAGCTCATCACCACCGTCACCGGAAAGTGCCACGGTGACGCGCTCTCGGGCCAGCTGGCAGACGCGATAGGTCGGCATCGCCGAGCTGTCGGCGTAGGGCTCGTCGTAAAGCTCCGACAGTTTATCGATCAGGCCGAAATCGTTGGAGCTGACAGTTTTGACATGATGGTTGGTCTGATAGCGTTCGGCGACGGTCTGGGCGAAGTCGGTTTCATTGAATTCAGCCACGTCGAAGCCGATAGAGCAGGTGTTGACCGGGTCGTCCTGTAGTTGTGCCATCAAGGCCACGACGGCAGAGGAGTCGACACCGCCGGACAGGAACGCGCCCAGAGGTACCTCCGAGATCAGACGGATATCGACCGCTTCCTTGAGGCGCTCGACCAGTTGCTCCCTGATATCGGTTTCGCTGACCGGGGTCTGATCCATCGGGATATCCCAGTAACGCTGGGGCTGCAGCGGCAGGTCACCGTGCTGAACCAGCAGGGTATGGCCGGGTTCGAGCTTGTTGACGCCCTGATAGATGGTTTTGGGCTCCGGCACATAACCCAGCGCAAAGTAATCCTCGACGCTGTGGTTATCGATGGCGCGCGGGCATTGCGGGTGCTGAGTCAGTACTTTCAGCTCCGAGCCGAAGATCAGTTCGCCGCAAGGTAATTGGCTGTAAAACAGCGGTTTGATCCCCAGTCGATCGCGGGCCAGAAACAGCTGTTTCTTGTCGTTGTCCCAGATCGCGAATGCGAACATGCCGCGGAATCGAGTGACGCAATCCGGGCCCCATTGCTCCCAGGCGTGGACGATGGTTTCGGTGTCGCTGCGGGTCTTGAACTGGTGCCCCAGCTCGGTCAGTTCCTCGGCCAGTTCGGCAAAGTTGTAAATCTCGCCGTTAAACACCACGCAGACCGAACCGGTTTCGTTATAGATCGGTTGGTGCCCACCTGCAAGGTCGATAATGGAAAGGCGGCGATGGGCCAGGCCGATGCTGCTGTCAAAGTGGTAGCCGTCGTCATCCGGACCACGGTGGGACTGAATACTGTTCATCCGTCCCAACAGTGCTCGGTCGATCTCAACTCCGGGTTGGCGGTGAAAAATTCCGGCGATTCCACACATAGGAAAACTATCCTTGAACGCGTTGAAGGGAGCTGGTCGAAACCAAACCCTGATAGAGGTTGTCGTATTGGGCTGTCATGCCGTCGAGGCTGAACAGCTCTTCGCAGCGACGGCGGCCCGCGTCACCCTGTTGGCGCAGCAGGTCTCGATGGTCCGCATAGTGGCTGATGGCATCGGCCAGTGCCTGATCATCGTCGCTGGGGATTAGAACACCCTGTTGACCGGGTAACAGCAGATCCCGGGCGCCACCCACGTCGGTCGCGATAACGGCCAATCCTGACGCCATCGCCTCCAGGATCGTGTTGGAGATGCCTTCGGCCTTGGAAGGCTGAACATAGAGACACAGCTCACGCATGGCATCGGGAATATCGTTACGGTTGCCGACCAGTCGACAAAGCTGTTGAAGGTTGTACTGTTCGATCAGCTGCTGCAGCTTCGGATAATCGGGACCGTCACCGATGATATTAATCTGCAACTTGTCATTCAGCTCGGGGCGCTGTTGCAGCAACCGATGGGCGGCGCGAATCAACAGTGCCTGGTTCTTTACTTCAGCCAGACGTCCGACGGTGCCGATAACCAGTCGTTGATCGTCGTGCTGTTCGGACGGATGGAAGCGTTCGGTATCGACGCCGTTACAGATGCGGCTGATTCGCTCCCCCTCGACCATGACCCGCTGCCGTAGATAGGTCTCACCTTCGCTGGATAGTGCGATGTACTGACTGATAAACGGCTTGAATAGGCGACGTATCTTGACCGGACGATCGGCAACTTTATCGGCGTCGGAATCCCAGCCGTGCTCGCCGTGTATACGATGACGGCAACCGCTGAGCCAGGCGATAAATTGACATTCCAGTGTGGTCAGGTTGCGGCTGTGGACGATGTTTGGCTTGAGCTTGCGGAGAAGGCGCCAAAGCCTCAGCAGGTAGGCCGGGTCTTTACCCGGTTTTTTATGCAGGGAATAGAGTTCCACATTGGTTGCGTTTAGACGCTGAGCGAACTCGGGGTTATAGCTCGTCAGGCAGACGATGCTATGTCGATAGCGCTGCTGGGGGAGCCGATTCAGGATGTTGACGATCCCGTTTTCCAGCCCCCCGACGTCAAAGCTGAAAACGATATGAACGATATGCAGCAAGACTCGACGATCCCTGTTTCGTTAAAGGTTTGTTTGCGTTGTTCAAGGCACCGATATTAACAAGTTTTTCCGCTCGTTTTCTGCCGCTTAAGGCTAGAAGTTTAAGAAAAATCATTTAATTCGAGCTCAGTGGCGTTATTGCGTCTTTACGGGGCTGTTTTTTAGGACAACAGGGCTGGAAATATCGTAGTCCAGCGCGCCGATCCAGGGGGTTTTGCCGCGAGGGTTTCCCCGGTAGTCCTGGGCCGGAAGTTGCAGGTTTGGCGGCGATGCCGGGGGGGCGGTGAAGTGCGTGGTTTCGGTGGGGGTAAGGTCGAGTTTTTCCGGCTCATGGAAATCCTGTCTAACCTGTTCGTGCCCGAGGCCAAGAGGGCTGTTCTGGAGCCAACGTGGAACCGCCGGTAACGGTTGCTCGAGCCAGCGGTGAATCTTGGGGTGGTAGATGGACCAGTTGGAACCGGTAATCCGGTTACCCATTAATCGGACTGTTGCGCCCTTGCCTTGGTTGACTGTACCGCCGATATAATTGCGATACAGCGTGGCCGAGCTGTTACCCGGATCGATATCGATCCCGGCCGTAAACAACAGGGTGTTGGTAATGATTTGGCTGCGCTTGGCGTTGCGCAGGTGTATCCCGGCATCGGTGCAGTTGGTGATGATATTGTTGCTGATCAGTCCGTTCTGGTGCTCATAGTCACAACGGCTGTCGGCACAGAACTGCGGTGCGGTCCCGCCACCTCCAAGTGAAATACCGGCACGGATACCCTGGTGTTTGTCTGCGCAGACAATCAGATTCTGCTCGATCCGGCCGTGGTTGGAGCGGCCCTTCAAGAACATGCCGTAGCTGATTCCGCCATCCAGGTCGTTGCCGAAATCATGCAGGTAGTTATTGCGTATGTTGACGTTGCTGCTGCCGATGATATCGATGGGGGAGGAGGGTTTTCGCCCGGAACGCGGTCTTTCGTTAAAGAGTTCGCAGCCCTCAATGGTTAGATTGTCGGGGAAGCCGGTCTCGGTACCGTTGGCTTTGATGTGATTATCGAAATTCTGCAGATGGCAACTTTGTATCAATACATAATCGGCATCACCGCTGATGTGGAACGCGTGCTCGCTGGCTTGGTTTCCGATTAGCGTCAGGTTGATGAAGTGCCAGTGACTATGGTGAATGACAAAGGTTTCGTTTTCTGAGGTAAGAATACGAGTCTCCGATGGGGATTGCGCCTTGACCCGGATCGGTTGATCCGTACTTCCAGCATGGAGGGTCTGGAAACGCCCGAGTTGGTAGTCACCCGGGGCGAGTAGCAAGGTATCGCCGGCCCGGAGTTGTGCTAGTCTGCGCTGAAGTTGATCGGAGTTATACACGACCCACGGATTGGCCATAGTTGGGCCGGCAACGGTGAAAAGAAGACTAAAAAACCATTGGCGGAGTAGATATCGATTCATTGTGGGACCGTTTGCACGATACTGGTCGTTTCAGAGCAAAAAGTTTCTCTTAAATTATTGCGATTTGGCAGTTGTTTTGAGCTGAGGTTGCTATCATCAGTTGTAGATCTGAAAAACGCTAAGTGGTTATGCTGGATGATAAATTGACCTATGAATGACACACGGATAGTCCCAATTTTAGCTGGTGGTGGAACAAGGTTATCGGCGCATATCGGTATTTTAACGGCGTTACAGGAGCTGCAGTTAGAGTTTGATCATCTGGTCGGTGTTTCCGGGGGAAGTATTGTTGGTGCGCTCTATGCGAGTGGGCGTAGTGTCGAGAGCATTAATTCCATCGCCAACGAAACTGATTTTTCTCAGTTTCTCAGTCAATCCCTGTACCAGCTGTTACGCAGCGGCGGGCTATCGTCCGGAGACAGCTTCGAGGAGTGGATTGATCAGAAACTGAACGGGGCGACGTTCGAGGATCTGCGCCTGGATTTTCATGTGGTCGCCACCGATGTCAGGACCGGACGACCGGTTATTTTCGACCGCCAGAAAACGCCGCAGCTTAAGGTTTCCAAAGCGGTTCGATTTTCGATGTCGATCCCCATTCTCTTCAGTTTTAAACAGTTCAAGGATCATCTGTTGGTGGATGGTAGCATTCTGTCGGAAGACGCGTTGCAGAGGGACTGGAGCGGTAAGGGCGATCCGGTACTCTGTTTTCGTCTCCGAAGCTTACAGGAGGCCAGCGCGCCGAAGCGAAATCCTATTATTCCGTTAGGCCAGTATCTGGCGATGCTGGTGAGAACCTTTATGACCACCATGTCTCGGGAATATATCAACGATACCTTCTGGCACTCGACCGTGGTGGTTCAGGCCGGGACCATATCGCCGATCGATTTCAAGCTGACAGCCGAGCAGAAGTCGCAATTGTTCAAGGCCGGTTACGATACGGCGCTGCGAATCGTGCCGATGAAACTGCAGCGTAACAATGCGGCAGCGCCGATGTTTAAGCAATCTGCTGAAACAGGATCTCGTTGACCGGCTGCAGCTGTCGAATCGGCGCCCAGTCGAAGTCACGCAGGAGTCGGCGTAGTCGTGGTTCGGTTTTATCCAGATTAATGTAATGCCGGAAGCGTGATTTCAGCGGGGCATCTTTGATGCGAGGTTGCTGCGGGTCCAGCTCCCAGGGGTGAAGATAATAGATCGCCGGTGTCTGCAGCTGTTGAATCGCTTTTCGCATCAGATGACGGAAAACGGGGTACGGATAAAGTCTGAAATAGCCGCCGCCGGCGCAAGGAATTCGTCGGCCCAGCACTTCATAGGTGGTAACGGGTAGTTCGAGTAGGCCGTTGGGCCACAGAAATGGCGTGCGGGGGGCGTCAGCATAGCCGTAGAGATCGTGCGGTACCGGATTGATGCTGGAGCTGTAGCGGTAGCCGGCATCGAGCAATTCGTCGGTGATCCAGGGGCGCTGTTCGGTAAAGGAGAAGCTTGGGGCGCGATAGCCATCGACTTGCTGACCGGAGAGTTCTTCGAGCAGAGATTTGGATGAGCGGATATCGTCTCGGAACTGCTGTTGACTGAGCCGGTTGATCCGCTGGTGGTTGTAACCATGACTTGCTAGTTCATGGTCGGCGTCTACGATCCGTTTGATCAGGTGGGGGTATCGCTCGGCGATCCAGCCGAGGGTAAAAAAGGTCGCTTTGGTTGAGCTGTCATCCAGTAATTGCAGCAGCTTTTCCACATTGGCTTCAACGCGGCATTCGTGTTGGGGCCAGGATTCAACCGGGCATTGGTTCTCAAAGGCAGCGACCTGAAAAAAATCTTCGATATCGAAGCTCAGGGCAGAAGATTCTGGCGCATGACGAGGCAGCTTTAGCGGCTTCAAGTGATATTCTCCTGAGTCATGGAATCAAAATAGAGAAGCATTACGCAATCATATCAGGTGAAAAGGGATGTATAACTATCAGTTGGCAACGTCGCGCAATATTGGATGGGTTACGAAAGCCGAGCAAGAGCAACTGAGAAACAGTCGGGTTGCGATTGCGGGCTTGGGCGGCGTGGGCGGTGCTCATGCGGTGACGCTGGCCCGCTTGGGGGTGGGGAAGTTCCATCTCTCTGATTTTGATGAGTATGAGATTCACAATTTTAACCGTCAGATCGGTGCCAATATGCAGACGATCGGGCGACCAAAATTGGATGTTATCCGAGAGCAGGTGCTCAGCATTAATCCCGAGGCAGAAATCAGCACCTTTCCGGAAGGTGTCAACGCCGAAAATGTTGAGCAGTTTCTTGATGGCGTTGATCTCTATGTCGACAGCCTCGATTTCTTTGTCATGGAGGCGCGTAAGACCGTATTCCGTGCTTGTCATCGAAATCGAATACCGGCGATCACGGCGGCTCCCTTGGGGATGGGGTGCGCATTCCTCGCATTCACGCCGGATAGCATGAGTTTTGATGACTATTTCGGCTTTGAGGGACTGACTGAACGCGATCAGTTGATCCGCTTTCTGGTGGGATTGGCACCGACCGTTTGGCAGCGGCATTACCTTGTCGACGAGTCGACTGCTGATTTCGATAGTCACAAGGGGCCGTCGACGCCGATGGCGGTCGATCTTTGCGCGGGAGTCGCAGGAACCAATGCGTTGAAGTTGCTGCTCAACCGAGGCCCGGTGGTGAAAGCGCCGAAAGGGTTTCATGTCGATGCTTACTTGAACCGGGCTAAGGTGACCTGGCGACCGGGCGGATTTAAGAATCCGTTACAGCGGGCGGCCTTCCTGGTGGCCAAGAAGGTGCTGGGTAAAGAAAAGACCAAGGGCTAGCGCTGGCTGTTCAGCGCAGGCTTTTATTGAGACGGTTGGGTTAGGGGATGATCTGCGCTGCGGGATGAGGATTTCGGGTTTGGTTAAGAAAAAGCGCAGCGTTAAATAATGTGACACCGGGGAGATTAAGTTCGATCTTGTTTTGGACTTTGCTCCAAAAGAAAAGGGGCGACTAAGTCGCCCCTTCCTTTATGTCGATGAACCGATCTGGTTAAGAGAACTTACGACGGGCTGTCGCTCCCAGACCCAGTAGTCCCAGACCGAACAGGGCCAGAGTGCCCGGCTCAGGAATTTGAGCAGTTACTGAACCGTCCAGAGTGGTTTGGCGGATGGCATTCGGGTTGCCGCCGTCGTCAACAACCAGCAGCAGCTGATCGAGGGTCGGGATCGGCGGGTTGACGTTGGTATCCAGGATGAACTCGGCGTAGTTGCCGGTCGGGATGCCTGCTGCGGCGTCAACGAAGGTGCCGCCCTGCTCAATGAACAGGAAACCTACTTCGGCGAAGGTGATGTCGAAGAACAGGTTAAGGTTGGCTGCCTGGATGTCGGAACCGGTCAGGGTAGCGGTCAGAACCACGCGGTCGTTAAGGTCGTTGTTGAAGTCATTGAAGATGACGTCAACAAAACCGCCGGTGTAGACGGGGCCGCCCGGAGTCAGGGTGCCGTCGAAGTGGTATTCGAGCTGCAGGTCCCAAGTCAGCAGGAAGCCTTCGCTGTCGGAACCCAGCGGCGGAACCAGCGGGCTCAGGGCGTCAATGTCACACTGGCCGCCGGCGCAGTTCGGGGAGACCAGGTTGACGTTGGTAACGCCGTCCAGTGCAAGACCGGCTGCCGGAACGTTGGCGAAACCCAGTTCACTTGCAATGTTGGTGTCGTAAAACGCACCCAGAGGGCTGCCGTCGCTGAAGTCGTAAACAGAGGTTGCCAGCAGTTGGCTGAAACCGAATTCGTTAAAGATACCGGTAGTGCTGTTGGCATCCAGAATGTTCGGAGCTGACTCGTATGTATTTGAACCTACGTCAATATACATATCGGAAGCCAGTGCTTGGCCACTACTCACCAGAAGGCTTGCGGTAGCGACAGTAGCAAGAGTTAGTTTTTTCATTTTAATTCCCATCCTTTTGAGGAGTAGTCAGTTGTTCATCGACACTCAGGTATAAGCAGTTAGCGTGCCAGTTTTGCAACCTGTTGTTTTTGCTTGTTTTTATCTTTCCTGACTCTTTTTTGGGAAGGGCGTAGTAAAAAAATCTGACAGCTGAATCGCGTGGGTCTACTGGCCCAACAATTCCATTAGAGCGATAGCCTGCTGCTTCTCTTTGAAATCCTGATCAACCGCCGGTTGAAGCACTTCACGGGCTCTGTCGTGTTGACCGTCCTGCTGCAAGGCCGCGGCATAGTGGAAGGCTATGCTGGGGTCAGCCTCATTGCCGTCGTGGGCCTGCTGTAACAATTGCAGGGCCCGGTTTTTCTGACCGGTGTTGAGCAGAAGATAGCCGTAAGTATCCTGAATAGCGGCAATCTCTGGTTTCAGTTGATAGGCACGCTCTGCGAGAGGGAGGCCATCTTCGTAGCGGTTCAGGTCGTTATAGACCGAGGCCAGGTTATTCAGGGCAACGAGGTTATCCGGATGCTCTTTCAGCAGTTGTTGGTATTCGGTTACAGCGCGTTCGCGCTGCGCCGGTTGTTTGAGGTAGATTTCGGCCAGCATGATCCGTAGCGGCAGGGTATTCTCCGTTCTGTCGAGTTGTTGCCGAAGCGTCGACTCGGCGGCTTGCCATTGCCCCAGCTGCTGCTGCAGTTTCGAGAGCCGGGCTGCGTTGGAGTCGGAGGCTTTCAAGCGGTAGGCGGTGGTCAGTTGCTGCTCGGCTTTTTCCAGTTCTCCCTGGCGGCCATACTCAATGCCCAGCAGCGTCGCCATAACCGCAGTTTCGCCGTGCTTGCTGGTGAACGCGTCGCTGCGTCTCAGCGCTTGCTGTACCTGCTCGGTTTTAAACAGAAGCTGTACTTCAAGCAGTTCGAACCAGGGGTCTTGGGGTAATTGCTGCTGAGACTGCTGTGCTTGCGTCAGGGCGGCACTGTAGTCGCCGTTGCGAATTTTCAGACTGACCAGCAGGCGTTGATAATCACCGATTCTGGGATCCAGATTGACCAGTTGATCGACGGCGCGAATGGCGGCGGCTGTGTCATTCTGGCGCAGGGCAAAGTTGCTCAATAAACCCAGCGCAATGGGATAGACCTCGGACGTCGGTTCGACTTTCCTCAATAGCTGGTTGGCGGCATCGTACTCTTGCCGGTCTCCTTTGACCGTGGCAGCAGCCACCAGTACCGTATCAGTATCCGGATTCTGGCTCAGGGTTTGATCGATAAATCGGACGGCCTGATCGGGGTCTCCGAGTGTTTTTTCGGTGCGATAGAGATTGAGCAGGGCCAGGCGGTCGGTAGGATTTACAGCCAGGGCCTGCCCCAGGTAGGCGTGGGTTTGTTGGAGATTCTCCAGTGCAGCGCTGGACTTGGCCGCGGCCATCAATAGCTGAAAGTTGTCGGGTGTCTTTTCAAGTCCTCGCTTGATGGTGTTTAGTGCCTCAGCATATTGGCGCTGCGCATAATCCACCTCCGCCAGTAGCAGGTAGCTGTTATCGGTATCCGGTTGTTGCTGTAACAGCTTTTCTGCAACAGAGCGTGCCTTGTCATACTGCTGAGTTTGAATCAGCTGCTGCACCAGGGCACTGACGGCACCGGTTTGTTCTGGGTTGAGTTCGAGTGCGGCATTCAGGCTCTGCTCCGCTTCCTGTTGGCCCTGAAGCAGTTGCATAGTGCCAAGCTGGGTCAGAATGGCCGGATCGTTAGGCTTCAAGCGGGCGCCCTGTTTTAGCAGACTAACCGCTTGCTCCTCCTCCCCTTGGCTGGCAAGCCTTCCGGCTAGGCTGGATAGGATTCGGGTATCGTTGGGGTTACTGCCGTCGAACAGGCTCAGCAGATTGTCGGTATCATCAATCTTTCCTTGGCTGGCGTCGATATAGGCCAGAATCCGTTGCACGATATGGTTGGCTGGTAGCGATGAGCTGATTGAACGCAGATGCTTTGAGCTGGCCTCGTAACTGTTGAGATAGAAGTGCGCCATTCCGGCAATCATCTTTGCACGAATATCCCGAGAGCGCAGGGCGATCGCTTTTTCAGACAGTTCACGGGCGGCTTCCATGTCTTGCTGATTCAAGCGGATCATCGCCTTGGTCACTAGTGCCCAATCAAAATTGGGCGCAAGTTTCAGGAGCTTGTCGACCGTCTTTTCAGCGGCTTCCGTATCCTGCTGTTTGAGATGGAGCAGAATGGTTTGCGGGTAGATTTCTATTCTTTCAGGATTGGCGGCGAGAATCGCCGAGAAGCTGTCAATGGCTTCCTGATTCTTCTCGCTGGCGGCCTGGGCTTTGGCTTTTAGAATGCTGGCTTCGACCAGCAGCTCCGGAGTTTTTATGTTGGTGGCCAGGGGAATCGCATCGTCGGTTCGATCATCGAGCAGCGCCTGGTAGCCTCGCGCCAGGTTTGCGAAATCACTACCACCTGCCGCGATCGCATCAAAATTTTCCCGGGCTTCATCGATCCGGCTGAGCAGCAGGGCGGCCAGGCCACGATACAGGCGGATGTGCTCGATATCTGCGGCGGGAACTCCCGACAGTTCATCGGTTTCACTCAAAAGGTCCGGGTAGCGGCGTTTTCCCAGCAAAATCTGAGCGAGGTCCGCCAGTAGTTCCGGGCGATTGGCACCGAGTTCAATGGCTTTGCGGTACTCCTTTTCCGCCGCAGAAAACTGCTTGGTGGCCAGTAGCGCGCTACCGAGTAACGCTCGGCTTTGGGCATTCTGTGGATCTTCACTGACCGCATTTTTCAGATTAATGATGGCGCTCTGATAGGCTTTGTTAGCGAGGTCTTGTTGGGCGGCTGCCAGAAATTCCGTATCGCTTTTGCCGGCTTCGCAGCCCGACAGCGCCAGACCGGCGATCAGGCTGATAGCGAGTGCGGAGTGGGTGGTTTTCTTGCGCATCGGGTTCTTCCTTATTTTTGAATCCTTTGGGCCGCCCCGGCATCAGTGATTTAGCGCCGTGACTGCAATGAACAATAGCTATTTAAGCCTCTTATGACTATTGTTGGCTGTGAATTTTTTGCTTGCAGGGAGTGGGCGATGGGGCGTGCGCTGATTCTTACCGTTTCGATGCTGCTGTTAAATTTATCGGCAGGTTCCCTGCAGGCGGCATCGTTGTCTGAGACTATTCGTCAACTCAAACCGTCCATTGTCGGGATCGGAACCTATCTGCCCAGTCGTCGCCCGGCGGCAAGGCTGATGGGAACCGGCTTTGTCGTCGGCAATGGATATCAGGTCGTGACCAATCATCATGTCGCCAATGTGGAGCTGGATCTCGAGCGAAATGAACGGTTAATCGTGTTTTCGGGGGTTGGGAAACAGGCCAAGTCTCACCCGGCAACGATTCTACGCAGCAGCCCGCGTCACGATCTGGCCGTGCTGCGAATTGGCCAGGCATTACCGCCGCTGAAGCTGGCCGAGGCGGACCTGGCCATGGAGGGTGAGGATATCGCGTTTACCGGCTTTCCTATCGGCTCGGTACTTGGGCTTTATCCGGCAACCCATAAAGGTTTGATCTCAGCCATTACACCAATTGCCATACCGTCGCCCAGTTCGCGACAACTGAAAGCGTCTAAAATCAATCGCCTGCGGAACCCGATTGAAGTCTACCAGCTGGATGCCACGGCTTATCCCGGCAACAGTGGCAGTCCGGTCTATCGACCTGACACCGGCGAGGTGGTCGGGGTGTTGAATCAGGTGTTCGTCAAGTCCACCAAGGAAGATGTGCTTAGTAAGCCAAGTGGAATCAGTTACGCTATACCAATCAAGCACCTAAACGGTTTGATCGGGCAGTAGTCGTGGGCCCTTTGTTGTTGCTGAGTGTCGATAATTTGAGGTGATTCATCGATGATGACGGATACAGAGTTGGCGGATAACTTTAAGCGTTATTTCTTTGTGCGTCGTGCCGTATCCGAACAGATGAAACAGGTGGCTTTCCAGGTCCGTTACCGGGTGTATTGCGAAGAGCTGGCCTTCGAAGATAGCACTGCTTTTCCCGATAAGCTGGAGCAGGATGGTTGTGACAGCTATTCGGACCACTTTCTGATTTACCATCGGGGGGATCAGGAAAGGGTTGCCGGAACCATACGCCTGGTCTCTCCGCAGACCCAGGCACAGAAGCTACCGGTCGAGCTCCACTGTTTTAATTCGATCGATCCGTCCCGTTTTGACCTCAGCCGCTTAACCCAGGGTGAGTACTGCGAGCTGTCCCGGCTGGCCGTGACCGGAGACTTCCGGCGCCGCCTGGGGGAGCGGGATAAACCCTATGTCGTTGAAGGCGGGCGAGGGCGTTTAGGCTTCCCCAATTTCCCCTACATCGCAGTTGGCCTGTATATGGCGGCGGCAGCCAGCTGTTCGGAGCGGGGCTTGGGCACCGTGGTGGTGATGATGGAGCCGAGAATGGCCCGTCATCTGGCGCGGCTGGGAATTCTGTTCGAGCAGGTCGGAGAGGTGGTCGATTTCCACGGCTGGCGAGCTCCTTACCAGATTACCCTGGAATCGTTCTTTGCCCATATCAAACCGGCAGTCCGGGCGTTGTACGAGCATGTGGCTGCTGAAATCGCTTACCCGGAAAATCAACTTTAATCAGGTCAATATGAAGAAGGGCGTCGGATGATGCTGTTTGGTTTGTTTGTTGCCACAAGCGTATACGCGACGGTGTTCTTTCTTTGTGTCGTCATCTGGCGTGAGCGTTTGCTGGGAGTCTGGCTGCAGCTGGCCCTCTTTACGACAGCGCTTTGGGCAGGCTTCCTGGCCTTGAGCTCTAATGGCGGCAGTAACCTGAATCCGGCAAATCAGGTGTTTGTCGAGTTGTTGCGCAATACGGCCTGGTTGCTGTTTGTACTCAAACTTCACGACTTCGGTCGGGGTGGTAAAGACTTTTGGTCGTTGAAAGCTCCCTGGGTTGTGCTGTTCGGGGCGTTGATTCTGATGTTGCTGAACCTGGTCGACCGGCTAAGCGGAGGTTGGGTTACTCAGTTGGGGGTCGCGCTTCCTTATCTGGGACCGCTGATACTGGTGGTTGCCGTGTTGGTTTATACCGAGCAATGGTTTCGCAACATACCGTCGGAAGAACGGTGGCCGGTTAAGTTCCTGTTGTTCAGCATCTGCCTGATTTTCGGCTTTGACTTTCTACTCTATTCCGAAGCCTTGCTGTTTAATCGTATCGACCCCGAGTTCTGGTTGGCGCGAATCTATATCACCGCGATGGCGGCTCCGTTGATCGCCATCTCTGTTTCGCGCACCCGTGATTGGAATCGTGAGTTGCGGATTTCGAGACAGGCTGTGTTTTTCACCGCCACCTTGTTGTTGTCAGGGCTGTATCTGTTGGTGATGAGCCTGGTGGGCTATTACCTGAAATGGTTTGGCGCCAGCATGGGCAGTGCGGTTCAGATCATCTTCTTCGTGGCCGCCTTAACGCTGTTTGTTTCTCTGGTCAGCTCTGGCCGCTTTCGCTCGTTGGTGGCGGTGTGGCTCAATAAGCACTTTCTGAGTTACAAGTACGATTACCGCGATGAATGGATGCAGGCCAACGCCCGGTTTGCTTCGCTGCCGATGGATGTTCGTTACTATCGGGAACTGCTGCTGGGGATTACCGAGCCGCTGGATAGTAATGGTGGCGTTCTCTGGGTTCGTGAGGGTGAGCATTTTCGCGCGGAATTCAGCTCCAATATCGACATCGCCGAAGCCTTGAGTCCACTGACCGATCAGTCGTTGCTGGAGTTCATCGAGAAAACCGGCTGGGTGATCAATCTCAATGAGTTTCGTGATAAACCCGAACTCTACAATCGTATATCGATCCGCGCGGAGCTGTCGGACCGAGGTTTATGGCTGCTGGTGCCGTTATTGCATCAGGGGCGTCTGGTCGGGATTGCCGGGTTGGCTCAACCTCGGGCTGACCACCCGGTCAACTGGGAGGACTTCGACCTGTTGAAAGCGCTGGCCAGTCAATTGGCGGCGATGATCGAGCTCAAGCGCACCAGCGAATCACTATCGGAAGCGCGGCAGTTTGAAGCCTTCAACCAGCTCTCGGCCTTTATTGTTCATGACCTTAAAAACATCGTGGCGCAGCTGGCCCTGGTCGAGAAGAATGCCCAAAAGCATCGTCATAATCCCGAGTTTATTGATGACGCCATGGATACGCTGAGCAATGCGGTCGGGCGAATGAATCGTCTGTTGAGCCAGCTGCGTAAACAGACCCAGGTGCTGGTTAATACGGATGTGGTTGATCTGCGCCGGGTTGCCGAAACGGTCGTGCAGCGGCAGTCCGGTAATCTGCCTTTGCCCACTATCACCGAACACCAAAGCGGTGTTAGGGTAAGAATTGAATCGGAGCGTTTTACCGACGTGCTCTGTCACCTGGTTCAGAATGCACAGGATGCGACGCCGGATTCGGGTAAGGTTGAAATAATCATAGAAAAACAAGGATCTAAAGCGATTCTGAAGGTGACTGATACGGGTTGTGGAATGGACAGAGAGTTCATCCGAAGTCGCTTGTTCAAGCCGTTCGATACCACCAAAGGCAGTGCCGGTATGGGGATCGGAGTTTATGAGGCAAAGCAGTTTATCAGCGCCAGTGAGGGTCGTTTAGAGGTCGAAAGCGAGCCGCATCAGGGTACCTCAATGAGTATTCTGCTGCCGCTCTTTCAAGAACAGGATCAGCGAGAGTTAAGTGAGTCAGAACAAGGAGCGTAAAGTCCTGCTGGTGGTAGAAGACGACCTGGGGCTACAAAAGCAGCTGAAGTGGTGTTTCGACCAGTATCAGTTGGTGTTTGCGGAAGATGAAAGCTCGGCGATCAATGCGTTGCGTCGTTATGAGCCCGAAGTGGTGACGCTGGATTTGGGGTTACCGCCGGATCCCGCTAACGCCAGTATTGGTCTGGGTATCCTGGAACAGATACTGGCGCTGGCACCGCAGACTAAAGTGATTGTCGTTACCGGTAACGATGACCAGTCCAATGCCGTTAAGGCTGTCGGGATGGGGGCTTATGACTTCTACCAAAAGCCGATGGATCCGGATGTGCTTGGGCTGATCGTCGATCGCGCCTTTAAGCTCTCCCACCTGGAGCAGGAAAACCGTCGTTTGGCAGCGTCGGCCACTCCTCTGGACGGCTTGATTGCCGCTTCCGACGAGATGCGCGAAGTCTGCAAGATGGTTGAGCGGGTGGCGCCGGCGGATATCAGCGCTATGGTGCTGGGAGAGAGCGGTACCGGTAAAGAAGTTGTTGCCCGGGCTATCCATGGGTTGAGTGATCGTACGGAAGGGCGCTTTATCGCCATCAACTGCGCCTCGATCCCGGAAAACCTGCTCGAAAGTGAGTTGTTCGGTTACGAAAAAGGTGCCTTTACCGGCGCCGCCAAGCAGACGCCCGGGAAGATAGAGACCGCCAATGGGGGGACGCTGTTCCTTGATGAGATCGGTGATATGCCGCTGCAGCTTCAGGCCAAGTTGCTGCGCTTCCTGCAGGAGAAAACCGTAGAGCGGATCGGCGGTCGGGAGGAGATCCCGGTCGATGTTCGCATCCTCAGTGCAACCCATCAGAACCTGGAACAGATGATCGTGGAGGGTAACTTCCGTGAGGATCTGTATTACCGTTTAAGTGAAATCACCATTAACATCCCGCCGCTCAGGGAGCGTCCGGGCGATGCGGTCGTGATTGCTCGGGCACTGTTGGATCGATTCGCAACGGCCCAGGGGCGCCAGTTGCGGGGATTTACCGAGAAAGCCTGCCAGGCAATCGCGGCCTTTCGCTGGCCCGGTAATATCCGAGAGCTGGAGAACCGGGTTAAGCGTGCGGTGATCATGGCCGATGGGCAGCAGGTGACCGAGATTGATCTGGGGCTGGCAGCACCGGAAACGGCCGAAGAGCTACCGTTCAATCTGAAACAGGCCCGAGAGGAGGCCGAGCGACGGGTTGTGCTGCGGGCGCTGGCGCATGCCGATAACAACATCTCACGCGCCTCCGAGATGTTGGGGGTTACACGCCCTACGCTGTACTCGTTGTTGAGCAAGCATCAGATTCAGGTGTCTTCGGAAAACGCTGCTGAGTCGGCCGAAGGTTAATGGCTGGGGTCCTCAGGCCCCATCGACTGTTTCCAGGTTTTTCTCCCGATTCCGAATAGGATTGAGGACCCCTTTTCGAAACAGGTGCGGGATAAGAGTTTTTATCGGCATCCGTAACCAGTGCGAGCGGATCAGCAGGAGTGTGCAGGCTGTGCTGCTAAAGCGAGGCTGGCAGGAGCTGTGATGGGGTACCAGTACACGGAAAAAAAGCCAATCCATCCAGCTTAGTGCCCATCTGTTCGGGCTGTACTGCTGTAGTTGGGCCGTAGTGGATTTCGGCACCGGGGACTCGAAAAATTGCTGACAATAGCGAACTGCGTAGAACAGCAGTCTTCCAAGCCCCATCTGCTCGGTACGATCGCTCAGCTTGTTCCAAAATTGCTCCCCCTGCTGACCGAATTCGCGAATCATCAGGTCCAGGTCAGACAGGTCTCTAAACGCGCTTTCAAATTCCCCGGAGCAAAATAGATGGGTGGCGGAGTGGATCAGTCGGTCCTCGGGATTTAGAGTTTGTTGGTCATTTTTCAGCGAGTCTTGTAGCAGGCGGCTGTCGAGTCGTATTCGTCCGATCAGCGGTAGCAGGTTATGGTGAACATCAATAGCGGTGCCGCGTTCTTGGTGAATAAGTGCTGGAATTTCATGCATCCACTCCCGATAGTAGTGCTCGTCGTATTCGTCGAGCTCTTCCGGTTTCCAGCCCTGCCATTGTAAAAACTTTTCGGCGCTGTCTAGTTGTTGTTTGGGGATGTAGATGTCTACATCACTGAAAAAGCGGCCTGCCGAGGCCTTGTCCTCAGCCACAATATAGGCTGCGCCTTTGAGATAAACGGGTCTGATGTTGGCTGGCGCCAGGGCGTGATTGATTGCCTTGATCTCAATAAGAACGTCCTCGGCGTGGGCGTTGGCCCGCATCTTGGCTGAGTCCAGGTGGGCTTGAACTCGCTCCGGAGCTTTAATGCCATTTTGGTCAAGAAGTATGGCTAATCGTGCCAGTAGGTCGACGCTATAGCCCTGCTGAACGACTAGGTCCCAGTCTTTCAGTGAAAGCTGATCAGCCTTGTCGGGGGCAATTAGGACTTGGGCGATTATCGGGCGATGCGGGCTCAAAACAGTTCCTCGATGGCTTGGCAAGCCAGTTCCAGGTCGCCGTTATAGTGGAGCTCAAAACACCGGCTGTTTCGGACGAATCTGTTCAAACCAGTAAAGGCAGTCTGGCCGAGAATGCTGTAATTAAATGTTTGCTCCGCTAGGCGCATCATTGCCACGGCTCTGTCTATGGGCATCAGTGAGCACCCATCAGCCTCTCGATCGTAGCGTGGAAACAGTAGAACCGATGGCTCTGCATTATCCATTCTGCGTTTGAGGCTCTCTGATTCCGGGAGCAGGTAAGAAATACTTCCCTTGTGAGTGTCGTGGATCTGCTCAGTGAATGACAGCCGCGGGTGAAAGCGTCCAACTACGTCGATTGAGCCGTCTTTTAATGCAATAGGTCTGGGGTTGGGGGTTATCTGGTTGGTGTTGGCATCGTACAGGGTTAACTCATCAGAAAGCAGGCGCCATTGCTTGCGAAAGCTGAGCGCAGCGCAAAGGGTGCTCTTCCCAGAGCCAGGGTTGCCCGGCATGACCAGTGCGCATCCGTTACGCTCCAAAACTGCACCATGGATGACAATGAAGGTGTTGATATGGTTGGTGACGCACCAGTTTAGCCCCCATTCCAATAATGGGAATGCGTGGTCGTACTCCAAGGGGTTAAAAAAGGTGCGTTCAGCAAAGGTGAACTTCGCTTGTTTTTGAAACAGTGTGTCTAGGCCCCGGTAGCGTGACACTCGAACGTGGAAATCGGCAAAGTCCCAGGGGCTGTCCGGCTCCGGGTTGTATAGCTGTTCAATCCAGCTGGAAAGTTTCGGAATATTGGTATGCAGCGAAATACGATATCGGCCGGCAAGGAATTGAAACTCGTTGGATCCCAATTTGGCCTCTCGGTAGATTAGTTGCTGGCGGGTTCTAGTAAACCGAAACTTACCAGCTTTTGTAGGCTTTGATCCAGATAATCCTGCTCACAATCAATACCATACTGCAGGCGAAGTTGGTTGAGTAGTGCCATGGAATCGGGGCAGCTTTGTTGTTCCAGCAGTCGTAATACACTCAGTTCGGTGTGTTGCAGTAATAGTGTGTGTTTGGTCGTGGACACAAAGACGCATGCTTGATCATGGTGCTGTTCAAGCAGGTAGAGGGAGGAAGGGAGGGGAGCCCATAGCCTGGACTCCCAGTTGAAATGCATCAGCTGTATGTTTCGCGCAGTAAATCGACCAATTCAGCATCGCTCATTGGTAGGCTGGGTACCCAATTGCCGTTGCTAGATCTGGCCTGATAGTGGTTCCAAAGATCGATGATTTCGTCAACCGCAAAGAAGGTGATGCCAAATTTTTCTGCATAGCAGGCATTGACAATCGCATTGCTCAGTTCGCGGCAGACTTCGTCTCCGTTTTTCAGTGACTCAAAAATAATCGGGTCATCATCGGGTCTCTCTGTATACCTTTTGACACGACGTTTCTCTGCTCTGGAAGAGCAGAACTTGTTCGCCATCGGTTTGTATTTGCTCTCGTGGTTGGTATACCACTTAGTCGTGTGGCGATTGGGCGGACGGCAACCGCTGCTGCCGGTGAAGCAATACTTGAAGGAAAGGCATGGGTTGATTCGCTCTTTGATATCATCCCAATCTGGATCATCCCAGTCTTTATGCTTCCAGTTTTTGCACTTGTGGGGCTTGCAGTGATCGGGCTTGTAAGCAGTATGGGACAGATGAGCGCCTGCTTTGATCGAGGCGAAGCCTGAAAGCGTACAGACCGTACCAAAGGCTGGACGATGCCCGAGTGCCATAATAACAGGTGCGGCCGCGATGCCCTTGACGAGCTTCCGCTTGGATGACTGTTCGAGGTCTACTGCCTGATCAGATTTGTCCGTTGATCTTTTGTCCATCGTAACGATCCAGAGAGTAAGTGCTAATTGCTACCATGCAAATAGCGGGCCTGAAATTTATTTTCTCTAACTAATTGTTTTTTCAATGAATAAATCTCTGCGTTTTTCTCGGTGTAAAAAAAGCAGACATCAATATCGGTAATTACCAGAGTGGAAATGTTCCTTTTATCCCGTTTAGTTGGGTTGCATGGATAGATTCTAGCATTGCTTGATGGGCTTGTGTCGCTGTTACTTCAGTCGTAGTTGACTTGTGGCGCCTTGGCACTCGGTTTAACTGTGTTACATTAGCTGCCGATTAGGATCACCATAAGGAGTTGAGAGTGTTAGAGCTGGTGAAATCCGGTGGTTGGTTGATGCTGCCGATCCTGCTGTGCTCGATTGGCGCTTTGGCCATCGTTGCCGAACGTTTCTGGAGTCTGCGGCCGGTCCGGGTGGCGCCCAAGCATCTGGTTGCCGATGTCTGGAAACTGGTGCAGAAAAATCAGCTGAATAAAGAACGCCTGGCTCAGATCCGTGCCGGTTCTGCGTTGGGGCAGATACTGGTTAGTGGTTTGAACAACTCCAAGCATGGCCGCGAGGTGATGAAGGAGAGCATCGAAGAGACGGCCGCCAAGGTAGTGCATGAACTCGAGCGCTTCCTGAACCCGTTGGGTACGATTGCCGCGGTGACGCCGCTGCTGGGGCTGCTGGGTACCGTGGTGGGGATGATCAAGGTTTTCAGCGAGATCATGATTCAGGGAACCGGCAACGCCAACGTGCTGGCCGGAGGTATCTCCGAGGCACTGATTACCACGGCGGCCGGATTGACGGTTGCCATACCGGCGCTGGTGATGCATCGCTATTTTGTCCGCCGAGTCGATTTTTTGGTCGTCGAGATGGAGCAGGAGGCGGTTAAGCTGGTCGAGGTGATCCATGGTGATCGTGAAGTCGATTTTGAGCGGGTCTAGGGATGAAGTTTAAGCGCCAGCTTAGCGAAGAGGTCAACGTTAATCTGACACCGCTGATTGACGTGGTTTTTCTGCTGCTGATCTTTTTTATGGTGTCGACCACCTTTACCAAAGAGACCCATCTGCAAATTGACCTGCCCCAGGCCAGTGCGGAACCAGTCGATGCGGAGCTGCTGGTTATTGATATCGCCATCACCGCCGAGGGGCGGTTCAGTGTCAACGAGCAGCCGTTGGTCAATTCGCAATTGGAAACCCTGAAACGGGCGATTACCCAAGCGGCTCGCAACAAGGAAAAACTGCCGGTTATGATCAGTGCTGATGCCCAGGCGCCGCATCAGGCCGTGGTCACGGCGATGGATGCGGCCGGGCAGTTGGGCTTTGTCGAGTTGAGCATCACAACACGCAACCCTTCGCGTGAGTCAGAGAGCCGCTGACTTGTCCTCTTGGTTGGAACGGCGCTGGTATGGATCGGCAGGAGTACTGAAGCTCCTGCGCCCACTGGAGATGCTGTTCTCCGCTCTGGCCCGACGTCGCCGTCAGGCTTATCTGCAACAGCTTAAACCGAGTTATCGTGCACCGGTTCCCGTGGTGGTGGTGGGTAACATCAGCATCGGCGGAACCGGTAAAACACCCTTTACCCTCTGGTTGCTGGAGCAGCTGAAGCAGCAAGGGTTGTGTCCGGGTGTTGTCAGCCGTGGCTACGGTGGCAAGGCGCCCGGTTATCCGTTCGAAGTCACCCCTGAAAGCCAGCCAACTGAGGCCGGTGATGAGCCGTTGATGCTGGCCTGTCGGTTCGGTTGTCCGCTGGTGGTGGATCCGGATCGGGGGCGTGCGGTGCGTTATCTGCTTGAGCGCCATGACTGCGATCTGATTATCAGTGATGACGGCTTGCAGCATTACGCGCTGCAGCGGGATCTTGAGATCGTTCTAGTCGATGGGGAGCGCGGCTTCGGCAATGGTCATTGTTTGCCGGTTGGGCCGCTACGCGAACCGGTTCAGCGGCTACAGCAGGTGGATTTTATCGTCGTCAATGGTGATCCGTCGGGTCCTCAGGTTGATGGATTGTCGCGCTGTGGGACCGGCGCTGCCGTCATGAGGCTTGAGCCGGGGCAGTGGTATCGGATTGATGGTCAGGTTGCTGAGCTGGCGCCGCAGCCCGTCCATGCGATCGCCGGTATCGGTAACCCAAAGCGCTTCTACGACACCCTGGTGCAATTGGGCTTCGAGGTTCATCCCCACAGTTTTGCCGATCATCATGGTTATACCGAGAATGAATTGCGTTTTGAGCCGGATCTGCCGTTGGTTATGACGGAAAAGGATGCGGTTAAATGTCGCGCATTTAATCCTGACAACCGGTATTATCTGCCGGTATCAGCAGAGCTGCCGGATCCATTTCGGGAGGCCTTGCTGACAAAGATCAATCAGCTGGTGGCCGGCTCATTCGAGGGGCGGTCGCAAGATGCTAGGAACAAAAATGGATAAAAAACTGCTCGATATTCTGATCTGTCCGGTAGCCAAGGCGCCGGTTGAATGGAACAAAGAGACTAATGAACTGTTCTGTTACGTCAGTGGGCTGGCTTACCCGATTCGTGACGGTATTCCGGTGATGCTGGAAAACGAGGCGCGTGAACTGTCACCAGAAGAGCGTGAGCAGCGCTGATGGCTTTTTCGGTCATTATTCCGGCCCGCTTTGCTTCGACCCGGCTGCCCGGCAAGCCTTTGCTGGATATCGCCGGCAAACCGATGATTCAGCACGTCTATGAGCGCGCCTGCGAAAGCGAGGCGCGGTCGGTTATTATCGCTACCGATGACCAGCGTATTGCTGATGTGGCGGATGCGTTTGGTGCCGATGTCTGCATGACCTCGGCCGAGCACCCTTCGGGCACAGACCGGCTGCAGGAAGTGGTCAAGCAAAAGGCGTTTTATGCAGATGACATCGTCGTCAATGTGCAGGGTGATGAGCCATTGATCCCTCCCCGGGTGATCAATCAGGTGGCCCATAATCTGGCTGCCGAACCCGAAGCCAGCATCGCCACGCTGTGCGAGCCGATTGATGATCTTCAAACCCTGACTAATCCGAACGCGGTTAAAGTGGTCAGCGACCGGCGTGGTTTTGCGCTTTACTTCAGCCGTGCTCCGATTCCCTGGCCGCGGGATGCTTTTGCCTCCGAGCCCGCGAAAATGCCGTCCGGTAATTACCAGCGTCATATCGGTATCTATGCCTACCGGGTCAAGCTGTTGAATGATTTTGTCCAGTGGCCGGCTTGTGAACTGGAGCAGACCGAGTGCCTGGAACAGTTGCGGGCGATGTGGAACGGGGCGCGGATTCATGTGGCACCGGCGGACGTCGCCCTGCCGGCCGGGGTCGATACCGAGTCGGATCTGGCCCGGGTGCGGCAGATTCTGTCCGGCGGTTAAGCGAATACGCCAACTGCCCGTAAGCACCTAAATCAGTTTTATACGGATCAATCATGCAGCCTCGTTACTCAGTTCTGTTTGTCTGTCTTGGCAATATCTGCCGCTCACCAACCGCCCATGGTGTGTTTCAGCACCTGGTGATGCAACAGGGATTGGCCGGGATTGTTGAGGTGGACTCGGCCGGAACGGCTGCCTTTCATATCGGTGCCAAACCTGACCACCGTTCGATGAAGGTCGCTTCAGAGCGGGGTTATAACCTAAGTCGCTTACGGGCCCGTAAAGTGGAGAGCGAGGACTTCCACCGCTATGACTACATACTGGCGATGGATAACGACAATCTCCGGAATCTCCGCACGATCATGCCTGACAACCCCAAGGCCAAGCTTCAGCTGTTTTTGGAGCACTCAGAGCAGCAGCGCTTCAGTGAAGTTCCGGATCCTTATTATGGCGGCGCGCGGGGGTTCGACCTGGTTCTGGACCTGATCGAAGATGCTTCCCAGGGCTTGTTGGACGAGATCCGGCAGCGTTTGCAGCAGGCTTGAGTGTGCTGCAGTCTGTCATTACCACCGATAAGGATCTGTCGGCGCTGACGACGTTGCGTCTTCCGGCGCGCGCTTCGTGTTTTGCTCAGGCGGATACCCGTGAACAGCTGCTTGGGCTGCTCAGTACGTTGGACGCTGATGCGCAGCTACTGTTGTTGGGTGGTGGCAGCAACCTGATCCTCAGTGGCGATTTCGACGGTCTCTGTTTGCGCATTGCGAGCCGGGGCATTCAGATTCAGCCGCAAGGGGCTGGAGCTGTCCTGGTGCGGGCCCAGGCTGGTGAGAATTGGCATGAGTTCGTCGATCACTGCCTCAGCAATGGCTGTTATGGCCTGGAAAACCTGGCATTGATTCCCGGGACTGTCGGCGCTGCTCCGATTCAAAATATTGGCGCCTACGGTGTCGAGGTCAAAGATACGATCCGTAGCGTCGAGGTCTGGGACCGGCAGCAGAAAAGGCTCTGTGAGTTGGATGTTGATGACTGTGGATTCAGCTATCGCGACAGCCTTTTCAAGAGTGTTGAGCCGGGCCGTTACGTCATTCTGTCGGTCTGTTTTGAGCTGCAGACCCGCTTTCAGCCCCATCTGGGCTATGCCGGGCTGGCGGAGCGGTTGGGCCCGAATCCTGCGGCGCGAGACGTTTTTGATGCGGTGGTGGCCTTGAGGCAACAGAAGCTGCCTGACCCGGAACAGCTGGCCAATGCCGGCAGTTTCTTTAAGAACCCGGTCATCAGTCAGCAGCAGTTACAGCAATTGAAGCAGCGTTATCCGGCCATCGTGTCTTTTCCTGATCCGGGTGGGGCGAAGCTGGCGGCGGCCTGGCTAATTGATCAGGCGGGCTGGAAGGGTTGTCGGCGCGCCCATGTCGGGGTGCATAGTCAGCAAGCGCTGGTGTTGGTTCACTTTGGCGGCGGCAATGCGATCGAACTGCTGCAGCTTGCCGATGATATCCAGCGGGATGTGCTCGAGCGTTACGGCGTGGTATTGGAAATTGAACCGCGGATTGTCTAGCCGCTGCCAATGAAGGGGTGTTTCATCTGAGCGCTTGAATGGGTGTCGGGAAACAAAAAAGGCCGAGATTGGTTTCAATCTCGGCCTTTTGGTTTCTGCGTCACGCGCGAAAGAGGAGGCGACCAGGCTTAGGCCTGGTCTTTGACGGAGGGCTCTGCCTCTTTGTCCTCTTCGGTAGCGCTTTGGGCTTCAGTGCTTTCTGCTGCGCTACTATCGATGGTCGGTTCCTTAGCCTCGGAAGTCTCGGCTTCGGCAACCTCGACGGCGCGCTCGATCAGACTTTTGTCGCTCTGCGGCTCTGAGGCGGCTTCGAGCTCTGGCTGTTGGCTGGTCTCACTGGCCGGCTCGTTCGAGCTGCTCGGGGCGTCGGCTTCGCCGATCTGCTCGGTCGCGGCTCCAGTCGTGGCCGGTTGCTCGGTTGTCGCGACCTCTGCCTCGGCGGCGGCGCGTGCTTCGGCTTCTGCCTTTTGACGCCGACGCTTTTCGCGCGGGTCATTGGCTACGCGGCCTCGACGACGAGCTTTTGGCTTTTCTTCGGCTTCAGCTGCCGGCTGAGGTTCGGGGGCTGCCTCTGTAGAGGTTTCTACCGCCTCGATGGCGGGCTTGCCCTCTGCCTCAGGTGCATCGGATTCTGCCTCGGTGGTGGCGGATTCCGCTGCCGCCGACTCAGCTTCCACGGCTGTAGCTTCGGCTGAATCGTTCTCGGCACTGGCGGCTTCAGCTTTAACCTCGGGCTGGGCTTCGGTCTTGGCTGTGGTCTCCGATTCAGCTTCAGCTTCGGTGCTGGCTGCTGTCTCGGCATCCGCTGTTGAGGCTTCCGCTTCTGCCTTGGTCTTGCTACGGCTGCGGCGTGACCGACGTGGGCGTTCGCGCTTGGTTTCCTCTTTGGTGCTTTCTTCCGCTGCTGTCTGCTCAGCGGCTTGCTGGTCCTGCTCAGGTTCTGCTTCATCAACCACCAGCTTGGCGGCTTCGGCAGCAGCGGCAGCTTCGGCATCCGCTTTGGCCTGCTGCTCAGCCTCCAGTTTCTCCAGCAGATCCTCGCGCTTGTTGCGTTCACCGCTACGGCGACCGGCGCGCTCGCTGCGACGCTTGGAGTTGCGGTCACGGCGACGCGGAGCATCCTCGTTCACCGGTTGCTCGTTGCCGCTTTGCTGTTCGGCAGTGGTGCCGGTATCGGCCTGCGGCTTTTGCTCGCTGCGTTTCTCGTCGTTGCGTTTGCGACCACGACGTTGCTCACTGCCGCCATCCTCAGACTTGCGGTTGCGACGTCGGCGCGACGGCTTGGATTCTTCACCGTCGTCCTTTTCGCTCTTGTTACCGCTGTCCGGCTGTTCGCCCTTGCGGTTTTGCTCTTCACTACGATCCTTGTTGCGGCTGCGGCGACGACGGTTGTCGTTGCGGCGGCGGCGATTTTTGCCGTCCCGAGCGTCGTCGCTCTTCTCGCTCTGACGCGCTTTGGGCTTCTCTTCGGTCTTGGCTTCCTCCGAAGAGGCGCCGAATAGGGCGGAGATGGCCGAGAACAGGCGCTTGCTCAGGCCGCCAGTGGCTTCTTCCGCCGGCTTGTCGGCTACCGCATTGGGGGCGGCAACCGGTGCCGGTTTGGCTGGCGTAATGCCTTTAACGGCCGCTTCAGGACGGCGGATCGGTGCGGCGCTGGTCAGGGTCTCTGCTTCCTGTGCCTCTTCGATTGCCATGTCATAGCTGACATCGGAGGTGGTGTTGTCGTCGCGGATCCGGGTGACTTCGTACTGCGGAGTGTCCATGCTGGGGTTCGGAATCACGAAGATGTCGACCGCATGGCGTTTTTCGATCGCGCGAAGGTTGTTGCGCTTTTCGTTCAGCAGGTAGGTGGCAACATTGACCGGCACGTTGGCCTGGATCTGGGCGGTGCGGTCTTTGGATGCTTCCTCTTCCATCAGGCGCATGATCGACAGCGCCAGTGAGCCGATATCGCGAATTGTGCCCTGGCCGTTGCAACGCGGACAGACGATGCCGCTGGTCTCGCCCAGAGAGGGACGCAGCCGCTGGCGACTCATTTCGAGCAGGCCGAAGCGGGAGATGCGGCCAACTTGGACGCGGGCGCGGTCGACCTTGAGGGCGTCCTTCATCCGGTTCTCGACTTCGCGCTGGTTGCGCACTGGGGTCATGTCGATAAAGTCGATTACGATCAGGCCGCCGATATCGCGCAGGCGCAGCTGGCGGGCGATCTCATCGGCCGCTTCCAGGTTGGTCTGCAGTGCGGTTTCTTCGATATCGCCGCCTTTGGTGGCGCGGGCGGAGTTGATATCGATGGAGACCAGGGCTTCGGTCGGATCAATCACGATCGAGCCGCCGGAGGGCAGGCGGACTTCGCGCTGGAAGGCGCTCTCGATCTGGGTTTCGATCTGGAAGCGGTTGAACATCGGCGTCTCTTCGCTGTAGAGCTTGATTTTGCTCTCGTAGCTGGGCATGACGTGCTTGATGAATTCCAGGGCTTCCTGATGCACTGATGGGTTGTCAATCAGGACTTCGCCGATATCCGAACGCAGGTAATCACGGATAGCGCGAATGATAACGTTGCTCTCCTGGTAGATCAGGAAGGGCGCTTTCTTCTGGGTAGAGGCCTCGGTGATCGAGCTCCATAGCTGGTTCAGGTAGTCCAGGTCCCATTGCAGCTCTTCGGCCGAGCGGCCGATACCGGCGGTGCGAACAATAACGCCCATGGAGTCCGGTACATTGACCTGATTCAGGGCTTCGCGCAGTTGGTTGCGCTCTTCGCCTTCGATGCGGCGGGAGATGCCTCCGGCACGGGGGTTGTTGGGCATCAGGACCAGATAACGACCGGCCAGCGAGATAAAGGTGGTCAGGGCTGCGCCCTTGTTGCCGCGCTCTTCCTTGTCGACCTGGACAATCACTTCCTGGCCTTCGGTGATCACATCTTTGATGCTGACCCGGCCTTTGGTGTTGCTGTCCTTAAAGTATTCGCGGGAGATCTCTTTGAGCGGCAGGAAGCCGTGGCGGTCAGCGCCGAAGTCAACAAAAGCGGCTTCTAGGCTGGGTTCGACCCGGGTGATGCGGCCGACGTAGATGTTGGCCTTTTTCTGCTCCCGGGCGCCGGATTCGATATCCAGGTCGTACAGGCGTTGGCCATCGACCAGCGCTACACGCAACTCTTCAGGCTGAGTTGCGTTGATTAGCATTCTTTTCATGGGTGCTTATTCAACTCTTTAGTGAGTAAACGCACCGCCTTGAATCAACAGGTTTTTTCTGTATTCGAATCGATATGTTTATGTGTGCAGTCAGTTTCACAGGCGCACAGAAACACTGTGTTGGTGTTCAATAACACCATGCCTGGCGCGGTTGCGCGCTCGTTTCTGTCTGTGGTTAACCTCTCGGTGCAGGAAACAGTAACCAATCTCGGATGGGTCTTAGGCACGGCTTTGAAAAGCGGCTGACCGTTTTTGGTATGCGCAGATCATGATGGATGGCGCATAGATCCATGGGTTACTGACATCTCCACCTAACACAAGGCATAAATCAATCCAAATCGCGAAGCGTTGAGTTCAGGGCGCGCGACTTGTTTTCAGTAGCAGTCTGACGATTCGCGTGCTGCTACCCCTGGTGTCTGTCAATAAATGGCCGATTTCCGGCCCTTGCGGATGCTTGGATTTTCATCTGCCGATCGGGCAGGAATCAGTTACAATGCGCTCCGCAACGCGCTTGGCGGCATATGCCTTCTCCGAGCGACGCGACAATATAGCAGCTATTCCTTTCCCCAGCAATTGAAGGCCCTTCCTAAGACTATGACTACAGAGGCGAAACAGCCCTCGACCGGTGTTCAGTGGGTAGATATTGACGAACACCAGGCCGGACAGCGGATCGATAACTTTTTGATGACCCGTCTGAAAGGCGCGCCCAAGACACTGATCTATCGCATCCTGCGTAAGGGGGAAGTGCGCGTTAATAAAGGTCGGGTGAAGGCGCCTTATCGATTACAGACTGGTGACAAAGTCAGAATTCCTCCGTTGCGGTTGCCCGAGGAGAAGGCGCCGCCGAAGGTCAGTGAGGGGCTGTCGAGCCGGCTTGAAGACGCCATCTTGTTTGAGAACGATCAGATGCTGGTGGTCAATAAACCATCGGGGCTGGCGGTTCATGGTGGCAGCGGCATCAACCTGGGATTGATCGAGGCGTTGCGGGTGATGCGACCTCAAGCCAAGTTTCTTGAGCTGGTGCATCGGTTGGATCGGGATACATCCGGTGCGGTAATGGTGGCCAAAAAGCGCAGTGCGCTAAAAGCACTGCACGAAGACCTGCGCCAGAATCGGATCGACAAAATCTATCATGCACTGGTGGTCGGGCGCTGGTCCAAGCGTCGGGTCAAGGTCGAGGCGCCGTTGAAAAAAAATGAGTTGAAGTCTGGCGAGCGGATTGTGCGGGTCGATGCCGACGGCAAAGCGTCATTGACTCAGTTCAGAGTGCTGCAACAGTTTGAACACTGTTCGCTGGTGGAGGCCAAGCCGATCACCGGTCGTACCCATCAGATCCGGGTGCATACCCAGTACGCCGGTCATCCGATCATCGGTGATCCCAAATACGGTGACGAGCAGGCTAACCGAGAGATGCGTGATCAGGGGGTCAAACGACTCTTTCTTCATGCTGCGGAGTTGCGGGTGCGATTGCCGGGCAGTGGTGAGCGGATGATTATCAAAGCACCGCTTGAGCGGCCGCTGCAGCAGGCCCTGAACCGACTCCGTTAGCGGCTGTTTGCATGGCCTCATATTCCTTTTTGTTCTTAGGGGTTGTCTCTTGAACTGTTTGGATTATTCTTAGAGCACTGGTTTTTAATTCCATCAGTTTCTAAGCAGGGGCTGTCAGCATGAAATTGCAGCAGTTGCGTTATATCTGTGAAGTGGCCAAGCATGATTTGAACGTGTCGGCCACGGCGCAGAGTCTCTATACCTCTCAGCCCGGAATCAGCAAGCAGATCCGTCTGCTTGAAGATGAACTGGGCGTCGAAGTCTTTGCCCGCAGCGGCAAGCATCTGACCCGTGTGACCGAAGCGGGCCAGTCGATTCTGGATATCGCCGGCGACATTCTGCGTAAGGCTGAGACGATCAAGCAGATCGCTCAGGAGTACAGTGATGAGCGCAAGGGAAGTCTGGCGGTGGCGACCACCCATACCCAGGCGCGTTATGCGCTGCCGGAGGTGATCGCCGGTTTTATCGACAAGTACCCGGAAGTATCGCTGCATATGCATCAGGGCACGCCGATGCAGATCGCCGAGATGGCCGCCGATGGCACCGTCGACTTTGCAATCGCCACCGAGGCGATGTCCCATTTCAGCAACCTGGTGATGATGCCTTGTTTCCGCTGGAACCGTTCGGTGGTGGTTCCCAAGGATCACCCGTTGGCACAGGTGTCCAAGTTAACTCTGGAAGAGCTGGCCAAGCATCCCATCGTCACCTACGTGTTTGGTTTTACCGGTCGCTCCAAGCTCGATGACGCCTTCAATCGGCAGGGGCTGGACCCGAAAGTGGTGTTTACTGCGGTCGACTCTGACGTGATCAAGACCTATGTGCGCCTGAATTTGGGCGTGGGTATTATCGCAACCATGGCGTTTGAGCCGGAGCTTGATCGAGATCTGGTGGCGATCGATGCCAGTCATCTGTTTGAGGCCAGTTCCACCAAGATCGGCTTCCGTCGCGGCACCTTCCTGCGCGGCTACATGTACGACTTCATCCAGGGCTTTGCGCCGCATCTGACCCGGGAGCTGATCGACCAGGCGGCCGAGTGCAGTAATCGGGCGGAGCGGGATAAGTTGTTCGAAGGCATCGAACTGCCCGATCATTAATTGCTCCCAGGGACAGGGAACCCCGATTGGTTCCCTGTCCTGTTTCTTCCTGGATCATTCCAGCATCCGGTATTTTTCCTGCCGCGAAAACGTCACCGCTTGTTGAGTTTACGTCCGGTGGTTTGCAATTGGGTGGCCTATCCGTGCATCGGAGGTGGCATTGCCTGTGGCATCAAAGCAGGTTAGAGTCCGGCCCGGTTGGTCGTCGTCATGACGGCTCAAGTCATCATCCATACAGCGAGGAGAGCGACGTGGAAATCGCATGTTTAGACCTGGAAGGGGTATTGGTCCCGGAGATCTGGATCGAGTTCGCCAACGAGACCGGTATTGAAGAGCTCAAGGCGACCACCCGCGATATTCCCGACTACGACGAGCTGATGCAGCAGCGTCTGCGAATCCTCGATCAGCATGGCCTGACCTTGCCGCAGATTCAGGCCACGATCGCCAAACTGAAGCCGCTGGATGGTGCTGTGGAGTTTGTTGACTGGCTGCGCGAACGTTTTCAGGTGGTGATTCTGTCCGATACCTTCTACGAATTCTCCCAGCCGCTGATGCGTCAGCTGGGCTTCCCGACGCTGTTCTGCCACCGTCTGATCGCAGACGAAAGCGGTCGTATCGTTGATTACAGGCTGCGTCAGGCGAACCCCAAGCGTCAGTCGGTGCTGGCCTTCCAGGGACTGTACTATCGGGTGATTGCCGCCGGTGATTCCTACAACGACACCACCATGCTGGCCCAGGCCGATGCCGGTATCCTGTTCCACGCACCGCAGAATGTGATCGATGAGTTTCCGCAGTTTCCGGCGGTGCACAACTACGAAGACTTGAAAAAAGCTTTCATTGCCGCCAGTAACCGTGATCTGACGCTTTAATCGCTACTGCCATTGCAAAGCTATTGCCGTTCGCGGCAGTGGCTTCACTTTGAGTCATTGAAACAGCATCGAACTCTGAGCGACTTTTGTTATCCAATAGATTCATCCCTAACCATGAGGAAAGACATGTTTAAGACACTAACCGCTTTCTGTTGCGTCCTGATGCTTGGCCTAACGCTGGCACCGGATGCCGCTGAAGCCAAACGCCTGGGCGGCGGTGGCAGCTTCGGCAAGTCCTTCTTTACTCCTAAGAAAACCACGCCGAAATCAGATCCGGCTCCGACAGCTGCACCGAAGCAGGCCGGCACCACGACCACGGCTGCTAAGCCTAAGCCGGCGATGGGCGGCATGCTCGGCGGCTACTGGCTGGTGGTTTGCTGGCCGCGTTGTTTTTCGGCGGCGCCTTTGACGGCATTCAGATCATGGATGTGCTGATCATCGCTGTGATCGCCTTCGTACTCTTCAAGTTGTTTGCTCGTAAATCGGCTCAGCCGAGCTATGCAGGTCATCCGCGGGTGGATACGGAACCGGCACCCCATGCAGAACCGCAGGCTCGTACCAATACCCAGGGGTTCCAATCCGGCTTTAACTGGGGTGGCCAGGGGGCGGAAACTGAAACCGTCGAGCTGCCGAGTTGGTTCAACGAGCGCGCTTTCCTGGATGGCGCTAAAGGGCACTTTGGTCAATTGCAGCTAGCCTGGAGCCAGAACGACCTGCCGACCATCGAAAGTTACTGCTCGACTGAGTTGTACCAGGCGCTGGAAACTGAGCGGGCCAAGCTTGGTGATGCGGTGCTCGATAATGACCTGGTGTCGGTGTTGGCCGAACTGATCGGTTACCGTGAGAAGGACCAGCAGGCTCAGATCAGCGTGCTGTTTAGTGGCTGGATGCGCGAAGGCGCCGGTGCACAAACCACCGAGTTCCGTGAGGTTTGGCATCTGACCCGAGACCTGTCCGAAGAGGGCGCCGACTGGTTTATCGTCGGTATCGAGCAGGCCTAAACTGCTCAAGTAAGAAACAAAAAACGCCGCATTGCGGCGTTTTTTTTTGGGGTCGATCCAAGGGCTGGGTCTAGTCGGTCGGTAGATAGCGCTCTTGTAGCCCCTTGAGCAGGTTGTTGACCTTATCGAAGGTCTCCTGATATTCAGCCTCGCAATCGGAATCGGCGACGATGCCGCCGCCGGCCCAGCAATGCAGCTTTCCGCTTTCGGTGTGAGTTGGGTCCCGGTCGGCCACCAGGGTCCGGATGCAGATGCTGCTGTCCGCCTGGCCGTTTAGACCGATATAACCGATGGAGCCGCAGTAGGCTGAGCGGCGATGGGGCTCGAGCTCTTCGATAATCTCCATTGCGCGAATTTTGGGGGCGCCGGTGATTGATCCGCCGGGAAAACTGCCGCGTAGCAATTCGATCACATCGATGGGTTGTTCCAGCTCGGCCGTAATCGCCGTGACCAGATGATGAACGTTGGCGTAGCTTTCGATCTTGAATAGCTCGGGTACCCGGACCGAGCCGGTCTTGCAGCTCCGGCCCAGGTCGTTGCGCAGCAGGTCGACAATCATCAGGTTCTCGGCCCGGTCTTTTGGGCTGGCGGCCAGTTGTTGTTTGTACTGACGATCGATCAGCGGATCGTGATGCCTGGGACGGGTGCCCTTGATGGGTCGAGTCTCTACCTGGCCATTATTGACCTGCAGAAAACGCTCTGGTGACAGGCTCAGAATCGCACCTTCTGGAAATTCCAGATAGGCGGAAAACGGGGTGCCGGTGGTTTGGCGCAAGGTTTTATAGGCTTGCCAGCAATCCCCCTGGTAGTGGCTACTGAAGCGTTGAGCCAGGTTGACCTGGTAGCAATCACCACTATGGATGTAGTGCTGTATCTGTTCGAAGCGCTGTCGGTAGTCTTCGGCACTCAGGTTGGAGTCAAAGGCCCGGCTTAGCTTGAAAGAGGCTTTATTACCGCTGGGGTGTTTCTGCAGTAGCTCTGACAGTGGAGTCAGTTGTTCCAGCGAGAGCTGGTGGCTGACCAGCTGACATGTCTGATGCTGGTGGTCGACCACAATGGCCCAGGGGTAAAGTCCGATCTGCAGATCGGGTAGCTCGATATCGTTGCAGGCCTGTGTTGGGATCGACTCCACGTAGCGGCCCAGGTCGTAACCGAAGAATCCCAATGCGCCGCCGCAGAATGGAATCTCATCCGTGGGCTTGCCGTCAAAACCCTGTTTGAGCAAAAGCTGCTTCAGGGCATCAAACGGATCCTGAGTCACCGGCTGTGGCTTGAGTTCACCCGTCAGGCCAACCTGCATCAAATGGGTCTTGCCGTCAGCGGCCAGTAACAGATGGCTGGGTTGGGCGCAGAGAATATCGAAACGACCAAAGCTGCCGCCGTAACCGCTGCTGTCGAGCAGTGCGGGATAGGGCAGGTGGCGAAGCCGTTCAAACAGCTGGGTGCTGTCTGTGAAATAGGGCAGGGCCAGTTGGGCGATTGAAGACAATACAGCGCTTCCGCAAGTTAAGGTGAGCCGATCTCCGGGGCTGGTCGATGACCAGGCAAAGCGCGGTGATAAAAGACGCTTGATGGATCCGGAGTAAAGAGCGGCGATTGTACGCCCCGTGGGCGCCAAGCTCCAGTGGGATCTGCCGCCGGCTTGCTCTACAATCGCGTTCGATTGTCTGTGAGTATTGCCATGAAACCCCATTTTACCTGCACCCCCGACTTCCTCGAGCTTCCTGATCAGCACCTTGGCTACCGGCTATACCGCAATCGCTATAAAGAGCAGGGGCGGCGACTGCTGTTGCTGCACGGTGCGGGGGTGGCCGGTGAGGACACCTGGGAACCGGTCGTGGCGCACCTCCACAGTTGGTCGGAAGTGCTGGTGCCGGATCTGCGGGGAATGGGGCAGACCCGTGAGCCCCGCGATGCCGAACTGCCTTTCACCATCGAGCAGGTCTGCGACGATCTGATTCAGTTGCTGGATCAGTTGGCGTGGTGGGCGTTTGACCTGGGCGGCTATTCGTTTGGGGGGCTGGTCAGCCTGGTGTTGAAGCAGCGGTTGCCGCACCGGGTTCACAAGCAGTATCTGGTCGAATCGGCGCTGATTGACCGTAGCGACCCGCAAGACGCCTTGCAACGCCGTCGACTCTACAGCGACGTGGCTGCGCAGTTGCGGACCAGTGAAGATCCGGCGGCCAGTATCATGGCGTTTCTGAATCTGGTCTCGCCCCGGCGAATCGCCAGCCCCCGGGGAGATGCGATTAGCCTGGAACGGCTGGGTCGTCGCCCTGAGGGGTTTGCCAATGCGCTGGATGCGGTGACCGAATTTGGTCAGCGAGCAGACAGGGAGGAGTTGCTGGCGAGCCAGGGTGATATCAGCAGTCTGGTGGGTGGTCGGACGGCCGAGCCGATGCATCTTTATAACCAGCAGCTTCAGCATCAGCTGGAACGCTGGCATTACCATTCCGTCAGAGGCTGTGACCATAGCCTGCCGTATCAGAAGCCGCGCCAACTAGCCGCGCTCTTCGAACAGGAGCTGGAGCGCTACCAGTCCGACCATTAATCATGGTTTCTAGACTGTGGGCTGATGGCGTTGTTGGCTCGCAGTCTGCTGCTGCTTCTCTTTATTAGCCTGTGTCTTTCCCGAACCGGCTGCCTTTCCCTTTGGTCGTTGCTGTCATGACTGCGCCCAGTGTTGGCGCTGATTGATGTTGCGCGCTTTATAGTCTTTCCGCACCTGCGGGATTACCCCTAGACTTTTGTCTTGTGTCGACAGTTTTGTCGACAATCTCGGTTGACGTTGCCATTATCGGGGCGTATCTTCTTTCCAAGTTAAGAATTGTCGACAATTTATAATTACAATGAATCAGATATCTACTCTGCGACAAGCAACCCCTGAGACCCGCACCCTGGCTGACCGGGTATGCGGCGAAATCGTTACCGCGATCATCAAGGGCGACATCCCGCCAGGGCACAAGATCAGCGAGCCGGAGCTGGCTCGCACCTACGGCATCAGTCGTGGACCGCTACGTGAGGCGATTCGCCGGTTGGAAGGGCTGCGCCTGGTCGTTCGGATCCCGCATGTGGGTGCCCGTGTGGTTGAGCTGTCATCTCGGGAACTGATCGAGATCTATCACGTTCGTGAAGCGATGGAAGGGATGGCCTGTCGGTTGGCAGCGGAACATATGACCGACCAGGAGATCGACAGCCTGCGCGCCCTGCTTGACGAACACGAACAGAGCCTGGAGCAGACGGAAGGACGCTCCTACTTCCAAAAAGAGGGCGACCTGGATTTTCATTACCGAATAGTTCAGGGAAGTAAAAACAATAAGTTAATCGAACTACTTGGTGGGGAGCTTTATCACTTGGTGCGGATGTATCGCTACCAGTTCAGCCTCTCCAGTTCGCGCCCGGTAAGGGCGCTGGCCGAGCACCGTCACATTGTCGACGCGATTTCGCATCGAGATGGTGAGCTGGCTGAAATGCTGATGCGACGTCATATCAGCGCTGCTCGGAAAAATGTCGAGCAGAAACTCAAAGCAAAGTTAGAAAGCGACCACTAATTCCTTAGACCGAGGGTAACTCATGGCACAACAACTGACCGCAGGCGGACGTTTCCGCAAAGCACTGGCTGAGAACAATCCGCTGCAAATCGTGGGTACCACCAACGCCTACCACGCGTTGATGGCTGAGCGGGTAGGTCACCAGGCAATCTACCTGTCCGGTGGTGGCGTAGCTAACCACTCCTACGGCCTGCCTGATCTGGGTATGACCACCATGAACGATGTGCTGGAAGATGTTCGTCGTATCTCCAGTGCCGTTGAAACTCCGCTGCTGGTCGACATCGACACCGGTTGGGGTGGGGCATTCAACATCTCCCGTACCGTGAAGGAGATGATCAAAGCCGGTGCCGGTGCGATCCATATGGAAGACCAGGTTGCCCAGAAGCGTTGCGGCCACCGTCCGAACAAAGAGATTGTTTCCCTGGAAGAGATGGTTGATCGGGTTAAGGCGGCTGCCGATGGCCGTACCGATGACGACTTCTTCATTATCGCCCGTACCGATGCATTCCAGATGGAAGGCCTGAATGCGGCGGTTGAGCGCGCCCAAGCCTGTATCGAAGCCGGTGCCGACGGCATCTTCGCCGAAGCAGTTCACACCCTGGATGATTACAAGGCATTCAGCTCCGCCATCGATGCGCCGCTGCTGGCCAACATTACCGAATTCGGCGCTACACCGCTGTTCAACAAGGCTGAGCTGGCTGAAGCCGGTTGCGAGATGGTGCTGTACCCGCTGAGTGCGTTCCGTGCCGCCAACAAGGCTGCGCTGGCCGTGTACGAGAACATCCTGTCCAAGGGTGACCAGAAGGACGTGGTTGATCTGATGCAGACCCGGATGGAGCTGTACGATTTCCTCAACTACCACGACTTCGAGCAGAAGCTGGATGCTCTGTTCGCCGAGGGCAAGAACAAATAAGCCGATGACGCCGGAAGTTGGCGTCGAAGGTAAAACGAATAACTACAACAACATTCAGTCGGCTCCGCCTGGGCGGAGCCACATTCTGATTCGTTAAGCGCTAAAAAGAGATAGGAGTTTCACATGGTTGATAAAAAACTGGGTGGCGCAGGTCTGCGTGGCCAGTCTGCAGGTTCCACCGCCCTCTGTACTGTTGGTAAAAGTGGTGCTGGCCTGACCTACCGTGGATACGACATGGTTGAGCTGGCCGAGAAAGCCAGCTTTGAAGAAGTAGCTTATCTGCTGTTGAAGGGCAAACTGCCGAACCAGGCAGAACTGGATGCCTACATCGCCAAACTCAAGACCCTGCGTGGCCTGCCGCAAGAACTGAAAACCGTTCTGGAGCAGATCCCGGCGTCGGCTCACCCGATGGACGTCATGCGTACCGGTTGTTCCATGCTGGGCAACCTGGAAACCGAGCAGGACTTCTCAGAGCAGCAGGATCAGGTTGATCGCATGCTGGCGGCGTTCCCGTCCATCATCAACTACTGGTACCGCTTCAGCCACGACGGTGTTCGGATCGAAACTGAAACCGATGACGATTCCATCGGCGGTCACTTCCTGCACCTGCTCAAGGGTGAGAAGCCCAACGAGCTGCACGCCAAGGTCATGAACGTGTCGCTGATCCTGTACGCCGAGCACGAGTTCAACGCTTCGACCTTCACTGCCCGTGTCTGTGCCTCGACCCTGTCCGACATCCACAGCTGTATCACCGGTGCGATCGGTTCCCTGCGTGGCCCGCTGCACGGTGGTGCTAACGAAGCCGCGATGGAGATGATCGAGAACTGGACCAGCGCCGACGAAGCCGAGCGCGAAATGATGGGCATGCTGGAGCGCAAGGAAAAGATCATGGGCTTCGGCCACGCGATCTACCGCGAGTCTGATCCGCGTAACGCCGTCATCAAGGGCTGGTCCGAGAAGCTGGCTGCCGACGTTGGCGACGAAGTGCTGTATCCGGTCTCCGTTCGTTGCGAAGAGGTGATGTGGCGCGAGAAGAAGCTGTTCTGTAACGCTGACTTCTTCCATGCTTCGGCCTACCACTTCATGGGTATCCCGACCAAGCTGTTCACCCCGATCTTCGTTTGCTCCCGCCTGACCGGCTGGGCTGCACACGTCTTTGAGCAGCGTGCCGACAACCGCATCATCCGTCCGAGCGCCGACTACACCGGTCCGGAAAACCGTGCGGTTGAGCCGATCGAAGCGCGCGACTAATCCTCGCGTTAGGCGTTACCGGGTGGAGCAGGGCGTTACCGAGATGGGTCTCTGCTCCACCGCTCTGAACATACAAGCTGAACACACAAGATGGGTTTCGCTATGAATACTCAATACCGAAAGCCGCTGGCCGGTACCGATCTGGACTACTACGACACCCGTGAGGCGGTCGAAGCGATCCAGCCGGGTGCCTACGCCAAGCTGAATTACACCTCCAAGGTACTGGCTGAACAGCTGGTCCGTCGCTGCGAGCCCGAGGCCTTAACCGACTCGCTCAAGCAGCTGATCGAATGCAAGCGTGATCTGGATTTCCCCTGGTATCCTGCGCGCGTGGTTTGTCACGACATCCTGGGTCAGACCGCACTGGTCGACCTGGCGGGTCTGCGTGACGCGATCGCCGATCAGGGCGGTGACCCGTCCAAGGTTAACCCGGTTGTTCCAACCCAGCTGATCGTTGACCACTCGCTGGCCGTTGAAGCACCCGGTTTCGATCCGGACGCGTTCGAAAAGAACCGCGAGATCGAAGACCGTCGTAACGAAGACCGCTTCCACTTTATCGAGTGGTGTAAGACTGCGTTCGACAACGTTGATGTTATCCCTGCCGGTAACGGCATCATGCACCAGATCAACCTGGAGAAGATGTCTCCGGTGATCCAGGCCCGTGACGGCGTTGCCTACCCGGATACCTGTGTCGGTACCGACTCCCACACCCCGCACGTTGACGCCCTGGGTGTTATCGCAATCGGTGTCGGTGGTCTGGAAGCCGAAACCGTCATGCTGGGTCGCCCATCCATGATGCGTCTGCCGGACATCGTTGGCGTTAAGATCGTCGGCGAGCGTCAGCCGGGTATCACCGCGACCGATATCGCCCTGGCGATGACCGAGTTCCTGCGTAACGAGAAAGTCGTTTCCGCTTACCTCGAGTTCTTCGGCCCGGGTGCTTCGACCCTGTCGATCGGTGACCGTGCCACGCTGTCCAACATGACCCCTGAGTACGGTGCGTCTGCCGGTATGTTCTACATCGACGAACAGACCATCGACTACCTGAAGCTGACCGGTCGTGAGCCGGAGCAGGTTGCTCTGGTTGAGCAGTACGCCAAGCTGACCGGCCTGTGGGCCGATGACATGGTTGAGGCCAAGTACGAGCGCGTACTGGAATTCGATCTGTCTTCCGTTGTTCGTAACATGGCTGGCCCATCCAACCCGCACCGTCGTCTGCCGACCACCGCGCTGAACGAGCGTGGCATCGCCTCCGACGAGCTGCTGGCTGCTGCCAAGGCGGAAGAAGCCGAAGGCAAGATGCCGGATGGCGCCGTGATCATCGCTGCGATCACCTCCTGTACCAACACCTCCAACCCGCGCAACGTAGTTGCTGCCGGCCTGGTGGCCAAGAAAGCGAATGAGCTGGGTCTGGTTCGTAAGCCTTGGGTTAAGTCGTCGTTCGCGCCGGGTTCTAAGGTCGCCAAGCTGTATCTGGAAGAAGCCGGCCTGCTGCCTGAGCTGGAGAAGCTGGGCTTCGGTATCGTCGCTTACGCCTGTACGACCTGTAACGGTATGTCCGGTGCGCTGGATCCTGCGATTCAGCAGGAGATCATCGACCGTGACCTGTACGCCACCGCAGTACTGTCCGGTAACCGTAACTTCGACGGCCGTATCCACCCGTACGCCAAGCAGGCGTTCCTGGCGTCACCGCCACTGGTTGTTGCCTACGCCATCGCCGGTACCATGCGTTTCGACATCGAGAAGGACGTACTGGGCACCGACAAAGACGGCAACCCGGTGACGCTGAAGGACATCTGGCCTTCTGACGAAGAGATCGATGCACTGGTCGAGAAGAGCGTTAAGCCTGAGCAGTTCAACCAGGTTTACATTCCGATGTTCGATCTGGGTGAAGTCGAGAAGGCGCCAAGCCCGCTGTACGACTGGCGTCCACAGACCACCTACATCCGTCGCCCTCCTTACTGGGAAGGCGCACTGGCTGGTGAGCGCACCATGAAGGGCATGCGTCCTCTGGCAGTACTGGGTGACAACATCACCACCGACCACCTGTCGCCGTCCAACGCGATCCTGCCTGACTCGGCAGCGGGCGAGTACTGCGGCAAGATGGGACTGAAGCCTGAGGATTACAACTCCTACGCGACTCACCGTGGTGATCACCTGACCGCACAGCGTGCGACCTTCGCTAACCCGAAACTGCTCAACGAGATGTGTCTCGATGACAACGGTGAAGTGAAGCAGGGCTCCCTGGCCCGTATCGAGCCGGAAGGCAAAGAGAGCCGTATGTGGGAAGCGATCGAGACCTACATGGAGCGTAAGCAGCCGCTGATCCTGATCGCCGGTGCTGACTACGGTCAGGGTTCTTCCCGTGACTGGGCTGCCAAAGGTGTTCGTCTGGCCGGCGTTGAAACCATCGTTGCCGAAGGCTTCGAGCGCATCCACCGTACCAACCTGGTCGGTATGGGCGTTCTGCCGCTGCAGTTCAAAGATGGCGAGACCCGCAAGACCTACGGCATCGACGGTACTGAGACCTTTGACGTTGAGGGCGACATCAGCCCGCGTTGCGACATGACCGTGGTTATGACCCGCAAGAACGGCGAAAAGGTTCAGATCCCGGTGACCTGTCGTCTGGATACTGCCGAAGAAGTGGTTGTCCACGCCGCCGGTGGTGTTCTGCAGCGTTTCGCTCAGGACTTCCTGGCTGCCAACGCCTAAGCCGCGTAATCAATCCTGCCGGGGCTTCGGCCCCGCAGGGTTGAGTATTTTCTAACGCTACTTTGAACGACTCGTTATAGCCGTTTGGCTGCAGCTTGTGCCTTCGTGTACCTGAACATCCCGGCTAAATCGCTATAACGCCCAGTCTCAACCCCGAACACAAAGGATACAGACCCATGGCCCATGCTCCCCAGATTAAAGTTCCCGCCACTTACATCCGTGGTGGAACCAGTAAAGGTGTTTTCTTCAACTTGACCGACCTGCCGGAGTCCGCGCAGGTGCCGGGTGAAGCTCGGGATAATCTGTTGCTTCGCGTGATCGGTAGCCCGGATCCCTACGGCAAGCAGACCGACGGCATGGGTGGCGCGACCTCCAGCACCAGCAAGACCGTGATCCTGTCCAAAAGCAACGAGCCGGATCACGATGTCGATTACCTGTTCGGTCAGGTCTCCATCGACAAGCCGTTCGTGGATTGGAGCGGCAACTGCGGCAACCTGACCGCCGCGGTTGGTGCCTTTGCGATCAGCAGCGGCTTGGTCGATGCCGATCGGATCCCGGAGAACGGGATTGCCGTGGTTCGGATCTGGCAGGCCAATATCAACAAGACCATCATCGCCAATGTGCCGATGACCAACGGTGAAGTGCAGGAAACCGGCGACTTCGAACTCGACGGCGTGACCTTCCCGGCGGCCGAAGTGCAGGTTGAATTTATCAGCCCGGTCGACGCCACCGATGCGATGTTCCCGACCGGCAACCTGGTTGATGATCTGGAAGTCCCGGGCATCGGTACCTTCAAGGCCACCATGATCAATGCGGGTATCCCGACTGTGTTCCTGAATGCCGCGGACATCGGTTATACCGGCACCGAACTGCAGGAAGCGATCAACGGTGATCCTGCGGCGCTGGAGCGGTTCGAGACCATCCGTGCCCACGGCGCCGTGAAGATGGGACTGATCAGTGATGTGTCCGAGGCCGCCGGTCGTCAGCACACCCCGAAAGTGGCGTTCTGTGCCGCACCGACAAGCTATGTCTCTTCCAGCGGTAAAGAGATCAGCGCCGAGGCGATTGATCTGAACGTGCGTGCCCTGTCCATGGGTAAGCTGCACCACGCGATGATGGGTACCGCTGCCGTGGCGATCGGCACCGCGGCCACCATCCCTGGAACCTTGGTGAACCTGGCCGCCGGTGGTGGCGAGCGTGAAGCGGTCACTTTCGGCCATCCGTCCGGAACCCTGAAAGTGGGTGCAGAGGCCAGTGAGAATGGCGGCGACTGGACGGTCAACAAGGTCGTGATGAGCCGCAGTGCGCGTGTATTGATGGAAGGCTGGGTCCGGGTTCCGGGCGATAGCTTCTAATTCTTCGGCATTGATTCAATGCGACCGGTCTTGGTATTGGATCGGTTGCCTTGTGATACCACCTCATGGTGGTGCCCCCGAGTCATCCCGGCCGCTTTTGCAGTCGGGGTGCATTAGCCACCAGCCCTCCCTATCAAGGACTGGCGGATAATTGATTGGCCCTGAACTCGAAAGAGTTCAGGGCCTTTTTTATGCGGCCTTTTGTGTCAAACAGGTGGCGATCGGTGCTGAAGTTCGGCGTTGTTTGGTTGATAATTTACGAGTGTTAAATATAATCGACAGATCCATTCTGAGGTCCGTTGATATGTCACAAACTGCTGCTTCACCCCGTCATGCCGAGCCGAGTGCCGAACATAGTCATTTCGAGGATCTGTTTGCGCTGATCTCAGGAACCTCCTTCGTCGCACTGGGTGTGTTTCTGTTCAACCAACTGGGATTGCTGACCGGCGGCACGGCGGGTATCGCGCTGCTGTTGACCCACCTGAGCCCGTTGAGTTTTGGTCAGATATTCTTTCTGATCAATTTACCTTTCTATTACCTGGCCTTTCGGCAGATGGGTTGGAGGTTCTGTTTGAACACCTTCATCTCGGTGGCGACCGTATCACTGATGGTGGATTATGCCGGTCTGTTTATCGAAGTGACCCGGCTAGAACCGCTGGTGGCTGCCGTGATCGGTGGTTTTCTGATGGGCATGGGGATGCTGATTCTGTTCCGGCACCGCTCCAGTCTGGGCGGGCTGGGTATCCTGGCACTGTTCCTTCAAGCCCGACACGGTATTCGGGCGGGGAAGTTCCAGCTGGCGGTTGATTGCCTGATTCTGCTGTGCTCGTTCTTTATCGTCAGCTGGCAGTTATTGGCATTTTCCATTTTGGGTGCCGTGGCGTTGAATATGGTGATCACGCTGAATCATAAGCCGGGTCGCTACCAGATTACCTGAGCCTTGGTGCTCAGGTCTGATTGCGTCTGAGGCATCGCTGACGTATAACAGCTGTCATATAACAATAGCCCCGTTAATTGAGCCGAAATTGAGCCGACCAGGCAGTGGAGCCCGATGACCATTGATAAGGAACTGTTTGAACGTAATCGCCAGTGGGCCGATTCGATCAAACAGCAAGACCCCGATTACTTCAAGCGCCTTTCCGAGCAACAAAGCCCCGAGATCCTCTGGATCGGCTGTTCCGACAGCCGGGTGCCGGCCAACCAGTTACTGAAATTGGCCCCGGGTGAGGTCTTCGTTCACCGAAATATTGCCAATGTGGTGGTGCATACCGATCTGAACTGCTTGTCGGTAATTCAGTATGCCGTGCAGGTACTGAAGGTGAAGCACATTATTGTCTGCGGCCACTATGGCTGCGGCGGGATCCAGGCCGCGCTTGAGGGCAAGGAGAACGGCCTTATCGATAACTGGCTTCGTCATATTAAAGATGTGCACCGCTACCACCGCGATAAGTTCGAATCCTGTGAAGATGAGCGCGAACGACTCAACCTGCTGTGCGAACTGAATGTGATCGAGCAGGTCGGTAATGTCTGTCACAGCACCATCGTCAAGCATGCCTGGCGATCCGGTCAGGAGCTCAGCGTTCACGGCTGGATCTACAGCATTGAAAACGGCATCCTCAAGGACCTGGGGATGACGATAACCAACCCTCAGGACCTGTCGGCCGCTTCTCAGCTGCGTTGATCATCTAAACTGTCACTAGAGTGATCCGAGCGGAGAGAGCGAATGGAGCGCTATCAGGGAAGCTGCCATTGCGGTGCGGTCAAGTTCCAATTCAACGGCGATCGCATTGATCGGGGAATTCGTTGCAACTGTTCCCTCTGTGTTCGTAAGGGCGCATTGATGCTGCCTTATCTGCTGACCCGTGATCAGCTCCAGATCAAAACGGAGACGGACAGTCTGGGGCTATACCAGTTCGGCTCCAAGGTGGCGAAACACTATTTTTGTAAACACTGCGGAATCTACACCTTTCACGAAACCCTGAGAGCACCGGGAAGTTGCAGGGTTAATCTGGGCTGTATTGACGGACTGGATGTGGAATCGCTTGAGATTCAGCACTTTGACGGCAAGCATCTGTTGTAACAGCGGAACTGCCCAAGGAGAGAGATGTGGCCAAAGGGCTTCACGAACATCAGCTTCGCCATCAGGGGTTGAACCGCTTTGGTAAGGACCTGACCCGCCGAGCAGGTTCTTGCTGTGAGCTTTGTGAAACCAGCGGGGTAAAACTCAGCATTCACGAAGTCCCCCCGGTCCCTCAGGAGCCGGACTACGAGCACTGCGCGTTCCTGTGTGAGCGCTGTATCGAGCAACTCGAATACCCCAAACGGCGCGACCCGGACTATTGGCATTTTCTGTCTAAAACCGTCTGGCACGAGGTGCCCGCTGTTCAGGTCCTTTCGGTGTGGATGTGCCGACAGCTGGCCGATCAGGTGCCTTGGGCGGCTGAGCTGTTGGAACAGCTTTACCTGACCCCGGAAGTGGAAGATTGGCTGGAACGCCTGGAAAAGAGCTGATTGCCTCGTCAACCACCGCATTTCCCACTCGCTAAGGACTCCGTAGCGTGACCCCCGAACAGCTGTTGCAGAAACGCTATTGGATCTTCGATCTTGACGGTACCTTGACCCTGCCGCTGCACGACTTTGCCGCGATGCGGGCGGAACTCGGAATACCCGCCGGTGTTGGGATTCTGGAGCATATCGAGCTGCAGCCGGAGCCGCGTCGAGCCGAATTAAACAGAATATTGGATCGTATTGAGCTGGATGTGGCTCGGCGATCTGAGCCGATGCCATACGCCCGTGAACTGGTGCAGACACTGGTTGAACAGGGTTGCAAGCTGGCTATTCTGACCCGCAATCGACGCGATTGCGTCGACATCGTGTTGCAGCGGTTGGGGTTGCAGCGATGCTTTGACCCCGAAGCCATTATTGCCAGTGGCTGTGCACCCCCGAAGCCTTCTCCGGACGGTATCCATCGTCTGCTTGAGGGGTGGCAATGCCGGCCTTCAGAGGCGGTGATGGTGGGGGACTTTCTCTATGACCTGGAAGCCGGCAGGGCCGCCGGGGTCGCCACTGTCCATTTTGCCATCGATCGACAGCAGCGTTGGCCGGAGATGACCGACCTGCTGCTGGAGAGTTTCGAGCCGCTACTTAGTCGACAACCCGGCTGATATGGTAGCCCTTGTTGGCCAATAAGGCCTGTACACCATTGTCGCTACCAAAGTGGGCGGCACCGACGGCAATGAACAATGACTGTTGCGGGTGTTGCTGCAGTTCTTCCTCGATTCGTTCGGCCATCAGGCGATTGCGATCGTCGATCAATCCCTGCTCCAGTTTTTGCAGAATTTTATCGTCCAGTTGCCACTGGGTTTCGAACAGTGCATTCAACTGATCCGGATCGCCACTGCGGTAGGCGGCGTAGGTCTGCTGCATCCAGGAGTTGTTCGGTGTCTGCTGCGCCAGCGACTCCAGAGTCGCTTCCAGCATCGCGATCTGTTCGGCAAAACTGAGCTGCTCGAAAACCCCGATCTGTTGCTGAGGGGTTTCAAGTGCCCCGGTTTCTTTACCGCTCTGTCGCGCCCGTTGATAGAGACGCTGGTCCATGGCGGGTTGTTGACTGTAGTTGAGCTGGTCTTCGATCAGGGTCAGCGCCACGGTAAAGGCCCATAACTTCAGCCGTTCGAACAATGCCAAGTTTAGGTTCGGATTGATCCTGGCCAATTCCTGATTGCTGCGTTGACGCAGTTTCGGCGGCAGCGAACTGCTGAGCTTACGGCCGGGTGGCAGCTGCAGCAGCTGCTGGGTGGTTTGCAGGGTTTGAGGATCGAGCTCCAGTTCGCCATAGAACCGATCGGACTGGTTGAACGCTTGCTCGACCGACTCGGGCAGCTGATTCAGCTCCGGGTGGCCGCTATGGATGGTGCCGAATAGATAATGATGACGGCCGTTATGTTCCAGTTGCCATAAAAACGGCTGTCCGGCCTGGGCAGAAACCCAAGGCAGAGAGAGCAGCAACAGCAGGGCCAGCAACATCCAGGCTCGTTTGCTGTCGGGGCGCTGGCTGAATACAGCAGGGGTTTTCGAAACGGATGAGGCTGGATACATCTGCGGCTCCTTGCATACGAGGTGTCGGGTCAGCGGTCGCGCTGTGGCGGTGATAGCGCACTCTTCTATCGACCATCGTTCGGCCGAACAGTTTCCGGATTAAAGTGTATCGAAATCCAGTTCGGTACTGTCGATCCACTCGATGAACTGATCCGCCGGCAGGGGCGGGCTGAACAGGAATCCCTGTCCCATCGGGCAGCGGTGCTCCAGCAGGAAGTCGAGTTGTTCCTGGGTTTCGACCCCCTCGGCGATTACATTCAGGCCCAGGCCTCGGGCCATCAGAATAATGGCTTTGATAATCGCGGCATCCTCTCGGTCGACCATCAGGTCGCGCACAAAGCCGCGGTCGATCTTCAGGCTGGTCAGCGGGAAGCGTTTCAGGTATTGCAGGTTGGAGTAGCCGGTGCCGAAGTCATCGATACTGATCTCGACACCCAGCTGGCGGAGCTGAACCAGTTTCTCATTGGCGCTGCTGCTGGCATCGACCACCATGCTTTCGGTGATCTCAAGTTCGAGCGCATCGGTAGACAGTTTGGTGCGCTCCAGGGTTTGGCGTACATCCTCCACCAGATCGGCTTTGGCAAATTGCCGAGCCGACAGGTTCACCGAAACACGCAGGTGGGTAAAGCCTTCCTGATGCCACTGCTGAGTCTGGCGGCAGGCCTCCTCCAGCACCCATTGCCCCAGCGGGACGATCAGTCCGGTCTCTTCGGCCACCGGGATAAAATCGGCCGGTGAGATGAGTCCCTGGGTGGGGTGGTGCCAGCGGATCAGCGCCTCCATTCCCAGCACGCGACGGCTGTGCAACTCCAGTTTAGGCTGGTAGTAGAGCGCAAACTGCTGCTTTTCGATCGCTTCACGGAGCTGGTTTTCCAGCATCAGACGCGAGGAGGCGCGATCCTGCAGCTTCTGGGTGAAGTAATGGAATGAATTACGGCCCTGTTCTTTGGCCTGATACATCGCCATATCGGCGTGGCGCAGCAGGGTTTCGGCGTCTTCGCCGTCGTCGGGGTAGAGGGCGATACCGATACTGGCGCCGACATGCAGTTGCTGGCCAACCAGTTCGATCGGCTCCTGAATCCGTTTCAGCATCCGTTCGACCAGGGCAGTGGCGCTGTCAATATCGCTCAGCTCGGACACGATGACGGTAAATTCATCGCCGCCCAGGCGGGTCACGGTATCGTTCTCCCGCACTTCAATGGACAGACGGGCGGCTATAACCTTCAGCAGCTCGTCACCAACGCTGTGGCCGAAGGAGTCGTTGACATGTTTGAAGCGGTCTAGATCGAGGAACAGCAGCGCCAGTCGACCCTGGTGTCGGCGGGTTGACAGAATTTCGTGCTTCAGCCGCTCCTGGAACAGGGTTCGGTTGGGTAGTCCGGTAAGCGGATCGTAGTAGGCCATCCGCTCCAGCTCTTTTTCGGTCTGCTTGATATTGCTGATGTCGGAAAAGACCCCGATATAGCGGTGATGCGGATCGTTGGCATCGCCGATCCGGTTGATGGTGATCCAGGCCGGATAGACTTCACCGGTGGCTTTGCGATTCCATAGTTCACCGTTCCAGGCACCGGTTTGGTTGATCCGTTTCCACATGGCTTGGTAGAACGCCTTGTCATGGTAACCGGAGCTGTACTTGGCCGGGGTTGCGCCGATCATCTCTTCACGGCCGTAACCGCTGATCCGGCTGAACGCCTCGTTGACCTGGATGATCCGGGTGTTGGCATCGGTGATAATGACCGCGTCGCTGGTGTGGTCGATAACCAGTTGTGACAGCTGCAACTGCTCAAACAGTTGACGGTGTTCGGTAACGTCTTGGAACAGTGACAGCATGCGAGGGCCGTCGGGGGTCTGCAGGCTGGAGTGGAAGCAGCGCCAGCTGCGTTCTTGGCCGTGATAATTCTGCAGCGTGATCTCCTGACCATCTTGAAGTTGCTCGCTGGTCAGCAACTGTTCGACCGACGCGGGTAAGTGCGGATACTGACTGTCGGCACTCAGCTCGGCGCTCGGTAGCGCTGACATCTTGCGCAGCGACTGGTTGATATGGCTGATTTGACCGTTTTTGGGATCGGAGATCGCCATCCCCAGTGGGGAATCCTCGAAGGCGGCAAAGAAGGTGGCCTGGCTGAAACGTTCGCGTTGGCGCTGTCGATTACGTATCTGTAAGGCGGCAAAGGCCATCAGCGCCAGCAGGGCGCATCCGGCACGGATAAACCAGCGATACGGGGATTGGTTGACCCAACCGCCCTGGGGTTGGGCCACCATCTGCCATGACCCGTAGGGCAGTAGGACCTGCTGACGAACATCGGAGGTTTCGAAGATCTGCGGATCGCCGAAAAAGATATCGCCGTGGGAGCCGAGACTGTCGCGGCCACGAATAGCCAGTTCAAGGTCGGGTTTGCGTTCGAGTAGCCCTGCCTGCTGATAGAGCTTCTCGGTATGGATCACCGAAGAGACGATGCCCCAGAACTTGGGGCGGTTCTGATCGTCACGTACGAAGACCGGTAAACGGACGATCAGGCCGATGCCGCCCTGAACCAGATTAACCGGGCCGGCAATCACCATGGTATTTAAATCACGGGCTTTCAAGGCCGCATCGCGCTGTTCAGCCACCTTGGTGTAATCCAGCCCCAGCGCTGCCTGGTTACCCTGCAGCGGGTAAACATAACGAATCACCAGGTCCGGTGCAGCGGCGATATTTCGCAGTGCGTTCGGGTTTAACAGTAACTTTTCGGCCAGGCCGTCGAACTGCGCTTGGTCGAAATCCGGGTTGGTGGAGATGGCCGCCGACATACCGTTGAGCAGATACAGGTTGGAGTAGAGGGTGCCTTCTAGTCGGGCGCGGACCAGACTGAGTTTCTCGACCACCTCAACCCGCTGATCATTCAGATGCCGGGTCGCGAACAGGCTTTCCAAGCTTAGGTCCAGCAAAAGAACAGCTGTAACAAGAACTAATATTTGGGATAAGCGCATCTATGCAGCACACCTTTCGCTACCGTCTCGGTATCATAGGTAAAAATAGTGCTAAGCGCATGAAATTATAAAGACTAAGAGACGGCGACTTGATTTGAGTCTAAGGTAGACCCGATCTTTTGGTAAGAAACTGCACCCCTATCAGCAATCTTAAGGAGAATACTGTGGATCTGTTACCCGATCTTTGCGATCAATACCCTGAGTTGGTTCGAGTGGTCGAGCCGATGTTCGGTAACTTCGGCGGCCGTGAAGTTTTCGGCGGTGAGATCGTCACCATCAAAGCCTACGAAGATAACTCGCTGGTACGCGAACAGGTGGCCCTGCCAGGCCAGGGTAAGGTGTTGGTGGTTGATGGCGGCGGTTCAATGCGTCGCGCGATGCTCGGCGATATGCTGGCTGAGAAAGCCGCCGACAACGGCTGGGAAGGTATTGTGATCTACGGTTGTATCCGCGACGTGGATGCGATCGGCGAGACCGATCTTGGCGTAGCCGCGCTGGGGACTCATCCGATGAAAACCGACAAGCGTGGACTGGGCGATCTCAACGTTGAGCTATGCTTCGGCGGTGTGACTTTCCGTCCCGGTGAATACCTCTATGCGGATAATAATGGCGTGCTGGTTGCCGCCGAGCCCCTTGAGGTCCAGGACTAAGCGATCAAGCGGTGTGGTCCTTCGGTAACCAAGGGCCATGGTTATCGATGGGTAGGAGTCCCGAGATGGCAAATGCTAGCAAGGTACTGATCGTCGAAGACAGTGTGACGATGGGGCGTGTGCTCAGCTATCTGGTTCGTCAGAAGCTGGGGTTTATCCCGGTCGTGACCACATCGCTGCAGCAAACCCGGCAATATCTGGAGGAGGGTTATGACCCTGATCTGGTAGCTGCCGTTGTCGATCTGAACCTGCCCGATGCTCCCCATGGTGAGGCGGTTGATGTCGTTATGGACAAGGGGGTGCCGGTGATCGTGCTATCCGGCCTGGTCGATCCGGAGACGCGCCGCTCGTTGTTGGATAAGGGGGTGGTCGACTACCTCAACAAAGAGGGGCGTTATGCCTACGAGTATGTGATCAAGTTGATTCGCCGCTTGGTCCATAACCCGAGCATCAAAACCCTGGTGGTCGACGACTCTCGGGTCAGTCGGGGGTTGATGGTCTCGCTCCTGCGTCAATACAACATCGATCCGATGGAGGCGGCCAATGGTGCCCAGGCGCTGGAGCTGCTGCAGCAACAGCCTGATATCGAACTGCTGATCACCGATTTCAATATGGAGCGTATGGACGGCTTTGAACTGACCACCCGGGTCCGTCAGCAGTACTCCCCGGAACAGTTGGTGATTATCGGGGTTTCATCGGTTGAAGACGATGGCGCCTTGTCGGCGAAGTTTATCAAGAGCGGGGCCAACGACTTTCTGCAAAAGCCGTTTTCCCACGAAGAGTTCCACTGTCGCATCATGCAGAACCTGGAGCTGATGGAGATGATCCAGCGGCTGAATCGGGCCGCATCGACCGATGCCCTGACCGGTCTGTCAAACCGTCGCCACTTCTTTGAACAGGGCAGTAAGCTGTTGAAGCAGGCTGATGCCCAGCAGCAGCCGGTGAGTGTGGCGCAGCTGGATTTGGATCATTTCAAACAGATCAACGACCGCTACGGTCACGAAGCCGGAGACGGTGTGTTGGTGGCTTTCTCCCAACTGCTCGAACAGCACTTCTCCAGCTGGTTATGCGCTCGCATGGGGGGCGAAGAGTTCGCTCTGGTGTTGCTCGGGTGTGATCAGCCGCAAGCGATGCAGTTGCTTGAGCGCTTCCAGTCGCAGGTTAACGCGCAAGCCTGGAGCTACCAACAGCACTCGTTGTCGGTCAGTTGCAGCATTGGACTGTCGACCGACGCCGGTGATCTCGATGAACGCCTCCGTCTGGCCGATCAGGCGCTATATCGAGCGAAAGCCGAGGGGCGCAATCGAATCTGTGGCAGCGATTGATCGATCGAACCCACTCCGTGAGTCTAACGCTTGGCAGTAAGCATTTTTGCCTGGTTGTACAGTTTTTTGTCGCTTTGTTTCAGGTTGGGTGCAATCAGCGGCTTGAACTCCATCAGCGCCAAAATATCACGCTCCAGATCCAGTCCCGGCGCGATTTCGATTAATTCAATGCCGTTTCCGGTCAGCTGAAACACGCAACGCTCGGTGATATAGAGCACCTTCTGGCCCCGTTGAGCCGCATAGCGGCCATTGAAGGTCAGGTGATCAATAGTGCCGACAAACTTCTTCACCAGCGTCGGGGGCGTATCAGGCGCCCTCAGGCCATCGGTTTCAATGCTCAATTTCGGGTCGCCGCTGCAGAAGGTACCCATAAAATAGACCTCCCGGGCGTTCTGGCTGATATTGATAAAGCCGCCGGCGCCGGCGATTCGGCTACCGAAGCGGCTGACATTGACGTCACCGTTGGCGTTGACCTGGGCCATGCCGAGAAAGGCCTGATCCAGGCCGCCGCCGTCGTAGAAATCAAACTGGGCCGGCTGGTCGATAACCGAGTCCGGGTTGATCACCGCGCCGAAGCTCAAGCCGCCGGCGGGGAGGCCGCCGATACCACCCGGTTCGATGGTCATGGTGACACTGCCCAGTTGACCCTCTTCTTCGGCCACCGGCGCCAGGGTTTCCGGCATGCCGATGCCCAGGTTGATCACCGAGCCGGCTTTGAGTTCCTGCAGTGCGCGTCGGCCGATCAATTTGCGTAGATCCAGATCCAGAGTCGGTAGCTCGATGTTATCCCGTTGTTCACCGGTGTAGCTGGGATTGTAGGGCTCGGCGAAGGTCTGCCAGTGGTGATCGGGATCGGCTAGCACCACCTTGTCGACCAGAATCCCGGGAATCCGAACCATGCTGGGGTGCAACGGCTCTCCCTGCTGCTGACGCTCTACCTGAACGATGACCACGCCACCGTTGTTTTTGACCGCCTGGGCGATGGCCAGGCTTTCGAGCGGCAGCGCCTCGCGTTCCATGGTGATATTGCCCTGGGGATCGGCGCTGGTACCGCGCAGCAGCGCCGCGGTAATCGGAAAACCTTTGTAGAGCAGGTATTCGCGTCCGTCGATCTCGGTCAGTTTTACCAGTTCCTCGTTGGTGCAGCTGTTGAGGCGACCACCGTCATGGCGAGGATCGACAAAGGTGTTGAGACCGACGTGGGTCAGGCAGCCGGGACGACCGGCTGCAATATCGCGAAACAGCTGGCAAATCACCCCTTGGGGAAGGTTGTAGGCTTCGATCTTGTTGTCCAGTGCCAGTTTACCCAGGCCGGGAACGAGTCCCCAGTGGCCGCCGATAACCCGTTTGACCATGCCCTCGTGAGCCAGGTGGCTGAGCCCTCGATGTTGACCATCTCCTTGGCCGGCAGCGTAGACCAGGGTCAGGTCTTTGGGGTGCCCCTGAGCAATGAAACGCTGTTCCAGTGCCGTGGCGAGCAGCTCAGCAAAACCGACGCCGACGAAACCGGCGGTCGCCAAGGTGGCATTGTCGGGAATCAGGGCGGCGGCTTCTTCGGCGCTGACAAACTTTGAGGGTGGTGTTTCTGTCGAGGTGCTGTGGTCGAGCGGCATCGGGGAGATCCTGTCGTAGAGGCGCTCATCGCTCCGGCGAGCGGCCGGTCGATGATTGGCGACGGTTATTATTCTGATAACAACACTAGCAACCTTTGCGCGAGTTGGGCCAGAGGTTGCTGTGTCGATTGGTGCTTAGCCTCAGGCGCTGACCTGGCAGGCTTCCGGGGTGCGTAGGTTATCGAGTTTGGCGATTCCGAGTTTAAAGCGTGACAGGCCAAACCAGCGTAGATCACCGGTGTCATCAACGATCATCAGCGAGGCGTTGCGTAGCTCGCGGACACGGTAGGTTTTACCTTGGGTCAGGATATCTTCGAAACTGTCGTTGGTTTTGCAAGTGGCGATCATCGTCAGATCCTTTTGTTGGCGTTGTAGGGCTGTAGATTGCTCTTCAGCTAATACCAGATCTGTGCCAGATATTTATATAATCTTTAATATCAATAATATAAAGATTATTATTTAAGTGAGTTATTTCTTGATGTCTGTTTATCCAGACAGTTTTTAAAAGCGTAACTGTCTGGAATATCAGACAGTCTGGCGAAGGCTAAGGGATTACAGCTGATGCTTGTGGAGCTTCTCGTAGAGACTCGCCCTTGAGATGCCGAGGCAGCGGGCGGCTTCAGAGCGGTTGTTGTTGCAGTGTTGAAGCGCGCGCTGGATCGCTTCGCGTTCGGCTTGCGTCATTTGTTGGGCCAAAGGGAGGATGCTGCTGTGGTCTGGGTGGGTTTCACCCTCTGGCATAAGGGGCTGGTGACTGTCAGGTAAACTGCCGGGTAGAAAGTTGCTAAGCAGGGTTGGAGACACCTCACCCTGCTCGGCGAACAGCAGCAACCGCTCAATCACATTTCGAAGCTCGCGGATATTTCCCGGCCAACGGTAGGCAGCCAGCGCCTGGTGTAGCCAGTTGTGCTGCTGCAGTGGTGCAACCCCAAGCTGCTCGGCCAGCTGGTTGCCAATCGTTTGCAGCAGATCCGGTATATCCTCCGGACGCTCACGCAAGGGCGGTAGTTCGAGCGGGAGAACATTCAGGCGGTAGTAGAGATCGGGGCGGAATTTACCTTCGGCTACCAGTTGATCAAGGTTCCGGCTGGTGGCCGCGATCACGCGTACATCAACATCGATCACCCGATTACCGCCCAGTCGTTCGATCTGCCGTTCCTGCAGCGCCCTGAGCAGTTTGCTCTGGGCCATGGTGCTCATCTCGCCGATCTCGTCGAGAAACAGCGTCCCGGATTGGGCCTGTTCAAATTTGCCGATCCGGCCTTTGGGATCGGCGCCGGTATAGGCGCCGGCTTCGGCGCCAAACAGCTCCGCCTCGATCAGGGATTCGGGCAGAGCGGCGGTGTTGATGCTGACAAAGGGGGCGTCGGCCCTGGCCGAGGCGTGGTGGATAGCTTGGGCCACCAGCTCCTTGCCGGTTCCCGTTTCACCCAGCAGCAAGACCGTGCTATCCAGCGGAGCGATCCGCAGGGCCTGCTGACGCAGTGCCAGCATCGCCGGGCTGGTGCCGATCAGGTCGGCAAAACTGTAGCGGGTCTGGCCGCAGCCGTTGTCGGTTTGGACATTGGGAAGCTGCAGGCGACTGTATTTATCGACCACCGGGCGCAGTTGGGCCAGCTTGTCGAAAAAGACCAGTCCCAGCGCGCCGCTGATATTGCCGTTCTGATCCTTCAATGGCAGCCGGGTAACCACCAGCCAGTGTTGACGAAAGCGCATCAGATCGAGCAGCTGGGGTTGGCCGGTATCGATCACTTGGCGCATCAGGCTGTTGGGGATCAGGGCTTCGGCTTCCAGTCCGCAGGGGTCGAAATGATCGGCCAGCCCCAGTAGCTGTCGATATTTATCGCTGATCCAGCGGATCCGGCAGTCTTTATCGACCAGCAGCGAACCCTCGCAGCTGCTGTCGAGTAGCTGCAGCAGCGCCAGACTATGCGGCTGCTTCGGATCCAGCAGCAGGCTGTCGTTGGTTTTGTTGGGGCCGGGCATGGGGTAGATCCATCTCAAGCGCAGCACGGCGGGGCTATTGTGGCTGAACGAGCCGGGTAGTCGCCGCTGCTTTTAGGTGCCATTAATCTAGCGCCGCGATCGCAGCTACGGCAAGGGTTTTCGACTTTTGCGGTCATTTTCGCTATAACGTGCTGCCTGAGATTCATCCTTATCCTGTCAGCGACGCTGATCGAGCCCCAAGAGATTTTCTATGACTGAGCCTGTCCGTTTAACTGCCTACAGCCATGGCGCCGGCTGCGGCTGCAAAATCGCTCCTAATGTGCTGGAAACCATTCTGGCGACCCAGCTACAACTCCCCGATGATGAGCGTCTGCTGGTGGGAAACAGCTCCAAGGATGATGCAGCCGTTTATGCGTTGGATAACGGTCAGGCGGTCATCAGCACCACCGACTTTTTTATGCCGATCGTGGATGATCCGTTTGATTTTGGTCGTATTGCTGCGACCAATGCGATCTCGGATATTTATGCCATGGGGGGCACTCCGGCGATGGCGATTGCGATCCTGGGCTGGCCGATCAACCTGTTGGGGCCGGAAGTGGCGGCCAAGGTGGTTGACGGTGGGCGTCAGGCCTGCGCCGAAGCGGGTATTCTGCTGGCCGGTGGCCACAGTATCGACGCGCCGGAACCGATTTTTGGTCTGGCCGTCACCGGGCTGGTCGACCAGGATAAGATCAAGCGCAACGATACCGCCAAGGCAGGCAGCCGCCTGTATCTGACCAAGCCGCTGGGGGTCGGCATCCTGTCGACAGCGCAGAAGCAGGGCAAGTTGGTTGATAAGGACGCGCCTATCGCGCGGGACTCCATGTGCCGTTTGAACCGGATCGGTGCCGAGCTGGCTAAGATCGAAGGGGTCAGTGCGATGACCGATGTCACCGGTTTTGCCCTGCTTGGGCATCTGCTTGAGATGTGCGAGGGCAGCGGTCTGCGAGCGGAGCTCGAGCTGGATCGGATTCCGCTGTTGCCTAAGGTCGCCCATTATCTTGAGCTGGGTTGTATTCCGGGCGGTACCGGTCGGAACTTTGCCAGCTATGGTCACAAGGTCGCGCCGCTGACGGAGCAACAAAAGGCGATCCTCTGCGATCCGCAGACCAGCGGCGGACTGCTGGTGGCGGTCGATGAGGCTGATGAGGGCTTGATTCAGCAGTTGCTGCGGGATAACGGTTTCAGTGCCGAGCCGATCGGTCAATTGCTGGAGCAACAGCCGTCGGAGCCGCTGGTTTCACTGGTTAAGCGCGTATGAGTCAGCGGCCAGATACGGACGACTACGCGGCGATCCTGCTGGCGGATAGCCCGCTGATCGATACCCGGGCGCCGATCGAGTATGCCAAGGGTGGCCTGCCCAACAGTGTCAACTTGCCGCTGATGTCTGATGACGAGCGGGAAAAGGTCGGCACCTGCTATAAACAGCAGGGTCAACAGCAAGCGATAGAACTCGGTCATCAGCTGGTCAGTGGTGAGCTGAAGCGGCAGCGGGTCGAGGCCTGGACCGATTTTGCCCGCCGCCATCCCGAGGGCTATATCTATTGTTTTCGTGGCGGCTTGCGTTCCCATACCTCGCGCCAGTGGATGCGTGATGCCGGGGTCGATTACCCACTGATTAAGGGCGGCTATAAAGCGGTGCGCCGCTATCTGATCGACCTGATTGATCGACAGGCGGCCGAGCATCCCTGGCTGATTCTCAGCGGTCGGACCGGTACCGGTAAGACCCGGGTGCTGGATCGAATCGAGTCCTGTCTCGATCTGGAAGGCTTGGCTAACCATCGCGGTTCCAGTTTCGGTCGTCGGGTACAGCCGCAGCCGACTCAGATCGACTTTGAGAACGCTCTGGGTGTGGCAATGTTGAAAAAACTTCACCAGGAGCAGGATCTGGGACCCTGGATGCTGGAGGACGAGAGCCGTTTGATCGGACGGCTCTCGTTGCCGTTGAGCCTGCACGAAGCGATGGGGCAGGCACCGATCGTCGTGCTGGAAGAGCCGATGGCATTGCGGGTAGAGCAGGTACGCAGCGATTATGTCGAAGACCTCTGCGCCGAGTACGTCGAGCATTACGGCGAGCAGGCGGGGTTTGAAGCCTATGCGGATTACATGTTGCAAAGCTTACATCGGGTTCGCAAGCGGTTGGGGTTGGAGCGTCACGAACAGATTCGGACTTTGATGCAGCAGGCCTTGGATCAGCATCGGCAGCACCGGGATATCTCGCTGCATGATCAATGGATCGAAGCGATGCTGAGCAAATACTACGACCCGATGTACGACTATCAGCTTTCCAAGAAGCAGGAGCGGGTGTTGTTCCGTGGTAACCAGCAGCAGGTTATCGATTGGTTTGCAGATTACCGGCAGCAGCAGGGCTAGTCAGCGGGTCATTCTTGCTGGCGGGTGCCGGGCTGGGTTGAGCTTGTGAAGTTGAGGGGTGATAGCGGTTTACCGCTCGCTATCACCGGTTTCGGGCTGGTAGGACTCCGGCCAGAAGCGTTGTACCACTTCGCTGCTTTGTGACAATGCGTGGCAGCTGTTGATCAGTCGTCCCGCGGCTGCCGGCCTGGAGCTGTTGCCTTCGCGTTTTCGCCGGGCCGTACCGGTGGCCTGAAAAGCGGTGGTGGCGATCGGGCCGAGCAGTTCGGTCAGGTGGGTACAGCCCTGGCTGCCGGCAAACAACGCCTTCAACATCCGATTCCATCCGGGCTTAATCTGCTTGCCTTCCAGCTGTTTGAGGCGGGAAGCGATCGACGGGCAGATGTTGAAAGGTGAGTCATCGATCACCGCTTCAACACCATGGATAGTGAAGTCCAGGTCCATTGTCAGCCGAATACTCATGTTATGGATCGGTTCGCCGGCCAAAATCTGGCCGCCGCGGTCTTGGTTGTCGATATCGTAGGTTTTGATATCGGTCATCCGGCCTTCGATATCAAAGAGTCCATCTTCCCGTTCATAGCCGTGGCATTCGACCTGGCGGGTATGAAGATGCTTGCGGGGTTGCGAGGGAGGTAATGGCATCGGCTGGGCTCACACTAAATCCTGGAGCGACCAGTTTAGCAGTCTATGCAGGATCTGACATCTGTCTAGATCCTGCAGCTCGTGCAACTTTGGTTACCACTGGTCGTGGTGAATCAGTGACTGCAGATCGGCGCGTGGCAGCCAGCCTGCTTTTTCCAGCTCCGGCTTTTCGTGAAAATCGCTGACGTAGCCGATGCACAGATAGGCGATCGGCATGATCTCGTCGGGAATGCCCAGAGCTTGGCGTACGGTATCGTGATGAATGATGCTGACCCAGCCGACTCCAAGGTTTTCCGCTCTTGCTGCTAGCCACAGGTTCTGCACGGCGCAGACTGCGCTGTAGAGATCCATCTCCGGATTGGCGGTCCGACCGATGACGGTGGGGCCGGTGCGTTGGCGATCACAGGTGATACAGATCCCCAGTGGTGACTCCAGAATTCCTTCCAGCTTGAGTCCCCGGTAGGTCTCCCGACGTTCGGCGTCGAACATCTGCGCCGCTTCGGCATGGGCTACCTCAAAGCCGGCCTTGATCTTTTCTCTGACGGCCAGGTCCTCCACCAGAATAAAGTCCCAGGGTTGCATGAATCCTACGCTGGGGGCGTGATGAGCGGCTTCCAGCACGCGCATCAATACATCCTGAGGGATCGGATCCGGCTTGAACTCACGGCGTACATCGCGGCGGTTGTGAAGCACCTTGTAGAAAGCATCGCGTTCGGATTCGGAGATTTGAATAGACTGCATGGCTGGTTCACTTATCTCGGTTATGGGGTTTAGGGGTTTGTTGGGCGCCATCAAAGGGTAGTGATGGCGCCGTTTACACTGGTATCGGTTGTCGTGCTCTGCAAGGTCGCTGGAAGCTCTGCCAGGGCTAGGTCGAGTCGTTGCCAGTCACCAGGATGGTTAGGCAGCCCAAAGCGGACCAGTTGTTCTGTCTCGAACAGCCGGAGCAGGATGCCCCGCGTGGCGAGGTGTTGAAACAGCGCGGATGCATGGGGGCTGCTGAGGGTCTGAAATAGTTCGGTTCCTTGCAGGTTTGAGCTGTCGAAATACTGAGTTAGTAGCCGTAGAAGCCGCTGGCTCTGTTGGCTGAGATGCTGACGGGTCTTCTGCTGCCAGCTGTTGTCCAGAAAGGCTTGGCGGCAGGCTTCCCGGGTCGGACCGCTAAGGGGCCAGGGGCCAAGCTTCTCGGCCAGCGGCTTCAGTAGCGCTTGATCTGCAAAGACGAAGCCTGCCCGAATACCGGCCAGGCCGAAAAATTTGCCGACAGACCGAAGCACGATCAGTCCCGGTAGGGGGCAGTGCTGAAGCAGGCTGGTGTCAGACTGGGGATCAATAAAGGCTTCGTCAACAACCAGCCAGCCTCCGCGAGCGGCTAATGAGGCGTGCCATTCGAGTAACTGGCGGGGGCTGAATCGTTCGCCGGTCGGGTTGTTGGGGTTAATCAGCACCAGCACGTCGAGTTGATCGATCAGTTGGTCGATCTGGTTGCTGGCTAAATGGGTCAGTTGGTGTCCGGCCTGTTGCCAGTTGTAACGATGCTCTTCGTAACCGATAAGCGGAACGCCAACCCGACAGCTGGGGCGGAGATAGGGCAGTGACTGGATCGCTGCTTGGCTGCCGGCGACAGGAAGTAGGACGTCGCAGCCGTAGTATTCCGCTGCCGCAGTTTCGAGGCCGTCGTCCTGCTCAGGCAGGCGTTGCCAGCAATCGGTCGGTAGCGAAGGAACCTGCCAGCCCTGGGGGTTGATGCCGGTGGAGAGATCGATCCATTGGGATTCGGCAATGCCGAATTGTTTTGCCGCGCGCTTCAGGCGCCCACCGTGCACTAGCATGATCGGGCATCAGCTAAGGGGCGCCAAGCCGTCATCTGACATGCGGCAGCGGATAACGGAATCGAAGTGATTGGGGCCATTCAAGCGCTCGCTTTAATGGCTCACAGGGCAGGGCGACCGGTCAGAGACGCTGGCCCTGATCGGTTTGTTGTTCCTGGCTTCTCCACCCGAGTGAGCCGATTCATGGAAGTTACCAGCAGGCCGGTCTCCGGACTTATGACCCGACGCTCTCCACGTCTGGGCGACTTCCTTCCCGCCGGTTTCGCCAGCAGTGGTTGTGTTGTCGCCGTTTAGATCAATTACCGTTGCGGGGGCAGTGTGGGAGTAGCTCGGTCAGGGCGTTCTACGATTAACTCGTTGAAGCCGGCCGTCGCACCCACTTCCCGTTTCACTCGGTTGCGGATAGGCAACCAGAGCACCTGAGGTAAAGTGCGCACACCTTATCGCCTCGGCCTGAGTAAGGCAAGCGATTGAAACGTGCGAGCATAAAAAACGGGGCCGAAGCCCCGTTTTAAATCAAGCAATTAGCATATATCAATATCAGATGGCTTTAGCCTGATCGATGGCGTTGCCGATGTAGTTTTGCGGGGTCAGATCACGAATCGCCTGCTTGGCTTGTTCCGGTAGCTCAAGCGGTTCGACGAAGTCGGCCAGGATCTCTTTGGTGATGGTCTGGCCGCGGGTCAGTGCCTTCAGCTTCTCATAGGGCTCGTCGATGCCGTAGCGACGCATGATGGTCTGAATCGGCTCTGCCAGGACTTCCCAGCTGTTTTCCAGATCTTCGTTCAGACGCTCGGCGTTGACCTGCAGCTTGCTGATGCCCTTGAGGGTGGCCTGGTAAGCGATCAGGCTCTGGCCGAAACCGACACCCAGGTTGCGCAGCACGGTGGAATCGGTCAGGTCACGCTGCCAGCGAGAGATCGGCAGCTTGCTCGCCAGGTGGGCCATGATGGCGTTGGCGATACCCAGGTTGCCCTCGGAGTTTTCAAAGTCGATCGGGTTAACCTTGTGCGGCATGGTGGAGGAGCCTACTTCGCCGGCGATGGTGCGCTGCTTGAAATAGCCCAGTGAGATGTAGCCCCAGACATCGCGATCGAAGTCGATCAGGATGGTGTTGAAACGAGCAACGGCATCAAACAGCTCGGCAATGTAGTCGTGTGGCTCGATCTGGGTGGTGTAGGGGTTAAAGGTCAGCCCCAGGCTGGTGACAAACTGCTCGGCATTGGCCTGCCAGTCGACTTCGGGGTAGGCGGACAGGTGGGCGTTGTAGTTACCCACGGCACCGTTGATCTTGCCCAGTAGCTCAACCGCCTTGATCTGCTCCAGTTGGCGGCGTAGGCGTGCAACGACGTTGGCCATCTCCTTGCCCAGCGTGGTCGGCGAGGCGGTTTGACCGTGGGTGCGAGACAGCATCGGCTGGTCGGCAAAATCGACCGCCAGCTTTGCGATTGCGTCGATCACCTGCTGCATCTGGGGGACAACGACCTCGTCACGGGCGGCTCGCAGCATCAGAGCATGGGACTGGTTATTGATGTCTTCAGAGGTGCAGGCGAAGTGAACAAATTCACTCACCGCTTCGAGTTCGCCGTGACCCTTGAAGCTTTCCTTGATGAAGTACTCAACCGCTTTAACATCGTGGTTGGTGGTCGCTTCGATCTCTTTGACCCGCAGTGCGTCGGCTTCGCTGAAGTTGGCAACGATACCGTCTAGTACCGCATTGGCTTCGTTTGAGAACGTCGGAACTTCAGTGATTTGAGGGTGATTCGCCAGCTGTTGCAACCAGCGGATCTCAACCTCAACGCGGAAACGGATAAGACCGAACTCGCTGACATAAGGGCGCAGGGCGGCGGTTTTGCTGCCGTAACGGCCATCAACCGGTGACAGGGCAGTAAGGGCTGAAAGCTCCATTGAGACACTCTCTTGCTTTGATGAAAAAATTGGGCTGAGAATTATACATGATGCCTCCCTGCAAAGGCAGTTGCGGGCGTAAAAGAAGTCGAGGTTTTTGTGGGGTTTAACGGCAGGCAGTCTTGGTTGATCGTAGTGACTGGAAGGGTGGTTGCGGCGGTGGAAGCTCAATGATCAGGCAAAAAAAAAGCCTTGCAGAGCAAGGCTAGTGTGGCTACCGAAATCAACTCGATATCAGGAGTCGATTCTCGGTGCAGGCTCGTCATCTTCATCCGGACGGATGTTGATGGCGTGGGTGCCCTTGGGCCCTGGCGTAGTTTCAAAACAGACCGGCTGGCCGGCTTTTAGCGTTTTGTAACCATCCATCTGGATTGCGCTGTAGTGCGCAAACAGATCTTCTTCGCATGAGTCCGAAAGGATGAATCCATAGCCTTTGGCGTTGTTGAACCATTTTACTTTCCCTGAGTACATAGACTTCCTCCCTTGTACAACAAGAACAGTGAATAATCTTTTTCGAACTACGACTCGGCTTTTCGAAATACTGACCAACCTTTTTGGAATGCCCTAGCGTTCACTCAAAAAAGGATAGACACACACTCAAGGTAGAGCATTTAGGCGCAAAAAAAAATAGGAAAAAGGCCTAAAACGAATGTTTTAATTCCGGCTCTATCCCTTTATTTGTGGGCGATGGTGTTCCACTTAGCGCGTTTGTCCCCGCAGCGCTGCTTTGGCATGGGTGTTTTAGGTATCATAGAGGGCAGATACCCATTTCAGGTTGCCAAGATGTTTCAAATGAATGACGGTTCCAAGGCCATGCCTTTGGTTTGTAGCCAAGATGATTTCGAGCACGAACACGAAAGTGGCGTCGCTACGCAATCCGCCAAGCCGGCCCTCAAACCCCCCTCCATGTATAAAGTGATCTTGCTGAACGATGACTATACCCCGATGGATTTCGTGGTTGATGTGCTGAAGATCTTCTTTAGCATGGATCAGGAGAAGGCTACCCAAGTGATGCTCGCGGTCCATACGCAGGGCAAGGCGGTTTGCGGAGTCTATACTCGAGATGTTGCAGAGACGAAAGCCGCACAGGTGAATCAATTTGCAAGAGAGAATCAACATCCCTTGTTGTGTGAAATCGACAAGGCATGATTAGAGGTCAAAAGCGTGCTGAATAAAGAGCTAGAACTGACGTTGAGTCTGGCCTTCCAAGAGGCTCGTGATAAGCGTCATGAATTTATGACGGTAGAACACCTGTTGCTGGCGTTGTTGCGTAATCATTCCGCGATTGAGGTGTTGCAGGCGTGTAGTGTCGATATCGATAAGCTTCGGAGCAGTCTGAACGCGTTTGTGGAGTCCACCACGCCTTTGATTCCTGTTGAGGATGATGAGCGTGAAACCCAGCCTACGTTGGGTTTTCAACGGGTGCTTCAGCGTGCCGTGTTCCATGTGCAGTCATCCGGCAAGTCCGAAGTCACCGGTGCCAACGTGCTCGTTGCTATCTTCAGTGAGCAGGAAAGCCAGGCGGTATACAGCCTCAATCAGCAGGGAGTAGAGCGGATCGACGTGATCAACTTTATCTCCCATGGCATTCCCAAGGTTCTCGACAGCGACCACCAGCTCGAAGAGGTGGAGCAGGGCAGCGAAGAGCCTGAGGGTAAGGGTGAGAGCAGCCCGCTGAGCCAGTTCGCAGTCAATCTCAACCAGCAGGCGGCCAACGGCAAGATCGATCCATTGGTGGGTCGGCAGCAGGAGGTGGAGCGCGTTATCCAGATTCTGTCCCGTCGTCGTAAGAATAACCCGTTGCTGGTGGGTGAGGCCGGCGTAGGTAAGACCGCGATTGCTGAAGGCCTGGCGAAGATGATCGTGGAGGATGAGGTGCCGGAGGTGATCTCCACCAGCGTGGTTTACTCGTTGGATATGGGGGCGTTGCTGGCCGGCACCAAATACCGCGGCGATTTTGAGAAACGCCTGAAGGGTTTGCTGGCCGAGGTCAGTAATAAGCCGGGTAGTATCCTGTTTATCGATGAGATCCATACCATTATCGGAGCCGGAGCGGCATCCGGTGGTGCCATGGATGCGTCCAATCTGCTCAAGCCGTTGCTCAGTTCCGGCGAACTGCGCTGTATCGGCTCGACCACCTTCCAGGAGTTCCGTGGCATCTTCGAGAAAGACCGTGCCCTGGCCCGTCGATTCCAGAAGATTGACGTGCTGGAGCCGTCGGTTGACGAAACGTTCCAGATTCTGCAGGGGTTGCAGTCCCGTTTCGAAGAGCACCACCGTCTCAGCTATACCCGTGAGGCGCTGAAGGCCGCTTCCGAGTTGGCCGATCGTTACATTAACGACAAGCATATGCCTGACAAAGCCATTGATGTGGTCGATGAGGCGGGGGCCTATCAGCAGCTCAAGAGCGAGGATGAGCGGAAGTCTCTGATCGATGTGACTGAGATCGAAGCGATCGTGGCTAAGATTGCCCGGATTCCGCCCAAGAGTGTATCGGCTTCGGATAAAGAAGCGCTGGCCAAGCTGGAAGACAACCTCAAAATGGTCGTCTTCGGTCAGGACAGTGCGATCGAAACCATGGCCTCGGCGATCAAGCTGTCACGGGCTGGTCTGAAAGAGCAGCAAAAGCCGGTGGGCTCGTTCCTGTTTGCGGGACCAACCGGTGTCGGTAAGACCGAGGTAACCTCGCAGTTGGCCAAAATCCTTGGTATCGAGCTGGTACGCTTTGATATGTCCGAGTACATGGAGCGGCATACTGTATCGCGGTTGATCGGTGCGCCTCCCGGCTACGTCGGTTATGACCAGGGTGGTCTGCTGACCGAGGCTGTGACAAAGACACCGCACTGTGTCTTGCTGTTGGATGAAATCGAGAAAGCCCATCCGGATGTGTTCAATCTGCTGCTGCAGGTGATGGACAACGGTACGCTGACCGATAACAACGGCCGCAAGGCTGACTTCCGTAACGTGATTCTGGTAATGACCACCAATGCGGGGGCCGAGGCGGTTAGTCGTCGTTCGATGGGCTTCACCCACCAGGATCACAGTACCGATGCGATGGAAGCGATTCGCAAGCTGTTTACCCCGGAATTCCGCAATCGTCTGGATGGCATCATTCAGTTCGGATCGCTGGATACCGACGTAATCAAAGGCGTGGTCGACAAGTTCCTGATTCAGTTGCAGGCGCAGCTGGACGATAAGAAGGTTCATCTGATCGTTGATGAGGCAGCGCGAGGCTGGTTGGCCGAGCATGGCTACGACGAGAAGATGGGTGCTAGACCGATGGCGCGTCTGATTCAGGAAGAGATCAAGAAGCCCTTGGCTGAGCAAGTGTTGTTCGGGGATCTGACCGAAGGGGGAGAGGTCCGGGTGTCGGTCGAAGCGGAGAAGTTGAGTTTCAGCTACGAGGCGGCAAAATCTACCGCCCCGTCAACTGTCTAGAGCTTAGCGGGCGCGGTAAACAATGCGCCCTTTAGACAGGTCGTAAGGCGTCAGTTCTACCTTAACCTTGTCACCGGTCAGGATGCGGATGTAGTGCTTTCGCATCTTGCCGGAGATATGGGCGGTAACAACATGACCATTTTCGAGCTCAACCCGGAACATAGTGTTCGGCAGGGTGTCGATAATGGTGCCTTCCATTTCAATACTTTCTTCTTTGGCCATTACAGGGCTTACCTCTGGTACCTTTCTCGGATAGCTGGAGGAGCGGTTGATCGGCTCCCTGGTGCACTAAGGCGCGGTATTCTGCCGTATTTCCCGGCCTGAATCAAAAGTTTTCGGTCGACTTTGGTCGCTTTTCCCTAGGGTTTTTTTGGGCGCCTAGGTCAGTGAACTACGGGCCAGTTGTGCCCAATGTCCGTCGATCAGCAGTTCTATCGGGCGATAGGCGATTTTGTAGTCCATTTTTCGACAGCCGCGGACCCAGTAACCCAGATAGAGATAGGGTAGTTGCTGCTCCCTGGCGCGTCCGATCAGCGATAGGATCGCCATTTTTCCGGGGCTGCGTTCAGCAAAAACCGGATCAAAAAACGTATAGATCGCCGATAGTCCCTGCAGCAACTGGTCGACAACGCAAATGGCGATCAAGTGACCGTCCAGGCGGAACTCCATGAAGCGACTGTCTTGCTGGCCCTGGATCAGGAATGCCCTGAACTGTTCGCGACTGGGTGGGTACATATCGCCATCATCATGACGTGCTTCGATATAGCGCTCATAGAGCCGGTAGTACTCGTCAGTTTCTTCGGGGTAGACAAAACTGATCGTCAGGTCTTTGTTCCGGTTCAGGATGCGGCGCTGGCTTTTGCTTAGACGAAAAAGATCGACCGGTATTCGAACCGAAATGCAGGCCGAGCAAGTGCTGCAGTCAGGCCGATAGATATGTTCGCCACTGCGTCGGAAGCCGAGATCAGAGAGCGTGCTGTAGGCGGTCAGATCGATCCTGGCTTTGGGGTCGACGAAGACTGTTCTTGCCAGCCGATTATCAAGGTAACTGCAGCCGTGCTCGGGTGTGGCATAGAACTGCAGGCTGTGGAGATCGGTTGGCGGCTTTTTACGAGTCGAGGTGGTCACAATGGTGCGTGTCGATTTTGTTAATAGCGATCAATCAGCGCGCCAGTGATTTTCAGCGGCGCAGTGTTGCTCCAGTTGTCGGGCAAATTCTGTGCGGGGAATCAAGCCGGCGCCCAGCGACATCAAATGCTCCGTTTCGACTTGGCAATCAATTAAAGCATAGCCCCAATTGGTCAGCTGCTCGACCAAACTGGCGAAGCCGACCTTGGACGCATTGCTGACCCGGCTGAACATCGACTCGCCGAAAAACACCCTTCCGATGGCGACACCATAAAGGCCGCCCACCAGTTGGCCCTGTTGCCACACCTCGACCGAGTGGGCGCTCCCCAAGCGATGAAGCTCGAGGTAGGCGTGTTTCATCTCGTCGGTAATCCAGGTACCGGGATCTTCCGATCTGGGTTCGGCGCATGCATCGATTACCTGCTCGAACGCCCGATCAAAGCTGACCTCAAAGCGTTGCTGTCGAAGCAGTTTTTTCAGACTGCGGGAGAGGTAGAGTTGATCCGGAAACAGCACGCAGCGTGGGTTGGGGCTCCACCAGAGTATCGGCTGTTGGTCATCAAACCAAGGGAAGATGCCAAGACGATAGGCCAGTAGCAGGCGCTTTGGGCTCAGGTCGCCGCCGGCCGCTAGGAGGCCGTCCGGATCGGTCAGGGCCTGATCCAGCGGAGGGAACCAGAGTTCCTCATCAAGCCATGGAATCTGTGTCATCGAAACGGAAGTCAGCGAAATTCAGCAGCAAACAATCAGTAGCAAACTAAAGGGAGGCTTAGCCTCCCTGGTACGGCAAGGTTGACCGCTTAGTTGTCCAGATTGTCGAGGAAACGCTCGGCATCCAGTGCGGCCATGCAGCCGAACCCGGCCGATGTGACCGCTTGGCGATAAACCTGATCGGCCACGTCACCGGCGGCGAAGACGCCCGGGATGCTGGTCTGGGTAGCATTGCCGGCGAGTCCGCTTTGGATCTGCAGGTAGCCGTTGTTCATCTCAAGTTGGCCGGCAAAGATATCGGTATTGGGCTTGTGGCCGATCGCGATAAAGCAACCCATCGCCTCAACGACCTTGGTTTCGCCGGTGTTGACATCCTTGATGCGCACGCCGGTTACTCCCATGTCGTCGCCAACGATCTCGTCAACCGTGTGGTTCCACTCCACCTTGATATTGCCTTTTTCGACCTTCTCCATCAGGTGGTCCTGCAGGATTTTCTCGGCCCGCAGGCTGTCGCGGCGGTGAATCAGGGTGACCTCAGCAGCGATATTGGACAGGTACATCGCTTCTTCAACGGCGGTGTTGCCGCCGCCGACCACGACCACTTTCTGATTACGATAGAAGAAACCGTCGCAGGTGGCGCAGGCGCTGACCCCTTTGCCCTGGAAGGCTTCTTCAGAGTCGAGGCCCAGGTACATGGCCGAGGCGCCGGTTGCGATGATCAGTGCGTCGCAGGTATAGGTACCGCTGTCACCGGTCAGAGTGAAGGGGCGCTCGGTCAGTGATACGGTGTGGATATGGTCGAACTGGATCTCGGTTTCGAAACGCTCGGCGTGTTGCTGCATGCGCTGCATCAGCTCAGGTCCCTGAACCCCTTCATGATCACCAGGCCAGTTGTCCACGTCGGTGGTGGTGGTCAGCTGACCGCCGGCCTGCATGCCGGTAATCAGCAACGGCTTCAGGTTGGCGCGGGCCGCGTAGACGGCGGCGGTATAACCGGCCGGGCCTGAGCCCAAAATGATCAGGCGAGAGTGTCTGGTTTCGCTCATACAAAAATCTCTTTTAAGGGGCGGTTCATCAATGGGTCCTAATCTTAATCCATCTGTTTTTGAATTTGGAACCGTCGATCACTGCTCCGGGTTAGAAGATTTTCCCTTGAACTTATTACTTTGCATTCGATCTGGAGGCTCAAGTCACCTGGAAAATGTGGTATTTTGGCCGGTTTGTAACATCAGATCCTAGGAATACGGTAGTGGTATGACCGATCGTCAGGCATTCATCGAGTTTATCTCTCGGATCACCAAGGAAGGTGGCCTGATCATATTTATCATGCTGTGCAGTTTTTTGCTGCTGGCACTGATCTCTTTCGATGCTCGAGATCCGGGGTGGTCTCATCTGGGCTATACCGGTTCGGTGCGCAATGCTGCCGGCAGCAGCGGTGCCTGGTTGGCAGACTTCGGTTACTCGATGCTGGGTTATATGGCGCCGGTGCTGCTGTTGATGCTGGTCTACCGGGCCTGGCGGTTTTTGCGCCGCCCGCAGGAACGCTGGTTGACGGCGCTGCCCTATATGCTGTTGCGGACTGTCGGTGCCGCCTTGTTGATCGGTTCCGGTTCGGCACTGGCTGCGATTCACTTCGATAACCAGTGGTTGGATTTGCCGTTTGAGGCTGGAGGGCTGGTGGGTTTGGAACTGGCCGAAACGGCGCTGACGAGCCTGGGAGCCTTAGGGGCAACGCTGATCCTGCTGGGGGTTATGTTGCTCGGCATCACCTTGTTTACCGACCTGTCCTGGTTGTGGTTGTCCGAGCAGTTGGGTGCCGGGCTGATGAACGGCTGGCAGCGTCTCTTGGGTTTGAGCCGTGCCAAAGAGGGCAGCGTTCAGCATGGAGTAGAACGAGCGCTGGTTGAGTCAGAGGTGCTGTCGGAGCCGGCGTCACCGAGCAGTTCCGTGCGCAAAAGCGTCAAAACAGCCACCCATCATGCCGTTGCAGATGATGACATGCCGCCGTTTTCAATCGACCCGGTTAACCCCTCGATGTCCGAGCCTGATGAAGCATCGGTGATGGCCGCCTTGGAGCCTGAACCGGTTCGTCCGAGCCGGAAGCCGGCCGTCGCCAAGCCGGCAGCTGAAGTGGCGCCCCAGGGCCAGGATCACAAATCCCTGAAGATCGTGCCGTTGTCGGAGACGGTCGAGGCGATTGATGAATCCGACTCGGAGAACGGGACGAGCACCACCTCTGCGCCGAACAAACAACTGAAGCAGATCCCCAAGGTTGATCTGCTGGACCCGCCGGAGACCAAGCACGCCCAGGGTTACACCCCGGAGCAGCTGGAGACGATGTCGCGGCTGCTGGAGGTGAAACTGAAGGATTTTGGGGTTGTCGCTGAAGTCACGGAGGTGAACCCTGGTCCGGTTATCACCCGGTTTGAGATTCAGCTGGCGCCGGGCACCAAAGTCAGCAAGGTCACTAATCTGGCCAAAGATCTGGCGCGCTCGATGGCGGTGATGAGTGTCCGGGTGGTCGAGGTGATTGCCGGCAAGTCGGTGATCGGCATCGAGATCCCGAATGAAAACCGTGAAATGGTACGTCTGCGCGAAGTGCTGGGTGCCGGTGTCTACAGCAATGCGGGTTCAAAGCTGAGTCTGGGCTTGGGTAACGATATCGCCGGTAACCCGGTGGTGGTGAATCTGGCCAAGATGCCCCACCTGCTGGTGGCGGGTACCACCGGTTCAGGTAAGTCGGTGGGTGTTAACGCGATGCTGCTTAGCCTGCTGTTCAAGGCGACGCCGGACGAGGTGCGACTGATGATGGTCGACCCGAAGATGTTGGAACTTTCGATCTACGATGGTATTCCGCATCTGCTGACCCCGGTGATCACCGATATGAAAGAGGCCGCGACCGGGCTGCGTTGGTGTGTTGCCGAGATGGAGCGTCGTTACAAGCTGATGGCCAAGATGGGGGTGCGCAACCTGGCCGGCTTCAACGATAAGATTCGTGCGGCCGAGGCGGCCGGTACGCCGCTGACCGATCCTTTGTGGAATCCGGTTGAAGAGGGCTTTGACGAGAACGCCCCGGCACCGCCGTTGCAGACCCTGCCTTATATCGTCGTAGTGATTGATGAATTTGCCGACATGATGATGATCGTCGGCAAGAAGGTGGAAGAACTGATCGCCCGAATCGCTCAGAAAGCCCGGGCAGCCGGTATCCATCTGATTTTGGCGACTCAGCGGCCGTCGGTCGATGTGATTACCGGCCTGATCAAGGCCAACGTACCGACCCGGATTGCATTTCAGGTCTCGTCCAAAATCGACTCCCGTACCATCCTCGATCAGGGTGGCGCTGAGCACCTGCTGGGCAACGGCGATATGCTCTATCTGCCGGCCGGTAGCAGTATGCCGATCCGTGTCCATGGTGCCTTCGTCAGTGACGACGAAGTGCATCGTACCGTAGAGGCCTGGAAGGAGTGGGGGCCGGCCGATTTTGTCGAAGAGATCCTGATGGAATCGGTGGATATGGATACCACTGGTGGTTCGGGGACGACCGGTTCGTTATTTGAAGATGAGCAGGATCCGCTGTATGACGAGGCGGTGGCCCATGTGACCAAGAGCCGTCGAGCTTCGATATCGGCGGTTCAACGTAAGCTGAAAATCGGTTACAACCGTGCCGCCCGTATGATTGAAGCGATGGAAGCGGCCGGTGTCGTTAGCGAAGCGGCCCATAACGGTAGCCGCGAAGTGTTGGCGCCGCCGCCGGTAGAGATGAATTGATGAAAAAACTATTTCGGTTGTTGTTTGTAGCCCTGTTGAGTTTGAGCGCCGGTCAATTGCAGGCCGCCGATGCCGGGCAGAATCTGCATCGCCTGTTGGGCAAAATTGACAGCCTGTCGGCTCGCTTTGAACAGCTGGTACTCGATGGCGGTGGCACCCGGCTCCAGCAAAGTCAGGGGGAAATGGTGCTGGCGCGACCCGGTAAATTCCGCTGGCGCACCGATGAGCCGTTTCCCCAGTTGCTGGTGTCCGATGGCGAAACCCTGTGGATGTACGATGAAGATCTGGAGCAGGTTACCCGTCAGGCGGTGGATCAGCAATTGAGTAACACCCCGGCGCTGTTGCTCAGCGGTGACTTGGCGACGTTACAGGATTCGTTCCAGATTCAGGGGCCGGTCGACAGTGACACTGGAACCTTCCGGCTGGTGCCCAACAGCCAGGATGCGCTGTTCGCGGTGCTGCGGATGCAGTTCGATCAGGGTGTGCCGATCGAAATGCAGTTAGAGGATAATTTGGGGCAGCAGACCAGCGTGCATTTTTATGATCTGGCGATCAATCCATCACTCGAAGCACGACAGTTTGAGTTTGAAGTCCCCGAAGGGGTCGATCTGATCGAGCAGTGAGGAATTCGGTGTCCCATGACCGCTGATCTTTTTGAACAACAGGAGTCCGAAGGTTATCAGCCGTTGGCGGCGCGGATGCGACCGCGCAAGCTGGATGACTACCATGGTCAGGCCCACATCCTCGGCCCCGATAAGGCGTTGCGTAGTGCGATAGAGCAGGGAACCCCGCATTCGATGATTTTGTGGGGGCCGCCCGGAGTGGGTAAAACAACCCTGGCCAAGTTGATTGCCGAGTTGACCGATGCGCATTTCGAGTCGATCTCAGCGGTGCTTTCCGGTGTTAAAGAGATCCGGATCTCGATTGAACAGGCCAAGCTGCAGCGGGCTCAATCGGGCCGTAAAACGATTCTGTTCGTTGACGAGGTCCATCGCTTCAACAAGAGCCAGCAGGATGCCTTCCTGCCTTATGTCGAAGACGGCACCGTGATTTTTATCGGTGCAACCACCGAGAACCCCTCGTTCGAACTCAACAGCGCCTTGCTGTCTCGGGCTCGGGTTTACCTGCTGCGCTCGCTCGAGCCGTCGGTGCTGGTGGCGATGGCCGAGCAGGCCCTGGCTGATCCGCGAGGGCTCGGCGACAGCAGGCTGCAGATTGCACCGGAGATGGTCGAACGACTGGCGCTGGCTGCCGATGGTGATGGGCGTCGGGTGTTGAACCTGTTGGAGATAGCGGCCGACCTGGCGCTTGAGCAAAACGGCGTCAAAGTTGTCGATGCCGCCGTGATGGAAGAGGTGCTACAGGCCTCGGGGCGTCGCTACGACAAGCAGGGTGATCTTTTTTACGACCAGATCTCGGCTTTTCATAAGTCGGTGCGTGGCTCTTCGCCCGATGGTGCGCTCTATTGGTATACGAGGATGCTCGATGGTGGTTGCGATCCGCTCTATGTGGCGCGCCGACTGTTGGCGATCGCCTCGGAGGATATTGGTAACGCCGATCCGCGTGCGATGCAGGTTGCACTCAATGCCTGGGATGCATTTACCAGGCTGGGTCCGGCTGAAGGTGAACGGGCTATCGCTCAGGCGGCGGTGTACTGCGCCTGTGCGCCTAAGTCCAACGCGCTATACCGCGCTTTCAATCAAGCGATGGCGGACGTAAAGGCCGATCCTTCCTATGAAGTACCGGAACATCTGCGTAATGCGCCGACCTCATTGATGAAAGATCTGGGTTATGGTGCCGAATACCGTTACGCCCACGACGAGCCCAATGCTTATGCCGCCGGTGAGCAATATCTGCCGGAGCCGATATCTCAGCGACGCTACTACGAACCCGAGCCCCGTGGACTGGAACAGAAGATTGCCGATAAGCTGGAGCACCTGCGTCAGCTCGATCAAGCCAGTCAGCGCCGCCGCTATGAGAATGAAGCGAGCTGACAAAACCGACAAGCCCATCGGAGCTGAAACGAGCCCGAGGGTAAACGGAATCGCGCCAAATAGAAGAGAAGGGATATGCTGCAATTGTTGATGGTCGCTTTAGGCGGTGCCTGCGGAGCCCTGGGGCGCTACTGGGTTAGCGGCTACGTGGTCAACAATGTGGATCACCCGCTGCCGCTGGGAACCCTGACCGTGAACGTAGTCGGCTCGTTGCTGATGGGGGTCTGTTTTGTGCTGATCCTGGAGAAGGCGCAGCTGCCACCGGCCTCACGGCAGTTGTTGATGGTGGGTTTTCTCGGCGCCTTCACCACTTTTTCGACCTTTTCGCTGGAAACCCTGACACTGATGGAGCAGGGCCATATCATGTCCGCAGCGATTTATATATTATTGAGCGTTTTCTGCTGCATCGCCGCACTGGCGGCTGGATTGTGGCTGACGCGACTCCTGTTTTAATCATTTGAAAAAAGGCCATCCTGACCGATGCTCGATCCCAAGCTATTGCGTAACGACCTCGAAACGGTCGTCGAAAAACTCACCACCAAGGGTTATCAGTTTGATACGGCTCGCTTTAACGAGTTGGAAGGGGCGCGGAAGTCGCTGCAATCCTCCACCGAGCAGCTGCAATCTGAGCGTAAGGCTCAAGCTGCCAAGATAGGCAAGGCGGCGAAAGCGGGTGAAGATATCGCCCCGTTGAAAGCCGAGGGTGAGCGCATCAAACAACAGCTGGAATCGATTGCGGCAGACTACAAGCAGGTCCAGGAAGACCTGGATGCGCTGCTGATGGGAGTGCCTAACATTCCCGATGGGTCGGTACCGGCCGGTGACAGCGAGGACGACAACGTCGAAGTTCGTGTCTGGGGTGAGCCAACCCAATTCGATTTCGAACCTCTGGATCATGTCGATCTGGGCGCCAAGCAGGGTGGCTTGGATTTTGAGACCGCCGCCAAAATTACCGGCTCACGATTCGCCGTGATGAGTGGCCGTATGGCGAAGCTGCACCGTGCGCTGACCCAGTTTATGCTGGACGTTCAGACTCAGGAGCACGGCTACGAGGAGGTCTATGTTCCCTATCTGGTCAACGCCGACAGCCTGCGCGGTACCGGCCAGTTGCCTAAGTTTGAAGAGGATCTGTTCAAGGTTCCCGGCGATAACGACTTCTACCTGATCCCGACGGCCGAAGTGCCGGTGACCAATATTGCCCGTGACAGCATTCTTGAAGCGTCCGAATTGCCGAAGCGTTTCACCAGCCACACTCCCTGCTTCCGCAGCGAAGCGGGCAGCTACGGTCGTGATACCCGTGGGATGATCCGTCAGCACCAATTCGAGAAGGTCGAGATGGTTCAGCTGGTCGAGCCCACTAAGTCATTCGAGGCGCTGGAAGAGCTGACCGGTCATGCCGAGGCGATTCTGCAGAAGCTGAACCTTCCGTATCGTGTGGTCGTGCTCTGCGGTGGTGATCTGGGCTTCTCCGCCACCAAGACCTATGATCTTGAAGTTTGGCTGCCGGGTCAGCAGAAATACCGCGAGATCTCTTCGTGCAGCAACATGGGAGATTTCCAGGCCCGTCGTATGCAGGCGCGCTGGCGTAACCCTGAAACCGGCAAGCCGGAGCTGCTGCATACCCTGAACGGCTCGGGTTTGGCGGTAGGGCGTACCCTGGTGGCCGTGTTGGAAAACTACCAGCGTGCCGATGGTTCCGTTGCGATTCCTGAAGCGCTGCAACCCTATATGGCTGGCGCGACCGAACTCTGATCCGTTCGATCTGCCCGGCCGGTTCCCCGGCCGGGTATCTTAACCCCATCGTTTTCTAAGACTTTTTCCTAACTTTCCCGATCAAACTTCGGCCTGGTTCATTCTGGCCGAACTCCGTGTTAGTCTCTTCTGACCTACAATAATTACGGTGTTGTTGAAACTGTTTCAATAACAACCGGTTGTACCTTGGCTTCAGGCCTTGAGATGAGACGCGGAATGAGAAAGCTGGCAGCTCTGCCTTTGTTGTTTGTACTGGCTATGCCGGTCAAGGCGGACTTCTATGAAGGCCTAGAGGCTTTTGAGCGTGGAGACCACGCGACGGCGCTAAAACTGTGGCGTTCCCTGGCTATTCAAGGCAATGCCAGTGCGCAGTATGATCTGGGGCTGGTGTTTCTGTCCGGCGAAGGATTGGAAAAAGATCCGGTCAAAGCCGCCTACTGGTTCCGCAAAGCGGCGAATCAACGGCTGCCTCGGGCTCAATCCATGCTCGGCACCCTCTACGAGCAGGGCCTCGGTATCGCTCAGAACTACATGATGGCAGCATCGCTGTACCATAAGGCGGCTCAAGAGGGTGACCCGTTGGGGCAGTATCGCCTCGGGATGCTCTATAAAGACGGCAAAGGCGTGGCTAAGGATATGTCGCAGGCGGTGCTTTGGTTAAGGCATGCGTCTGAGCGAGGATTGGCCCCGGCGCAGCACAACCTGGGCGTCATGTACTACCGTGGCCTTGGAGTGCCCCGGCGCTATAAGGAAGCCTTGAAGTGGCATAGCAAGGCGGCTGAGCAGGGTAACGTCGACTCGATTATCACCTTGGGGCTGATGCACTTTAAAGGTGAAGGAGTCGAGAAAAATTTCGTTGAAGCCTACAGCTGGTGGAGCACCGCGGTTCAGGCCGGTGACCAGCAGTCCATCAGTGCCCGCGAGGCGGTTGCTGCCATGCTGAGCAAAGAGCAGCTGGCCGAAGCCAAGCGTATTTCCGAGCTGAAACGCCAGCGGATTTTTCCCGAGACTTCCGCCGAACAGGCTTCCGGCGCCGGCAAAAGCTAATCGGTTTCGGTTATCTCATCAGGCTGCTTGGCCGCACCCAACCAATCGCCTATCAACTGACCGCCGTTCGCCATATTGTCTCGCTAATCGCGCCTCAAACGGTCGGAAACGGCGATCGGCGATGGGAAGTTGAATACCACGATGTAGGATGAGACCAGGAAGGTCAGGATAGCGGTGGCTTGAATCAGGTGCGACGCTTCCTGGCCGATCAGCAGCGTACTGGTGGCGAGATAGGCGATCAGTAGTGAGAACTCGCTGGTTTGTCCCAGCCGAAATCCGACCTCCCAGCCCATCTGCGAACTCTCACTGATGCGCTGTAGCAGCACTTTGAACACCAGCGGCTTAAAGATCAGCACCAGTACGGCCAGGATTAAGGCCGGTACGATCACATCGTCCAGTAGTCCCAGGTTGAAGCTGGCACCGATCGAGAAGAAGAACAGGATCAGGAAGAAGTCCCGCAGGGGTTTGAGGCTCTCGGCGATATATTGCGAGATCGGGCTGGTCGCCAGGCTGACCCCGGCAACAAAGGCGCCGATTTCAGCCGATAGCCCCATCGCGGCTGCACCTTCGGCGACACCCAGACACCAGCCGATGGCGACCAGGAAGATATATTCATGGAAGCGGTCGAAGCGCTGGATCAGGTTCAACAGAATGTATTTGACGAACAGGAACGACGAGCCGATCAGCAGCGGGAATGCCAGCAGGGTCTTCAGGTAAGTGGTTGGGCTAACGTCGCCGGAGCTGGTGCTGTAGAGCGCCAGCAGCACGATGATGGCGATTACGTCCTGCAACAGCAGCAGGCCGACGACCAGCTCGCCGGTGTGCTTGTGGTGCAGTACCGTGGTTGGCAGCAACTTGATCCCGATAATGGTGCTCGAGAACATCAACGATAGACCGATGATCAGGCATTCAGTTTCGGTATACCCGAAGGCTTTGCCTGTGCCGTAGCCGATGGCGGCAAAGACCGCCGAACTGAGCAGCGCCACCAGGGTCGCTTTCTTGAGCATGTGCAGCAGGTGGCTGGGTTGCATGTCCAGACCGAGCAGGAACAGCAGGAAGATAATGCCGATCTCGGCGATATCCGACAGTAGGCTGGTATCCGTAACCATCTCCATACCGTAGGGGCCGAACAGGGCGCCGAGAACGATATAGGCCACCAGCAGCGGCTGGCGGGTAAACAGGGCCAGAGAAGCGATGACGGCGGCTCCGGTGAAGATCAGGAAGAAAGAGAAAACCAGCGAGTGTTCCAAACCAAAAACTCCAGTAACGGTCGCTGACGGCTTCAGCTGCGACCTGCGACGGTATTATGAACAATGCCCCGTCTATGGCAACAATGCCTTGTTATCAAATGGTTAGTAAACAAGGCCAAGATTATAAACGTATCTGACTCCAGCGTCGGCGCGACCAGATAAAACTCAGTATCACTGAGGATAGTCCTCGATGAAGCAGCTGTACCAGCCAGATCGCGGTTAAACCGCCGCCCAGTACCGGGCCGACCAACCAGGTCAGCGGCAGGAAGAAGCCCCACTGACCGAGCAGCGTCACCATCATGACCGTCCGGTTGGCACCGGCTCCCAGCATTGCCTGGGTGAATACGATGGCCATCACGTCGATGCAGATGGCGACACAGGTGATACGCAATGGGATCAAGGCCTGCTCGATCAGTGGTGGCTCGGACAGGAACAGGCCCAGTATCTGGGTGGGCAGCAACCAGAGCGGCAGGCTGAGCAGGAAAACGGTGACCGCCGCAACCCGGACCGTGTCCCAACCCCACTGATTCGCGGAGTCCTGATCCCCCTTGCCGAGATCGTGGCTGACCAGGGTGGTGGCCGCCATACCAAAACCGACCGCCGGGAGGATTAACAGTAGCGACAAGTGGGTCAGGACATGGGCGATGGCCAGCTCGCGGGTGCCGAGTTGGGCGATGATGCCAAACAGCACGGCCACACTGGAGGCAAAAACCAGCTGTTGCAGCGAGTTGGGTATCGACAGTCGTAACAGGCTGGTCAAGGTCTGGCGATCGGGCAGCCGGGTCAGGAAACCGCGGCTCCTGGCCTGGCGCCAGGTCATCACGACATAGATCAGGCTGCCCAGATAGAGCGATAAGGTGGTGCCCAGTCCGGCACCGGCTGCCCCCATTTCGGGTAGGCCGAAAGCACCGTAAATCAAACCGTAGCTGATGACCACGTTGAACAGATGGACCGCCACCAGTACCCGAAGGTAGGCCATCGATTGATTGATACCGTTCCAGTAGCCCCGGAACGACAGGTTGAAGCCCACGGCCCAGGCCCCGAGCAGGCGGTAATCCAGATAGGGGACGGCAACCTGCATCAATTCGCGATCATCACTGATCAGGGCGATAAGTCGATCCGACTGCGATAGGCAGATCAGCATCAGCGGTAGGCAGAACAGCAGGGCGATTAACAATCCGCCGTTAAGCGGCTCGGCCTTGACGGCGAGTCGGCCCTGGCCGTGACGTCGGGCCACCATCGCCTGTACCCCGGATGATAGCCCCATCACCAGCGCCATCACCAGGAAGCTGGCGTAGCCTCCGACGCCGACACCGGCCAACGCAGCGCCGCCCAAGGCACCGACCAGAGCGGTGTCAACCAGATTCAGCAGGCTTTGCGACAGCATGCCGCCGATAATCGGCAGGCCCAGGTGCAGAATCTGGCGGTAGCGGGAAGACAGCATTTGAGGGTTAATAAAGCTCAGAATCAAGACCTTGTGGCATAAGGCTAAAAGGGCGCCATTCTATCAGATCCGGCTGCCGACGTTGGGGTAAATAGGGCTAATGGGGAAGCTGGTCGTAATTAAGCGAAGACGTCGAGCCGAAGGCTGTCTAATAACTGACCAAAAAAGTAAGGTTCATTATTGAGAGATGATCGCATAGAATGGAACCAAGATTGTTATAGGTAGTTTTATCGATGCAGACATACGACATCACCATTACAGAAAGCGCCCAGGGTTACCTCGCTGAACTGTTGGAAAAACAAGGCGTTGAGGGAATCGGCGTACGAATCTTCGTGACTCAACCCGGTACGCCCTATGCGGAAACCTGTCTGGCTTACTGTCGGCCGGAAGAGATCCAGCAGGAGGATGAAGTGATGGAGCTCGAACCGTTCAAGGTCTATCTCGAGCCTCACAGTATCCCCTATCTGGAAGAGTCGGTGGTCGACTACGCGTCCGATCGCATGGGTGGCCAGCTGACCATCAAAGCACCCAACGCCAAGGTGCCCAAGGTCAGTGAAGACAGCCCGATCGAAGATCAGATCAACTACGTACTGTTCAATGACATCAATCCGGGGCTGGCGTCCCACGGCGGCCAGGTGTCGCTGGTGGAGGTGATCAGTGAAGAGCAGGGTGAAATCGCGGTACTGAAGTTCGGTGGTGGTTGTCAGGGTTGCAGTGCGGTGGATATGACCCTCAAGGACGGTGTTGAAGCCACGCTGGTGAAGAAGGTTAAAGGGCTGGTTGGCGTAAAAGATGTCACCGACCACTCGGTAACCGACAACGCTTACTATCAATAAGCTTCGATGAAGGCGCCGGCTTTGATGCCGGGGCGTAGACAGTAAAAAGGCTCCCGAGGGAGCCTTTTTTGGTGCTTTCAGCGATTAGCTGCGACGGGCCGGCAGGGCTTCGTGTAGCTTGGTCGCCATCTCTTTGAGCGATTTTTCGGTCGTATCCCAATCGATGCAGGCATCGGTAACCGAGACCCCGTACTTGAGATCGTTGAGGTCTTTCGGAATGGACTGGTTGCCCCATTCCAGGTTGCTCTCGATCATCAGGCCGACAATGGTCTGGTTTCCTTCCAGAATCTGGTTGGCCACGTTCTCCATCACCAGCGGCTGCAGCGCCGGGTCTTTGTTGGAGTTGGCGTGGCTGCAATCGACCATGATATTGGTGCTGACGCCAGCCTTCTCAAGCGCTGCTTCACACTGCTTGACGCTGACCGAATCGTAGTTGGTGATTTTGTTGCCGCCGCGCAGGACCACGTGGCCGTACTGGTTGCCACCGGTATTGATCACCGAAACCTGACCATCACCGTTGATACCCAGGAAGCTGTGGGAGTGGGATACCGACTGCAGAGCATTGATCGCCACGGTCAGGCCACCGTCGGTGCCATTCTTGAAACCAACCGCGCTGGACAGGCCGGAAGCCATTTCACGGTGAGTCTGGGATTCGGTGGTGCGGGCGCCGATGGCCGACCAGCAGATCAGGTCCTGCATGTATTGCGGAGAGATCGGATCCAGCGCCTCGGTGGACAGCGGTAGTCCCATATCGGCCAGGTCGATCAACAGCTGACGACCGATCTGTAGCCCTTCCTCGATCTCAAACGAGTCGTTCATATGAGGGTCATTGATCAGACCTTTCCAGCCGACGGTGGTGCGCGGCTTCTCAAAATAGACCCGCATGACGATGTACAGGGTGTCTTTGAGTTCGTCGGCCAGCTTCTTCAGTTTACGGCCATACTCCAGAGCCGCTTTCGGGTCGTGGATCGAGCAGGGGCCGACAACCACAAACATACGGTGATCTTTACCGTCGAGAATATTACGGATCACCTCGCGTCCTTCGAGCACCGAGCGGCAGGCTGCTTCGGTCAACGGCACTTTTTTCTTCAGTTGCTCGGGGGTGATCAGGATGGATTGGGAGTTGACGTTTAGGTCATCAACGCGGACATCGGTCATTGCTCTTTCCTAACTCTGTTGCAGGGGTCTGTTCTATCACGCATGTAACGAGGAGAGCGTGATAGCCGCCGCCGCTTTATTTCTGGATCACAGTCACTGTGTTGGCAGGTTGTAACATATCTAGCTGCATTGCACCATCGGTCAAGGGGTTATGGGTCATCGGCGGCCCATTTTGTCTACCGATAACCCATCAACCCGGTTCGGCCAGGCTCAGGTCAGTAATTTGATCTCGGCCAGGTGACAGCTTTCCGGGAAGTAGAGTGCGGCGCGGATCGGACGTTGCTCCATCGCGGTAAAGCAGTTGGCGTAGTTCTGCAGTTGTTGGTGATAACGCTCCGACTCCTGCTGAATAAACTGGCCAAAGTCGAGATCTTCCGGACAGGCGGCGGTCTTGTAGTCGATGATCCAGCGTTCTCCCTGTTCGCCGATAAAGGTTCTGTCCACCACGAAATGCTGGGTTTTAAAGCCGTTGTAGTAGCTCAGTGGCAGCTCGCAGGTGCTGTCGGGATGACGGTGATCCAGCAGCCAGCGACCGGTGGGGTCGTCCAGGGCCTGGCTCAGCAGACGTTCGACCCGGACCAGAGCCTGTTCCAGCTCGTCGCTTCCCAAGCCCAGTTGTTGCAGTTGAATTCGCCACTGCTCCCGCTCTGTCTGTAGCGTTTCCAGACTCGGAAGCGGCGCTTCGGCCAGTTGCTTGAAGACCTGGTGTACCAGGGTGCCTGCCAATCTGGGGGCTTGCAGCCAATCCGCTTCCGGCAGGTTGTCATCGTCTTCGAGTTCACGACGTACCGGCGCAGCCAGCAGGTTCTCGTCGGTGGGTTGCGGTACCTGCCAGTCCAGGCTAAGGCGTCTGAGTCGGTGCAGGCTGCGCACCGGAGCCTGAGCCTTCAAATTATCCGGTGCCGGGTGGCACTCGAACAGATCTTTCACCTGCGGCCAGATTCCGGCCAGCAGTGAGTTCTTGGCGGGGCTTTTGAGTGCGCCTTTGCTGTCGGTGGTGAAGCAGCCGCTCAGATGAAGCCGTTTGATCGCCCGGGTTGCGCCCACGTAAAGCAGGCGCACCGACTCCATCCGATCCCGGGCGGAGGCTTCGCTACTCAGGTAAAGGTAGATCGGGTCTTCATCGTCGCTGTCGGCCGCCAGCGGTGCCATCAATAGCTCCAGCTCGCCGCTGGCGTTGAGCCGTTCGTGCCATTGCAGCAGGGCTTTGTCATCGGCACGCGGGGTGCGGTGCAGTCCGGCCAGAATGACATGATCAAACTCCAGTCCTTTGGATTTATGGATCGTCATGATCTGCAACTTCGGATCGGCATCGCTGGCAGGCTGGGCGTAAAGTTTACCCAGGTCCCGCTCCAGCTGATTCCAGTCGCTGATTCGGCCGGCCCGTTCATGCTGCCCGATCAGTTCCAGGGCACGGTCGATATCGCGACGCTGAGCAGGGTCCAGACCGGCCGCGCCGCCGAGTCGCAGCCAGCACAGTTCCAGATTGTCGCGCAGACTGCGTCGTTGACGTTGCTGCCAGCCGTGGCTGAGCACCCGGTAGAAACGCTGCAGCCGGCACAGCCCGTCGCGGGATAGCGCGGCTTGGTCGGCAGCCGTCATCGCCGGCTGTTCCAAGAGTTGTGTGAGTCGGGTCAGGATCGGGGTCTGCCGATGTTCATGTCCCGCCACGGCCAGCAGGTCCGCATTGTCGAGTCCGCACCAGGGCGCGCGCAGTAACGCCAGCCAGGCAATCCGATCGGCCGGGCTGGACAGGGCGCGGGCCAGTGACAGCAGATCCTGTACCCACATCCGGGTGGCCAGCGGATCCAGATCGGTGGCCAGCCAGGTGAAGCCGGCCTGCTGCAATGCCGGCAGAATGGCGCGCAGGTGAGAGCGGTTACGTACCAGTACGGCGATACTATCCTGGGGGGTTTCGGTGCGGGTGTTACGCACCAGATTAACGATCAGCTCGGCTTCAGCGCTGGCCGCACTGTCGCTGTTGGGGTAGTCAACCAACCCATGGAGCTTGACCGCCTCGCCGTCCAGCGGCGGATTGAAACTGTCGGAGTCGGAATAGCTGACCGCGCCACGGCAGATGTCATCCTCGGCTGGAAACGCGCCCCGGAAAATCTGATTAACCCAGTCCACCAACCGCTGCTGGGAGCGAAAGTTGACACTCAGATCGGCACTTTGCAGCGCTACCGATCCTATCCCTTCGCGGCGGGCGTTAAGAAACAGACCGACATTGGCGTTGCGAAAACCGTAGCATGACTGCATCCCGTCGCCGACGATAAACAGGGTGCGACTATCGCCGCTCTGCCAGCCGTGGGTCAGTTTCTGCAGCAGGGCGATCTGAGGGGCGGCGGTATCCTGGAATTCATCAACCAGGATGTGACTGAGCCGGTAATCCAGCAGCAACATCAGGTCGGTGGGCTGATGTTCATCACCCAGGGCGGTCAAGGCGCCGCGGGTCAGCTCGCTGTAGTCGACCTGATTCTGTTCGCTGAAACAGAGCCAGAGCTCGGCCACCAGACGGGGCAGTACCTGGGTCAGAGCATCGAGGATATGCCACTGGGTGTCGGCGTAGTTTGAGGTCGGCAACAGCAACAACCGTTGCAGGCGCTCCAGCAGCCCCGGCTGTTCAGACAGTTGACCGATCAGCTCTATCAATGTCTGCTTGCGCACTTTGGCGAGGGCTTTTTCATCCTTGGTCGAACCGGCGGGAAAGCCGTTTTTGACGGTGACCTGTTTACGCCACTGGCCTTGCGCGGTTAACAGCAATTCGGTTAGCGCCCGCCAGTGGGGCAGGTCTTCGTTGGCGGTTCCCGGCAGCTCGGTGATGCCGCGACAGCAAGCCAATGGGGAGTCTTCGGTCAGGTTGCCGGCGGCGTAATCCAGCAAGCCGGCCAGCTCTGAGCCAAACAGGGTCAGTTGCTGCCGTAGACCATCCAGCTCGTCCTGACGAAGCTGACCCAGGGCTGATTCGAGTAGCTGACGGGCCTGACGCAGCTGTTCACCGCTGCCGATCAGCGGCAGCCACTGCTCGCGCTTGCCGAGCATCGACACCAGCAACGGTTCGAATCGATCAAGGTTGTTGTCCAGGTGCAGCAATAGCCGACCCAGAGGTTCGGCGATCGGGTCGTCTCCCTCCAGGTGCATCAATAGCCGTTCCACCGCTTGCTGGTACAGTGACTGTGCATCGGGGCAGATATCCGGCTGTAGACCGAAGCCGGCCTGCAGCGGCAGCCGTCGAGTCAAACCGGCACAGAGGGCGTCGATGGTCATGATCTGCAGCCGCGCCGGATTCTGCAGCAGCTGCCACTGCTGCTGTTGGTCGTTGGTCAGTGCGGCCCTGGCCAGTTCCCAGGTATGGCGCTCATGGGGTGCTTGGGGCGGCTCGGATTGCGCCGCTTTGCGCAGCGACTTGAGGATCCGGTCGCGCATCTCGGCGGCCGCTTTACGGGTGAAGGTGATACACAGGATCTCTTCGGGGCGTTGCACCCGAGCCAGCAACACCAGTACTCGCTGGGTCAGCAGTTCGGTTTTACCGGAGCCTGCCGGGGCTCGGACACAGAACGACTGGCCGGGATCGAGCGCTCGTTGACGATTGGCGATATCGAGCGGTTGCTTCATGAGGAGCGCTCCTTTCCCAGTGTTGGCGATGGGGGCTGCGATTGATCCTGCATCTGTCCTGGAGCCAGCTCGGCCGGAGCGGCAGGATCCTGGAGTGCGACTTGTTCGTAATAGCGATTCAAAGGTTCGAGTTTCGAGTAGCGGTAGGCGTTGGGATCCAATGGGTCGACCGTTGCATTGCCGGCCAGAAAATCGCTGGCCAGTTGTTCCAGTGTGGTGCGCCACTGCTGGGTCAATTGCTGCCAGTCAGCGGCCGGCGGGTTGCGCAGTTTCTGCAGTGTGCCGATGCCATCGGCCGGGGAGTCGTTTTGACCGTCGTAGAGTCCCACGTACCCGACGTGCTTTGGATGGATCTGGCCAAACGCCATGGCCGTGACGGGATGGCGGGTGGCGTACTGATACAGAGGCAACTGCGGTTGTCGCGGCCGGTCGCTGAACCAGTCGGTGACGCCTGGGCGGCCGGTTTTGTAATCAATGAGAAGCTGACTGTCGTCCGGCAGCTGGTCGATCCGGTCGATACGCAGCTTCAGTCTCAGGCCGCGAATTTCGGTCTGCAGCGGTTTCTCCAGCGCGGCGATGGCAAACGGCGGGCGCTCCAGCTCGGTGGCCAGCCAGCGTTGGATCAGTGTCTCCAGGCGTCGCTGTTCTAACTGCCAATAGTATTCACCCATCCAGCGACGGGCCTGCTGCCGTGGCAGGCGAAGGGCCTGTTGGATGGCATCGCCGAGCCACGCCTGGAGCTGCTCCGGCGGGCATTGTCGCAGGGCTTGTTGGTCCTTGAAGTGACGCCACAGGGCTTCCATGACCTCGTGGACGATATTGCCGCGCTGGGCGGCATTAAGGCCCAGCTGGGGTTGTTCCAGCGGTTGGGCGCCAAGACGATGGATCGCAAAGGCGCTGAAGGGGCAGAGCGACTGGTTGGCCAACAGCGCACTGCCACCGCCAAGCCCTTCGGCTTCTCGGCTGTCAACGGCGGGGGCCGAGCGGGTGTCTATCTGTTCCAGCGGTGCTTGCTGCTGCAGGCTGGCCAGCGCGACCAGTTGCTGTTGCGGGTCGAAGTGGCGGTTTCGGCTCAGCGGCAGTTGATCGATGCCGACAGCAGGATAGTCGCGGATCAGGCCGCTGGGTCGTAACAGTTGATCACCGTCCTTTTCCGGGTAGCTGAGTACCACCTGATTGGCGCTGCCGGCAAACAGTTGGGTCAACTGGCGGCAAAACTCCAGCTCGCGCTCGGCGCTGGCATGGGGCATGCCCAGGGTTTGTTGATAGGCGCTGGGGAGCAACGGGTTTGGGCTGGGGCTTTCCGGCCAGCGCTCGTCGCTCAATCCACAAATCCAAAGGTGGGTGAAGCGAAGTCCAGCGGCCTCCAGAGGTCCGAGGACCTGTACTGCCGAATCACCAACCTGGGGCTGGAAACTCAGTTGTTGGGTTTCCGTGCGCAACAGCTTGAGCCCCTGTCGCAGCGACATCGGTTCGAGCAATAGGTCAAAGCGGCCGAATCCAGCCAGCAGCTCGTACCATTGGCTGATCTGCTGGTACTCGATACTGCTGGGACGACGCGCGCCGGGCCAGCCCAGTTGACGCAGTTGCTGGATCGCCCAGCGTCCCCAGTCATTGAGGCTGCGATAGGGTTGGCGAGTGAACTGGCTAAGACGCTGCAGTAACGAGGCCAGTTCGCTGCTAGGGGGGATCTGGTCGGCTGAGTGGGTTGCGGCCGGATCAAGTTGTCGTTGTTCGACCAGACTCAGCTGTTGGATCAGCGACTGTAGACTGTAGTGAGCATGGCCGAGTCGTCGCAAGCGTTGTTCCAGTGCCACCCTCAGCTCGACTTCCGTTTCGGTGCCGGGAATAAACGGGCTGTAGAGCAGGGTGCAGATCTCATCCAGCTCCAGCGATCGGGTGCTCAGCTCTAACAGCAACAGGCCGTTATCGATAACCGCGGCATCGCTGAGCGGGGTACCGATAGAGATGTTGAACAGCGGTGCCTGCAGTTCCTCATCGCTGAACAGTCGCACAGGTTCCAATACGTGGCGTAACTGGTGTTCGTACTGATCACGGTAGTTGGCCAGCTGAGGATCAACGATGCCGATCAGTGCGCCAGGTTGGTTTTGTAGAATTTGCCGGGTCCATTGGGCCGCCAAAGCGATTTCGGCCTGATGATCGTCGCAGCCAAGACGCAGGCAGTTGGCGTTGTCGACCGGTTGCTGATGGTGGTGCTGTTGCTCAAACGCTTGTTGCAGCAGTTGTTGGTGAAGTGGTGTCAGCTCTTGGAACTGGACCAGCCAGGTAGCCGGTTCTGCCGGCAGTTCGGCATTCTGGAACCCTTGTAGCAAGCGCTCAACCGAATCGGTAAAGGTGATTGCGCCGAGGCTTTCCAGTCGTTGACGAAATTGCTGATGCCAGCGTTGTAGCGGGAAGTCGTCCGGGATATACCCTTGAAGCAGGTCGGATTCGAGGGTTTGGCACCACAGCTGCAGGGTTTTGATCGCTTGCTGCGCTTGTCGGGCAGCGCCGGTGGGTTGCAGCCATTGCTGACCCTGATCGTCCTGTTCCAGAACCTGTTGCCACAGGTGCAGCTCTTGACGGGCATCGAGAACCAATACCCGGGCCAGGGGGCTACCCTGATCCTGAAGTTGCTGCCATTGCTGTTGAATCCACCCCTCCAGTGAATGGATCCGAGGACTATGCCAGCTGCGAAGCCCCTGGGATCGCTGGTGCTCGGCGTAACTGTGGTGCAGATGACGACTCAGGCGGCGGTTAGGGGTCAGGATGCATTGTTGGGCAGTCAGTGCCGGAACCAGATCGTCGATCGGGAACAGAGGGGTCATGGCTGTTGTCTTCAGATGGATCAAAGGACCGATGATAACAGTATCGATGCGCCATGAGTGGCTGTTGATCCGGTTGTTTGGTGGCGATTGATGCGGCATGGCGCGATGGGTGGCTGGGAGTGAAACCGCGATATCGCGCTGGGATTGCAGCTTAACCGGAATGTGACTCGCTGCTATAATCGCCAGCTTTGTTAAGTCGGCAGTATTCTTTTTTACAGATTTGTTAGGGGATTGTTATGCGTTTCGGATTGCTGGTCTTGTTTCTGCTCTCATCGTTGGGTCTGTCGGCGCCGTCGCTGGCGGCGGGTGCCCATATCAGCGATAAGGTGACGGTGTTCATGCATCGGGGGCCAAGTAATCAGTATCGGATCAAAGCCAATGTCCCCAGTGGCACCATGCTGGATGTGCTAGAGCAGGATAAGTCGACCGGCTACAGTCGGGTGCGGCTGGTCTCTGGCACCGAGGGTTGGGTGCAGAGCAAGTATATCGATAACGGTGACAGCATTACCGTTCGCCTACCGGCGCTTGAAAAGGCGCTGGCGCGCTCCAGTCAGATTATCGAGGAGCAGAAAGAGACCATTGCCGCGCTGGAAACGGATCTGAACAGCTCCAATGAAAAACAGGCGCGCTCGACTGCCGATACCGCGCAGCTGCAGAACGAGGTTGATCGTCTTCAGCGTGAGCTTGAGGCAATGGATGAAACCAACTTGATGGGCTGGTTCCTTCGCGGCGGTGCGCTGGCGTTGGGCGGCATCCTGATCGGTTTGATTGTGCCTCACTTGCCCAAGCGTCGTCGCCGTAAGGACGACTGGTTCTAATTCATAAGCTGTTGTTGGTGTGAGCCGGGAAATCGCTTTCCCGGTTCGACGGTGCGTTGAAAGCAGTTATCCGTGCTGAACTTTTTGGTTAAAGCTTTGTCTGATCAGGCTGACTTTACCATCGATGATTTCTGTAACTTTTCGGCGATGTGGCCGTCTTGTCAGGCAGTTCCTCATTGAATTCTTACCGACAGGGAGCCGAGCTGTTGAATCCGGTTAGTTTTGTCCCTCAGTGGCGCTTAGTCGCGCTTCCTACCTTTGCCTTGTTGATGCTGGGCCTGTTGTTGAGCCTGATTGCTCCGGCCAATGCTCAGGCATCGGTGTTCGATAAGCTGATCGGCAACAACGACGGGCCACTGGATGTCGAGGAGGCCTATCGTTTCAGCAGCCAATCCGATGCCAACGGCGTCCAGCGGCTCTTCTGGCAGATCGAAGACGACTACTACCTCTACCGCGACAAGATCCGGGTAAAGCCGATTGAAGGGATCGAGGTTGTGGAGATCCGGTATCCGGCGTCGAAAACCAAGCAGGACCCCCTGTTTGGCGAGGTTCAGGTTTACTATCAAGGGGCAGAGGTCAGCCTGCAGCTTCGTTCGACACTCGACGCGCCATTCAGTGGCCCGGTAGAGATCGAATATCAGGGTTGTTGGGAAGGGGGGATCTGCTACCCGCCGGTTACGAAAACGCTTAACTTGAGTGATGTCCCGACCCAGGTCACGCCATTGGCCGCCGGGTTGGTCGGCTCCTCAGTCAAACAGTCCGCAACGGCTGATACCCCGTCGTCTGCTAATCGCTCTGCGTTTGCCACGACCGATGAGGGCCTGTCGTTAACCGATCCGCGTCAATACGTGGAGCGCCTGTCCGGCGGCAATCTGTGGCTGACCCTGGCGCTGTTCTTTGGTGCCGGCCTGGCTCTGTCGTTAACCCCTTGCGTGTTTCCGATGATTCCGATTCTGGCCGGCATCATCGCCGGTCACGGTAATGCCATTACCTCCGGCAAGGCGCTGCGCCTGTCGCTGGTCTATGTGCTGTCGATGAGCCTGACTTACACCCTGGTCGGTGTGCTGGCCGGGCTGTTCGGTGCCAATCTTCAGGCCAGTTTCCAGAACCCTTGGATTATCGGGCTGTTCAGCGGGTTGTTCGTGGTGTTATCGCTGGCAATGTTCGGTTTCTACGAGCTGCAGTTGCCGCAATCGTTGCAGAGCCGGCTCGACAACATCAGCCGCAGCCAGCAAGGCGGTCAGATGGCCGGTGTTGCGGTGATGGGGTTGCTCTCAGCACTGATCGTCGGCCCTTGCGTGGCTGCGCCGTTGGCCGGTGCGCTGGTTTATATCGGCCAGACCGGCGATCCGACGCTCGGTGGTCTGGCGCTGTTTAGCATGAGCATCGGTATGGGCACGCCGTTGATTCTGCTGGGTTGTTCGGCCGGGAAGCTAATGCCGCGAGCGGGAAGCTGGATGGAGTCGGTGAAGCGCTTCTTTGGTGTCGGGTTGCTGCTGATGGCGATCTGGATGCTGGATCGTATCGTTGCGCCCCAGGTGACCATGGGCCTGCTGGCGGTGGTATTGATTGGTTCGGCCGTGTTCCTGCGCACCCTGGATCGCCTTGAGCAGGATGCCGGCGCGGTGATGCGACTGGGCAAATCTCTGGGGGTGATTCTGCTGATCTACGGGGCCATGTTGATGGTGGCGATCGGAACCGGCCAGGGAACCTTGCTTAGACCACTGCAGGGGATTGCCGGTGGCGGGGCGGCAGCGATTCCGGAGGTTCGCTTTACCGAGATCACCACCCGGGAGCAGCTGCAGCCGTTGTTGGCCGAAGCGCGTCGCCAGCAGGTGCCGGTGATGTTGGACTTCTACGCCGACTGGTGTGTCTCCTGTAAAGAGCTGGAGGTCGTTACCTTTGCCGATACCGCGGTGGTGGATCAGCTCGACCGCTTTGTGACGATCAAAATTGACCTGACGGCTCATGATGATGCGGCCAAAGCACTGTATCAGGAGTATCAGATTGTCGGGCCGCCGGCGTTGGTTTTTTATACCAAGTCGGGGCAGCGGCTGGATGAGGCGATGCTGGTGGGTGTTCCTGATCCGGAGGATTTCTTGCGCCATCTTCAGCTGGTGGCGGAGTCCTGAGTGCTTAGTGATCACTAAAAAGCCGGGCTTAGCCCGGCTTTGTTTTTCGGTATTGAAGGGATTAGCGCAAGTAGTTCTTGCTGATGGTACGGAAGCTGTCGGTTCCCGACTTCTGCATCCATTCAAATGCGACCATCTCACGGCTGACGACCTGGATGCCCAGTTGGCGCATTCTCTCCAGGGCCAGCTGGTGATCGGAAGCGCTGCGCGAAGAGATCAGGTCGCCGATGACGAACACCTCGTAACCGGCCTGGTGCAGGCCGGCCGCTGTTTGGAAGACGCAGACATGGGCTTCCATACCGCAGATGACGATCTGTTTGCGCTGCTCGGCGGCGATTCGCTCCAGACAGGCAGGCTCGGCGGCGCAGGAGAAATGCAGTTTATCGACCACCTGTTTAGCCGGGATCAGTTCGCTGAGCTCAGTCACTGTGTGGCCCAGGCCTTGGGGATACTGCTCGGAAGCCAGTACCGGCACTTCGAGGATCTGGGCGACCTCCAGCAGCCAGCGGGTCTTTTCGATCAGTTGCTGGGGTTCGACGACCGCCGGAACCAGTTTGTCCTGGATGTCGACGACCAGCAGTAAGGATTGTTGCGGTGAAATCAGCATAGATTGCTCCCTAAATCCGTTTTTAGATATTCAGCCTTTGGAGTCCACCATTAGTGTGGCCTGGCCTTCGGCGACAACCTTGTCACCAACGCTGCAAACCGTTTTCAGGATGACGCGGCGGCGGCGCTCGTTGATTTCGAGGATGGTGGCGGTGGTGTTTACGGTATCACCGATCATGACCGGTGCTTTGAATTTCAGTTGCTGGTCCACGTAGATGGCGCCTGGTCCCGGCATCTTGGTGCCCAGTACGGCGGAGATGTAGCCGGCGCTGAGCATGCCGTGCGCGATACGCTGCTTAAACATAGTGGTGGCGGCATATTCGGCGTTGACGTGGACCGGGTTGTCATCGCCGGTCACTTCGGCGAAAGTGTTGACGTCCGCTTCGGTAACCGTTCTTTCGATCGATGCTGACATTCCTTCGCTGAGGTCTTCAATGTAGTAACCGTGTAGATCCGTCATGGTTTAATCCTGAATCGTTGTCGTGAGGGGTTAAATCTTAAACCGCAAGGGTAGCCTATGCGATGTCGATGTCCAAACGGTACAGTATGTGACTTTTGTCACATCTGCGTTTGGCGAGTTTTGCGCGCGCTCCGATAAGCGCGTTGTTGTTTGAGGGGTTTGGCTTGAAATTAATCATTTTTGATTGGGACGGCACGCTGATCGATTCGGCCGACCGGATCATCAACTGTATGCAGCAGGCGGCGTCCGATTGCGAGCTGCCGGTTCCCGGTGCTGAGGCGGTCAGGAATATCATTGGTCTGGGGTTGCCGGAGGTGTTTGAATTATTGTTCGGCGGCCTCGATGATCATCAAGAGGCGCAGATGCGTGAACGCTATAAACATTATTATATCGACCGGAATGAAACCCCGACCGAGTTTTTCCCGGGTGTGATCGAGGGGTTGCAGCGCTTGCGTGAGCAGGATTATTGCCTGGCCGTGGCAACCGGAAAGAGCCGCATGGGGCTTGATCGGGTCTTTGAAGAGACCGGGTTGGGTGAGATGTTTGATCACAGTCGTTGCGCCGATGAAACCCGCTCCAAACCCCATCCGTTGATGCTCGAAGAGCTGCTGCAGGAGAGTGGAGTCGGTCGTGAACGGGCCTTGATGGTCGGGGACACCGAGTATGACCTGGAGATGGCGGCCAAGGCTGGGGTGGCTTCCGTGGGGGTTTCCTATGGGGCTCACCATCCCGACAGGCTGCAGGCTTTCCGCCCGAAGCTGGTAATTGATCATTTCAGCGAACTCGAGTGCTGGCTCAAGGGTCTACCAGATTGACGGTCGGTTTAGGCCGTAGGTTTTATCGCTAATGCAATTAGGTAATGTTGTAAGGAAGAAACAGTGAGTGACAACCTTTGGGGCAATGGCCCGGAAAACTCCGATCAGCGGCAGGGACAGTCGAATGTCGAGCGACAGGAGCATCAGCGCGCGGCGGTAGCGGCCGACAGCAAAGAGTGGCGTCTGATCGAAAAGATGGTTAGTAGCCTGTCGGTCGAGCAACGGCGTTCAAGGCGTTGGGGGATCTTTTTCAAACTGCTGACATTCGGATACTTGTTCGCAGCGCTGTATTTTTTGGTCGGTGATAATTTCGGCGAGAAGGCCATCAGTAGTGAGCCCCATACCGCCCTGATCGATGTCTACGGTGCGATTTCAGCTGATTCGGAGGCCAGCGCCGACAGTATTGTGGGAGGTCTTCGCGCGGCGTTCAAAGATGAAAATACCGAAGCGGTTATTCTGCGCATCAACAGTCCCGGCGGCAGTCCGGTGCAGTCGGGTTATGTCTACGACGAGATCAAGCGTTTGAGACAGCTGTATCCGGCCACCAAGGTTTATGCCGTGATCAGCGATATCGGTGCCTCCGGTGCCTACTATATCGCCGCAGCGGCCGATGAGATCTATGCGGACAAGGCCAGCCTGGTCGGCTCGATCGGGGTGATCTCATCAAGCTTCGGTTTTGTCGAAGTGCTGCAGAAGCTGGGTGTTGAGCGGCGGGTGATGACCGCCGGTGAGCACAAGGCCTTCCTGGATCCGTTCGCGCCGCTGAAGCAGACCGAGCGGCAATTCTGGGAAGGGGTGCTGGATACAACCCATCAGCAGTTCATTGATCAGGTCAAGAAAGGTCGTGGCGATCGGCTGAAGGACGATGCCAAGCTGTTCAGCGGGTTGATTTGGACCGGTGAACAATCGCTGGAGCTGGGTCTGATCGATGGTTTGGGTTCAACCGGCTACGTGGCGCGTGAGGTGATCGGGGTCGATAATATCGTTGATTTCACTCCGTCGCTGACGCCTTGGGAGAAACTGGCCGAGCGGTTCGGGGTCAGCGTGGCGCGCACCCTCTCCACCGAGTTGGGATTGAAAACGCCACCGCTGCAATAACGCCCGGCCTTGCTGCGTCAGGGGACGGCAATCCCTTGGCGCTGCAGCATCGCCACCAGGCGTATCAGCGGTAGCCCGATCAGGCTGTTGGGGTCATCCCCTTCGAGCTTTTCAAACAGGCTGATACCGTAGCCCTCGGACTTGAAGCTGCCGGCGCATTGATAGGGCTTTTCCGTTGTCAGATAGCGTTCAATCTGTTCGTCACACAGCTTCCGGAAATGAACCTTAAAAGGCTCGCAGATCGTCTGCTGCTCCCCAGTGCTGCTGTTGTAGAGGCAAAGCCCGGTGAAGAAGGTCAGGCTTCTGCCACTACTGTTTCTGAGCTGTTGTACGGCATTTTGGTGAGTGAGCGGCTTGCCGATAATCTGCCCGTCGAGGGTGGCAACCTGGTCTGAGCCGATGATTAGTGCATCGCCGTGGTTGTCAGCAACAGCCCTGGCTTTGGCTTGGGCCAAACGCTGGACCAACGCCTCGGCGGTTTCGTTTTCGAACGCTGTTTCATCCGTATCGGGGGCGTCGCAGACAAAGGGGAGCTGCAGCTTTTCCAGCAGCTGACGGCGGAAAACGGACGTAGAAGCGAGTACCAGCTGGGTCATTTATACTGTTCCTGTGAATCGAGCGTCTTGAAGGGCGCTTATAATAGCCTTTTTTAGTCAGACTCTCTTTACACCGCGTTCCCGTATCCCTATTATGGCGCGCTTATGTCGAAGGCCCCATTACCGACCTCAATCGATACACGCCGAGCAGCCGAGCAGGGCCGCCTTATTGAAGGCACCGTGAAGCTGGAAAAACTGTCTCGTTTGGGGAGCTATCTGGTCGATAGCGAAGGCGAAGTTACTGTAGATCTGACCTTTGGGATGGATGAAGAACGCATCCGTTTCGTACAGGGCAGGGCAGTAGCCAGCGTCAAGATGACTTGCCAACGTTGTTTGGAGCCGGTGACGCTAGAGCTTGAAGCCGAGATGAACATGGGCATCGTCGCCGATGATGAAGCCGCCAAGCAGCTTCCTCGTTACTACGATCCTTATATCGTCGAAGGGCCCAGGCAGGATCTGCATCAGCTGATTGAAGAAGAGCTGATACTGACGCTGCCGCTGATCCCTCAGCATCAGGACTGCGTCGTGAAGACGGAATACGGCCAGGCGCCGGAGCCGTCCGAAGGCAACGACGAGGCAAACCCGTTTAACGTACTGGCCCAATTAAAGGCCAAAAAACACTAGTTAGGAGCTGCTCAGCATGGCTGTTCAAAAGAGTAAAGTTACCCGTTCACGTCGTGGTCAGCGTCGTTCACACGATGCCCTGACTGCCGCCCCTCTGTCCCAGGACAGCACCACCGGTGAAGTTCATCGTCGTCACCACGTGACTGCCGATGGTTTCTACCGTGGTCGTCAGGTAGTTGCTAAAGACGCCGAATAAGCATTGGTCACGCGCTGCACCCTTGCAGTCGATGTGATGAGCGGGGACTTAGGTCCCCGCGTTGCTGTTCCTGCTGTCTGTCGTTTTGCTGAACAGCATCCCGATACCGAGCTGCTTTTGATCGGTGATCCATCCCGGATCAACCCCCTCCTTACTCAATCAACCCCCCGTGTCAGTGTCTTGGCGGCCGAAAGTGTCGTGGAGATGACCGACAAGCCTTCGTTCGCGCTGCGTAAGCGTAAAGACTCCTCTATGTACCTTGCGGTTCAGCTGGTGGCTGAGGGTAAGGCCGATGCCTGTGTCAGTGCCGGTAATACGGGGGCGTTGATGGCGATGGGTCACTATCTGCTGCATATGCATCCCGGTATCGACCGTCCGGCGATCGCCACCGCGATACCAACCCAGAACGGACATTGCTATATGTTGGATCTCGGGGCCAACGTGGACTGCAGCGCCGAGCATCTGTTTCAGTTTGCCTTGATGGGCTCCGCCCTGTCCGAGGCGGTTGATCAGCTCGAACAGCCAAGGGTATCGCTGCTTAATGTCGGCCAGGAGGAGATCAAGGGTAATGAGCAGGTAAAGCTGGCATCCCGACTGATACGTGAGCATTCATCGCTTAACTATATCGGCTATATCGAAGGTAACGATATCTATAGCGGTAAAGCGGATGTGGTGGTCTGTGATGGCTTTGTGGGCAATGTGGCGCTCAAAAGCAGCGAAGGCCTGGCCCGGTTTATCACCCGTGAGCTGTTGCAGTCCTTTGATGCCGGCTGGTATCAGCGATTGGTTGGCCTGTTGGCAAGGCCGTTATTGGAGCGATTGAAACGCCAGCTAGATCCTTCGAGACGAAATGGTGCGTCTCTGCTGGGATTGCAGGGAATTGTGGTCAAAAGCCACGGTTCAGCCAATGAGGAGTGTTTCGGTCACGCGATCGCTCAAGCGCGCGCAGAAGTGATTCGCGATGTGCCCGGGTTGATTAACGAAAAGCTGAGTCGGATGCTCTAGCTTTTTCGTTCAAATGTATCGATTTACCCTGCGTCCAGACGTTTTTTCATGGCCCGATTCGGGTACTATGGGCGCTTGATTAAACGGCGAGACAGCCGTCAGTTCTAAGACACACAGAGGACAACATGAATCAAACCTTAGCTTTTGTCTTTCCGGGGCAGGGCTCACAGCATCTGGGCATGCTTGCCGAACTTGCTGCTCAGAATCCGATCGTGGAGCAGACCTTTGCTGAAGCCTCCGATGCGCTCGGCTACGATCTGTGGAATCTGACCCAGGACGGGCCGGAAGCGGATCTGAACAGCACGGATAAAACCCAGCCGGCACTGTTGGCCGCCGGTGTGGCTTTGTGGCGTGTTTGGCAGCAAAGCGGTGGCGAACAACCGGCGCAGCTGGCCGGTCACAGCCTGGGCGAATACACCGCGCTGGTTTGCGCTGGAGTGATGACGCTGGCCCAGGGTGTCAAGTTGGTCGAAAAGCGTGGTCAGTTGATGCAGGCGGCGGTTCCTGCCGGACAGGGCGCTATGGCGGCTGTGCTGGGGCTGGAGAACGCGGCGATCGAACAAGCATGCCAGGATGCCGCTGCCGGTGAAGTAGTTTCTGCGGTTAACTACAACTCGCCGGGCCAGGTGGTTATTGCCGGTCAGGCCAGTGCCGTCGCCCGCGCTGTCGAAGCCTGCAAAGCTGCGGGTGCCAAACGTGCGGTTGAGCTTCCGGTCAGCGTCCCTTCCCATTGTGCGCTGATGAAGCCGGCTGCAGAGCAGCTGGCGGTTGAGCTGGACAATATCGAGCTTCAGACCCCGCAGATTCCGGTGGTGCAGAACGTCGATGCCAAGGTGGCGGGCAGCGTTGAGCAGATTAAACAGAATCTGGTGGCGCAGCTCTACAGCCCTGTTCTGTGGACCGATAGCGTTCAGGCGATGGCGTCAGACGGAGCTGAAACACTGCTTGAGTGCGGTCCCGGTAAGGTGCTTTCCGGCCTGAATAAGCGAATTCAACGCAGCCTCAATGTCGCTGCTATTAATGATCCTGCCGGTCTGGAGAAGGCGCTGGGCGCCTGATTTGGATCTGTTCGTCCGAAATAACGGAGTAACAAATGAGTATTGAAGCAAAGGTTGCCCTGGTTACCGGTGCAACCCGGGGAATCGGCAAGGCGATTGCGACTGAACTTGGTCGTCAGGGAGCGGTTGTCATAGGTACGGCCACCAGCGAAAAAGGCGCAGAGTCTATCTCGGCTTATCTGCAGGAGCAGGGCGTCAAGGGCACCGGCATGATGCTGGACGTGGCGTCACAGGAATCTGTCGACCAGGTGCTGGCAGCGATTCAGGAGCAGTTTGGTGCGGTTACCATCCTGGTCAACAACGCTGGCATCACCCGTGACAACATCCTGATGCGGATGAAGGCGGACGAGTGGGATAGCGTATTGAACACCAACCTGACCTCTATCTATCGGGTAGCCAAGGGCTGTCTGCGCGGCATGTCCAAGGCTCGCTGGGGTCGGATCATCAATGTCAGCTCGGTGGTTGCCTCTATGGGTAACGCCGGTCAGAGCAACTATGCCGCGGCCAAAGCCGGCATCGAAGGCTTTAGCCGGGCGCTGGCACGTGAAGTGGCTTCCCGAAATATCACCGTGAATTCGGTTGCGCCGGGCTTTATCGCTACCGATATGACCGATGCGCTGGCCGACGAGCATAAAGAGATGCTCAAGAGCCAGATTCCGCTGAATCGACTGGGTAGTCCGGAAGATGTGGCTGCGGTTGTTGGCTTCCTGGCCAGCGAGGCTGGAGGCTATGTGACCGGTGATACCATCCATGTAAATGGCGGCATGTATATGAGCTGATCCGGAGATAGCTATTTATCCGGGTTGGGAATTGTTTTTTTGCCGAATTTGTTGATAATGTCACCCTTCATCCAGCCACAAGGCGGAAGGTGACCTATTTCGCCGGCAGTGTTGAAATATCAGAATTTTTTTATAACATTGCCGGATAAATTGTTCATAACAAGTAGGAAACATTATGAGTACTATTGAAGAGCGCGTAAAAAAGATTGTTGCTGAGCAACTGGGCGTAAAGGAAGAAGAAGTAACTAGCGAAGCCTCTTTTGTTGAAGATCTGGGCGCTGACTCTCTCGACACCGTTGAGCTTGTTATGGCTCTGGAAGAGGAATTCGAAACCGAAATTCCTGACGAAGAAGCCGAAAAAATCACGACTGTTAAGCTGGCTATCGAGTACGTCGAAGCTAACCAATAATAGCTTAACAAGCGTTCCCAAGAAGCCGCTGCTATGGTCTGCATAGAGCGGCTTTTTATTTGCTGAAAAGAAAAACAAAGGGAGATGCAGATGTCTCGGAGAAGAGTTGTCGTCACAGGCTTGGGGATGTTGACCCCGGTAGGCAACAGCGTCAAAGAGACCTGGGAAAACATCGTTAACGGCAAAAGCGGCATCGGTCCGATTGAGCATTTCGATGTGTCCAGTTACAACACCCGTTTTGGTGGTTCTGTTCGAGACTTTGACGCGTCTGCGTATATGAACCCGAAAGATGCTCGTAAGATGGACCTGTTCATCCAGTACGGCATGGCGGCGGGAATCCAGGCAATCGAAGACTCGGGTCTTGAAGTCAACGAGGCTAACGCCGGACGTATCGGCTTGGCAATCGGTTCCGGTATCGGCGGCTTGCCGATGATCGAGAAAAACCACTCGTTGTTGGAAAAGAGCGGGCCGCGCAAGATCTCACCTTTCTTTGTTCCGGGCAGTATCATCAATATGATCGCCGGGAACCTATCGATTAAGTACGGTTTCAAAGGCCCGAATATAGCCATTGTTACCGCCTGTACCACAGGTACCCATAACATCGGTTCAGCCGCGCGGATGATCGCGTACGGTGATGCGGATGTGATGCTGGCCGGTGGTGCCGAAATGGCCACCACGCCGCTGGGATTGGGTGGCTTCTCCGCGGCTCGGGCACTCTCGACCCGCAACGACGATCCGCAGGCAGCCAGCCGCCCGTGGGACCAGGATCGTGATGGTTTCGTACTCAGTGACGGCGCCGGTATTCTGGTACTGGAAGAGTACGAGCACGCCAAGGCCCGCGGTGCTGAAATCTATGCCGAACTGGCCGGATTCGGGATGAGTGGCGATGCCTATCATATGACCGCGCCGCCGGAAGACGGCAGCGGTGCCGCCGCTTCGATGCGTAATGCGATCAATGACAGCGGACTGAATCCTGATCAGGTCGACTACATCAACGCCCACGGCACCTCGACGCCGGCAGGGGATATCGCTGAGTCCAATGCCGCCAAACAGGTGCTGGGAGCTGCTGCCGACAAGGTTCGGATGAGTTCGACCAAGTCGATGATCGGTCATCTGCTCGGTGCTGCCGGCTCGGTGGAGGCTATCTTCAGCGTACTGGCGATTCGCGATCAGGTTGCGCCGCCGACGATCAATCTCGACAACCCTTCCGAAGGGTGCGATCTGAATTACGTGGCCCACACCGCTCAGCAAGCCGAGATCAATGTGGCGATGTCCAACTCGTTCGGTTTCGGCGGTACCAACGGCACGCTGGTCTTCAAGCGGTTGTCGTGACCTTGAATCCCGGCCCCGATCGGGGCCTTCCGATCCGATCAGGCTGCCGTGCCTATGCTTGAGTGCTTGGTGAACGGCCAGCCTGGTGTGTCTGTTGCGGTTACCGACCGTGGTTTCAGCTACGGTGACGGCCTGTTTGAAACACTGCGTTTCGACGCCGGGCGGCCATTGTTGCTTGAGCGCCACCTCCAACGCCTCCAGCACGGTCTGGAGCGCTTATTGATTCCTGCCGACGGATTACTGGATCTGCTTCGTGATGAACTGGCCATGCTCTGCCGGCCCCATCCCGGTGGGTTGCTGAAAATTCTGGTTACCCGCGGTGAAGGTGGTCGTGGATACTGGGGCAAAGTCGACCGGGGACCGACGCGAGTCGTCCAGCGCTTTGCCTCACCGGACTACCCTCGCCAATGGTTTGAGCAGGGGGTTGAGCTGTTTCCTTGTCAGACCCGCCTGGGCTTGAACCCTCGGTTGGCCGGGATAAAGCACTTGAATCGACTCGAACAGATTCTTGCCCGTAGCGAGTGGCAGGACCAGTACCCCGAAGGAGTCGTGTGTGACCTTGAGGGCTATGTGGTCGAAGGTACCATGAGTAATCTTTTCATGGTGAAGAATGGCGCGCTCTATACCCCTAAGCTGGACCGTTGCGGGGTTGCCGGGGTGGTTCGCGCGGTGATTATCGACTCGGCCAACAAAGCCGGCATCGATTGCCATGAAACCCGTATCCGCCAGGATCAACTAGCCCAGGCTGATGCGCTCTTTATGACCAATACCGGGTTTGGCGTGCTGCCCGTCAAGCGCCTCGGCGAACAGAACTACCCGTCACACCCATATACTGCCATGGCCCGCGAGTGGCTGGAGGAGGCTCGTCGGTGCGAGTGCTGAAAATTCTTTCCCTTGGCATTGCGTTCATCGCCCTGGTCGTTGCGATCGCTGCCTATGTCGGTAGCCATAAGGTCACCAGCCTGGCCCAGCAGCCGCTCAAACTGACCGAGTCGACCAGCCTGATGGTCGAGCCGGGAACCTCGTTTAACCATCTGCTCGAGCAGCTGACCAAGCAACAGCTGATCGATGAGCCGTTACTGTTTAAGCTCCATGCGCGCCAGCAAAATCTGGCCCACAAAATCAAGGCAGGGGAGTACCTGCTCGAGCCCGGCCTGACCCACGATGGCCTGTTGCAACTACTGGTCCAGGGTAAGGTACGGAGTTATCAGGTCACCTTTGTCGAAGGACAGCGGGTCAGCGACTATATCGCCAGGTTGCAGTCGCACCCGCAGATCGAAAAAACACTCGAGTACGATGACCCTCAACAGTTGGCCAAGCAGTTGAAGATTGAAGGCAGCGCCGAAGGCTGGATCTATCCGGACACTTATCAGTTCACCCGGGGTACAACGGATCTGGCGTTGCTGAAGCGGGCCCACCAGCGGATGCAGCAGGTGTTGGAACAGGAGTGGGCTTCTAAGCAGCCGAATTTGCCGATCTCATCTGCCTATGAAGCGCTGATTCTGGCCTCTATCGTGGAGAAGGAGACTGGTGCTGCCTTCGAGCGTCCTGAGATCGCCGGTGTGTTCACCAGGCGTCTGAACAAGGGCATGCGGCTTCAAACCGATCCGACTGTCATCTATGGCATGGGAGATCGGTATAAGGGCAATATCACCCGTGCTGACTTGAAGCGTAAAACTCCTTACAACACCTATGTGATCAAAGGCTTGCCGCCGACACCGATCGCCAATCCGGGACGCGAAGCGATTAATGCGGCGCTTAATCCCGCCTCGGGTAAGAGTCTCTACTTCGTGGCCAAAGGCGATGGAACCCATCAGTTTTCGGCGACCCTGGCCGAGCATAATAAAGCGGTGTACAAATATCAGCGGCGTGGACGGCGTAGCGATTATCGCTCTTCGCCGCCGCCATCTTCAGCAAACAATGGTAATGGCTGAGAAGGTTTAAATGGCGGGAAAATTTATCACGCTCGAAGGCGGTGAAGGGGTTGGTAAGAGCACCAATCTGGAACATCTTCGCAATCTGCTCGAGCGGCAGGGGATCGACTTTATCGAGACCCGCGAACCCGGTGGTACGCCGCTGGCTGAAGAGCTCCGTGAGCTGTTACTGGCCGAGCGAGCAGAACCGGTCAGCAGCGATACCGAACTGTTGTTGATGTTTGCCGCCCGTGCGCAGCATCTGGAACAGACCATTCGTCCGGCGTTGGCACGTGGGCAATGGGTGCTCTGTGATCGTTTTACCGACGCGACCTTTGCTTACCAGGGAGGCGGTCGAGGCCTGGACTGGCAGCGGATTGAAATCCTAGAAAATCTGGTTCAGGGAGAGCTTCGCCCCGACCTGACGTTGTTACTGGATGTGCCGGTGGACGTGGGTATGGCGCGGGCCAGGGGGCGCGGTGCGTTGGACCGGTTCGAGCAGGAGCAGCACAGCTTTTTCGATAAGGTCCGCGCCGCCTATCTGCGACGGGCTGAAGCCGAACCGGAAAGATTTCGTGTCATCGATGCGGGGCAGTCTCTGGTTCGGGTGCAACAGCAGATCACCGAGGTGATGTCGGAGTTTTTCCACCGTGGATGCTGAAACCGAAACTCAGTTAAGGTTACCGCTGCCCTGGCAAAAGGAGGTCTGGGGCCGGCTGCTGGATCAACACCAGCAGAATCGTTTACCCCATGCGCTGCTGTTCTGTGCATCAGCGGGAATGGGCAAGGAGCAACTGGCCATAGCGCTCGGTCAGTATCTTTTGTGTCAGCAGCCGGTTGAGGGTAATGCCTGCGGTCATTGCAAAAGCTGTTTGCTGAGTCGTCAGGGAACCCATCCTGATCTGGTCCGGATCGGTCCGGAAGATGTCGGCAAGCCGATCAAGGTCGATCAAATACGTGCGCTGGTGGAAACCATCACCCGATCAGCCCAGCAGGGCGGTTACCGGGTTGTCGTGCTGGGCCCGGCCGAAGATATGAATGTCAACGCCGCCAACGCGCTGCTCAAAGTGCTCGAGGAGCCGGGCGACCGCACACTGTTTGCGCTCTATAGTCACCGTCCGGGACGGGTGATGGCGACGATTCGCAGCCGCTGTCAGAGCCTTTCTCTGACAACGCCGCAGATCGATTCCACCTGCGACTGGCTGCGTCAGCAACCCGGCTTCGAAGGTGATCCGCAGGAGCAACTGCGCCTGGCCGGCGGCGCACCCTTAGCCGCCTTGGCTCAGGCCAGAGAAGGGCAGGCCGAGCTGCGTAAGACCCTGTACCAGACTCTGAAACTGATCGCCATGCAGCAGCTGGGGCCCACCCAGGGTAGTGAGCAGTTGGCCAAGTTGCCATTGGGTGCGTTGCTCGAATGGTGGACGGCTTTGGTGCAGGATATCCTGCGTTACCGGTTGACTGACAACGCTGAGGGCATCAACACGCTGACGGCCCAAAAGTTGGTGATTGGCCTGAGTCGACGGGTTAATGAGCAACAGATGTTTGAATTCGCTGACAGAATACAGCAATATCGTGTAAATCTAATGAGCCGCAACAATCCCAACGAGCGGCTGCTATTGGAAGATCTGCTGATCCGTTGGGGTAATTTGACCAATCGCCGCTGAACTTGTCAGCAGCACGAGAGAATCGATGTCCGCCAGTCCACGTGCCAGCCATGGGATTCTGTCCCTGACCATCAAGTCGAAAGAAGACCTGTATCGCAGCTATATGCCGTTTATCAAAAATGGTGGCCTGTTCGTTCCCACTCCCCGTGATTACCAATTGGGCGAAGAGGTGTTCATGCTGCTGGATCTGATGGAAGAGCCGGACAAGCTACCGGTCAGTGGCAAGGTGATCTGGGTAACCCCACGAGGGGCTCAGGGCGGCAAGCAGGCTGGCATCGGCATCCAGCTCAGCGCCGACGACAATACGTTGCTGGGTAAGATCGAGACCTACCTGGCCGGCGCCCTCGGTTCAGGCCGTTTGACCCATACCATGTAATCCTGTCTCAGGGTGTCGACCCCGTTCCAACCCTGGCTAGCCCCGTTTATTTATCAATCACCGCTATCGCTACCCTTGCGATGCGTCCTGTTGGAAGTACCTGCTGATGTTGATCGACTCCCATTGCCACCTGGACCGCCTGGATCTGAAAGCCTACGACGGTCAATTAGAGCCTGTGATGCAGCTGGCGGCTGAGCAGGGGGTGGAAGGTTTTCTGTGTGTCGGTACCGATATGGCGCGCTGGCAACCGATGATGGAGCTGATTGCGCCCTATTCGCAGGTGTTGGCGTCGGTCGGTGTGCATCCGTTGAGCGATGAGATCGCGCAGATCGATGGCGATACGCTGATTCAAGCGGCCAACCATCCTCGCGTCGTTGCAATCGGTGAAACCGGTCTGGATTACCATTACAGCGGCGACACCGCAGAACAGCAGCAGCGCAGTTTTGAGTGCCATCTCGATGCGGCCAGCCGGTGCAGCAAACCGGTTATTGTGCATACCCGTGAGGCACAACAGGACACGCTGCGGATTCTCGGACAAAGACTGGGCCCGGCCGGTGGCGTCATGCACTGTTTCACCGAAACCCTGGAGATGGCGCAGCAGGCCGTAGAGATGGGAATGTATATCTCATTCTCCGGCATCATCACCTTCCGTAACGCGGACGATTTGCGTGAGGTGGTGCGCCAGATTCCGCTGGAGCGGATTCTGGTTGAAACCGATGCGCCCTATCTGACCCCGGTACCCCATCGAGGCCGGCCCAATGAACCCAGATTTGTCAGAGAAGTTGCCCAATGTGTCGCCGATCTCAAGGGGCTACACTTTGATCAGGTGGTGGAACAGACCGGTGCTAACTTCAAGCAGCTGTTCCAGCAGAATTAAGCCAAACCTATCGACTCGGGAGACGCTGTGTACCCGACCTATATCGAACCGTTATTTCGTCCTCCCAGCGAAGCTCGCTCGCTGATCATTCAGGTCACTAACGGTTGTAGCTACAACAAATGCTCGTTCTGCGAGATGTATACGGCGGCGCAGAAGAAATTTCGCCCCAAGCCGGAAGCCGAGCTGTTGTCTGAGATCGAACAATTGGGGCGTAGTTACCCCGAGACACGACGGATCTTTCTGGCCGATGGCGATGCCATGGTGTTGTCAGGGCGACGGTTGTTGACCATCCTGCAGCATCTGCGTCGAAACTTCAGTCAGCTGCAACGAGTCACGGCCTACTGCCTGCCGCGAAACCTCAACAATAAAACCGACGATGAACTGGCCGCGCTGCAGCGTGAAGGGTTGGATATGCTTTATGTCGGTGCCGAGTCCGGTGACGATACCGTGCTGGCCAAGGTGGTCAAGGGGGAAACCTTCGAGACCACCAAAGTTGCCCTCAACCGACTATCGGCTGCTGGAATTCGACGCTCGGTCATGATTCTGAACGGTCTGGGTGGACGTCGCTACAGTGAGCAGCATGCGCTCAACTCGGCCCGCCTGGCCAACGCCACCCAACCTGAGTATCTATCGACGCTGGTGGTGAGCTTTCCAACCGGTGAGGCCCGTTTTCGCGAGGCTTTCGGCGGTGACTACGAGCCCCTGCAACAGGCTGACCTTTTTCAGGAGATGGCGCTGCTGGTTGGTGAGCTGGAACTTGATAAAACTGTCTTTCGCAGCGACCACGCTTCGAATTATTTAGTGCTCAAAGGGATTCTCGGGCGGGATAAGGTCAGACTGATGGATCAGATCGACAAGGCGATTCATCAGCCGGGTAGGGTACCCCTGCGGCCAGAGTGGGCGCGCGGACTTTAATCCCCCGTTTATCGCTACAGGAGTCTTAGAGGTGAAACAGGGTAGCTTTGATAGCGACGCGATCAGTCGACAGGTCGATCTGAACGCCGATTCGCTACCTCCGGTCAATGACTGGAGTCCGGAATTAAGTGGTGATATCGATATCTTCATCAACCGGCGCGGAGAGTGGTTTCACGAAGGGGGGCGCTTCGAGCGTGAGGCGTTGGTCAAACTGTTTGCCTCGATCTTGCGTCGCGATGACAAGGATCATTACCTGGTGACTCCGGTCGAAAAGTGGCGTATTCGTGTTGAAGATGCACCCTTTGTGATTACCCGGCTGGAGCAACAGGGGGAAGGTAGCGAGCAGCGCTTACTGCTTGAGACCAACCTGGGCGAACGGTTCTGTGTCGATAAGGATCACCCGCTGTGGCTGGAACAGGATCCCCTGAGCGACGAATTGGCACCCTATGTGCGGGTTCGGGACCGGCTCAATGGTTTGCTGTCCCGTCCGGTTTATTATCAGCTGGCGGAGCTGGCCGAAGAACGGCAGATCGACGGTGAGCTGCAGCTGGGTATCTACAGCGGCGGAGAGTTCTTCTCGCTCTCCGCCGCCTCTTCGCAGGATTGAGTCCGTCATGGTTGAACTGCTACAAATCCAAACCCGCGGTCAGGGCTTGTACGAGTTCACCGATCAACTGCAGCAGCTGGCCAGGCGCAGCGGTATCGATGAGGGCCTGTGTAGCCTGCTGATTCAGCACACCAGTGCCAGTCTGACGATACAGGAGAACGCTGACCCCAGCGCCCGGCATGACCTGGAACGCTGGATCAACCGGCTGGTGCCCGAGCGGGATCCGCTCTACACCCATACCTTGGAAGGGGATGATGATATGCCGGCCCATATCAAAGCCGCATTGACCGCCACCACGCTGTCGATTCCGATCAGCAATGGCCGGCTACTGCTGGGGACTTGGCAGGGGGTTTACTGTTGGGAGCATCGCCACGGCAATCACCGACGTTCGGTGGCGGTGCATATCGGTCGATAACGAAGCGAAGAGATGGAGCGCACTGACTGTGCAGCGCGCTCTGACAGGCAACCGGCGGAGTTAGTAGGCCGGTTCGTCGTCCTCAATCATTCGATTCAGGTCCAGCAGGATGATCAGCTCGTCGTTATGGTAGCTGACGCCCTGGATAAACTTGGTGCTCTCGTCGGTGCCGACGTTGGGGGCGCGCTCCACTTGCGATTGACGCAGGTAGATCACCTCCGCTACCGAATCGACCAGCATGCCAACGACCTGGTCTTCCAATTCGATAACCACGATACGGCTGTCGTCGGTCGGGTCGCACTGGCCCAGGCCAAACAGGGTTCGGGTATCGATTACCGTGATTACATTACCGCGCAGGTTGATGATGCCGACAATGTAGTGGGCTGATCCAGGAACCGGCGCGATCTCGGTCAATCGCAGCACCTCCTTGACCTGCATGACGTCGATGCCGTAGAGCTCCTCCGCCAACAGGAAGGTTGCCCATTGCATTTGTGGATCGTTACTGCTGTCCTGATCTACCAGTACGCTTTCACCGGCCATATCGATACTCCATGGAATCTGTTCGGCAAAGTTAGTTAAACCGTCGAGCCCTGATCTCGGCGGTAGGGGTTGAGCCAGTCCAGACCAGCCAGGGTTGATTGTTTGGGATTGTATTCCAGCGCCACCCGGCCCGTATACCCCAAACGGTCAAGTTCAGCCAGCAGAGCCGGGTAATCCATCTCGCCGGTACCCGGTTCGTGGCGGCCGGGGTGGTCGGCGACTTGGATATGGCCAATGATCGGCATCAGCTCAGCCAGACGGGGCATAATCGGCGCTTCCATCCGCTGCATGTGATACAGGTCGTACTGCAGTCGCACGTTATCCGCGCCGATACGGTCAAGCAGCGCCCGTGCCTTGGCCGAATTGTTGATCAGAAAACCGGGAATATCATAGCTGTTGATCGCTTCGATATTGAGGTTGATTCCCTGTTGGCCTAGCCGCTTGGCGGCATAGCGGCAGCGTTCGGCCATGATCTGCATGGCGCTGTCATCCGATAGGCTGTCAGGCCGCACTCCCGCCAAACAGTTGATCTGCCGACAGCCGGTGGCGGCGGCATAGATCAGCGCCTGCTCAACGCCGTCGATAAACTCCTGTTCGCGATTCGGTAGGCAGGCGATGCCCCGTTCGCCAGCATCCCAGTCGCCGGCCGGGAGATTGAACAGCACCAGTTGCTGGCTATTGCGGCTCAGAAGTTCAACCAGTTGCTGTGGTTCGATCGGGTAGGGGAACTGGATTTCTACCTCATCGAAACCGGCAGCGGCGGCGGCCTGAAAACGTTGTTCGAGCGGGTGTTCGACAAACAGTAGGCTGAGGTTGGCGCAAAATCTTGGCATCGTGCTTCGTTCCGGCGTGTTAAACAGCTATCGGTGAGGGGTCAGTCCAGCTGTGGGTGCTGATTCAGCAGGTGCTGAAACAGGCCGCTGTGGTCAAGTTCCTCCAGCCCCTGGTCGATCATGGCCTGATACTCGGCCAGAGTCTGCCGGGCCAACGGCAGGTGCAACTGCTGTTGCTCGGCTTCGGCAACGATGGTTTGCATATCCTTGAGTTGGACCCGGGCACGGGCGCCGGGTTTAAAGTCGCGTTCGATCATGCGCTGGCCATGAAGTTCCAGAATCCGGCTGGCGGCAAAACCACCGCTTAGTGCGGTTCTGACGGCGGCAGGGTCGGCACCGCCGGCCTCGGCCAGCAACAGTGCTTCTGAAACCGCTCCGATCGTGATGCCGACGATCGCCTGATTGGCCAGCTTGGCCAACTGCCCGGTACCGCAAGGGCCGACATGATGAGGGGTGCCCATCACTTGAAACAGCGCCTTGGCCTGATCGAAATCGTGGAGCTCTCCTCCGGCCATGATCGACAGCGTGGCCTGCTCGGCGCCGACGGTGCCACCGGACACCGGCGCATCCAGGTAGTGGTAGCCAGCCTGTGCCAGCAGTGCGGCATGCTGTCGGGCCATCTGTGGCGGAATAGAACTCATGTCTATAAACAGCGTACCGGCGTTGGCGCAGCGGTATGCGCCCGACTGGTACAGCACCTGATCGACGACCGGACCGGTTTCCAGCATGGTGATCACAATATCGACATCACTGAGCGCCTGCTCGAGGCTGTCGCAAACCTCTGAGCCGAGTGCCTCTAGGGGCGCGGTTTTTTCAACGGTGCGGTTCCAAAGCTGGGGCCGGTATCCGGCCTTCAGCAGATTGGTGGCCATCGGCAGTCCCATCAGGCCGATACCGATAAAGGCGACACGGGCAAGGGATTCTGCAGTGTTGGCGGCACGGGGATGGGCGTGGGTCATCGTAGGGATCGGTTCCGTTCAGGAGAGATGGAGGGGCGAGTCAGAGGCAGTTGGTCGGCTTGGGCAAGCCGGCGATTTTGCTCGCCACCTTGGCCGGACTGCCGGGAAACAGTTTCATCAAATGCATGCTGTTGCCTTTTTCGGCCCCCAGCTTGATTTTGACCTGTTTTACCAGAATCCGCATGGCGGGTGAGAGTTCATACTCGTGATAAAACTCACGCAGCAGCTCAATGATCTCCCAGTGTTCGTCGCTGAGGGTAAGCCCCTCGTTGTGTGCCATTTGCTCGGCAACCTGCGGCGACCAGTCTTCGAGCTGGCGCAGGAATCCTTCATTATCCAGCGCCACAACTTTGTTATCGATCGTGATCTGTTCCATCGTCTCAGTACCAGCTCTGTACCCGGTCACACTTGATCGTCAGTGCGACAAAACCGGCATCATCGATCAGTTCGAACCGGTCACTCAGCACGGGGCCCAGCCCGCGGGCCTCTACATCCGGCTGGAGCACGGCGCAGCTGATGCCGTCCGGCAGTTGTTCGAGCAACGACTGATGGGCTTGGGTGGCACCGTAAACGCCGTCTTCGATCAGCAACAGCATCGCAGGCGGGCTGATCAGTCGCAGGCAATCCTGCAGACACCGGGTTTGAGTGGGTGAGCTGTTAACGGTGTGTAAAACCATGGGTGTCCCTTAAAAACTCAGAATATGTCGATGTTGATGGAACAGTTGTGCGGCCTGTTCATCATCCAGCAGCTCAACCTCAACGACCAGTTGTTCAGGTTTAATGCCGCGCAGTTGCAAGTCATGGGCTGCCACATAGAGACGTTCGATGTCATACATCGCCAGCGCCGGTAGGGTTTTGCTCAGGTCTTTGGCTGGCAGCTGTGTCGGTTGTTGTTCGCGCAGGAGCTGGTAGACGCCGTCGCCGACGAACAACAGGCTCAGAGGGGCTTCAAATGCAGCGGCAGTCAGCGCGGCGTCGAGTCCTTCGCGGGCGTTGAGACCACTATAAGGGGCGTGACGCAAAACCAGCAACAGGTCGGCGATTTGATTCATGCGCGGCCTCCAAACGTAATAACCCGGTCGGCATTGATACCGGCATCGACCAATTGCCCGAGCCCCGAGAGTTCGAATCCTTCAGCCAGGTTGTCGGCCGTATGCTCGTAGCGTTTGGCTTCACGCTCATCCATGACGCCGCGCCGAACCGCGGCGGCAATACAGACGATCAGTTCGATCCCGTGTTGCTGCGCTAATTGCTGCCAGCGAAGGGTCAGGTTGTTTTCGTCCTGGGGTGGGTGGGTCAGCCGATTGGCTGTCAGTACCGATTCGCCATAAAAAAACACCCGTAATACCTCGACGCCTTGCTTGAGCGCCGCTTCGGTAAATCTGAGGGCAGTGGCAGCTGCCTGGCTGGCGCTGGGCGAGCCGTTAACAACGACGGCAAACTTCATAATGAAAACCTTGTGAAAAACAGAGACAAGACTGTACTCAATTCCGCACAAAAGAAAACCTCTTGCGTCAGCTTTGAGTATGGGCCTGATAGCGTGGGATTAACTAATTATGTGTTTGCTTGGCGGTAAAACCAGAGCGCGGGGTCGGAAAGGGAGGGATAAAAAAGCCCCGGGATCGGAGATCGCGGGGGCTTGGACCGAGAAGGCTGGGATCAGTCGTCGCCGCCCATCACACCCAGCAGTTGCAGCAGGTTGATGAACAGGTTGAAGATCGCCAGGTAAAGACCAGCTGCTGCCATCACGTAGTTGGTGTAGACGCCGTTAACGATGTTGCTGGTGTCATACAGGATGATGCCGCACATCAGCAGGACGATAACCGCAGACAGCGCCAGGCTCATGGCGCTGACATCGATGCCGAAGAACGGCAGAACCAGCATCGCGACGATGCTTAGCAGTACCACCATCATGCCGGCAGCCAGGAAACCACCCATAAAGCTGAAGTCCTTGCGGGTGGTCAGCACGTAGCCGGACAGTCCCAGGAAGGTGATCGCGGTGATACCCATCGCGGTCATGATCAGTTCGCCACCGTTAGCCAGGCCCAGGTAAGCATTCAGGATCGGACCCAGAGCAAAGCCGAGCATACCGGTAAACAGGAAGGTTACCGGCAGCGCCGCTGCACTGTTCTGAACCCGGGGCAGGACAAACCAGGTGATCACGATCGAACCGATCAGGCAGACCATCGAGACGATGCTGGGCGGGTTGATGACCATGGAAACCGCAGCCATTACTGCGCTGAACACCAGTGTCATGGCCAGCAACAGGTAGGTGTTGCGGATAAGTTTGTTAGTCGCCAGGATCGACTGTTCCGAGCGAGCAACCGTGGTATCGGTCATGTTCATAAGGGTTCCTTAACGCATTTAAAAATTGTTATCAGCACCAAGCGGTGCTTAGGTAAATGGACCACAGCCGGCGCAATTAGTTGCGAATTTATAGCAAGCTTGCCGCTACCTTGCCAGTCCAAACCGGGCTTTTTACCGATAAGTCGGGTCCAGCCCTTTTCGCGACTCAAGTGGGGGGCTACCATAGCCGCTTTCTGACAATGGTGACGCACTCTTGAACGAGCAACTCGACATTCTGTACCTCGATGATGACATAGTCGTGATCGATAAACCCTCGGGGTTGCTGGTACATCGGAGTCCAATCGATCGTCGTGAGCGCCGTTTCGCGTTGCAGTTGCTCAGAGACCAGCTTGGTCAGCGGGTTTATCCGGCCCACCGGCTCGACAAACCGACTTCCGGATTGTTGGTGTTCGGGCTCCACTCCGACGCCGCTTCGAGGCTACAACAGCAGTTCCGCGAGCGGCGAGTCAGCAAAACCTACCATGCCATTGTGCGCGGCTATCTGGATGAGTCCGGTCGCATCGACTCACCGTTGAGTGATAAGCGCGAAGCGATAGAGAAGGGTGGCAGTGATCAGGTCCGTCCGCCCCAGTCGGCGCTGACCGAATTCCGCACCGTCGATCGAGTCGAGCTGCCGATCCCGCTCGGGCGCTACAGCAGCAGCCGCTACTCGCTGGTAGAGCTCAAACCCCATACCGGTCGCAAGCACCAACTGCGTCGTCATATGAAACAGAGTGCTCACCATATCATCGGCGATACCCGCTACGGTGACGGCAAGCACAATCAGTTGTTCCGAGACCAGTTTGATAATCAGCGCCTGCTGTTGTTCGCCACCCGGCTCTGCTTCGAACATCCCTTTGATGAAGGCCGAGGTCTGCAGCTGGATGCGAGAATCCCCGTCGAGTTACAACCGCTGTTTGAGGCGTTGGGGTGGTCGCGGCTGGATCGCCACGGTGTCACCGAGATAGCACCCCCGGAACCCTCCCGGGTTGAAGCTTCGGCTGTTCAACCCTCTGAATTTGGCAATAGCCCCTAGAGATAAGACTATGCGTGACCCTTACCAGAAGAATGAAACCGCTGCCTCCATCCAACCCCGATTGGCCGACGATAAGCCGCTGTTGATCGGTGTGATCGGTGCCATGGAGGAGGAGGTGACTTTCCTGCGTGATCAACTCGAACAACGGGAAGACCTCAACCTGGCCGGTTATGAATTTCACCGTGGCGTGCTGGCGGGGCAGCAGGTGGTGCTGCTGAAGTCCGGCATCGGCAAGGTCAACGCTGCGATCGGAACCACGATCATGCTGGAGCGCTATGCGCCTGACTGCATCATCAATACCGGGTCTGCCGGCGGCTTCGCGGCCGACTTGGAGATCGGCGATGTGGTGATCTCCTCCGAAGTACGCCAGCATGATTTCGATCTGACGATTTTCGGTTATGAACACGGTCAGGTGCCCAATATGCCACCGGCCTGGTGCCCCGATCCGGTGCTGGTGAATATCGCTCAGAACAGCCTCGAGACCGTCCATAATGTACAGATTGCTCATGGACTGATTGCTACCGGTGATGCCTTTATGGCCGATCCGGCCAAAGTCGATGAGGCGCGACAGAAGTTCCCGCAGATGCTAGCAGTGGAGATGGAGGCGGGCGCGATCGCCCAGACCTGCTATCGTTTCGAGGTGCCTTTTATCATCATTCGTGCCTTGTCGGACATCGCCGGGAAAGAGTCAGGCATCTCGTTCGATCAATTCCTGGAGCAGGCTGGGGTACATTCCGCCCATATGGTTATTGAAATGGCCCGCGAGTTGGGCGAACTTCACCAGCAACACTAATTCAGCAAGAGATACATTATGATCAGCTCTTTCCACCCGCCCGAGCGCACCCTGATGGGCCCTGGTCCGTCCGATGTCAGTCCTCGCGTTTTGGCTGCGCTGGCCCGTCCGACCATCGGCCACCTGGATCCGGAATTTATCCGGATGATGGATGAGATCAAACAGCTGCTGCAGTACGCCTTCAACACCCAGAACGAACTGACCATGCCGGTCTCCGCGCCGGGCTCCGCCGGTATGGAGGCCTGCTTCGTCAATTTGGTCGAGCCCGGTGACAAGGTGATCGTGTGCCAGAACGGCGTGTTCGGCGGCCGTATGGCCGAGAACGTGCGCCGCTTTGGCGGTGAAGTGATCCTGGTTGAAGACGAGTGGGGCAAGCCGGTCGATCAGAACAAGGTCGAGTCCGCCTTCAAAGCCAATAACGGCGTTAAAGCGCTGGCGTTTGTTCATGCCGAGACCTCAACCGGGGTCCGTTCGGATGCGGCGGCCCTGGCCAAGCTGGCCCAGGATAACGGTGCGCTGACCATCATGGATGCAGTCACCAGCCTGGGTGGGATCGAAGTGGATCTTGATGGTTGGGGAATCGATGCGGTCTATTCCGGTACCCAGAAGTGCCTGTCAGCCCCTCCGGGAATTTCACCGGTCAGTTTTAGCGAGCGGGCGGTTGCTCAGGTACGGGAGCGCCAGAGCACGGTGCCGAGCTGGTTCCTGGATAAGAACCTGGTAATGGGCTACTGGGGGCAGGGTGCCAAGCGGGCTTACCACCACACCGCGCCGGTGAATGCCTTGTATGCGCTGCATGAAAGCCTGTTGATGCTGCGGCAGGAAGGGTTGGAAAATGCCTGGGCACGCCATGAACGCTTCCATCAGGCCCTGAAAGCGGGCCTTGAGGCGATGGGCTTGTCGCTACTGGTTGATGAGGCCTATCGTCTGCCGCAACTCAATACCGTGACCATTCCCGACGGTGTCGACGAGGCACGTGTTCGCAGCCGACTGTTGAACCAATACAGTCTGGAGATCGGTGCCGGTCTGGGGGCGCTGGCCGGCAAGGTCTGGCGGATCGGTCTGATGGGGCACGGCTGCAATTCACGCAATGTATTGCTGTGTCTGGGTGCACTGGAGAGTGCGCTGATCGCCGAAGGCGTCAAACTGGAGCCGGGAGCGGCGACTGCTGCCGCTGCTGCGCAAATCGGCTGAGGCCGAACTCGGATCAAGAATAACAATCGGCCGGACCGATCAAATAAAGAGAATCATTATGGCAAAACAAAAAGTCGCTTTTTTGGGCTTGGGTGTGATGGGGTACCCGATGGCGGGGCATCTGGCCAGCGCCGGCTATGAGGTCTGCGTCTATAACCGAACGACCGCCAAGGCCGAAGCCTGGGTCGCGCAGCACGGGGGTGCGATGGCAGACACCCCGGCGGCAGCGGTCAAGGATGCCGAGCTGGTGTTTGCCTGTGTCGGCAATGATGATGATATACGCCAGATCTGTATCGGTGAGCAGGGCGCGTTTGAGGGGATGGCCAGCGGCGCCCTGTTTGTTGACCACACCACCGCTTCGGCTGAAGTCGCCCGTGAGCTGTATCAGGTCGCCAAAGACAAGGGCCTGGGCTTTCTGGATGCGCCGGTGTCCGGTGGTCAGGCCGGTGCCGAAAACGGCGTTTTGACGGTGATGGTTGGTGGGGATTCTGATGTCTACGCCCGTGCCGAGAAGGCCATCGACAGCTTTGCCCGTGCGTGTCGCTTGATGGGTGAGTCGGGCGCTGGTCAGTTGACCAAGATGGTTAACCAGATCTGCATCGCCGGGCTGGTGCAGGGCCTGGCCGAGGGAATCCATTTCGCCAAGCGTGCCGGATTGGATGCCGCCGCGGTGGTGGATGTGATCTCCAAGGGGGCGGCGCAATCCTGGCAGATGGAAAATCGTTACCAGACCATGATCGACGATGAGTTCGACTTCGGTTTTGCGGTTGACTGGATGCGTAAGGATCTCGGGATTGTGCTGGATGAGGCCCGCAATAACGGTGCGCAGCTGCCGGTGACGGCTCTGGTCGACCAGTTCTATGCCGATGTGCAGGAGCTCGGAGGCGGCCGCTGGGACACCTCAAGCCTGATCAAACGCCTCAAACACTGAGTCAAGCCAGGGGTCGGGGACCAGAACGCCCCGATCCCGCTCCCTCCAGCCCGTCTTGCCCTGTTGTAGGCGGGCACACATCAGTGGCTGTTCGGCCGTTTCAAGCTGATTTTCGAAGGTTATATGGTCGCTCTGCTGGGAGAGTCGCTGGGCTTCATCGGCATGGAGAAGGGCCATCCATTGTCGGCGTTGCAGCGGCACCAGACAGGTTCTTTCTTTATCGTCGATCAGCGCTCGCCAACCGGATATCGGTTGCCACCAGCCGCGTAGGTGATGTCGGTTGATTCCGTTCGGCGCTCGCAACCGTGGTTTGTTGCCCGGTTCCGGCGCAAATTCCCGCAGCGGGTAAAATAGCCGACCCTTGATTAGCCCGATCTTCCGACCGACCTGGCTTCCCATCGCCCGAAGCTGTTGCCGGGCTGCCGGGAGTTGGCTGAGATTCAGCTGTTGATGGACCAGCTTGTTGTATTTCTGCTGCAGTACGTCATTGCGATTCAGTCCAAGCCAGTGCCGACGGCCGTGTCGGTCGTCGATGCCCAGGTAAAATTTCAGGCTCAACTCCAGATGTAACAGCGCGGCTTGGCCGTAACCGCGCAGCAGGAAGTCGTACTCGCCGTAAGTGTGGCCTTGAGCCCTCACCGGCAGACCGTAATGGCACTCTTGCAGGCGATGAAAGTCGCGCAAAAAGAAATCGATCAGGGTCTCGAAATAGACTCCTAGTCGGTGGCTACGCTGCTGGGACAGGGCTTGCTCCAGGGGGGCGGGGTGTTGTTGCAGGCGCCACAGCCAAGCGTCGAGCTCTGCGGCTGCGGGCATCAGCTGCAACGGTGTATGGCCGGGCTGAAACAGTGTCGGAGAGGACAACGCCCAGGCCAAATCCCGGACGCCGGGATGGCTGAGTCGGGTTATCGGTGTGGTTCGTTGCCGTGCACTGGTGCAGAACAACGATGGCCCCTGATCATCCGAGGCAGCCATGGTGATTCGCGGTTAGCCGTCGGCCAGCAGGTTTTTGATCATCGCTTTGACCTGCCCGGTATCGAAGGGTTTGTTGCAGACCGCATTGACGCCGGACTGGCGTACCCCGGTCAGGCGGGTCTCGTTCTGTTCCGAGGTGACCAGCAGGATCGGCACATAGGGCTGATTGGACTCGTTGCGGACATACTGGGTCAGCTGCTCGCCATCCATTTCCGGCATATTGAAGTCGGTAAATATCAGGTCGAAGGATTGTTGATCCAGCAGGTCGATCGCTTCTTGGCCGTTGTGGGCGCGAACCACGTTGCCGACACCGATGTTCTCCAGGGCTCGGCTGATGTGCTTGAGCGAGAACTCGCTGTCGTCGACCACCAGAATGCTCAACTGGTCGGCTTCGTAGTCTTCCAGTTCCAGCTCGGTCGGATCGACGAATTCAAGTGTGGCCTGAAGTGCTTTGTTCAAGTCGTTGACTTTGAAGGGTTTTGGTAGAATTGCGACAGAGCCAGCTTGGCGGATCGGGTCCAGAATATCCATCCGCTGCTCACTGGAGATCAGCATGTAGGGGATGCCCTCCAGAGCGGTGTCGGTGCGCATCTGGCTGACCAGTTCGATACCGCTTCCGTCCGGAAGGTACATGGCGCTGATGACCAGGTCGGGCGTGTAGCGGCCCATAAACTCCAGCGCCTGCTGGATAGTGTCGGCCGTATCCAGTTGCCGACAGCCCAGCTCTTTCAACTCCGATAAAATAATCTTCTGCTGAAAATGGGAGGGTTCCACAACGAGGATCGCAAGCTCATCCGTACTGATCATTGCCATCGGTAACCACCTGAAATTCTATGCTTTTACTTAGATACCACTGCGAAGCAGAAAGTAATGATGGACGCTTGTGATAAGATGTTCAATCGCTTGCGGCCCGTCTCTGTGCTATCCAAGGTGACGTTGCCGAACAGTACCAACGCAAACGTCTCAGCTAATAGTAGGCCAGCCGGGCGATTACATCTTGATAAAGCCCGCTTCGTTAAGGCTGGAGCTTAAGCTGTCGCTTCGGCAGCGTGCAAGTTGATAACGCCGTTAACTGATCGATGTCATGAACCCAACGACTTCTCCTTTCGACAGCCGCCAATTTCTCAGTCATGCGACCCAACGCCCCGGTGTTTACCAAATGTACGATGCCGATGGCGCAATCCTGTATGTCGGCAAGGCCAAGAATCTGAAGAAACGCCTGTCGAGCTATTTCCGCAGTAGCGGATTGGCGGTTAAAACCCAGGCCTTGGTTCAGCGTATTGCCTCGATCGAGCTAACCGTTACCGGTAGTGAGACCGAGGCGCTGCTGCTGGAACAAAACCTGATCAAGAAGCAGCGACCTCCCTACAATATCCTGCTTCGTGACGATAAGTCCTACCCCTATATCTTTATCTCCAACACCCACGATTATCCGGCAATTCAGTTTCAGCGCGGGCGTAAGCGGAAACAGGGGCGTTACTTCGGTCCGTTTCCGAGCGGTGGGGCGGTGCGGGAGAGTCTCAATCTGTTGCAGAAGATCTTTCGCATCCGCCAGTGTGAAGAGTCGTTCTTCAAGAATCGTTCGCGGCCCTGTCTGCAACACCAGATCAATCGTTGCAGCGCGCCCTGTGTCGAGCTGATCACATCCGAGCGTTACGCCGAGGATATCCGTCACGCGATGATGTTCCTGGAGGGGAAGAACCGTACCATCAATAAAGAGCTGGCTGAGCAGATGGAACAGGCCGCCACCGCGCTCGAGTTTGAGCGGGCAGCGATGCTGCGGGATCAGATTATCAGCCTGCAGCAGGTTCAGGAGCAGCAGCGGATCAGCGGCGAAGGCGGTGATGCCGATGTGTTGGCCTGCTGCATCAAGGCGGGCTATGCCAGTATCCAGCAACTGTTTATCAAGGGTGGCCGGGTGGTCGGCAGCAAGAGCCACTACCCGAAGCTACGGCTGGAAACCGAACCCGAAGAGCTGTTAACCAGCTTTATCGGTCAGTACTACCTCGGCACCGATGAGCGCGCCGTACCGCCGTTGCTGATCCTCAGTCACCCGCTGGATGATCAGGAGGTGCTTGAAACGGCGCTGTCCGAAAAAGCCGATAGCAAAATCTGCTTGAACCACAGCGTCCGTGGTCAGCGTAAAGGCTGGCTGGATCTGGCTCGGGTCAACGCCAAGCAGCAGCTGGACAGTTATATCTCTAGCCGTCAGGACATCTACAAGCGCCTGATCGAACTGCAGGAGTTGCTGGAGCTGGAGTCACCACCGGCGCGGATGGAGTGTTTCGATATCAGTCATACCTTCGGTGAGGCGACAGTCGCATCCTGTGTGGTCTTTGATCAGCAGGGCCCCCGCAAGAGTGATTATCGGCGCTTCAATATTGAAAGCACCTCCGACGGCGACGATTATCGCGCCATGCATGAAGCGCTGACCCGTCGCTATCAGAAACTCAAGAGCAGCGGCGCTTTGCTGCCCGAGTTGCTGGTGATCGACGGCGGTAAAGGGCAGGTCAATCAGGCCCTGGCGGTGCTGGAGGAGCTGCAGATTACCGAGATCGAGGTGATCGGCATCGCCAAAGGCGTTACCCGCAAGGCCGGGTTTGAGACATTGATCACCCAGCGGGGCGAGCGTGAGCGTTCGCTCGATTCGAGCAGTGGGGCGTTGCACCTGTTGCAGCATATTCGCGATGAGGCCCACCGTTTTGCGATTACCGGTCATCGGGCTCGGCGTGGCAAGGCGAGGGGACGATCGATCCTGGAAGAGCTGCCGGGTATCGGCCCTAAGCGGCGACAGGCACTGCTCAAACACTTTGGTGGATTGCAGGAAATCGAGCGTGCCAGTGTTGAAGAAATTGCAAAAGTCTCTACCATTAGCCGCTCAATGGCTGAAGAGATCTATAGCCACTTACATCAGCAATAGTACGCCAACCGATATCGGTCGCCGAGGTGATCCAGGCTCCAATGAACATCCCCAATATTCTCACCTCGCTGCGCATCCTGCTGATCCCTTGCCTCGTTATCGTTTACTACCTGCCGTACAAGTGGAGTTTCTTCGCGGCGGCCTCCATTTTCGCGTTGGCGGCTGTCACCGACTGGTTTGACGGCTACCTGGCCAGGAAGCTGGATCAATCCACTGCCTTTGGCGCCTTTTTAGATCCGGTAGCCGATAAGCTGATGGTGGCGGTTGCTCTGATCATGCTGGTCGAAACCTACGCCGATATCTACGTCACCTTGCCGGCAGCGATTATCGTCGGACGGGAAATCGTCATTTCTGCGCTGCGCGAGTGGATGGCCGAGTTGGGTAAGCGCGCCAGTGTTGCCGTGTCGATGATCGGCAAGATCAAAACCGCGCTGCAGATGCTGTCCATTTTCGTCCTGCTGCTGGCCGAACCCCATACGGAACTGGCCTATGTCGGTCTTGGGGCACTCTATGGCGCGGCTTTCCTGACGCTCTGGTCGATGTGGATTTACCTGCAAGCCTCCTGGGATGATCTGGTAAGAGATATCTAGTCAGGCCAGGGTTTTGCGGCAACCGATGGCCTAAGAGGTCCGTTTCATCGTTGCTTTGGTTGTTTTGTGAACGAACATATCTGTCTGAATTTCGATCACTTTTTATAAATTCATCGAAGTCGCAAAAGAACGTCATAAAGCGTGTTGACATGCCCGAAGCGACCTCTATAATACGCACCACCTTGAGCGCTGGCTCAAGCGTCAAGCGGGAATAGCTCAGTTGGTAGAGCGCAACCTTGCCAAGGTTGAGGTCGCCGGTTCGAACCCGGTTTCCCGCTCCAATTAGCGCTCCTTGTGCTAAAGGCTCGGTGGCAGAGTGGTTATGCAGCGGACTGCAACTCCGTGTACGCCGGTTCGATTCCGACCCGAGCCTCCATTATCTCAAGGAATAAGCGCTCTTTTTAATTGAAAGCGCCCGGGTGGCGAAATTGGTATACGCAACGGATTTAAAATCCGTCGGTCTTAGACCATGCCGGTTCAAGTCCGGCTCCGGGCACCAATAGCCTCCCTTCCTACCTCGAATATCTTATTTCGCCCAATCTCGCAAACTAAGTGCTGTTAGCGTATATCCCTGCTCGAACCCTGAATTTGCACTGGCGAAATAATCCCGTATCTTGCATCCATCTGTAACAAATCAACCGTCGATTGATCAGCTTCATTTTACTACTCAAAGGCTATATATTAGGCATTTCTAATTTGTATATATGGCAGAGCCTTAGGCAATCTGTTGGCTGATCTGAGAGGACTATGCAGAATCTATCCGTAAGTACGACTCACGCGCGTCTGGAACACTTTCCGGCCGCTTTCTTTGCCATGGTGATGGGGCTGACCGGCCTGACGCTGGCCTGGCAGAAGGCGGCGCAGATCGTTGATGCTCCTCAATTGATTTCGCAGTTGCTGTTGGGGTTCAGCGCATCAGTGTTTGTGCTGATCAGCCTAACCTACGGATTAAAACTGATTCGCCATCGGCAGGCGGTGCTGGATGAGTTCCATCACCCGATCAAGATGAGTTTCTTTCCGGCCTTTAGTATCAGTCTGATATTGATGAGCGTGGCCACGCTGACAGTATCGATGTCTGTGTCCAAGGCGCTCTGGGGGCTAGGCTGTCTGCTGCATCTGGGGTTCACCCTTTACGTGCTGGGACAGTGGTTGCACCATCCCAGATTCGAAGTGGCCCATAGTACGCCGGCCTGGTTTATTCCGGTGGTCGGCAATATTCTGGTTCCGATAGCCGGGGTAGAGCATGGCTATCAGGAGCTGAGCTGGTTCTTTTTCTCGATCGGCTTGCTGTATTGGATCATTCTGAAGACGCTGATCTTCAACCGGCTGTTCTTCCATGATCCGTTGCCGCAGAAGCTGCTGCCGACGCTGTTTATACTGATTGCGCCACCGGCGATCGGGTTTGTCTCCTATATCAAACTCAATGACGGCCTGGATGGTTTTGCCCGGATATTGTTTTATGCCGCCCTGTTTCTGCTGCTGCTATTGCTCTCGCAGCTGCCGAAGTTCACCAAGATCGGATTTTTCATGTCCTGGTGGGCATACTCCTTTCCGCTGGCGGCATCGACGGTTGCCTCACTACTGATGCTTGAGCTGCAACCATCGGCTTTCATGTTGAACCTGGCGCTGATGTTGCTGATTCTGACAACGGCAGTGATCGGGATGTTGCTGGTTCGGACGGTCAAGGCGGTGCTCAGCGGCGATCTGTTTCAGCCGGACTAGTACTGGCGTAGCCCAGCCGAGCTATCGGCCCAATCCCAGGCAGAACTGTTTAAGATCGTAGACGAAGCGGTCTTTGTGCCACAGGTGCGGTGAGTGATCGGCTTTTTCGTAGGTCAGCAGGCGACTGTCTGGAAGCTGCTGGAACACCCATTGAGCCAGCTCTTGGCTGTAAAACTGACTGCTGTCTCCGTAGATCTGCAGGCAGGGAACGTCAATGCTGGGCAGCAGATCGCGATAGTCCTGTGACGACAGACTGCGCCAGCAGTCGCGCAGTAGCGGCCCCGGCAATTGTTGCAGGTACTCGCGCATCTGCTGGAAGCCGTGGCTGTTGGCCTGATAGTTTTCCCGGCTACGCGGGTTCAGGCCGTTGGCGACCAGTTCCAAAACAGCTTCGGCAAAATCCTCATCCAATCGCTGAAGAAATCCCTGGTTGTATTGCTGGTTGAAATCGCCGTAGATCCCCAGTCTCCAGGTTTCGTCGGTGACCAGCTTGGGTGACTGATCGATGATGCAGAATCCGGCCAGCTTGTCGGTGCCGTGGCGGCGGATATACTCCCAACCGGTCAGCGCTCCCATGGAATGGCCGATCAGAACGGCCTTGCCGCTGCTGTGGTGCTCCAGCAATAGATCAAGGTCGTCGGCCATGGTGCCGATGTCCATCTGGATCTGCGGATCGTACAGGTGACCGCCGTGCCCCCGTGCATCCCAGCACAGCGTATGGAAGTGTTCAGATAAGGGGGTGGCAAAGGGCAACCATTCACGCACGTTGGCGGTCCAGCCGTGCAGAAAAACCAGGGTCGGATAATGTTCCAGCTCATCGCCCAGTGAAACAAAACGTAGGGCGGTGTTATCCGGTGTTTGTAGGGTTTCCATCGATGGAATCACTCTCCTGTGGTTTGGGCCCCTGCGTACGCTGGGGTATAGTGTGGCGATCTTAGCGGTTGGACCCAGTCAATGAAAAGCGATACTTACAGCCTTGTTTTTGAAGCCGCGGATGCGTTGCTGGCCGAAGGCGTCAGACCGACACAGCAGGGTGTTCGTGAGCGATTGGGCAAGGGCAGTCTGTCGACCATCAATAAGGCGCTTAACGACTGGTGGCAGATGCTGGGACAGCGGCTGCAGCAGGGCCGCCATTATCCCGATCTGCCGGAGCCGCTGGCAGATGCCATGGAGCAATGGTGGCGGCAGGCGGTCGAGAGTGCGCGCAAGGAGTTCGAACTGCAGCAGGATCGGCAACAGCGGGCGACGAAAGCCTTGAATCAGCAGCAGTCCGAACAGCGTCAGCAGCTGCAGGACCAGCTGAGCCAAGCCTTGGATAAGCTGGCGGCCGAAGTCTCCAATAGCGGTGAGCTGCAGCAGCAGCTACGTGAGCGGGACAAGGAGCTTCATCAGCTGGAACGCCGGGTGCTGGACGCCGAACAGCGCAGCCGAGAGTTGCAGCAGGAGGCTCAGGTACAACAGGCTGTGATCGATAAGCTGGAAGCGACCAATGAAGGTCTGCGGCGGCAGCAGGCATCGGCTGGAAGCGAGCAGCGAGCGTTGCAGCAGGAAAACAAGCAGCTGCGGTTGCTGGTTGAGCAGCTGGATCGAAAATATGCCGATCAGCGTCCGCAATAGACTGATTATATTAGGGTCTGACAATCGTTATGCGATAGGATAGTCGCTGCTCTGTGATCGCTGAAACGGACGATGAATCTCGAAATCCCTTTACAAGCCAAAGTCTCCGATATCCTCAAAACCGTTGAAGGTGCCGAAGAGGGTAGTCATATCTATTGCAGCAGCGATCGACACTTTTCGCTGCTGAAGATCTGCTTGGTGAAACTGCAGAAAAGCGATCTGAGCATCTATCTCCTCGACCAGCATGGCTTTACCGTCAAGCAGGTCAGCGCGCACCGCAAACCGACGACTGCCGTTGCTGCAGAGCCGGAACCCCAACAGTCGCTTTCCTCTGAGGTCGAGGTCGAGCCCGAATCGACAGTGCTTCAAATCGATGCCGAACAAGCCTCAGCTGGTGAGGCTCCGCAGCGGGTTGAGCCCTCGATCGAACAGCCGCAATCACAGCCACCGGCGATGCCGGAAGCCGCCGTGGCCGTCGAACCCGCCGTCGAGCAGGGCTTGAATCATCAACAGATTAGCGCCGTTAGGGATCTTGAGCAGGCCTTGAGAAAGTGCAAAGAGCTACAGTTGCTGCTGGTAGGCTTTAGTGACGGTTTGGTGGCGGTCCCCGAAGCGCTGGGTTATGGAACTGCCGCGATCAGCTCCGCCGAAGCGCTGGAGGTTGAGGCCTTCGATGTGTATCGGGGTTATGAGCCCGATGACGAGCCGGGCTATTAGCCGCTAGCGATCCATCTAGCCCAGAAAGGTCCGGGTGTCTTCGATGACATCGCTGTGGGGTAGCTCAACCATTTTCAGCAGCTCCGCCTTGTCCCCCGAGCAATCAAACAGCGCCAGTGCAAACACCAGTTCAGTAAGATGGTATTCGAGCCGGTAGTGCTGTTTTTCAAAGGTGATCGAGAAGGAACCTCCCACGGATTCATCGCCGTTGGGTTTGGTTTCAATTCGAACATGGTGGTAATCTAGTTTCTTGAAGCTTGTGCTAAGCAATTGATTCAAAATGTAATCGTGTTTTAGTATTTTCTGAACGCGGCGTCCGCTGGTGAGGTCTTTGATCTGGTAGCCGAAACCGCGATTGAGGACTTTATAGCTCAGCTCGGCGCCGGTAACTTCGTTCTTCAGCGTCAGTCGCATCCGCTCTTTACTGAGGGTATCCACCAGCGGCATCCAGGCTTCCCAGGATGAGCGAGGCGAAAAGGGTTGCTGGATTTCGACGACCTGCATGCAGTGCTCACGAAAAACATCCGGATCGGATTCGTGGCGATAACGCCAGTAGTTGCCGGTGCGCGGTTCGAATCCGGCATAGCCGGGCAGGTCACTGCCTTCGACGTTAACCCCGGCTTCGTTTTGATCATTGGTTGCTGTCTGGGCTATCAGCAAGCCCTCGGCAACATCACCCCACTCAATCTTTTTTTCGAACAACTCGCCGCAACGATATTTAACTCTTAAGCCTTCGGCAGGCAGGTCTTCAGGCTTCAGATGGATCATTACGTGAGCAACCATGGAAACATCTCCAGCAGGGTGGTTGAGTCGGTCTGAAATGACTAATGTAATCATATAGACGAAAAAAAGTTGGCCGACCAGTTATCGACAACCCAACGGCAGAAAATGCTGTAGAATGGCCGGTCAGACCAATGGTTATGCTGCAATATCAAGCTTCTATGTATTTGTTTACCGGACTGAGGCGGGCCTGTGATTCGAGTAATGCTGGTTGATGATCATGAGATAGTCAGGGCGGGATTTCGCCGCTTGCTGGATAGCAGTCCGGACATCTCGGTCATATGTGAGGCTTCCACCGGTGAGCAGGCGATCGACTCCTACCAGCAACACGCCCCGGATCTGATTATTATGGATCTGTCGATGCCGCCGGGCACCGGTGGTCTTGAAGCGATCCAGCGAATCCGCTCGCTGAATGCCGACGCCAAGATTCTGGTACTGACCGTACAGGAGTGCGAACCGTACCCATCTCGCGTTATGGATGCCGGTGCCATGGGCTACCTGACCAAACGTTGCGCGCCGGAGGAGTTGATTGCAGCTGTTCAGTTGGTGGCCGACGGCAAAGAATATATCGCTGCTGATATCCAGGAGCAGCTGGCCGCCAGCAATGATACCCAACTCAATTCCCTGACCAAGCGGGAACTGCAGATCTTCACATTGTTGGCTTCAGGCCAAAGTGCCAGCCAGATCTCCGAGTCGATGTATATCAGCCCGAAAACGGTGCATGCTCATCGCGCCAATATTTTGAACAAGCTGGGGCTCGACAAGACCGCCGATATTATCCATCTGGGTATCCGACACGGCATTGTTGATCCTTAAATACAAAATACATATTTTGTATTTTTTCTAGCTCTGTTGAGCAAACCTGCTGGGACTGCTCAGTTCGGCCCGGTCTGGCCCCTGAGACCCACTAACCAGCGTTTGAGTGGATTCCAAAATGCCAGGTGGATGCTGTTGGCATTCTTGGTGTGCTTGTCGCGCGATAGCGGAATAAAGGTCTGGTTGTTGGTACCACCGAAGTCCAGCGGCAGCAGGTGGTGGATCTCGGTCTGCTCACCGATCCGCTGATCCCATCGACGGTAGAATTCGCTGACCCGGTAACGGTTGGGTTGGCTATCGAAAGCGTGCAACATTTCGGCCTTGCGCTTGGGGCGATCACCGTAGCGACGCTTTTCCTCCTCGTTGAACAGACCGTGGATGTAGCGCCATTTGGTGGTGCCTCCCTGTAGTCCTCGCTTATTGCCCGGTAATACCCAGCCTCGATCGATCAGGCGCTGAATCTTGGCGTCTCCTCTGTCCAAACCCCGCCACCAGCGCCGTTTGACCCGCTCAAACGCATGGCGGTGCCCATTGTAGCTGGCGGCCTCTTCGGGGTTACTGCTGTCGACGATACCGGTTATCCGGGGTGGTGGGGCATAGTCGCCGTTGGCGGCGGCGATGCTGTAATTGACCGGCTGCCCACTCCCCAGAGATTGTGTTGTCTGGTTGCCGTTCTGGATAAAGCGAACCTGGTTAAGGGTGATATGGCGTCCGCTGTAGAGACTCTGCATTACAGCTCCGCTGCGCCGGCTGCGGGAGTAATTTTGGATCTGCACGGTATTACTGTTGTCGAGGATGTCGATCTGATCCGGCAGTGCCGCGGCGGCCTGTTCGGGGCTGGCATCGTTGGTGGCCATGCCGGTGTCTGCCTCAGCCTCCGGATTGATTCGTCCGTAAACCCACCAACGGTTGTTACGCACCCGCGGCTCGAGCACTTCAAAACCGTAACGGGTTTTTATCAGTGCCAGCGCGCGTCGGATAAGGGCCTCACCAAGCTCGTTACGTGGCAGACGGGTCACCACCCGTTTGGCGGCATCCAGCCCCCGGCGCAGGCGCTGCTGTGGGTCCCGGGGCACCCCGGCCTGGGCCACAAAACGCCCCAGCCGCCGAGCCTGGGTCACAATCCAGCCGACAGCGCGGTTGAGGGCGCGGTCGATCGGCTGGCGGATCCGGTCGATGATAGAGCCGATTACTCGGGAGGCATTACCCAGCCCCATCAATCGAGCTAGGAAGCTGATCACCAGGGTCAGGGCTCCGGCCATGGCGCGCTCAACCCTAGCCGCCGCCGGACGAATTCGACCCGCGGCGATGGCAACAATCGAGTTGATCACCGAGCGGGCCACCTGGACCAGGGTACGAAGCCGTTCGACAAAGAACATGATGCTGTTGTAGATCGCCAGGATCGCCTGCACAAAGGCGCCGACCGGGTTTAGCATCGACACCAACCGAATTACCGCCGCCTGGACGATCCGTACCGCGACGAAATTCATGATCCGCTCCAACACCAGCTGGCGCAGATTGGTCAGACTCGCTCTGATCTTCTGCCAAAGTGCTGCCGGTCCTTCGGTGATCAGGGTTTTGACCAGGCTGAAGCCGCGCTCCATCGCTGCTACGGCAGTTTCTCCGACGGCCTTGACCAGCTTGCGACGGATATTCTGCCATGTTAGCCCCAGTACGCTGAGGACGAACTTGATCAGCTCTCGCAGACTGAAGGATTGAGGGAGATAGACGCCGGTACCGGCCAGGGTTCCGGTCAGCCAGTTGAGCAGCGATGTCCGCAGATGGCCGAGAAAGTTTTCAGAAAACCGGCGGAAGCCCAGAATACCGGCACGAACAAGATTGCGGATAAAGCCCACCGGATCACGGATGATCGTGCCGAAAGCCCCGCGTGCACGACGAAGGAACGGCATCAGTCCGGGGGCGACCACCTCGAAGATAATCCGCAGCAGCCCTATCACCTGTTGTCCGGCCCAGCGGATAAAGCGCAGCACGAATCCGGCAAAACTGCGCGCAATCCGAACGAAAATACCGGGCAGGTTGAGCAGCTCGGCCACACCCAGCGCGTTCAGCGCGTTGATCACCAGTTGCGGAATGCGGCCAACGAAACCTAGCAGGCCGGCCAGGGCGCCCTGAAACCAGGCCCAGGCCCGAGGGATGGCGTTGGCCCGTTTGATGTTCTCCCACACCTCCTGCTGGCCGATCAGCCGCATAAAGCCGCCGATCAGGTTCTCGGCGTTGCGCTCGACCGGCTGCCCGGTGACTGGGTTGCGCCCCAGTACCGCGCAGAGTAGATCCCAGCCACGGGTTCGGGACGCCAACTGGGCCAACGGCATCAGGATCGCTTGCTTGATAAATCCTAGAATGCCGCTCATCAAGCCCCGGACGAAACGGATAATGCGGCCAATCGGTTCGGTAAATATCCGTTTGGCCCGCTGCCATACCCCGCCCAGATCGAAAATATCGCGCCAGCCGAGCGGGTTCAGGAAGTTCATCACTGCATTGCGGATAGCGCCGCCGGTGATGGCCAGGCTTGCCAGTCGCTCATTAACCCAACCGGCAACCCGGGTGAAGACGCCGTGATTATCCAGAGCCTGGGTGATCAGGTGCCCGCCGGGCAGAAACTCGACCAACGCCCGCAGCAGATTGGCGGCACTGTGCTCGACCCGGCTCCGATTGATCGGATTGATACCCAGCAGCAGGGTAAACATCCGGAAACCTGGAATGTGGTGGGCTTTGTCGGCGAAGTAATCCAGTGCATCGCCGATCCCCAACCGCTGTACCCGGGGCTGGCTGCGCAGTGTGACCTCAACCGTGCGTTGCAGCGGTGGTGATGCATCCGAGGACGGTTGTGAGTTTGGTGGCGAGGACTGAATTGATGACCCAAACGATGATTGAGATCGGTCGCCGGATATGGACGCTTTCGAAGCCGTGGCTGTCTGTGCCGCGCGGGATTGGCGCGGGGCGGCCCCCTGTTGGATGCTGTGGGTCAGCTCGTGGGCGATCAGACGCTTGCCGGTGTCGCTGTCGGGTTGATATTGGTTGTCGCCGAAAAACAGATGATTGCGGTAGGCAAAAGCCTTGGCGCTCAAGCGCTTGTTCAGCCGGGCCGACTGGCTGTCGCGGTGGATGCGGATAGCGCTGAAGTCGGCATTGAAACGTGGTTCCATAAAGCGCCGTACCGACAACGGCAGCGGCTCTCCGGCACCGGTGGCACTGTTGATCTCGGCCTGTAGATTGGCGGATAGATTGACGCCGCCTTCGGCCTTGGCGGCGACTCTAGCATCGGCGGTTTGAGCTTCCATTGTTGAGCTGCGCTGCAGGGATTCCTCCTCTTCCTCCTCAGCTTGACGCTGCAGACTGCTTTGATGCTCGTTATCGACTCGCCGCTGAAGGCTCTCTTCCTGTTCGGTGTCGGCCTGCCGTTGCAGTTCCTCTTCCTGCTCACCATCAGCTTGATGCTGGAGTTCCTCTTCTTGTTCAGAATCGGTCTGACGTTGCAGCTCTTCTTCCTGTTCTCCATCGCTCTGGTGCATCAGGCTGTCGCTTTGAGAACGGTAGCGGAAAACCTGTCCGGCCCCCTGAGGGACGGCAGTGATCCGGCTGTCGGGTAGCTGCATCCGCATGACGTTATCGGCGTTGCGGTCGGCCTCTTTCTCTGCCGGGTCGTTTGGCGATGATACCCGGGTCGATTTCAGCGCAGCCCGGACCAGACCGGGCTGAACCTTATCGCCGTCTTTAACTGCGGCGGCGCGCAGCAGGGTGGCGGATTGGTCCGAACGAACCCGGGTGGCTGAGCGGGGGAGCTTGCTAGGCTGCATCAGATCCGCCTGCCTTCTTTGGCGAACTCCCGTTTCAGCCCCTGTTCAATATCGAACTGGCTGATCCGGGTGGTCCGGCGGCTGATCGCGGCCAGACTACAATGGCGCACTACGTTCATGATGGTGCCGCCCGACACCTCGTAGCGTTCGGCAATCAATCCCAGATCGACGTCGGGGTCGAAATCCACTTTGCTGGAGAACGACTGACGCCAGATCTTCAAACGCTCAGAAGCTGCCGGCATCGGGAAGGAGATCAGGTTTTGAAAACGGCGGATAAAGGCATCGTCAATGTTGGTTTTGAGGTTGGAGGCGAGGATGACCACGCCGTGAAAGTCCTCGATCCGTTGCAGCAGATAACTGACCTCCTGGTTGGCATAACGGTCGCGGGAGTCGTCGACCTGGGTGCGCTTGCCGAACAGCGCGTCGGCCTCGTCGAAGAACAGGATCCACTCCTTGTTCTCGGCGGTGTCAAAGATCCGGGCCAGGTTCTTTTCGGTCTCGCCGATATATTTAGAAACCATCAGGCTCAAATCGATCTTGTAGGTATCCCGTCCACAGTAGTGGCCCAGCAGGCTGGCCGAGAGGGTTTTACCGGTTCCCGGCGAGCCGTGGAACAGCGCCGTATAGCCGGGTGTCAGTCGGTCTTCCATCTGCCAGTCATCCATCAGTACGTCTCTGTACTTGACCCAGTCGGCGATCTCCTGCAACTGGGCCAGCACCAGTTGCGGCAGGATCAGCTGCTCCCAGCGTCGTTTGGTGCTGATCTTGCGCGCCGGGAAGTCGGCATTGAAGGCCGGCTTGAACGGGCAACCGGTGGTCAGATGGTCCTGAATATCCTTCGGCATGGTCAGCGCTGCGCTGGTCCAGGGCTCCTGCGGGCCCAGTGAGTGGGACTGGATCAAGCCCCGGCGGAACAGCTCGGAACCCGGCTCCAGGTAGGGATTGGCCTTGAAACGCTCCTCCAGCGCATCGCCGGCCAGTAGAAACAGGGCGGTTTCGATGCTGGGTAGAAACCCGCCGTGACCTTGGGACTGCAAACCACCGAATTCGGTATGGCCGCGTTCGGTAAGCTTGTTGCGGGCGAACAGTACGTCGAGCATCTGTGGACGCACATAGGGGGTGATCACCAGCACCAGAATCAACCGTTGAGCCGGCTCGAGGCGGAGCTTTTCGATCAACCGGGTCAGATTGGCGTTTGCAGGCAATGACGGCGGCGGTAGTCTGTCGAAACGAAAATGTAACGGCTCAGTATCGCTGTAGAAATACGCTTCGAGGCGGGCCTCCAGGATCTGGGCCAGCCACTGCAGCTCCTGCTCCAGAGCCTCAGCGTTGAGGCGGGGCTGTTTCACCAGCGCACATGAATCGGTTGCGGCAGCCATAGCAGTTTCACCGTTTCGATTGAGAAAGGCAGTTGGTCTAGCAGTACATCCATACCCTGGCGTTCGATCCAGAGTTGCCACTGTTGCTCCTGTTGGCGGATCAGCCCTTGGCGTTGCAGAAAAGCCTGCCGCAGGCCGTTGGCAGAGGTGCTCTTCAACCCGCTCCAATGGCTCAACAGGGAGTCGAGCAACAGGTCCAGCTCGGTGATCAGCTCGGGAGGCAGCGATTGCTCGTCGATCAGCAGCAACGAATCCGGATCAAGAGCCAGTAGCACCTTGATCCAGCCCAGCTGGTGTTCCGGCAGATGCTGCTGACCGGTGGCCAGGTAGATCAGCGCTTTGGCGGCAAGCGCTGTGTTGTGCCGTTTTAGCTGCTGGTTCGTGTCCAGCCAGCTCATCCGCTCGAACAAACGGGGTAGATAGGGGGCCAGCAGAATCAACCCGGCAAAGCTGACCCGGCAGCTGGGTGTTTCGAGTCGTTGCTGCTTGGTAGCCGCGGTTACAGAGGATGATCTGGCGGGGTTTGTGGCTGGCTCTGACGCGGATGTTTGCGGCAACAAGTCGTAGTGTCGGAGTCGCTGTTCCAGCTGCCGTTGCTGGGAGGGCGAGAGCCGCAGCTGTTGCAGAATCTGCTCAAACTGTAGATTGGTAAGTCCCGGTAAAGAAAGGCCGGGCGTAGGCAGCGCTTGTGGGGGAGCCACCGCGGCAAGGACCAGTGCGCCCTGCTGTGGGCTGATCAGCTCCCCCTTGGAGGCCAGTTGCCGCAGGGATTGGAGTAATGCGGTTTGCGATCGTTTTTGATCGGGATCGCCGAGGGCCTGCTGCCAGGTGGCAGACCTGTTAGTGCCGAGCAACAACTGTAGCAGGCGGACCCAGGCCTCGAATCGCTCGAGCCGAGGCATCAGGGTGTTAAGGCTTTGGGGGTTATCAAGCAGGGGTAGCCAGCGTTGCTCCGGTCGTTCGTTCTCTGACAGGTACCAGGGCAGACTCCCCTGATGTAGATAGTAAAGCAGCGATTCCCAGCCCAGTTGATGCTCGTTTAACGGTGCTGTTGGCCGTTCGGATCCCGGGTCCGACTCGTCAGCGAAGCCCTCTTGGCCTGATGCCGTCTGTCTGAGGTCGGAATGGCTTGCTGTATTGGATGGTTGATCAGCCGTCGCACCGGGCATACCCGGTTCCAGGCTGGCGTTCAGCTGCTGTGCCAATAGCTGGGGCAGTTGCTGTTGCAGTGCCTGAAGCAGTTGCTGCGGGTCGTTCAGTTGCGCGGGGCTTAGACTTAGCGGCAACTCCAGTTTGGGCAGATAAAACCACGGGGTTGTCGAATTTGGAGGCGAATCCGATCGCCGCTGAAGTGCTTCAGATAGGGCGTTATCCAAGCTTTCGCTGATTAGCGCCGTGCTCTGTTGCAAGGCGGTCCGCAATGCTAGCGCCAGGCTGGCGTCGGCGTTGCTCGATAACTGCGCCTGTAGCCGCAAGCGTCTGATGCGGTGCGGCGGCGGTCGGGCTGGTGGCTCGGCCGTCGAACGGAAATCCGGGTTAGAATCCACCGAGACGCCCTCCCAGTCGGCTCGTCAGATCGGTGCGTAGGCGGGTATCACCGATCCCGCCGATGCCGGTTTTGACAACATCGATAGCCGCCTGATTATCGGACAGGGCGGTGCTGCCGCTAACGATTTTATCGACGGCCAGCTGGCCACCACTGCCGGCGGCCAGGGTCGGTTCCTTGGCGGTATAGTCAGCCAGTTCCACGATGCTGCCGGCCATCTGTTCCTGGGCCTGGGTTTTCTTGGTCTGGAGCAGCTGTCTCTCTTCGGGACTGTCGGTTTGCTGGATTTTTGCATCGTAAGTTTGAATCTGGGTTTCAAGTGCAACCAATTGATTTGCAAGCGCGTCGGCAAAGCGGTCGCCGATTGTCGGCGCCGTCGAGGTGGACAGTTTGGTGCCCGAGTCGGCCGCATAGAGATCCCGCACGATGCCCAGCGAGTTCTTGAAGACATCGCTGTAAACCGATTGGAATTGGATCTTTTCATCGATTCGAAGGTTTAGATCATTGCCGAAATCGGCAAATTTCCGTTCGATCTCGAAATCCAGTGACGGCATAACCTGGATTCCCGGCAGCGGAATCGACTGAAACGGTGGCTTGGGTCGCGGCAGGGGCGGACGGACGGCCTCCTGCTGCTCCGGTTCGATGTAGTGGGACAGCATGGCGCTACCGACGACTGTCCCTCCGCTGTTATAAAACAGCACAAAGGTGCCGCCGCGGGGCACGCCACAGCCCACTTCCAGTCCCGGATGCTGGTTGACGAAATTGGGTAGCAGGTGGTCCTCAGTGTCTCTTTGGTCCTGTTCCTTGTTGATCCGGTCGATCCAATCGACCCAGATCGGGCTGCGGTTGACGATCAATTGATCGAAAGAGGTGGGGAAGTGGGTATTGGAGACCCGGGCAACGTCATTTTTGAACAGTCCCGCGGTCTTGATCACCTTGCCGATCTCGGCGTTGAAGCTCTGTTGTTCATCGTCGCTGAGCACCGGTTTTTTCAGCAGGTTGATGGCGTTCTGGCTGCTGTTGCTGATATCGGCATCGCGATTGCTGACCTGCAGCCTGATATCGGTGATGTCGCCGTCACGGATGCGCTGGCCGTCGGCTTCGTTGATCACGGCGCTTTTGAACTGGTTGCTGAAAGTCGACACATCCTGGAGCTGATAACTCAGGTCCTGCTTCAGCAGGTACTGAAAATCGCGCAGTCCCCAGCGGGGTCGCAGGCGGGGTTTCAGAACCTGGCGGAAATCGCCCTCTACCAGGGTGCCGGTGACACTGAAGGGCAGATGGTGCTGGCGGATCAGCTTACGCAGGCTCGACTCCGTCGAGCTGAAGGATTTCCCGATCACCCCTTCGATCCGATAGCCGTCGAACTCGCATTGACGTCGGAGCAGCGGATTTTCTGCACCACCCTGGGGCTGGTTGTGGCCAGCATGATAACCGAGCAGATAACGATTTCTTCCCTGACGTCGCGCCTCGAAGCTCCAGTGATTGAACATCGCGGTTTGATAGTAACCGGGTACGCTGGGTTCGCTGCACCTTGAAGGTGTGACCTTCAACGCACCGATATGGCTCCAGCCGAACTGACTCAGCAACGCATCGAGTTTGTCCAGCTGAAACGCCAGTCGGACCAGGTTGTCATCGGCGCCGGCGGCAGAGGGATAAAAGCCACTGCGCAGCCCCACAGCATCCAGCCCGCCCAGTAGCAAGTGTTTGGCGGCCATGGTCGTTGCCAGTGGCTGTGGCTGTAGCTGGTTCAGACTGTCGAGCAGGTCGTTCCAGCCTTGAGCCAGATCGCCGAGAAACTCGTAGTAGTACAGCAGCCGAGTACTTTCGGTTCGGGAGCGGTTGTGGATCGCACTGAGGCGGGTACTCCAGCCGCTGCCGGGGCTGTTGTCGAGGTAGGGCTGCAGCAGTGGTCGGATCCGTTGGCCAAACAGGAGTAGATCACTGTGTAACTCGGTAAAAGCGCTGTCACAGGCGCTACGAAGCTGTTTGAACCATTCGGCCTGGGTGTTGATCCCCGGTGACAGTTGAACCGCCGCCGGATAGCGTCGCTGGAGATCATTGAGCGGCAGATCGGAGGTGCCGACCGGGCTTAGCAGCTGTTGAGCAAAATCCGCCGTGGTAGCCAGCAAGCGGGGCCGATTGATGTAAGTGCGGCTGCCGTTGTCGCACTGGGTGCCGGTGCAAATATCCTTGTCTTCGATATAGGCTTCGGCCAGTAGCACAAAGGCTAATCCCGGCAGGTTGTTCAGCTCGGCTATCGGATTAGCATCGGCATCGGTTTCATCCTGGGGAATCAGTTGCCACAGTGGCATACGTCCGTCTTCGGTGCCGAACGGGGGGTATTCGGGCGCCTGCAGCGGGTAGGCTTTGAAACGATCGAACTGCCGGGGCTGCTGATTGATCAACAGATCACCGTCGGTGGTGATCCCCAGCCCCTTGGACAGCAGCAGAGCGGATCCCACAGAACTGACCGTCAGACCCTCAATGATGCCGACACCGGTCAGGAGGGTACGGCTGAGCCGATCCTGATCATCCAGATAGTCGCTGATACTGTTGAGCTGCTGCTCGGTCAGCACCTGATCTTTCACAAAGACCGTGTACTGCTGTGAGATCTTTGCAAGGCTGTTATGTAAGCTGGTCATAGTGACTCCTTAAAGGTCCCCAGCGCGGTTCGGCCGATCACGAAGCCGCCCTGGTCAGACTTGCAGTCGTGGAGCTGCTCCACCGGGTAAACGTTGTTGATGTTGCCCAAGGCATCGATAAGGCGTTGTTTTTTCAGTTGCGGATCGACAACGCTGGCACCGTGCAACACCCCCAGCCAATCGCGGTAGACCTTCTCCAGCACCGCCATCTGCTGTTGGTCGATCCAGCAGACCCTGGGCATGATGTGGGCCGGCACCTCGGCGCGGATCACCGACTCGCAATAACGACGGAACTCCGGGTTAGCGAAGCGGGCGCCGTAGGCTGGCAGGATGATATGAATCTGGTAGCTGTAGGGATCGATACAGTCGTCGCAGCTGTCATCGATGCAGACCGGCAGCTGTGGGTCGTCATCGCTCTGGGGCAGCAGCAGGCTGTGCTCAATCAGGTACAGCCCCTCGCTGCTGTAGTTGACACTCAGATTTTCGACCACCTGCTCGATCGCGCCCCGGGCCTGCGGTTCGGTGTCGAAGTATTCGATCCGGCGGGCGATGATCTCGCCGCTGTCGTCGACCAGGTTGAAGTAAAAACGCCCGTTCTTGGTTCGCCGCATCACATAGTGGGAGGGCAGCATTCCGAACAGAATCGCCAGCCGCATCTCGGCACGGGCGGCTTTTTTGGTGGCGTAGCGGGTACTGCTGCTGAGCAGGATGCTGTGATCGTCACGGTTGCGGATCCGGAAACGGAATTCATCGTCGGGGGTGTTGTCCAGCTCGGCGTAGATGTCGAACGCCACGTCGCCGAGGTTTCGGCGCCGATGGTCGGCGATACCCAGCAGCCGACAGAGTCGCTTCTCCAGTCCTGAGACATTGTCGGTATTCCAGTAGTCGCGTTTGAGACCGGTGTTGTGGCCCAACCCCCGATCTCGGCTCAGCTCGGTTATCTGTTGGTGGAACTGGCTCTTGTAGCGCAGCGTTGCCTGCGGTGACAGCCCGAAGGCGTTCAACATCACATCGGTCAAGCCGGTCAGATCCTCACCGAAGCGGGCTACCATAAAGTCCAGCAGCCGGTTGCGGCGCTCAAGATCGACCACCGGATCGCTGATCAGTTGCTTCAGGTTAGCTTCGGCCTCGGGGGCTTCGCCGTAGAGTTTGCGCCAGTCGGTGATGCTGGTCGGCAACTGGCCGAAATAGCTGGCCTGCTGTTGATCGTCCGGCGATAGCAGCTCGCGGAACTGGTGTGCCTGCATGAGGAGGTTGGCGGCCAGCTGATCGATAAAGGCCAGGTAGCCGCGCAGTTGCAGCACCTGGGCTTTGCGAGCCGCGTCGGCATCGCTCGGTAGACCGGTCGATCCCAGACCGTAGATGGCTGGCAGGTCGCTCTGAACACTTTGGTAGTCGGCGATATCGCGGCTGATACCGAGCGGGTCAGCCGTAGCGTAATCGACCGCCGTTGACGATTGTTGTGGCTGCTTGATGCGTTGTTTCAGCTGCGCCAAGGCGGCGGACTTGTCGTAGAACACTAGCATCTGGCGCTTGAACAAACTGAGGTTGCCGCCCTGGGGTTTCAGCACTGCGTTCTTGTCGCTGGCGACCGGCACGATCCAGGGGTTACCCAGCGGCTGCTTCAAACCTTCCGGATTGATGACCAACTCGCGCACCGCCACCACCGAATCGATATCCATAATCAGGCTGATCAGATCCGACAGCCGGATCTGCGTTTTCAGCTCAGCCTGAGCCAGGGTATCCCTATCGATAGGCCCGTGATGCAACAGCGGTCCATCGAACAGGGAATCGGCCCAGTTGAGACTGGACAGGGCGTCTGGCACTGATTGAGGTTCGAGCGGCATTTGCAGGTGTTGATGCACGGCCAGCATGACCTCGATAAACACCTGCTGCGGGTCGGCCTTCGGGGCGATCTCGATTTCACCGCAAAGGATGAAGTTCTGTTGCTGGATCAGAGTTGGTGTTTCGAACCACTCGCACAGATTTCGCTGAGCGCTGAGCCGCGACTGCGCGCCGGCGATCGCCTCTGCTTTGGCCTGGGCATTGAGTCCGTCGATCAAGTCCAGGCGGACTTGGTAGCCACCGCTGACCGCCAGCGTTTTGATTCCGTTCCCCGAACGGGCCGTGCGGCTGACCTGACCGGTTCGACAGTCCAGGTACAGCGGCAAGGGTAAGGGTTCGATCCAGGCATTGCGGATCGAAGGCAGGTCGATCAGCAGCTTACGGTAGTCGGTTTCGGTCAGCGGGGCGCAAGGCAGCATCTGGTCAGCGGCAGGGAAATGCTGTGATATCAGTGCCTGTTTCCGGGCCATGTCGGTATCGGCCAAGCCATCGACCAGTATGTCGGTGATCGGCCAGTCCATGCGGTAGCTGAGCTCGGTCAGCAGATAACTGATCACCTCCAGCAAGGTAATGCCCGGATCGTGGCGGTTGTAATCGGTCCAGATCTTACCGCTGAGTTCGATCAGCTGGCTGATGCCGTTGTTGTACAGCCGGTTCACGTCCAGGCTCGGATCAACCTTTGCGTTGGGATCGAGGTGCAGATCAGTCATCGGCCGCTTCCTCGATCCGGTGTGACGGTGCCGAGGTCAGGATCTGTAACGCATTCTTCGGCTCGATCCGGTGGCTGTCGTCGGAATACAGTTCGCCGTCGCTGCTGCTCTGCAGCTGTACCTCGGTGATGAATTCCACGTAGGGCAGCCCCTCGATAAAGTCCGTCAGTACCGACTTGTAGATCTGCCCGCCGAACAGCGGTCCCCGCTGTTGCTCATCCAGCCAGGGCGATAATCGGTTGCGGATGGCCCGCTGCAGCTGCTGTTGGTAGTGGTTGAACTCGTATCCCTGTCTAAACCGCACGGCTAGGCTCATCCGGACCTGCAGATAGCTCGGATTGCGCACATGGACCTGCACCTGCATCGGTTTGCGGGTATCGAGGAACGACTGCACCTCGTCGAGGGTCTGGCTGTCGACCAACGGTCGTAGTGGATCGACGGCATTCTCACTCTGGACGTAGGGTAGCAGTAGTACACAGGTGTGCCCCGGTGCCTGCCAGTTGGCCGAATCGGCCGTTGGCCGGGTATGCGGGATCGCCTTGACCCGGTAGAGTCGATCAAAGCGTTCGAGTACCAGGGTCTCGTAGTCACGAAGGCTCAGGGCCCGGTCTTTATGGCGCAGCCGCTCGGAAACCCGGGCGGCAAATCGCTCATCGGTTTCCCGGGGGCGCCCGCCGAACCCTTCGTAGGGCTGTTCCACCGACTTGATTTCGGTGCGGGCGGTGTTGAATTTGGTGATCGCGCCGGCAGGAAGCGGGTCAAACGAAGATGCCTGGTTTGAAGGCGTTCGGGGCAGGACGACGACTTCAATCGCGTTGCTGCGGATATCACGCAACAGACAGAGCGACTGAGGGTGTTCATCGACGGCCAGCTTTAACCACAGCAACCCGGACGGCATCAGACTGTTGTCGGTGGTGGCCTGAGGAGGTATCAGCAGCCTGACGATGCCGCTGCGCAGCAGACCGTTACTGCGATCGAAAATCAGCTCCTGCCGTGACAAGGGCTTCCAGTAATTATCACAGAGCACCGACCAACGGACCGGTGATGGCTTGATTTGCGGATCGGCGCTGCCGTCGACTACCTGGAACAACAACTGCACACTGTCGCCGGGCTGCAGCTGCTCGATGCCCAATAGTAAGGCGCCCTGTTCCGGGTGCTGGGGCAGCAGGCTGACCGCCTTGTCATTGACGAAATCGAGTTGCTGACGCTGGTAGGCGTGCTCGCGTCGTTGCCCAAAGCAGTCCAGATGAAAAAAGCGAATCTCCGTGTTGGCGAAGGCCTGGGGCGAGCTGTCGGCGAGCGAGACCGGCTGGCTGTAGGCTTCATAGTCCAGACTTAGATCGCTGATCTGCGGCGTGTAGGGTTCGCTGATCATCGGCAGGCTGGGGTCGGTATTGAGTGCCAGGACGTTTTTGACGTAGGCGTTGCGATAGTGCTGATGGAAGAAATCCTGCTGCAGGATCAATTGAAGCCCCGGTTCCTTTCGTAGCGACGATCCGGGCACCCGGAGTTGGCTGAGGTCCTTCTGGATCGGGCGGCCGAGACGTTGGTAGACCGGATTGAGTCTTTGAAAGGCACCGAACTGCTTCTGTGCCCAGCGGCTGCGGTGCTGTCCCAGCGCCCGGGCATAGCCCTTGGTGTCGGGTCGACGTGGTGCGGCGGTGGCGGTTTCGGAGATGCTGAGCCTATGGCTGACCCCGGCATTGGTACCGTGGAACAGCGACAGTCCGGTTACATTGAAGCCGCGGCCGTCTCCGTCCCGATAACCGGCATCGACGGTGAAGTAGGTGTTATCGACCCCTGCCGGCATGCCGACGTAGCTGGCATAGCCCGAATAGAGGCTCGAGAAACGCATCGGCGGACTCTTCCAGTCAAGCTTGATCGCGACCTGCCGCAACCGCTTGGAAAAGATCTCATCACCGCTTATCGACAGGGTACTGCCTACCTGCGGGGTTGGGCCGAAGGGGAGGAAGTCGTTGTCGGGACTCACCCGGCCGACATCGGATTTGATGATCAGATTGCGGGCGCCGTTAACCTTGACCGCCAGCTCGACGCTGTGAATTTTGGCCGCGAACAACCGTTGTACCAACGGATCGGCAACCTCGCTGTTGAGCAGCAGCTGCATGACCGGATCGGGGGTGTCGAGCTGGAAACCCTGAAGTTGTGCTTGATAGCCGACGATGGCCGCCTCCTCGGCAGGGATCGTCACGCTGAGGTTGAGCGTGCTGCCGTCGATCTCGGCGTCGGCAAGGTATTCGTCGCTCCAACCGTCAAGGGTACTCAGGTGTACCCTGAACAGTTCCGCCAGCACGACCCTGTGGTCGGTCAGTTTGGTCGTCAGCGTCAGTTGCAGTTCGATACGGCGTTCGGCTTCACTGAGCTGCAGCAACGGCGACGATAGTGCAAAGCCGACGGCGGTTTTCGGCAGCGCTTCATGACCGAAACCGGACCATTTGGGTTGTTGCTCGTCAAACGATTCGCCCAGCCCATCCGCCGAGTCAGCCACCAGGGCGACCTTGAACTGTCCGGGATTGCGGATGGAGCGGAAGATGGCGCGTTTCTCCACCACCCGACTCTGGTTGATCAGGCTTTGCTCCACAGGTTCAACCAGAATCTCAGAGTTGTCCTGGCGCTTGCCCGCCGTGAGCCGATCGGAGGGTCCGAGCAACAGCTTGGGGACCTGTTTCTTCAGCGTCAGCACCAGGTGGGCGCGTTCGGTCACCGCGTCGGTCTTGGTGAACTTCAGTACATTACGGTAGTAGTGCTCCAGGTAGCGCTGTTTCAGCAGGTTGAGTTTGTGTTGGGGGCCCTGTTGGTAGCCGTCTAGAAAAACCTTTAACAGCGCCAGATGGGGTTCAACCTGACCCGCGCGCTCCTCCAGCCAGGGCAGTGCTTGGCCTGCTTCGAAGGGGAAGAATGCGGACCAGTCGGCATCGGCATGCTGATCGTCACGGGTGTAGAACCGTAGCCGCGCCGACAGGGCCTTTAAGTACGCGAAGTGATCTTCTAAGCCCCGTTCATCCAGTGCGACATAGTCACTGGTTAGACCCGGCAGCAGGCGCTGCTCCTGGCTCAGCCCTTGGTCGGGCAGGGTTAGTTGAGCGATGGGGTGGATCGGGTTCGGCTCGGCCATACACTGTTTGTCCTTAGCTGTGGATCCTTAACGGACGTCCCCGTTAAACGTCTCGCCCGTGACATAAGGGCTGACCTCAGTACCGTCATGCAGGTAGTAGGGGTAAACCAGATTAAAGCGCGAGTTGCTGGCCCTGATTTCATAATCCAGCATAATCAGCAGCTTACCTTCATACAGCGCTGACTCTTCGAGGGTTATCTTGAGCACATTGATACGCGGCTCGTAGACCAGCAGGGTGCGTTTGATGCGGTCGATCAACAGGTTTTTGGCGGTGGTGTTGAGGGAGTCAAACAGCAGTTCCTGCAGATTGAGACCATAGCCGGGGGCCATGAAGCGCTCACCCTGAGAGGTGCCCAGTAACACCTTGAGACTGTCTTCGATGTCGCGTTCGCCCTCGGACAGCACTACCTGACCACTATCGGCCGCGAAGGTGGGCGGGAAGCTCCATCCGCGCCCCCAGAACGTCTGCTCGCTCATGCTGTTTCCTCCTGTTTCTGCGGGTTGCTGTCGAGTTAACCGATAATGACCGTCGGATCGCCGACGATCACCGAGGCGCCACACAGACAGCTGTCACCGGCCCGGATGGCGGGAACATTACCGATCAGCACCGTGCTGCTGCCGACGAGAAAGGGGCTGACCGTGGGTTGGTGCCCGTTGGGCGGCAGGCTGCAGATATGGGTATCGCCGAGCACTGCCGCCGGCATGCCGCCGATCAGCACTGTGGCGTTGCCCGGACCGATCAGGGTGCCGCCGTGATTGGTGGTGTCGCCGAGTCGTGCTGCGCCTGCCATGGGCTGTTTCCTCCGGTTATGGGTGTCTCGTCAGTTGATCTTCACCAGCGATCCCTTGACCGTGGTGACCGCCGAACTGTTGATATCGATCCCCGCCGCACCGGCTGCTTTGAGGTTGGTGGCGGCGGACAACTCCAGATTGCCGGAGGCATCGAGCTTGATAGCGCCGCCGGCGCTGAGGGCGATATCACCGCGGCTCTGCAGCGCAATACCGTCGCCGTCGAGCACCAGCTTGTTACTGTTCTCATCTTCTAGCACCAGACCGTTATCGGTATCGCTCAGCAGCAGTCGATTGCCGTTGGGGGTCTCCAGCGTCAGTTCACTGCGGTCGTCGTCGAGCCGGATCTGAAGACCGCTGCGGCTCTTGAGCAACTTGATGTGGTTGTTGTCGTCGGGCTGCGCCGGGGCCGGGTGCGCACTGCTGTGAAGCATCCCCAGTACCACCGCCTTTCGCGGGTCATCCTGAACAAAGCCGACGATCACCTCGTCGTCCAGCTCCGGCCGGATCATCAAACCGCGATCATCACCGGCATCGACACTGGCGATGCGGGCCCAGATGCCGTCGGATTCGTTGTCCAGCAGCGGCAGGCGGACTTTGACCCGAAACTCCCCCTCGGGGTCCTCGTTACTGACCACCACGCCGAGCTGAAGCCCGCAGACCTGGGGCAGCGGTGCAGTCGGTGTTGTGGTCAACCTGTGCTCTTCAGCCAGTCCGCCGAGTTGGATGTAGCTGCGCCAGCCGGTGGTCAAATCCAGCTCGTGGCGGACCCCGGTGACCAGCGCATTGCCGTTGAAGGCCTCACCCAGACCAGAGAGCGTCACCAAGTCGCCCGGATAGACCGTAACCCCCTGGGTTTTGAGGGTGCCCTGGACGCGACTTTGCTCGGCCAGTTGACGCCGGGCATCGGCCCATTGTTGTGACTCTTCGGCCAGCTCGGCCGGCTGTCGCAATACCTGTGTCGCGCCGCCCAGGCTGTCGGCCAATGCTTGCGGTGTCGTATTGCCGGGGCTGTGCTGCAGCGGGCTTTGACCCTGATGCCGGTCCAGGCTCTGTTCGGCACTGTTCCAAAACCGGGCGCTATAGTCGCTATGTTGCAATCGGGCGTCGGTTTCCAGATCCGCCGACAACAGTGTGGCACCGAATTCCAGATTGCAGACCGCCTCGCCGGACTGCTCGGGGGCACGGATCGCCAGCTGCTCGCCGCGGGTCAACAGCAACCGACCGTTGGCCCGGGCGCGCTGCAGGCAGAAATCCCAGTCGCTGCAGTCGTACTGCACCAGCTGTGGGTGGATCACCGACGTGGCTTGGATATCGAGTTCGATACCGTACTCGCTCAGCAGGGCATGGAGAATGTCGCTGTCACGCTGTTCTTCAAAATAGCGACCGTTGTGGGTCCGGGTGCTCTTGATGGCGGCATGCTTACAGCTGACCATCAACTGAGGGGAGGCGTTTTCGCGCAGTCGGATCTTTTGGGCGACCACCAGACCGCTGAACAACAAGGCTTGATTCCCGGCGGCCCCGGCCAGAATCTCGACCCGATTGCCGGTTTCGAACATGTTGCTATCGAGCAGTGGGAAATCGCCGGTAGCGGCGGCGCCGTCCTGGTAAACCAGTTGCGCCGAAGCGATCTTGTTGGCCGGCGACGCGACTGACGCGCTGAGCAGATGGTGGCTGCGCGGCACCAGTTCGCCGTTCACCTTGATGGCGAACTCCCGATGTAACAGGCTGACGGGCAGGGTGCGGCGCTGATTTCTCACGATTGCTCCTTCGGTTGTTCATCCACTGCTGTCATCGGCCTGAGCGGTGCGGATAGGGCGCGAATACTCAGGGTCAGGTTTTCACCGGCGGGAATACCAACCGGGTGCCGGGCTTGATGTCACGAAAGCTGTTCAACTGATTGATGCGGGCCACCTGGGGGTAGTAACCGGCCTGGCCGTAAATCTGTTGGCACAGCCCGGGCAGGCTGTCACCCGCGCGAAAAATACGGCTATGGGTCAGATCCGGGGACTGATCCTGGGCGATCGCCACCCGGGTTTCGTCATCGGAGTTGTCGGTGAAGGTGGCGCTGATTACCGCGCGTAACGGCTCGCCGCTGGGTTTGAACAGCTTGTAGGCGATCGACACGGATTTCAGGATGCAGCGCCGGACCTGCAGGCTGCCCCAGGCGACGATCAGGTAGTTGGGTCGATGGATATCGCCGTTATAGCCGGTCGTTTTCTGGAAGGCTTCCACCTGTTGCTGCACATCGACCCGACGACCGTTGGCACCGGTGCCGTCGATAAAGAAGCTCAGGCTCAGGTCACCGGGCTTGATCTGCTTGAACTCCATCCGGCTGCCGGTGGTGCCGCTGCCTTGGGCGCTGTCATACGCCATCTCGTAGGCAAGGGTGATTTCACTGGGATTGACGTAAGCCTGAAATTCGGACAGCACGGCGCCGGAGTAATCCGGTTCGGTGTAAGCCTGAATCTTGAGTCGTTCCAGCTCGCCGGCCATGGCTCAGGGCTCCCGCTGTTGCTTGAGGATTTCCAGCACCTGCTCGACGCAGGCTTCGATAATCTGCTTTTGCGCTTCGCTGTCGCTGGGCTGGCTGGTGGAACCACCGCTGGTACGGTTATCGACCTGTACCGAGATCACCACTTCATCGATCAGAATCGGCATATCAACTCCTGCTTACACTGAAGTACTGGTAGTAAAACTGGATCGACTCCACCACCAGACTATTGCTGCTGGCGGAAAAGTCGGACACCGACCAACGAATCGGATAGGCGTTGACCAGATGCCAGGTCAGCAAGGGCTCGTGCTCGTCGTTGAGCAGTTTGATATCCATGTCCCTTGGGGTGATGTCGAACTCCTCGATGCAGGCCTTGATCCACTTAAACAGCTCGGAACGGGGCAGCAGGCCTCGTTTCAGGGTCAGCTCGCTGTGCTTGGCCCGTACCGGGTATTTCTGGATAAACCGGTTCTGGCCACCCTCGGCGATCTCTTCAGTGGAGAGTTCTTCGCTCAACCCGGACACATCGGAAAAACGCGAGTCGAGGCTGTCGCCGCCGAAACCGGCCACTTCGACCTTGAAATGAAAGCCTACCGGCGGGTAATAAACCGTCATGCTGATTCCAGCCCCGCTTAGTCGTTTTGTAGTTCCAGCCCCTCGTGGGCCAGCTCGACCGACTCGATCGCCACCTCGTTACCGGAGGCTTTCAGTCCGGGGCCCTCGACCTTGATCGGGAAGGCATTGTGGATTTTCCAATTCATTACCGGTTCGTGCTCCTCGTTGAGCAGCGAGATCACCAGGTCTCGGCGTTCCACGGTGTTGAGCTTGACGGTGTTGAGCCAATTGAAGAACTCGTTGTCGCCGGCGATGATGCCGCGCTTGAGGGTGACGTTGCTGTACTTTTTCAGCCCCGGCATCTTGATGGTGGAGTACTCCGGCAGGGCACCGTCGCGGTATTCGATCGGCTGCACTTCCTGGGTCAGCCCCGATACTTCCGAAAATCCGACACGGGTGCCGCCCCACTGAACCACAAAATGAAATACGGGCAAGGGATATAGTTCGGCCATCTGTTTGGCTCCTCGTCAGGGGTTATGGATCAGGAGTTCTGCAACTTGTGGGAGAACTTCAGCACGATAAATTCGGCCGGCCTGACCACCGCCATGCCGATCTCAACGTTCATCCGCCCCTCAAGAATGTCCTGAGCGTTCATGGTCACGCCCAGACCGCAGCGAACGAAGTAGGCATCCTCCGGTTTGGCACCGGCCAGGGCGCCTTCACGCCACTTCTGGTTCAGGTAGGACTCGATCATGCCGCGAACCTTGACCCAGGTATTGGCGTCGTTGGGTTCGAACACCGCCCAGTCGGTGGATTTTTTCACCGATTCCTCGACCGTATTGAAGAACCGGCGCACCGCGATATAGCGCCACTCGTTATCGTTACCGGCCAGGGTGCGGGCGCCCCACACCAGGGTGCCTTTACCCATAAACGCACGGATGGCGTTGATCGATTTGCCGCTATTGGCGTCGACGTTCAGGTCATCCTGGTAGGGGTTGTCGATCTTCACGACCGGTTCGATCACGTTGGCCAGACTGAGATTGGCCGGAGACTTCCAGACCCCGCGATTGCGGTCGGTGGTGGCGTAAACGCCAGCAACCGCGGAGGATGGAGGCAGGGTCACGTAGGCTTCCTTGATCTTGTTCTTGGCAAAGTTGAACGCCGCAGTCTGACTGGTCTCCAGGGTGTTGAGGCTGGTCTCCGGATCGGCGCCGATGGTGACCTTAACGTTGCTCAGATCGGCTTTGATCTTGTGCGCCATGCTGGTCTTGATAAAGGGGTAGTAGCTGGCGCCGTACTTGAGGTGGTTGCTGCCGAAATAGCCGCGATTGGTGGTCAGGCCAGCCGGATCCAGCTTGGTGTCGCCCTGATGGATATCGAAGATGGCGAAACGATCCTGCAGCGTTTTGCACTGGGCCAGCATCGCCTGCACCAGCGCCTGATATTCGGCAGCACCAAGTTTGACGGCCTCGGGTACCACCAGCAGTGTCGGCTCGTCCTCGTTCTGCACCGCGTTGATTCCATCGAGCAAACCGGCGTTTACAGTGACATCGTCGCTGTCATCGCCACTGTTGTCGATTACTGCCGGGGATTGGTACAGGCCCACCGAGACCACATAGCATTTACCGCCGCCGTTATCGAAAAACATCTTCATTGCATACCACAGCAGGTAGCTGGGGTTGGGCGGGGTGAAACTGCTGGTGACGAAGCCGGTATCGCCGGCTGTGATGCTGAGGCTGATGTCGTCAAAGGCGCAGTCACCGAAGTACTGCTCAAACTCCGTCATTGAAGAGATCCGGGTCGGTTTCAGGATCAGATCGTTGGCCGTGCTTCTGGTGGCTTTTTCGGTATAGCCGACAAAGGCGGGAATCGCGGTTTCCACCTCCGCCACCGACGGGGGGAAGACCGATATTTCCTCTACATAGACGCCTGGGGTTTTATAGGCTGGCATGGATTGACTCTCCTACGCTTTGGCAACGTTGATGAAAAAGTCCGCCGTAACGCTGTTACGGCCGGGGGTCGGCAAACTGGCAATCAAAACCTCGCCACCCAAGCGCAGCTGTAACTTCTTAGGGCCATGCTGGCGTCGGCTGACGTCGGTTTGAGAGTGAAATAACACCACCTTGGAACCACCACCGTGCAGCAGTGCTGCATCGGTATGAGCCTCGGTGAAATTGTTCGATTCGACTCGGGTGAAACTGATCTCAGCTCGGGACTGCTCGGCAAACCCGGCATCGGCCAGTTGCAGGTGGTCGAACTCGGTATCGGAATAGTTTTGCGCGACGACGTAATAGTTGAGGGTGTCGTTTCTGGCGCCGTAGTGGATATTGAAGCTCGGCGCCTGGGTATAAAAAATCGGGGTGATCGTCAGCTCAACCAGCGCGATGGTATACGGCGGCAGCCAGGGCAGATTGGCGATATCGGTTTCGGTACTGTCGGACGCGATACTCTCCTTGATCCGATAGAATCCGGGTCCGTACTTGTCCAGCAACAAACTCAGTTCGGTCGACGGGTTTTCCGCACCGAGGCTGTGCTGTTCGATCGGTCGGTTGCGGTGATCGGTCAACCTGATCGTGGTTGGGCGGTCGTCGAGTTGCACCGGATAGGTGAAGCGCCCCGGAACCTGCTGATAGGCGCGAGGCGGTGCCAGGCTCAACGGATCGGGGCTGTTGCGGTAAAGCGGCTGACTGTTGTCGGCGCCGGCCAGATTGGTAAATACCGAAAACACCGGGTTCACCACGACAATGGCCAGCAGCAATCGTTGCCCGTCCAGCGACCGCAGCGGGTTGCCCTGGTCGTCTTTTTGGAAGTGCAGCGTCAGGCTTCCCGGGCTGGATTGAACTTTGATAGCCGCAGCACTTAACCACCTGGAGGTTTCCGGGCTGGGCTCGATGCGCAGATCCGGACAGGTACCCTGGTAGTAATCGTGGGTCAGGTTGAGGTCTAACAGTCTGTCAAAACTCATCTGATCCCCCTGAGCCTAGCGCGAATGAAGATCGCTATTAACGGTGAGGATAGGCGGGCCGATCTCGCTGCTCATGTCCTGCAAGCTGATCACCCGCATCTTGTAGAGAACCGAGGGCAGGTGTTTGCCGCCCAGATAAGCCCAGATCTGGTTGAGTTGATCGTAGCTTGGTGATTGGAGATCCAGGCTGAGGCGTTCGACCGCTGGGTCGAGGGCGGGGTGCCGATCGGCACTGAAGGCGGCGTTGGCCTGAAAGAAGTTCAGAGTGTGGGACAGGTATTTCAGCGCCTGGTCATAAACCGAAAAGCGGGCCACAAACATCAGATAGAGATTGAGGTGTAGCTGGGGAGGAAGCTTGATCGTTTTGCCGTCACGATACTGGCTGTCCGGCAACTGCTGCCGGGAAGCCGTTTCCTGCTGCAGATTAACCAGCGTCAGAACCAGGCTTTCTTTGGCGAAGGCATACTTGCCGTTATCGTCGATAACCTGTCCCAATGTCACCACATCGTCGGTCACCCCGGTGCGGGCCTTGAGGTAGGCGTTGAGCTCGTCGACGACAAACTTCAGAGCGATATCCAGCATATCCCTTCACTTTTTATTGTTCTTGGTCTGACCAATCCGCTTTACAGCTTTAACAACAAAAAAGAGCAGGAACTGCTGATCGACTTCAAAATGAGAATAGTGGAGGTATTTAGGGCCTGCAACTTCAGCCCGAGATATTGTTGATCAGATTCGGGCTGAAAATTCTGTGAGTTACGTGAAGATTAAAACGCACGTTTGCAGTGCACTCCTAAGGCAACCCGCTTTGGCGCGCAGCTCCGCCGGTTGCGATGATGAAGTCGGCTTAGCGGGGGGCAATAACGATCGCCAAGGCGCAGATAATCACCAAAACGATAAAGTACTTGGCAAAATTTTTGCGGAAGTTGCTCGGCCCCTCTTTGGCCAGAACGCCGCAGGAAGGGCAGGACTCGCGGCTTATCGGATACTGGCATTGGCAATTTGAGCAGGTCCGGGTCTGTTCGGTCTGGGTCAATTTGTGGTCTCCGTTTTGAACCCCTGGAAAGATTCGCTCAGTTTAACAATCCCCGTGGAGTACAGGCTTGATCAAGGCTAAGCGACGATCATTATTCTGCACCGTTTGAACGGCCGTGTGTTCAACTTACCTGGCGAATAAATTTCGCCATCCAGTAAATCCTAGCGTTTTAGTCTGCTATTTTATTAGCAGCCGCTAACAAAGCGGCAGCGCAATCCATTTTTCTCAAAGGAGTCGACCTTGAGACAGGGGTTTCTGGTTTCGGTTCTGATGCTGGGGTGGCTAACGGCTTCGTCGGTCCATGGCGAAGAGGTGTGGAAAATTGCTTCGTTAAATTGGGAACCGTATTCCAGCGCGCGGATGACTACCCAGGGGAATGCGATTCAAAAGCTACGCACGTTACTGAAGCAGCAAAACATTACCTTGCAGGTCGATTTCTATCCTTGGGCGAGGGCCAAGCGGATCGCGCAGGAGGCGGAGTATGTCGGCTATTTTCCCGCGTGGCCGGAGGAGGTCGGTGACGGCTTCGTCGCCTCGCCGGTTATCGACTGGTCCTGGATAGCGGTATTGAAGCAAGCCGGTAGAGACGTTAACTTTCAACAGCTTGACCAGCTATTTGAAAGTTATAAAGTAGGCTTGGTGAGTACCTATGTGTGCCCGGATGCGATCACGCGATCGGCACTCAGCTCTTCGGGCAATGTTGTCTATGCGCCCAACGAAGCGTCGCTGCTAAAGATGCTGGTGGCCGGACGGCAGGACTGCGCTGTTACCGATCCCAATGTGATGATGTATCTATCGGAACGTGATGGCATCGGCCAGATTGAGACGGTCAGGACATTGTTCAAAAAGGAATTGGTTCTGGCCATGCGAGCATCGGCAGATAACCAGCACCGAATCGAACGACTCAAGTCGCTACTGCAAGATCCGGCTTTATAATTTCTTCCCTTCGACGCTACAGGGGCGAATCCCGCCCTTGGCCCGAACATTTGTTTGAACTGGCGCTGTCAGGCTGGTGCGCAAGACACTAGGGTAAGACCAGATTCGGGCCCTGACTAAGAGATGGATTGCATTGATGAAAACCTGGTGGGTAGCGCTGCTACGTGGTTTCGGCCAGCTGTTGTTTATGCCCCACGCTGGGGCCGGTGCCCTGGTGCTGCTGGGAATTCTGATTAATTCGCCGTTGATGTTGGCTGGCGCACTCGTCGGTGGGATCGGAGCGACGCTGGCCGGGCGATGGACGATGCCGGTCAACGAGTTCAATCAGGGCTTGTCCGGTTTCAATGGCGTGCTGCTGGGGTTGGCGGCAACCCTGTTGATGCAGCCCAGCCTGCTGCTGTGGTGTCTGGTGTTTTTCGGTGGTGCAGTGACAGCCTGGTGTTTCAACTGGGGGATGCGTCGCCATTGGCAGCTGCTAACGGCGCCCTATATCGGTCTGATGCTGTTGATCTGGGTGGCATTGCCCAACTTGCCGGCAGCCGATGGCGGTTGGCAGCTGCATTGGTCTGATGGCTACGTTATCTCCGGCGTGCTCACTGGTGTCGGGCAAATGGGCTTTCAGGGTAGCCTGGTGTCGGCGCTCTGTATGCTTACCGGATTGTGGCTGGGGGGAGGCTGGCGTGCGGTCTTCTGGGCGCTGTTGGGCAGCCTGATCGGTGCATTGTCAGGCTATGCGGTTGGTACCCAGCAGTTTGCGCTGGCGATCGGGCTTGCCGGCTATAACAGCGCCTTGATCGCCGTGGCGCTGGGTATCGTTTCCGGGCATCACTGGCGCAGTTGGCAGCTCTGGTTGGGAATCAGTGCGGCAACCGCGCTGGCGCTGACAGGACTGAAGATGGCGCTGTTCCCCATACTAACGCTGCCTTTCGTGCTGGCCATGTGGCTGGTAATCGGTGTGGAGCGGTTGAAGCTTAAGGCCTAATAAGATCTATGAAAAAACCCGGGATTTAGTGCCCGAGCCGGTAAACAATGAGCCGGGGACTGCCGGTAGGATTGAGGTTATTTAGGCCAGCGACCGCTTTGCTTTAGCCGACGGTTGACACTGTAGTGGTAGCCACGCGCCAGTAGAGGGCGGATCACCGGCAGACCGATCAACCAGGCCAGCGGTTTTAACCAGATAACCCGCCTCATCAGCACGATATAAGCATCCAGCTCAGAAAGTACCTGGCCGTCGGCAGTCATGATATGAAGCTCAGCCAGTGCCTTTTGAGGATCAATCCCTAGCTGTTCGACCTCGGCATCTCGATCCGTAATATCAAACCACAGAACTTCTCCAGGCTTATCAGCCGCCATTTTTTCATAGTTGCAGCGATCTTTAACGCATCTTGGACAGGCGCCATCGTAAAAGACGGTGATTTTTGTGTCTGACGCATTCACTGGAAACCACCTCGCTCTCATTCGGGCAGACGAGGCTGGAACACCGAATGAGAACTTCTAGCTTTTCCTGAGAGAGGGCTAAATCTGGCCGATGCACAACTTAGTGTCGGATGTTTTTAGCTTAGTTTTTGTGGTCGATTTTGGCCATCTGCAGCGAATTGAGGCGAGACTTACCTTCTGGTTAAGTCAGGGAATGCACTGTAACCCGGACGATAAAAATGCCCGCCGAGGCGGGCACGGAAGGTTAAACAAGCTGGGCGCGAATCCGTTTCTTGTCGATTTTGCCGACACTGGTCTTTGGAATATCATCGACCAGATCGATGGTTTCCGGGATCGCCCATTTGTTGATTTGGCCGCTCTCAACAAACTGCTCCAGGTGGAGTCTGATCATTTCCACTTCAAGGTCGCCGTTTTGGCTGACGATCAGCGCATGCGGGCGCTCCCCCCAGCGTTGATCCGGCACACCAACGACCGCAACGCTGGCCACCTGAGGATGGCGACTGATCAGACTCTCCAGCTCCAAGGACGAGATCCATTCGCCGCCGGTCTTGATCACATCTTTAATCCGGTCCCGAATCTCGACATATCCGTCGCCGGAAATGGTGGCGACATCGCCGGTGTGAAGCCAGCCGCCGGACCATAGCTCGTCGCCCTTGCCTGGTTCGTGGAGGTAGCTCTGGGTTAGCCAGGGCGCTCGGACAACGACCTCGCCCGATGCAGTGCCGTCCTGTGGTAGCGGTTTGCCCGTAGGGTCCCAGATCTGCATATCGACCAGGTTTGTTGGTACGCCCGCTTTGACACGGTAGGCGATCTGCTGCTGCTCGGTTTGTTGGCTGATGCGGCGGTCGATACGGGTTACGCTCAGTAAGGGGCAGGTCTCCGACATGCCGTAGCCGGTGTAAGTCTGGATACCCAGTTCGGCCGCTTTGTTGGCCAGCCCAGGGGTCAAGGGGCTGCCGCCGATCAGCGCCTTCCAGTTGGAAAAATCGGTATTGTTGGCTTCGTCGCTACTTAACAGCATCTGGAAAATCGTCGGTACGCAGTGGGAGAAGGTCACACCCTCTTCACGAATCAACCGCACCAGTTCGTCAGGCACGTAGCGACCCGGATAGACCTGCTGCAGGCCCAGCATGGTGGCGACATAGGGCATCCCCCAGGCATGGACATGGAACATCGGTGTTATCGGCATGTACACGCAATCGCTGCCCATCAAGGGTTTGAGGTCGGCATTGGCCAGGGCGCCCACCATATTGAGCGTATGCAGTACAAGCTGGCGATGGCTGAAATAGACCCCCTTGGGATTGCCGGTGGTACCGGTGGTGTAGAAGGTGGTAGCAACGGAGTTTTCGTCAAAATCAGGGAAGTCAAAATGGGTGTCGGCTTGAGCCAACAGCGCCTCATACTCGCCGGCGTGTGGCAGGGCAGAGGTTGGTTGCTTGTCGTGGTCGCTTAACAGGACATAGTTTTTGACCGTGCTGAGCTGCCCCTGAACACTCTCGACCAAGGATAGAAAGTCCTCATGCACCAGCACCAGATCATCTTCGGCGTGATTCATGGTGTACAGCAGCTGCTCCGGTGACAGGCGGATGTTTACCGTATGCAGCACAGCCCCGATCATCGGCACGGCAAAGAAACATTCCAGATAGCGGTGACTGTCCCAGTCCAGCACCGCGACAGTATCACCGGGGCCGATACCCAGGTCACTCAGAGCATTGGCAAGGCGGCAGACCCGTTCGTTGAATTCCCGATAGCTGAAGCGTTGCTCGCCACGGTACACAATGGTGTTTTCCTGTTCGTAGCGCTGTGCCGAGGTTAGCAGGCGCTTGATCAGCAGCGGGTAGGCGTAGGCCTCGTCACTGGCGGGCAGAATTTTAGTCTTCATAGCGTGTGGCCTCTAAGGCGTTGTTATTAGAGATGCGTCTGGGGGTACAGCGCAGAATGCAGGCCCAGGTCAACGGGTCGATGAACTTCATCGCCGCGTTCCATCTAGCATGCAAAACGCCTCGGGGGGCCGCAATCCCAGCATCCGTTGATGATATGAAGTTGGCGTATCGGGATTAGACTCTAGGGAAAAAATCGATAACCTGAGAAAATCATCAGTAACTGAACAGGGGATGTGCGTATGGCAACGGTAGCGACCACGCTTGGCGGATGGGTGCTAGCCATTGCGCGCGCTTTGGAAAGTTACGGCATAGACCCGGAGCCGGTATGCCGCGTGGCTGATATCGATCTAGACGCAGCCTGGGACCCCAATGCCCGATTTGAAGTGGTGAAAACAACCCGCTTGTTTCAACTGGGCGCCGAAGTGTCTGAAGACCCATGTTTTGGTTTGACGGTAGGTCGAATGATGCGGCCGACTTCCTGGCATGCGCTAGGTTTTTCACTGTGGGCCAGCCAGGACTTAACCCAGGCATTGGAACGGGTAAATCGATTCACCAAGATCTTTACCAACAGTGCCTATACCGGGCTGGATTTTGAGCCGGATCGACTTAAATTTTGGGGTCGCAGCTATCCTGCTTACCAACCGGTGCTGACTAACTATCAATACGAAGCGTTCCTGGCGACGATTATGTTGACCTGCCGCCACCTTTATCCGCAGCACTTTCAGCCGTTGAGGGTCGGGCTACCGAGGCACGAAGCTCTGGCTGACATGAGTAGTTTCGAGCGGATGTTCAAGTGCCCGGTGCTGTTGAATCAGGACCGGGTCTGGATGGAGATCGATCTGGAAACCGCGACCCAGCGGCTGCCTACCGCCAATCCCGAACTGGCCCAGAAGAATGACCAGATCTGTCTTGAGTACATCTCGCGCTTCGACCGCTCCGACGTTCAGAGTCAGGTTTACTATCGCCTGTTGGAAGACCTCAGCGATGGCGAGCCCCAGATGGAAACGATGGCCGAGAAGCTGAATGTCAGCGTGCGAACTTTGCAGCGCAAACTCAGAGAGCAGGGGGCCAGCTACAAACAGCTTGTGGATGATGTGCGCAGGGACCTGGCGATGCAGTATATGGAGCAATCCCATATGCCGATCGCTGAGGTAAGCTACCGTCTGGGCTTCGCCCATGTCGGCAACTTCTCCCGTGCATTTAAACGCTGGAGTGGAGACTCGCCCGCGGAATGGCGTGAGCGGCACGAAACGCTGGGTTAACGCTGTGTATCGTGCAGTGACAAAGCAACAGAAGTAGAAACCTTCGGGTTACGACTTGAGATCAGCAGAGGAGGAGGGTTAGCTGAGCTTTTCTTCTAAGATACGCAACTGTTCTTGCAGCCGCTCAAGCTTGTGATCAGCCTCCTGCGCTAACGCCCGCGTGTTGGCAACCACTATATTCAGCTCTTCAGCAATGACGTGCTTTGAGGCAGCGCGCTCCTGCATATCTTCATAGGTGACGTGTTTCATGGCTCACCTCTCTTATGGAACAACAACCTTAGTATATACCCAGTGTTTCTGTCGGGCATTATTGCTCTCATATTGACGTTAAGAGTCGGTCTCTTTCCCGGTCAAACGCTTCGGGTCGAGTAGATGTTTGAGTTCTGCTTCATCCATCCCGGTGACCTCCAAAGCCACTTCAAGCAGCGGCCGTTTCTCGGCGTAGGCTTGTTTGGCGATGGCCGCGCCCTGCTCGTAGCCAATGACTCGATTGAGGGCAGTCACCAGAATCGGATTGTTCGCCAGCACCTGCTCGATCCGTTCGCTGTTGACCACAAATCCTTTGATCGCCTTATTAGCCAATAGCACCGCGCTGTTGGTCAGCAGCTCCAGGCTCTGTATCAGGTTATGCGCCACTAACGGCAACATCACATTGAGCTGAAAGTTACCTGACTGACCTGCCATGGTGATGCAGCTGTCGTTGCCGATCACCTGGGTGCAGGACATCGCGACGGCTTCGGGAATCACCGGATTGACCTTCCCCGGCATGATGCTGCTACCCGGCTGTAACGCCGGCAGGCGCAGATCTGACAATCCCGCCAACGGCCCGCTGTTGGCCCAGCGCAGGTCATTGCAGATCTTGATCAAGGCCACCGCCAAGGTCTTTAACTGGCCGCTCAGCTCGACCGCTGTATCCTGACAGCTAAGGGCCTCAAAATGATTGTCTGCCGGCTGCAGCGCCAAGCCGGTTTGTTGAGACAGTTCGGCACAGACCCGTTCAGCGAAGCCGTCCGGCGCGTTGATGCCGGTTCCCACCGCGGTTCCGCCAATGGCCAACCGGTGGAGTCGCGGTTGTACCGACTCCAAGCGATGCTGGGCCTGTCTGATCTGGGTTAACCAGCCGCTTAGCTCCTGGTCGAAGGTGACAGGCATCGCATCCATCAGATGGGTACGGCCGGTTTTGGTCACGCCTTCAAGCTCAATCGTTCGGTTTTCGATTACCCGAGCCAGGTGATCCAGCGCCGGAAGCAGCCGGTCGTTTAACAGCAAAGCCGCACTAAGATGGATACAGGTTGGGATCACGTCATTGGAACTCTGGCTCATGTTGACCTGATCATTGGGGTGCACCGGATGATGAACCAGCTCTGTCGCCAATGCAGCAATCACTTCGTTGGCGTTCATGTTGCTGCTGGTGCCGGAACCGGTCTGGAACACATCGACCGGGAAGTGGTTGTCGTACGTTCCCCGACTGACAGCCTCTGCCGCCTCGCTGATTGCTTGTGCAAGCTTAGGCTCTAATAAGCCCAGTTCCGCGTTAGCCAAGGCACAGGCAGCCTTGACCAGTCCCAACGCTCGAATAAACGCCCGCGACATACAGATCCCACTGATCGGGAAATTATCGACCGCCCGTTGTGTTTGGGCGCCATAGAGCGCGTGGGTCGGCACCTGCACCTCACCCATGCTGTCGGTTTCGGTTCTAAAGCGGCTATCGACCATAGCTGATCTCAGGTTTATATCGAGCGTCGTCCATTGCCCGTGGTTGCCGGTGCGAAAGAGCCGGCCCCAGACGAACGGTCTATCTACAGTTTAGTTGTTGGGGGAGGGCTGCAGCGGGTCTTAGTGAATTGCACGGGCTGGCATAAATACCACAAGAAAAGCTAATTAGCTCCTTCAGCTCCTGTCTATAAGTAATTGATAATGCAAACAAATGATCCCTGGATACTAGTAAGAATCGATTATACATCTTGGTCTTTAGCACTCGATGCCCGCTCCATATTGTCGGAATCCACGTAAAGCTCGTCGGTGGTTCTGATGCTCCCGTGACCCAAGTCGGCCTGTACGTGAGCAAGCTCACGGCCAGCTGCAACTTCCATCGATGCGCCGGTATGTCTCAACCAGTGGGTTGTGGCCGCTCTTAGCTCCGAGGCCTCGACTTCGAAACCATCTTTCAATAACGAGTCACAGCTTTCGGTGAAGGCGCATTCGACGATGTTGCGTAGCTGGCGGCTACCAATGCCCCGGTTACGGACCCTGGATTCGATTACCGGTTCTGATGAGTCTTTAGAGGGAAGGGGGGTTAAGCCTCTGTGTGCCCGATAGCGTTTTAGAAACTGCAGGTATTCGTTGGAGATGGATACATCCCTTTCTTTAGAACCTTTACCGAAAGTGCGGTACCACCAGTTACCTTCATGATCACGGTGGTAGTGGGACATTATTGGTAGCCAGTTTGGGCGTTCGGCCAGTTCCGATATGCGCAGCTTTAGAGACTTTAAGGTGGCTATTACGAACAGGGTTCTCTCGTGCTGAGGATCTGTATCAGCCATGGCGATAGCGGTGTTTAGCAGATATTCCCACTGCAGCTCGGATAGTCTCTTGGCGGTATTGATGCCGGTTTCCTGGCGCAGATAGGGGCAGTTTTTCTTAACGATAGGTATGTGATTGCCTGGAGCGTAGTCCTCAGCCATCAGGTAATTAAAGTAGACGCTAAGGTTGGAGAAAAGGCCCTGCCAGGATTTGGTGTTCAAGCGGCCTTTGCCGGCACCTGCGACACGGAAGGGGCGCCAGCGTTGATTGGGTTCGCGCGCACCGTTAACTGTAAGGAAACGCCTTTCAGTGTTATCGGCTTGCCAGATGGGGTCTGGCTTGGCGACAAAATCGGTATATTCCTCAAGGTCGCGTCTGCGTAGCTCGACGATGGATTTACGTTTAATCAGCCAAGACCACAGCAGCAGCCGTTCTGCATCCCCTCGAAACTTGTCGTAGGTATCCTGGCTTTTCTTGCTGTAACTGGTGAGGAAGTCCTTGGTGTAGCGATAGTCATCAAGCACGCATTGAACATCCAGGCCCAGAACAAAGGTTTCAACGGCGGGGCATTGATCGGCAAATACTGCGTTACGGGGAATCTGGTTGAAGAACTTAGCAGAATCGAACAGCGGCATACCAGGGAAGGATTTATGCGTCACGTAGAGAGCCTTAGCCAGTAGTAGATGATATTGGCCGAGTATAAGATTCGAGCCTATTGGTTACCAGTAGTGTCTACTACTGGAAATTCGATAAATATAACAAATCTAGAAAAGCCTTACCTAATAAGCTCTATTTCATTGAAAATAAAGCAGACTTCCTATGCGTACATTCATCGCACACATACGGCCTACCGACACAGTGGACACTGCAAGCCGCCTAAATTGAACTCACTCTAGGATCAATGCTGCAGTAATCCGTACCGTGAAGCCTCATGGCATGCAGGCATAACACCTTCGCTAATCCCGCACTTCCGTACGGACGCTGGAGCCATGATGCACAACACAAGTAGGTGCGCTACCTGAATCAGCAACCAGGCTCGCCACAGTGAATTCCGCAAGCCTAACCCTCAAGAACCTTCACAGATTTCACGTAGCGTCGCCGCCATTATCGGCAACAGGGTGATCGAGAGTCTCGCTGAAGATCTACTCAGCATTTCAGCATTTTCGGAGGAATGGCACATCCTATTGGGTCACCCGAGAGTCCAAGGGCGACTTCAATAAAGCGCGGTGACAAACCTGGCAATGCCGACAAAATCAGATGCCATACGGCTCAATACGAACGCTAGTCGACGAGCGGGATATCTGTATGAACTCACAATCGATACTTTGAATGCCTTGTCTGGATTAAGGGTGGTTTGAGTTGTTGGATTGAATGTTTCCCAAATAGGGCTCTTGCTACAACCACTAGGCCCCGACCTTTTCTATATCTAACTTCGCATAATGGATATATTCCGTTTAAAAACAGCAGGATAGATAGGTCGCAGCCTAGTGAGTGGTGGGGCTTTGCTCCACCCGATCGCCTGCGAAACAAACCCATTCGAGACCGCTGCGAGTAGGACGGGGCTTTCGGTGCGGCTTTACCAGGTAATTGTGAAGAGAGGAGCGATGGAGAGCGACGAACGAAACGAATTACCGCGGATCGGTCGTATTCGATGCACGACCGTGCACGAACCGACCGACCGCGGTTAATCGCTTAATCCTCGGGCCAAAGAGGGAAAACCATTAGCTGGGGCCCTGTGTCGAACAGGCTACAAACCATAGCTTCACTCTTGCAGCGCTGAGCTACTTTGATTGCCTTGTCTGAACGTCGGTACAGCTTGGCGTTCTCAGGTGTATGTGACCAGCCCCATCGCTCCATTTCCGACGTGTTCTCGTGTACAGCTAGAAACTCATCGCTTTCTTCGATATGGACCACATACCCCAGAAGTTGGGTCTCTTGGGGTAGATCATATTCTTTGATGATGTCTGCTACTTTTCGTTTAACTATTCCCACGGTAATAAGCCTCCATTGCTTCAGCTCTTTCGGCATCCTCTTCTTCCTGGATAGCCTCGTTCATCATTTGGTGGTCAATGTATTCTTCTCTTTCCATCTGTTCAATCAGGCTCGGTGGGGCCAAATCCTGAATCATGCTGTTTAGCCTATCTGCCAACAGGTATTTATCGATAATTGAAATAATCGCCACCCGATCTCCGATAGGCAGCTTGCTGGCATGTTCAAATGTATGCTTCAAGATTCCTGATAAGCCACTCTCTGATTTGTCGAATAAAAGCCGATCGGCTGAGCAATTCAGAGCTCTGATCAAAGCCTCCAAACTGGACAGCTTAGGATCCTTCACCTCTCCAGTTTCAATCCTGTAAATCGTTTTCTCAGGTACTCCTGAAATCTCTGATAGCTTCTTAGCTGTTAAATTTTGCTCAGTCCTGATCAGTCTTAACCGGTCACCGATGTCCATGAGAAGCCCTTTTGATAGCAAAAATCATATGATTTTGGGTTTCAGACAATAACAAACCCCCACCCGAAGGGTATTTATACCACGCGAATACCCATGCAAGGTTGTAAGACCCCATGCATGTATGTTCAGATTGGACCCTAGTGGGTGTTGACAGGTTTTTGGGTGGCGAAGGCCAGCGGTTAGTAATACTGGCCTTTTGTCTCATTTTGAGACTCTTTTGGGGTTCATGGGCACGGATGATCGACTGGGTATCAGCAGCGTTACCGCTGCTTCACCAACCGCTCAATGGGGGAACGGTCTGCAAGATCTTGCCGGACAGCTCCCTTGAGTGGTCGACCCGTTGTGCTATCTCGGTGGTCGGATCTCACGATGCCAGCATCCAGGTGAAAAGCGTAGGTGGTGACGGGCAGGGGAAGGCGACCCATCTGTACCTGCATGGCAACCCGTCGAAGTTCCTGCAGGGCCACAACATCTTCGGCAGCGATGATCTGGTTGCCCTGGTCTACGACACTTACCAGAAGGTCTGCAAAGCCCTGAAGCTCAGCCCGCAACTCGCAGAGCTGGGGGCTGTGAAGAAGGGTGCTTACAGCCTCTCAAGGGTAGATATCAATTACTCGTACTCACTTCCAACGCGCTCAGACGTTAATGCCTGGCTGCGCGCCGCCGAGTTCAAATCACGGACCCGGCATGGTCGGCCAGCCCTGAAGGGCGGCACTCTATACTGGGGCAAGAACTCACGCCGCTGGGCGCTGAAGGCTTACTGCAAGGGTGAAGAGATCGAAGCACCAAAACACCGATTACCGGACAACTTACTGGATACGAAACTACCAGAATGGGCAGACAACAAGCTACGAATTGAATTAGTACTGCGCGCTAAACAACTGAAAGAACTGGGCTTTGAAGAAGCAAAGACGCTGACTGTAGATGAGATCCGGCGAGTGTACCGGAGTTACCTGGAGCGATTAGAAATGAATGAGCAGCTAGCCCTGACGACTGACCAACTACTTGAGTTCCCGCAGAAACTGCGGTCCACCTACACGCTATGGCAGATCGGCGAGGATCTGCGATCAACACTTCCTAAGGCGACTTATTACCGCCACCGCAAGCAGCTGCTCGAATACGGCATCGATATCGCCCTCCGGCAGGAAGCTGCACCGCGAAACAATGTCGTACCTCTGGTGCGAGTCCTTGAGGCAGAGCCGGCAGAAATCCCGCAATGGGCTTTTGATGAGCAGCTGGTTCATCAGTCCGCCAGACACTGATCAATGGTCTCACGACCAATCAGGCGCTTCCTGGAGCCGCTGGACGATATCGAGACCCGGGCTCGCCGAACCTTCGGCCACTGTACCAGCCTCTACATGCACTACATCCTGCAGGAGTTCATGCGTTACTGGCGCGAGCTGGAGCAGCAGGGGCACCCGGAACTGAAAGGGAAAGCGATCGACGAGCTGTGCTTCTTCTTCGACCAGAAGCTACGCGATATTGCGTTCGCACGGTTCCAGATGGAATGGATGATCTACGAATACGACGGTGAAGATCTATATCCGATCGGTCACGAACCTGGACCGTTCTGGAGAAAAAGGAAGTAGCGCACCCAGCATCAGTTGCAGCTGATCCAGGGTGCTAATCACAACCAGCAAAGAGGTGCTGACCATGACTAACTTGGATCTTAAACGAGAACTCGATCTTGTGAAGCAGAGCTTGATCGATCTACAGGATCTCACCAAAACCGACGGCGTCGACGCAGTAACGCTCGAGTCGTTTATTACGCTGATCATTGATCGCTACGAGTGGGCGCATGACGAACTGGTATCGATGCTCCGGATAGCGGACCTGTTGGAGATCTCCAAAACCGAAGGCAAAGAAGCGGCGTTAGCGGCTTACGAAACCTGGGGGCAGGAGCAGAACGCAGCGCACTAAGCGCAGTAGCGCCACAACCGGCCCCAACCTTACCCATATACAACTTCGCATAATGGATATATTCCGTTTAAAAACAGCAGGATAGATAGGTCGCAGCCTAGTGAGTGGTGGGGCTTTGCTCCACCCGATCGCCTGCGAAACAAACCCATTCGAGACCGCTGCGAGTAGGACGGGGCTTTCGGTGCGGCTTTACCAGGTAATTGTGAAGAGAGGAGCGATGGAGAGCGACGAACGAAACGAATTACCGCGGATCGGTCGTATTCGATGCACGACCGTGCACGAACCGACCGACCGCGGTTAATCGCTTAATCCTCGGGCCAAAGAGGGAAAACCATTAGCTGGGGCCCTGTGTCGAACAGGCTACAAACCATAGCTTCACTCTTGCAGCGCTGAGCTACTTTGATTGCCTTGTCTGAACGTCGGTACAGCTTGGCGTTCTCAGGTGTATGTGACCAGCCCCATCGCTCCATTTCCGACGTGTTCTCGTGTACAGCTAGAAACTCATCGCTTTCTTCGATATGGACCACATACCCCAGAAGTTGGGTCTCTTGGGGTAGATCATATTCTTTGATGATGTCTGCTACTTTTCGTTTAACTATTCCCACGGTAATAAGCCTCCATTGCTTCAGCTCTTTCGGCATCCTCTTCTTCCTGGATAGCCTCGTTCATCATTTGGTGGTCAATGTATTCTTCTCTTTCCATCTGTTCAATCAGGCTCGGTGGGGCCAAATCCTGAATCATGCTGTTTAGCCTATCTGCCAACAGGTATTTATCGATAATTGAAATAATCGCCACCCGATCTCCGATAGGCAGCTTGCTGGCATGTTCAAATGTATGCTTCAAGATTCCTGATAAGCCACTCTCTGATTTGTCGAATAAAAGCCGATCGGCTGAGCAATTCAGAGCTCTGATCAAAGCCTCCAAACTGGACAGCTTAGGATCCTTCACCTCTCCAGTTTCAATCCTGTAAATCGTTTTCTCAGGTACTCCTGAAATCTCTGATAGCTTCTTAGCTGTTAAATTTTGCTCAGTCCTGATCAGTCTTAACCGGTCACCGATGTCCATGAGAAGCCCTTTTGATAGCAAAAATCATATGATTTTGGGTTTCAGACAATAACAAACCCCCACCCGAAGGGTATTTATACCACGCGAATACCCATGCAAGGTTGTAAGACCCCATGCATGTATGTTCAGATTGGACCCTAGTGGGTGTTGACAGGTTTTTGGGTGGCGAAGGCCAGCGGTTAGTAATACTGGCCTTTTGTCTCATTTTGAGACTCTTTTGGGGTTCATGGGCACGGATGATCGACTGGGTATCAGCAGCGTTACCGCTGCTTCACCAACCGCTCAATGGGGGAACGGTCTGCAAGATCTTGCCGGACAGCTCCCTTGAGTGGTCGACCCGTTGTGCTATCTCGGTGGTCGGATCTCACGATGCCAGCATCCAGGTGAAAAGCGTAGGTGGTGACGGGCAGGGGAAGGCGACCCATCTGTACCTGCATGGCAACCCGTCGAAGTTCCTGCAGGGCCACAACATCTTCGGCAGCGATGATCTGGTTGCCCTGGTCTACGACACTTACCAGAAGGTCTGCAAAGCCCTGAAGCTCAGCCCGCAACTCGCAGAGCTGGGGGCTGTGAAGAAGGGTGCTTACAGCCTCTCAAGGGTAGATATCAATTACTCGTACTCACTTCCAACGCGCTCAGACGTTAATGCCTGGCTGCGCGCCGCCGAGTTCAAATCACGGACCCGGCATGGTCGGCCAGCCCTGAAGGGCGGCACTCTATACTGGGGCAAGAACTCACGCCGCTGGGCGCTGAAGGCTTACTGCAAGGGTGAAGAGATCGAAGCACCAAAACACCGATTACCGGACAACTTACTGGATACGAAACTACCAGAATGGGCAGACAACAAGCTACGAAT